>JBAJNN010000005.1:0-83097 GCA_036881905.1 Hyphomicrobiales bacterium | reverse complement strand
TCCACGGCGCGGATATAGGCGTTGTTGGCCCAGGCGATCCGGCCATCATCGCGGCGTTTTGCCGGCTTTTCATCCGCGCTGTCCTGGCCCTCTCCGGTCAGCGTCATAGTCTGGCCCACCACCTGCTCCAGAGCCTCGCCGTCCACGGCGCGGATATAGGCGTTGTTGGCCCAGGCGATCCGGCCATCATCGCGGCGCAACCAGATCGCGAGCGGCGCGGCGTCGAGCAGCGTCTCCAGCCGCCCGGCGCGGCGGCCAAGCGCGCGATGCTTGGCTTCAAGCTCATTCAGGACCAGGCGCTCGCCGACCAGCGGGCGCAAACGCAGCGTCACCAAGCCGCCGGCGGTTCGTCCATCGGCTTCGAGACGCTCGCCCGCCATGGTTTTTATGGCGATATTGAACATGTGTCCGGTTTTGCGCAACGCGCCGAGCGCACAGCCAAGCCTCACCCAGGACTCCGGCGCGATCCAGGCGGCGAAATCGGCCTGTTTTTCGCGGGTTTCGGGAATGGCGCACAGGCCGCACATCTGTGCGACAATGTGTTCGGGAGTCGCATTGCGCCCGCGCCAGATGAATAAAAGCTGCGGCTCGGACCTCAAGACCCTTTCGGCCTCGTCACGCTCACTTTGCAGAGCGTTCAGTTGTCGGCGCATCTCGCGCTCGCGCTGCGCGGCTCTCACCGTAGCGAAAACCGCCCACAGCACCGCCACAGCCGCGATCGACGCGATAACGAGAAAGACCGGCCCCTCAGCGCCGGGCCGCCATGACAGCGTCGCTGGCGAGAGCGCCGCAGCCCCGGCCGCGGGCGCATCGAGCGCGGCCGCGAGAACGACGGCTCCGATCATCGCCGCGCGGCGCCGGGCCGGATCCGCTTTGTCTGTTTTGCCCTTACACATTGGGTATCGGGCCGTCCGATCACGAAGTTTCTGGGCCTCAAGGCCGCCTCACCCCAGTGTCAGAACCGTCGTCTGAGCCGGGGTGTAAGACCCGCCGACCGCATTCTCGGTTCCACCCTCTGCGTTTTGCCCGGTCACGCTGGTCAAACGTTGCAGCGGCGCGCCCCCGACGAAAATGGTCGAACATCCCTTTATATAGGTCGTCTGGCCGCAAACCTTGGACGAGACCACCCCGCCCCCGCCCGAGGCGCCGGCTTCGTCGCCGGTGCTGACGGCGTCTTTGGCGGCTTGGGTCACCGCCGGCAGACCCTCAAATAACACATGGCCGACCACCGACGTCGCGCTGGCGGAATATGAGATATTGGGATAAGGCATCGGCACGACGGCCGGTCCGACGGCTGTCTTGCAGACATCGGCCGGCGCCATCTGCATGGCTTTTCCCTGGCACAAGGCAAACATCGATCACCCTCCTCCGGCGATTTGCTAGGGCCTGTTCACGGTTGAGGTCAGGGCACGGTGCGGGACGGAGTCTCCTCCCGAATAGGAAAAGATCTCGCTGCCGCGTCGCACTCCACAAAGGGGCTTCGACGCGCTTTTTAGGGGTAAAATCCGCCGCGCCCGATAAGGATATGGCGAAAATGACCCATTTTGACGTCGAGAAAGCTTAAGAGAGCGAGGCCCTTCCGGTGCTTGCGCTCCTGAAACTGAGAGATTTTCGCTCATAGCGTGCTCCAAACCCTAGACGCTAACAAACCCTAGCCGAGTTGTATCAGCTTAGCGTCACATTTAACAGTTTTTTTCGCGACAATGTCGGTCCGGCGGGTCTTTATCACCAGATCGGTTTCAACCACATGGCGCGACGAAGCGGCGTGGCGCTCCTCATGGGCCAAACTGTCACGGGCATAGGACCCCAACCGCTGAGTTACCCGCGCCGAGGCGCACTGCACCCTCTCGGCGACATGACGAAAACACCCGAACATCACCCGCATTTTACCCATATGGTGAACTGCATTGCCCAAACGCGCCTTAACCCCGGCCGCAAAGGCATTCAACCGGCGCGAGCGAATTTTCAGGCCCCGATCGGCGATCAGAGACAGCGATCCTGCCGCGACAATCCGGACGCCATGGTCGAAATCGAGATGTGACGCGTTTGCTTCGGCGCGCTCCAACACCGCGAAAATCATGGCCTGTCGTCCGTTCTCCTCCAGACAAACGGCGACGGTATCGCCCGTCTCCGGGCGCAGCAGGCAACCGGGTGAGACTCGCGCCTCAATCACACGGCCATCATGGAGAACAATGCCGCAAACGGAGCCGCACGCTCTGATTTGCACAATCGCCGCCTGGAGAATTTCGGGCAGGACCGGCAAACAGGACAATTCACCAAAGGCCGGATCGGACATGCTGCATTCCTGTGAAATCCATCCAGAGCGGATTGTATTCGAATTGAATCGCAATACCGCTCCAACATTCTATTTTATAAGCATAATCTTGATCGTCCGTAGCTATCGCTCCGGATCGGATTAGGCTCTAAAGCGTCGTTCGATCCGACTGAATCGAACCGGCGTTGTTAAACTCTTTATCCTGTCCGCATAATCCTGGTCCACCCGCGGCTCTCTCCGGCTCGGATTATGCTCTCGTTTCATGCGCTCATCGTTTCATGCGCCAGATCGGCCGGCGGCGTCCAGTTTTCAGCCGCCTCGCGCTCTTTATCGGTTGTCATGGCAAACTGGCGATCGGCGCCGGTCCAGTTTACGCCATCGGTCATGGTCCGGTGAAGACTGGCGCGAAACAGCCCGGCATGGGAAAAATCGGCATTGGTGCAATCGGCATGAGCCAGGTCCGTATGCTGGCAATCGGCGTGATCGAAGCGGCCATCGCAACAATCGGCATTGGTGAATTTCCCATGGGTCAGTTTGGCGCCGGAAAACTGCGTCCGCACCGCGGTTGCCTCCTCGAAAATCGCCTGTTTGAACGAACCTTGCGAAAGGTCGGCTTGCGAAAGGTCGGCCTGTGCGAACATGCAGTGGTCGGCCGTGACGCGTCGCATATTGGCCTTGGCCAAATTGGCCCCCATAAACAACGACATGGTGATGTCGGCATCGCTGAAATCGGCTCGTGCAAGATCGGCCTCATTGAAATTGACCTGTTTGAAGGCCAATCCGGCGAAAGATTGCCCGGCCAGCCGGGCCTTGTGCAACAAACAGCGATAAAAGACGGCATCGCGAAAAATCACACCGCTCATGACCGCCTCGTTAAAGGAAGTGCGTTCGACGCGCGAACCGGTGAAATCGACCTCTTGCAATGTGGCCTGATCGAAGACGGTTTTCTCGATATGCATATGCGCGAGACGGGCGCCTTCGAAACAAGCCCCCATGGCGATCGTCCAGCCGAAATAACTACCGCTCAGATCGGCGCCGGAAAAATCGCTTTTGTCGAACAGGCAGCGCTTGATACGGCCGTTGCGCAGTTTGACACGGCTAAGATCCGCCTCCTGCCACCGCGCCAGTTCAAGATGCAGCCCGTCAAGGGTGGCATCGGCAAAACAACAGCCCTCGAATTCCGCCTTGCCGACATCGGCATTGGTCAGATCGGCGCGGGAAAAATCGCAGTTCTCGAAAAATCCGTTGCGCAGATCCGCCCCGCCAAGGTCGAGCCCGGACAGATCGGCGTTTTCAACCATTTGCACATCGGCAATGGCGTGAACCACCTCCTCGCGCGTCATTGTGGCCATCACCCGGCCCCCCCATCGCTTCGGGCGGTTTTGCGCGCCTGTTCGGCCTTGTGCAACAAGGTGTTGCGATAATCGGCGCCGTCGAGCTTGGTATCACCGGTCACGAGTTTGTAAAGTTGCGCATTATAGAGGTGGGAATGGCTGAGATCGGCTCGCGTAACCTTGGCGTTTTTCAGGCAAGCCCCGTAGAGATTCATGCCGCGCATATCCGCGCCGTCGAGATTGGTTTTGGCCAAGCGCGCCTCTCTCGCGCGAACGCCTACAAGATCGGCGCCTGCAAGCTGGCAACTCTGGACGATCGAATGATCCAGGACCGCTCCGGTGAAGACCGAACCGCCGAAATCGCTGTTGAACAATGAAGCGCGTTTCATGCTGGCGTTGGTGAATCGGGCTTGTCGTAAAATGGTGTTGCCCATGCTGCGCCACTTATCGAGATCGGCGCGGCTGAAATCGACCTCTTCACCCTCGACCCCGTCGAACATGGTGTCATGCAGACTGGCCGATATAAAACGGGCCTGATTCGCCGATGATGATTCGAACACTGTTTTGGTCATTTCGGCGCCGGAAAAATCGGCCTTATCGAGGATTATATCGCTGAACATCGCCAGATGGGATTTGAAGCGTTTAAATTGCGCCGCTTCCATATTGCATTTCGTGCAATGGCCCAATGTCCAGACGGCGTCGTTGAAAACGGCGTTTTTGCAATCGGCATTGGAGACAACGAGCTTTTCCATCTCTGCCCCGGTCAGATCGGCTCCGGTCATGACCGGTTTGTCGAGGATGCTGTTTTCAAGCTTCGCCTTTTTCAACGAGGTGTTGGCGAAAATGGTCTCGCTGCATTGCGTGGTGTCGAAGCGACAGCCATCGAGAATGGCGTCGCTGAAATTGGTCCGTTGCAGACGACAACGTGAAAAATCGGCGCCGGAAAGCTTCAGACCGGACAAGTCGACATCGTCGAGTATGGCGCCGGACAGGGTCTGACCACGCGCATGCATCTGCACGACCTCCTCGCGGCTGCGCTTTTTCATCGCCGCAATATCGATACCCGATTGCACAAACTGTTGTTTCATGTCTTCAGGCACGGCATCGACCATATCACCGTCCATCGCCGTCTTGATGGTTTCCTTTTCCGCGACCAACCGCTCGATATTCTCGTTGATCCTGGATTTGAAGGTCTCGGTGTCCTGAGGCTTCAGACCGTCAAGCATTGCCAGGCCTTCCTGCGCCAGCGATTGCGCCAGCGCCATGGTCTCGTCAATGTCGAGCTTTTCATGCTGCGCCAACATGGCGCGAAGATCAAGTTTTTTCGACTGCCCGGCCATGGCCTGCCATTGCGGGTGGCTGTTCAAAAGCGCTTCCATTTCGGTGACATGATGGTCCAGCAGCTCTTCGCGAAGTTTGGTGTTGATGGCTCCAATATCGGGCAACTCGAACCCTTTCAGGAAATTTTCGTCCGGCGGTTTTCCAGGCGGCGGCAGGGTGGTATCGAGCGCGTGTTCGGGGAAGCTTTCGGGGGGCAAGGTTTTCAGCAGCAAATCGCGCAGGCTTTCGCCGGCGCGATGAGCCTCAAAGAGCGTTTGCGCGCGTTCGAAACGCAAGGCGGCGATATTGGGAATGACGGCCCGCCAGGCGGCAAGATCGGCTTCGGCGCCGCCCGCCCCTTGCAGAAGATAGATGAGGGGGGCCTTGGCCAGGGCGTCGCCACCGGCGTCGTCGGTGGGCTCGGGGGTTTCAAGGGCGATCACCGAACAGAAATCGCCAATCTCCTGCTCGGCCAAAACGGCCGAAAACGGATCGGCGACCACGAGCACCGGGGCAGCCTTCTCACGGGCCGGCATGCCGGGAACCCCGATCAGGGACGAGGCCGGATAAAACAGTGCTTGCGCGAGACTGCCCGGGGCGGTTTTGACGGCATCGCCACGGCCTATTTCGCCAAGCGCGACCCCATGCAGCGCGACCAGCTTGTGTCCGTCGAAACGCGGCAACACCAGACCGGCCGGCAAGACGCAGTCACCTTCGCCGTCGTCAAGGCCCCATTGGTCGGGGTGGCTGCGATGCTCGCTTTCCAGAAGGCCGAGCCATTTATCGGCGAGCGTCTCGCGCTCGAAGCCCATGGCCTCGAGAGTCTGGCGATGGGCCGGGCTGTATTCGACGACACGGCAGGCTTGGCACACCAGAGCAAAGCCCATATCGTGCCACGGCGCGATCGATGGCGGCTTCATGCCCCGACCGTCACGCAACATGGCAATGTGCGACTTGATCTCTTCAGCCTGTTGCGGGTCCAACGAGTCCGCCGCCTCCATCTGGCCCAGCTCTTCTTCGAGAACAGCGGCATTGTCGGCGTGCTCTTGTGCGAGCGAGGCCAGATTTTTGGTCAATTCGGCTTCGTTTTGGTCCAACCGGCCCCGCATGGTCCGGATCATTTTTCGCGCCTGGCCCGCGGCGCCCAATTCGGACAGTTCAGGAATCATCTGGGCCTCCATCCGCTTAAGCATGGCGCGGCTTTCGGCAATCACGCTGGCATTCTGGGCCTCCATATCCGCCAAGCCCGGGGCCGGGCGAATCGGAACCCTTCCAAAGGCCGCATCGCGCATGGCGCGGATTTTCTTGGGCAAATTGCCAACCCCGCGCAGCGCCTTGCGGGCGCCGGCCAGCGCGTCACCGCTTTCGGCCATATCAACGCCGGCCATGCGTTGCAGAAAGGTCTCTTGGCTCCAGCGATAATGATCAAGATCGCGCGGGGGGTCGTCGGCAGCCTCCACGGTCGCGAACAGGCGGGTGACATCGGCGAATTCATCATCGCGAATTTCAAAAGCACCGCGATGGATGGCGACGCCGCGTTCAACCTCAGGGAACAGCCACACCGTCTCAAGACGGGTCGCCACCTCGCGCATGACGTCGCTGTCCTTGAGCGTGTGAGACGGCAAGGATGTAGGGAAACGGAACGGATCGAAATCCGGATCGGTGATGGCGAACAGCCGCAAACGCCCGGTCGGCAGGTGACTTGCGATCACGGGTTTTCGCGGATGCATATGCGAGATTTCGATCGGATCGCCCGGTTTGAAGAAAGGTTGGCCGTTTTCGTCGCGAGGGCGCCATTGGTCGGGCTGGGCGCAGTTGAAATAATCGAGGTCAAAATCGTCAGGAAGATAGGGCCAGCGCTCCAGAAGCCATCTGTCGTCATAAGTGCCGGAACCGGCCTGCTCCGAGCGCTGCCGCCATGTCGGGCCCAACGGGCCGAAACCGGCCGGTTCGGGTTGCTGATCGCGGCGACGGATCAAATCGGCGGGATTTTCTATATTGGGCAGTGGGCAAGGCCCATCATTCCGTTTTTTCCCGCGCCGCCCTTTGCCGCCGGAAGCCATATAGCCCTTGCCTTGCGGATTGCGCGCGAAATCGGGGCCGCCATAGGCATGGGCCCAGTCGATCGGCATCCGGGTATAGGGTTCGGGCCCGATGATTTTTTTGCCGTCCCAGTAGCGATCGCCAACGACATAGAGAGACTTTTTGAGTGCGCCGATCCGGGCGGAGATCTCCACGGCGCGCACCGGCTTGCCGGCGGGAGCATGGCACGAACCACAAAGCAGCATTTCGCCCTGTTGTTTCGGCATGCCCTGATCGAGAACCTGGTCCCCGAGCAGAGTCGGTACCGTTTCCCACAAATCCTGCTCATCGAGCAGCGCATCGGGCTCATCGAGGTTAAAAAACATCGCCACTCCGACGCCGAGAAACAACCGGCCCCGAAGACCGAAGGGCCAAGGAATGAGCGAGAGTGTGTTGTCCTTGTAGATTTTCATAACAGCTAATAAATTTTAAATTTTTAAAACTGTGTTTAAACCAGAGAAGCCATTCTCTGCAGTTATAGTGTAAATATCATTAAGATGATGTTCTCATTGTTGCAGATACTGTGTCCCAAAACCCATGTGACGGCCAACCCTCGAAAGAGACATGTGGTTTACACTTACGTAGGTTGAAAGTCTATAAATACATCATATTGCTTCAGAAATTCTATGATTTATTAAATGAATTCCATTAAAAGATACTTTGTTTTCAATATTATTATAGTAATAGCCTCTTTTCATAAAATTTGTTTTTATGTCATAGCCGGAAGCTATCAATCTTGTACCGCTAAAATATGCTCTCAAGGGAGAAACATTTATTCTTGCAAAAGATCCACTTATTGACGTTCCTCCAACTGAACTCGTTGATGCACCTCCGACCACACTTGTCATTGACCCACCGACCCTTGTCAGAAGGGTCGATCCTATCCTATGGGTCACCGATCCCGTTATACGGGTCTTGTGATCATCGCCGACATTCATGACAAGATCACCCTCCGTCTGGAGTTCTATTATAGCATCGCGCACTCTTTGTTTGAAAGCCCCGTCCTGGCTCTCAGTGTGCTCAGCGGCCTTGTGCGCAGGTTCACAGCGGCTCTCCTCTGGGGTCCCCCTCCGAGCTTTTTTAGGCTTTCCGTCGGCCTCCCCTCCCGGTTCAGGTGCAGGAGTTGGGACCGTGTCCGTTTTCGGTGTGGGATTTGCGCTCTTATCCATATCCGTTCTCTTCCGCGAAGCTTACCATTAGGTCGTGAGCTTGATCACCGACATCAACTTTCTTCACCACATTCTTTCATGATAACATCATTCGTCACCGATACGCAAATGGCAACGACCGCTGGGAGAGCCGATCGGAACATGCCGCCCGCCGTCTTCATGCCCCGGCTCAGTTCCCTCACCCTCGGCCGACAGGAATCACCACCCCGACGCCGAGAGACAACCGGCCTCGGAGACCGAAAGGGCGGGGGTTAATCGACAATGTGTTGTCCTTGTGACTCTTCTGTGTGAATTGACAGGCTTTCAAATTTTCACGAATAAAATCAGCCCATCATCATGTCTCTAAAAACACCACGGTAGTAGTCCCCTGCATGATTTTGTCTTCTGAAAAGCAAAGTCGATGACATTCCCAAGGCTAAAAGGGAAACGATATTTTGCAACAAATTTCGCCTGTTTTGTTGCTATTCTTGTACAATATCAATCCGATCGCACTGAAGATCGCGTCGCCGAGCCGCAAGTTGATTGACTTGCTGTGCAATGTGGTCCATTCGCTGTACAAGCTCTCGTCTAATCTGGACCAACGTTAGTTCTTTTGCTACTGTTTGGGTTTTCAATCCCACCGCCTCGACTCTAGCTCCATGTCCTCTAAATGCCAAGGCGGAGATTTTTTGCTCTGCACCGTTAAATACCGCTCTTTGAGGACTCGTCGCCAGATACGACCCACCAACCGCATCTATCTCGGATCCACCGACCCTTGTCAGAAGGGTCGATCCTATGGTATGGGTCACCGACCCGGTTATATGGGTCTTGTGATAACCGCGGACCATGAATTCAAGATCACCGTCTGTGTAGAGTTCCGTAAGGGTCTGTAGCATTTTTTGTCTGAAAGCCTCATCCGGTTCAGGTTCAGGATCGGGCTTTGGCTTAGTATCCGGTCCAGGATCGGGCTTTGGCTTAGTATCCGGTTCAGGATCGGGCTTTGGCTCAGGTGCAGAATCTGGTTCAGGTACGGGAGTTGGGACCGTGTCCGTTTTCGGTGTGGGATTTGCGTTCCTATCCATATCGTTTCTCTCCATCAAGCTGATCATCAGGCAGCGAACCCAATTATTGATATTAACGTCTTTGTCCAATGCTTAACCAAAAAGATTCTTTCTATTTTAACATGATTCGCCACCGATACGCAAATGGCAACGCCCGCTAGGGAGAGCCGATCGGACTATGCCGCCTGCTCTCGTCATTCCCCAACTCAATCCCGTGATCATTGGCCGAAAAACATCGCCACCCCGACGCCGGGAGACAGCCGGCCCCGGAGATCAAGGGGACGGGCAATGAGCAAGGGTGTTTTGTTCTTGTAAATTTCTACATAAAACTGGCAATTTCTTGGATACTATTCAAGTTTTTTAGATTTTCTAGACGCGTGAATCCTAGAAAAGTTTTTTGTCTCGCTAATTCCATAACAAGAGTCCTGAAAGCTGTTCTACAGGTCGTCATATCAGTTTCATTTTCAGAAATTTGTTGCACTCTAGGCGCAGCTTTGTTATCGGTAGTCGCAATAATTTGATCACGCCTTACCCCGTTTTCAAATTTTACTTTGTAATTGGTGCTCATCATCTGAGACCGTTTATACTCATAACCAGAAATCGTAATTCTGGCTGGGGAGGCCTGAACCCTTGCTAAACAATTTATATTTGTTGACAAACCTCCAACTATACTTGCTGCTCCACCTCCGACTACACTTGCCGCTCCACCTCCGACTACACTTGTCGTTCCACCTCCAACCATGCTTGTCGCTGATCCACCGACCCTTGTCAGAAGGGTCGATCCTATGGTATGGGTCACCGACCCGGTTATATGGGTCTTGTGATCACCGCCGACCTTAATGACAAGATCACCCTCCGTCTGGAGTTCTATTATAGCATCGCGCACTCTTTGTTTGAAAGCCCTGTTCTGGCTCTCAGTGTGCTCAGTGGACTCGTGCACGGATTCAGAGTGGCTCCCTTTTGCGGTCTTCCCCTGAGCTTTTCCAGAGTGCAAAGTTTCAGGATGGCCTTGTTCTGAGGTCTTCTCTCCCGTTTCAGGCGCGGGAGTTGGGACCGTGTCCGTTTTCGGTGTGGGATTTGCGTTCCTATCCATATTCTTTCTCTCCATTAAGCTGATCATCAGGCAGCGAACCCAATTATTGATATTAACTCCTTTACTCAAGCTTACTTCATGGCATTTTCTCCGTGTTAACACGCCTCGCCACCGATACGCAAATGGCAACGCCCGCTAAGGACACCGATCGGACTATGCCGCCTGCTCTCGTCATTCCCCAGCTCAATCCCGTGATCATTGGCCGAAAAACATCGCCACCCCGACGCCGGGAGACAGCCGGCCCCGGAGATCAAGGGGACGGGCAATGAGCGAGGGGGTCTTATCCTTGTGAAGTTTTCACATAAATGCTTGAATATCTGAAATATTCGCAATTTTTTTAATATTATTTAGTCTTGAAAGCCCAAAACAAGTTTCAGTTTTACTCATTACAGTAACAAGACTTCTAAAAGCTCTACGAGATTTATTTATCTCCATACAGTCATTAGCAATAGCACGAGCATTTGAAGCTGCATATTGTCTAAGGTAACTTATAGAGCTTCTAATATTTGAGATCTCGTCATTCCTACTTATAGCGGCAAGACGATTATTGAACCCGTTTTCAAATTTACTCACGTAGTTTTCCGATTTTACGCCAACTGCTTTAAAGTCCAAGCCAGAAAACACCCATCTGCTAATACTAATACACCCTTTTGCAGCACCGGTAACATTAACTCCTAAACCGCCAACGGTACTTACGCTTGCCCCAGCAACCGAAACCGCTCTCCCACCGCTAACCCTTTGGTTGGTCCCACCGAGAACCGTAGTTTGGCTATTGCCATGAACTGTTTTATGATAATCGCCATGGATGTCAGCATTAAAATTCCCTTCTGTCCTCAGTTCAATCGTCGCAAGGCGGTCTTCAAGCTTTGTCAACCGGTTCTCAATATCCGATGAGCTTCCCGTAGCTGGTGCAGGTGGAGTTGGAACCGTGTCCGTCCCCCCTCCCGTTTCAGGTGCGGGAGTTGCGACTCTGTCCGTTTTCGGTGTGGGATTTGCGCTCTTATCCATATCTTTCCTTTCCATCAGTCTTACCATGAGCCAACGATCCGAACACCGGATCAACGATCGGAACTCCTCTTACGACCGGGCGATACCCCACCGATACGCAAGTAGGAATTTCCGCTGGGAGAGGCGATCAGAATATGCTGTCTGCCGTCTTCATCCTCCATCTCGATCCTGTTGCCGCCGCCGGTCACAATGCTGTTCTTTGTCTGATTCGCGGCGCCAACCGGCCCCGGGTGAAGACGGTTGGGCACAACCTGGCAGATCACCAGCCGGTCGAGATTGCCATCGATCGCGGTGAGCAAAACCTCGGTTCCCTTGATCAGGGGGAAATGCATGCCCCGATTCTCGCCGCCATAGGGCTGCGTCATGCGCAACCAGCATGATGCCTTGCCCGGCCCCTTTTCCGTGTCGCCATCGTCGAAGGGCAAGCGAACCTTGTAATGCCCGCTGTCGTTGAGCTCGGCATATTTGCCATCCTGAACGCCATCGATATGGCCGGTTATCGTGCCTGGAAACACCGGGACCGGCGTTTTGCGTCGCGGACGAAACTGGGTCTGACGCGCAATCGCCTCAAAATGGCAATGATACCCGCCACCGCCGGGCAAGGTCTCATTGCGTTCAACGGGCAAACCAGACTCTTGTAAGAATTGCGACTGGTTGGCGTGGTGGGTGATCGCCGTCACCTGATAATCCCCGTTCAGTCGCTTGTGATGATGATCTTTCAGGGTGAAATATTGCCCGACGCACAGGAACGGGCTCGTCGCATCGCCACGATAAATCTCGCCACGACATCTCATTTCCTCAGCCCGGATCCGCGCCAGGGCGCGGCCGTCTTCGATGGTGGAAAAAGACTGCCCGTAAAGACACACTTCACCATGCCCCTCGCGCCACACCTCGGCAGTGGCCGAAAGCTCAAGATCAGGGCGGTTGGAAGAGTAATTTTTGAGGCGCGCCCTGGCCGGCAACCGGCGTTTCTCTACCGTAAAATTCTGGATTTTGCTGTCGGCGTCAACCGACTGCAAGCCGTTGACCGGATCGTAATGCACAATGCCCCCGCCATGGGGCATTTTGCTAAGGGTGCTGAGCGTGTCGGTGATCATCAACCGATCATGGCCATTTGTATGATCGAAATAATAGTAAATCCCGTAAAATTCCATCCACCGGTTGATAAACCCAAGGTCGCTTTCATTATATTGCATGACCAGGTCTCGCGGTTTGTAAACGTTCTTCAGGCTGAATTTATAGTGGCGGGCGTTGAGCGCGGCGCGTTTCAGGACAGTTTCAAGGATGGCGTCGAACGATTTATCGACGAAAACATAGCTGCCTTGCGTTTCACCCAGCAACCAGGCTTGCGGAACCAGCACCGCCTCATAATAGGTCAGATCATTACGGCGATGCAGCTGATGAATGCCACGCAATATGCCATGAAATTCACGCCTGACCCGACCGTCGAGAGACAGAATCGACAAGGTTGCGGGCTTGCTCAATGCGTCCCCCATCGCCACGATCGCCGCCCGGTCCGAGGCCGCCAGAACGATCCGGAATTCAAACAATGCGTTATAGTGTTCGCACCCCTCAAAACCGACGACGTGCAACCCCGGCAACTCGCCGCCATGACCGGTTTTGAACACGAAACGTCTTAGAGCTTTTTCTTTCATACGATGTTCCTTCGTGCCTTAAACGTCCCCTCGGTCCGTCAATCCGTTACCGGTTGCCGTGCCGAAAGCCGGTTCGGGTCGATTCGCCCGAGCAGAGTGTGAACTTTATCACGCAGTGGATCACAGTTTGATGACAAGGGATCCTTATCCGGCAAGGGCAGACAGGGCAAAACAGTGGTCAGCCCGTCAATGGCTTGCGCCGGGTTCCAGTCGGTCAAATCGAATTTGTCGATCAGCCGCACGATCTCGTTGCCTTGCAGGCGGGCCTGGGCGAATTGACGGCCCTCAATCAGCAGACCGGCCAGCGCCCCATGCAGACGAAACCGGGTTTTGCCGTCCGGCGCCGCGCGCAGTGCGCTGCTCAATGTCGCGATACCGGCCTGAAGATTGCCGCCCGTGGCCTGGCTTCGCGCCTCGGCAATGGTTTGCAAAACGCGATCGGCCGGCGCAGTGTCGTCGCTCTTCGTGTTGTTGCCCGGCGAATCCAGCGCGTCAAGCCAGGCTCGCGTGCGCGGGGCGGCAAAGGGCATGCCGCCGGAAAAACATAATGTTTCAATCCGGGGAAGCCTTTTGACGAAGGCCAGAGTCGCGGTCTCGACCGCCTTTAGCGCCTTGTCATAGCGCTCACCCAGTTTCTCGAGCATCCTGGCGCATAAATAGCTGCTGTCAAGCCAGAAAATCCGTTCTTGAACCAGAGACTCGATCTGGGGAAGAGCTCCGGCGACATCTTGCGTGGACACCAGCCTGTCCAGCGCCTCGAGCCGGTCGGGATCGGGGGCGGCGATCATGGTTTCCCCACCCCTGGCCGGTGGCGGCCCGTCTACATTCAGCCATATGCCGACCCGGCGCAGCCGATAGGGTAGCGGGCTTTGCGGCATGAGCGTCAGATACAGATCACTCAGTCGCAACAACCGGTCGAGCCCCTCTCGCAGCATGGTATCGGCCTCGTCATGCGATTGTGCCGGAGGTGATATTGCCCCGATGTCAGGCGCGGCGTTCGACGGCGGATCGTGACTGGCGCAAGACTGGTCGGTTTCGGTATAAGCCGGCGGGATGGAAATCAGCTTTCCGGCCAGTCGGCGCAAAACCGAGCCTGACGCCGCCGGGTCCTGCCCCGACGATGCTGGCGACTCGCGCGCCGTTTCAACCGGCATCCGCTTCTCCAACCTCATGACGAGATCATGCAGTCGCGGCGCATCGGCAATCTTTTCCCTAAACCTTGCGTCAAGATCGCGCAAGGCTTGGGCGGCGGATTGAATGTCACCGACAGGATGGTCCTGCGCACCAAGATTGTCCACAAAGGCCGTGGCCTGTTCCGTCCACCACGTATAAGCATTCAACCGGCGACGCGCGCGCTTTACGGACGGGTGCATATCGTTCCAGAACGTCGCGACCAGATCGCCGAGCACCCTTGCTCCAAGCCCCAGCCCGGCGACCCCTTGCGTGTGCGGCAAGGCGACGCCCAACCGGCAGGCAATGGTGAAATCCTTCGCCTTATGCGACAATATTTCGACACACAGCGCGACGACACGCGGCCAATCAATCGGCGTTCCCGACGCTGAAGCCACTGTCAGCTTGTTGAATTCGGTTTGTATCGCATCGACCGCCGGATCATAGGTTACAGCCTCGCCGCAAGGCGAGGCCGCGCTGATTGGCGTTTTCCCCAGCGTTTGCAAGATGTGGGTGTCAATCATCATACAGTCTCATCCCCATTGCCGGCGTGAATATCCCCTTTATGCCCTTTTGCCGCGGGACCGGCCCCAGCTGGCCCTGGCGGCGCAGCGGGAAAAGGCGACGCCGATAGACTTTTAAGTGATTTCAACGCGAGGTGACCTTCAACATGGCGTCGGAACGCACGATAAATTGCGGCACCTCAAGGTCCTTCCTGCGCAACAGCAAAACCGGTTCTTCGCCGCCCCTGATAGTGTAGGCAATCGTAATGCTTGAAACGCCGATGGCTTTCAGCATGGCCTTCCGTTCGCGAAAATCAGCCGCGCGGAATGTCCGTGATCCATCGCGGAAATCACCCAGAAAATTGAGAAACCCATTTTTCTCCGGATAGTCGCGAAGCAATTCAAAGGCCGGAAAAGAGATTGTCAGGCGCGTGCGACCGCAGGTTTGAGGATCCCAGTGAAAGTTCAGGCGGCTCGTATAATTGAAATTGGTAAGCGTCTGCACCTCGCCTGAACACTCAAGTTGAAGAGAGACCGATTGCGGTCTGACGGCGGCATTGCCATTGACCTCGATCGGACGGGTTGCGATCGTAACATCGAAGCGTTTGGCGTCGGGCAATTTAAGGCTTTCCTGACCGGCATGCAGAAAGGTCAGAAACTCTTGAGTGAAGGGGAAAACCCGGCCATTCCAACTTGAGGCTTTCCATGCCTTTACTCCCGGGATCACAAAGGGCCTGGCCAGAGTGGCGATGAATGTCTGAATCGGCGTGCCGGGCTTGAACAGCGCGGCCATGCTCTTGTGATGCGATCCGCTGACCGGCGCGAGAACATCTTGTGTCCAGATCGACTGTAGCCTGGCTGCCGCCGTGGCGGTCGCGTCATATTCAAAGAAACGCAAAGCGCCGCCCAAAAGCTGGAACAGAGTCTGAGTGTCGGCATCATCGGGCCAGTCAAGCCGGCTGCGAAGCTGACGCAGGCTTGTCCGGGCTTTGCCGTAAAGCGTGGTGTTTTGACGCTCCCCGGCGCTTGCCACGCCCGCTTCCCGCCCGTAATAGAGCGAGGCCAGGAACAAGGCACTGTCGGGGTCGTGCAGATTCTCACTGAGTTCGCGCAAATTCGCGGTATAGTGTTTCCACAGGCCTGCGCCGGCGAGAAGTTTTTCGGTGTCGGTGACCTGTCCTTCGCGCAGCCCGGTGGTGATGCGCTTGATCACACCGGCTTGTTCGGGGTCTTCTCCCTCTTTCAGTCTGGAGGCCGTATCCATGATCTTATCGAGAAAACCGAGCCGCCGGGCGAGAGAATCGCCTGGGCTCGAGTCCGGCAATTCGGCGAGAACGGAAAATTGCCGGTCCATAGTGGCGAAAAACCGCAGATATGGCCCTTCTCCCGCAGTGATGGCCGCCAGCGTGGCCGATATTTCGGCCTGGCCCTTCAGGAGTTGCCATCCCTCGTCGAACCGGTGAATGAACCGGACCCAGGCGCCGGTCCATTCACGGGCGTACCACGACCAGAATCCTTCGATCCTGCCATTAATATCCTTGTCCTTTCCGGCAATATCATGAGCTTTTTGCAGGAGAGCCTTAATTTCGCCATAGCCTTTCACAGTATAGGCCGGCGGGATGACCAATCCCGCGGGCGCCTTGCCCGAACCGGCCCAATAGCGCTTGAGATCGATGGTATAGGAGGGATAATCGGCATTGACCCAGTCAACGAGCCAGCTCACACCGGAACGCGTCGCCTTTTCCATGGCCTGGAGAGACAAGGCCTGCAAACTCCGATAGGCGGTTTTGGCCTGGAGCGGATGGTCATTCCACCGCAACCAGGCCTGCAGCAGGATCGGATAAATCTCCTTTTCACGCCAGTCCCCAACCAGGTCGAAGGAAATATCGGCCTTGTCGCCCGTGCCGTGGGTGAAATATCCAGCACCCATCGCATTCTTCATGTCGGCGGTCAGCCAGAGGAGATCGCGCAAGCCCTTCTTGAATGTCTTAAGGTCAAATCCCACGCCGGCGCCTTCGACCATCGCCTGATAGCGTTTGATATCGCGGTCGAGAAGAAACGTTTGGAATTGCCGCGAATAGACCCGCTTGAGAGCGTTGACCGCCTCCACCGGTTGGTTCAGCCCCAAAAACGGAATGATCCTCTCTTCATTCATCTCCTCAAGGGTTGAGATTTCCTCATAAAGCCCCAGAAGATGCAGCAAAACCGCCCGGCGCTCCTCCAAGCGCGGTTCACCGGATTGAACCATCGCCGCCGCATTCAGCACTTTCCGGCCGGTCCGGTAAGACATCGACATCATGACGCAAACCAGCACTATGCCCGCAACCCATGCGCCATAACCGACATGCCGGCCCATCTGGCGCCAGGTGACGTATTTGAGAATTTTCCGCCCGACATAGCGATCCTCCGGGAGGATGCGGGCGAACAGATCATGCAGAAATACCCCCCTGTTCCCCTCTTTTCGCGGCTTTTCCTCACTCTGAAAAGCCTCAATATCTTTCAAAAGCAAGCTGTGCCGGGGGCCATATTGGAGCGCGCTGGAAAAAAACAGCCCGCGAAACAACGGCGTCTCTATATAGGGATTACGGTGGAACACGGAATTGACGAAAGTGGCGAGCCCCTCCTCGAGGGCAGAAATTTCACCCGGGGACTGGAAACTGGCCGGCGCGATTTTCCGGTCGCGCAACAAGATCAGATGTAAGGTGGAAAGCCTCTCGGCAACCGTCCTGACCGTCTTGCGCGCAACATCGGCGGGGTGAAAATCCCGGCCCTGCTCCACCGGGTTGAGAGCCCCGGCGCATTGCTTGGCGTCGTTCTCGGCCATATGCGCGATCAACTCCCCGACACCGTAAAGCTTGTCGATCTTGGTGACCATGATATAGACCGGCAATCGCGTGGCGAGCACGCGCATGAGGTGGTCGATCCGCTTGCGCAACGCCGACCCGTATTCAAAAATGTCTCTGCTGTCGCCGGCGATCAGACGCTCGCTGGCAATGGTTATGATGAGTCCGTTCAACGATTCCCGACGGCGGTATTTCGACAATAACGTTAAAAACGTCTCCCACTCTTCCAGATCGCGATTGCGCTCGATGGGAATGGCATACCGCCCGGCGGTGTCGATCATGACGGAATCATTGAAAAACCACCAATCGCAGTGTCGCGTCGCCGAAATGCCCCGCACCGGGCCGACCTCGCTGGCGATGGAGGCCAGACGCGAATTGGCGATCATCGACGATTTGCCGGATTCGCTTTCACCAAACACCATATACCAGGGCAGGGCATAAAGCGGATTGCCGCGCAACCGCATATTCGACCGTTGCAAAACACTAATGGCGCGAAGCCATTGCTCGCGCAGTTCGCCAAGGTTTTCATCGCGGCCGCCAAGGGAAGCGGCGTGTTTTTCATCCTCGCGAACGATATTTTGCACGAACGCTCTTTCGCGCGACCGATTGAGAAAATAGCGGATCACAACGATCGCAACGATCGCCAGGCCAAAGCCCGCCACAATGGCGGCGATGCTCCAATCCGGCCATTGCCGCCATCGCACGAAAAACCAGCTGCCGACGGTAATGGCCGCAAGCGCGAGCAGGATCAGCATCCATTTGAAGATTTTGCGCAACATCCTTGTCATGTTTTACTTGGCCCCCATTGCCGTCAATGAGCGATCCAGCCAGTGGTCGTAAATTATAAACATGATGCAGACCGCGAGGACGGGAACGGCAATAACTGCCAGTTTCCAGAGGCCATTCGCCTTGCGCGGGCGATTTATGGGAGCGCCCTCGTAAATTTCGGGGAACAGACATCCGGCTTTGACATGGGTCTCAGGCGTCAGCACATCGAAGCAAGCCTTGCTCCAGGCCTTCAAGGCCGATGGATCATTGTGGTAACACCCCTTGAACCCCATGCCAAGACAACAGGCATGGATTTCAACCAGCTGGCGTTTTTCATTGTCGGGAATTTTTAAAAACTCTTCGCTTTGCGGTGTGGAATGTCCATTGACGGTATGAGCATAGGGCACCGTCGGCAGGTCGCTGCGGGCAAGGATAGTCCCCAGACGCACAAAAACCTCGATCCCGGCCGCCGAGGTCTGAAAAAACCGATATTGCAAGGTCTGTTCCGACCAGCCACCCTGATCCGTCCCCCGCGAGGATAACAGACATTCATCGACCCAAGCATAGACGACGAACCGCGCTTCATCGAACGCTGTCCGCGACAGGCCGGTCTTGTGACGCTGGTTTTCAACTTCGCCGACAAGCCGTTCAATATCGCCGATGACCTGGTCTAACGGTCGATGCCGCCCAACAGCATCGACCGAGACATAATTGACGTAAGCCATCAGCTTTTGAAAATCATGAATCAGTTTCATGGTGTCATGGTCCAAGGCTCTAAAGCACTTCCGGTGAAAACCAGGTCACCGGACATGCTTCTTAAGTTTTTGTTTTTACGCAATTCCGGACGGAAAACCGGTCCCCAGTTTGTCTTCAGGAATTGCTCCAGCGGCGGGCATTACAGTCACTCAGGAGGTCATGACGGCGAGAAACGCCTCGAATGTGCCGGTCTGGCCTTCCCATATCAACCCGGCGCGGCCCTCCGCGACAGCCTCCCGCCACAATTGGGACCGACACTCTATTTCAAGGTATGAGGTCCCCTCGCGCTGCGGCAGGCCAGGGGGCGTTTCACCGCACGGTGTCAATGTAACCCCCGGCAGGGCGCGCGCGCGCAAAACCTCCATGGCGCTTTCCGGCCCGAGTTTCATGGCATTGTGAAGTGTAAGGGCCGTATCATCGATTTCGTGTTGTGGTCTTATCATCAGCCAGCACCTGTAACCCTCGGTCATTTTATCGCTCGGCAAACCGGCGCTCATGATGGCGCCGGTCTGCTCGAACGGCACGATGGCCTCCGGCCCGACCACCAACTCATCGAGCAAACGCATCAGCAAGGCCTCGGCGCGGGCAAAACACAGCCCCGGATCGTTATGATCATAGGACGGCAACAGGGGTTCCCCTTGCGGCGTGCGGCACAGCGCATCGAGGCCCGCCGAAAACGAGCTGAGCTCGCCCGCAAGCTGGCGAATGACGCCATAGACGTCCCAAGGGTGCACATCGCGGGCCTCGCAGATATGGTCGAAAAGCGCGGCATAGCGATTGAGCGACCGCAGCGCCAGCAACGTGGTCGCGGTTTGCGGGTTGAGCAGACTCGAAGGGGATATGTCCCTTGCGAGCTTATATTCGCCAAGCCGTTTGCCGCGCCCGAGCAGGCAATCGCGAATATTGCGCACCCTGTCGAACAAATCCGGATGCGCGCCGATGCTCAAGGCCGGGGGAATATAACCGCTCTCGATCTGAAAACGATCGCCGACCTTGCGCAACCGCGCAACCGGCAATAAATGGCACTCACCATAATGTGCAACCTCAGGTTCAAGGATAATTTCGAGGGCGTAGTGCATCGTCAGAATTTCGGCTTCGGGCCCGTCGGAATACAAATCCGGAACCGTCTCAGGGGTCAGATCGCTGACATACATACTCTCAACCCGCCCCACGCCACGACCGAGCGTTTCATGCGGCGAAACATTGCGGCCGCGGTCATTCCACTTGCGCAGGCCCACATAAGCCGTCACCAGCTGTCCGCCGGTGGTCTCGTCGAGACCGGCCATTTGGCGCGGCGGCAGCACGGCGTTGGCGGGCAGGCGGGCATAGGGGCCACCGGGAAACAGAAAATCGCCGCCGGTAATGTCCAAAACCCCATTTTCAAGGGCGCTTGAGCGAATCTTCAAATTGCGCACACCATAAGCCATGGGGCTTGCAAGCCTTAAAACCGGCTCCAAGTCCCCATGAAGCTGGCGCGACATGAGTTGGAAATGTTGGGGGTGCAGAAACAGCCCCTGCTTCCAGAACAGTGGATTTTCAGTCATCATCGGTTGCTTCCGTCAGGGCGATGCCGGCGCTGAAAAGTTTCAAGGACAATGTCAGATGTCCAGGCTCATAGGTTTTGTCTTGCCAGAACAGAACCGGGCTTATGGGCGTGTTCACCTTGACCGGATAGGGCAGGATTCGGCTAACCTGATCCGGCGCCTGGTTGAAATATCCGGCGACAACGCCGATATATCGCGCCCCCTGCGCACGATCGAGGATAAACGTCTTCTCCTGACCCGGCTGGATGAACCAGCTCTGGGCCAGAGCCACCTCCGGATCGATCGCCGCCCGGCATTGCATCAATTGTTGCACACCGGCGATGGATTTTCTCAAGCCATCAAATTTTTTGGCACCGGATAATTGATAGACGCAAATCTTCAAAACATGCGGTTCGCCCTGATACCAGTTCAAGCCCTGCTCCGCCTGAATATGCAAAGGGATGGCCTTTGGCTTGAAGGCCCAGTCGATCGCCTGCGGCGAGGACGCCGGTTTGGCGTCGGGCACAACAACTTTTCGGGGAGTGGCGTCTTTCGCGCAGCCAGGCAGAAGGAAGACGCTCAAAAGCCCGGCAACCATAAAAACGATGCATCGTGACGCCCGATACGCCATGCAAATTCTCTTCTTTATCATGACCGATTCTCATGCCGCTCCATTTTCGTCATTGCCGCGCCTATTCAACCCATATTGATGTTTTCGCCATCGATACGGGTGGTTTCGCGCGATTGCATAACCGTGTTCTTGGATGTCATGGCAAGCGTATCGTCGATCAGCTGCGTTGAGGAGAGGGCCTGCTTTTCCTCATGCCCCGCGGTGTAGCGGAAATAACGGCCCAATCGTTGAATCAGCGTGTCGCAAATCTGTTCCACCCGGCCGATAACCGCCTCGAAACGGCTGGTTTTGAGGCTCACCTCACGCGCGACAATGTCGGCGTCATCGACAGATATTATCGCCTTCGGCGCGGCAATATCAAGCTGCTCGGCCTGAAAGGCGAGACTATTTTCACATTCCAGCCCCATAGTCCCGCCACGAGCGTGAATGGTGACGTCGCCACCAAAACGCAGCACCGCGGGCCCCTTGCGCTCACGGGTGAGGACGGCAAGAACATAGTTTCCCCCGTGCCCTGCCGACAAGAGCACCCGATCGCCCTCGACAGGTTGCAACAAGCAACTTGCGGCGCAGCGGGCCGCAACATCGCCAAAATCCGTCCGCAAGGCCATGAACCCATCATCGCCGGCCGGCTCGATCACCCGGGCATAGTGCAAAAGCGGGAGTGTCTGTCCTGTATCGATTCTCGACTGTAACATGGTCGATCCTATTCGTGTCTTACATGATGGCGGTTTGCGTCACGACCTCGGCGCCTGCCGGCTTTACCTCCACCGATCGCGGCGCGCTTTCGCACAAGGACGGACCGGCGCCGTCATGCTGTTTGAAGGTCAGGGTGAAATTTTCCTCTTCGTCACAATCGAGATGAACGAAACCGGGCATTCGCGCCTGCGTCATATGTCCCAGAATTTCACGCGACAGGCGGGGTAAAACCGTGTGGTTCAGGATATGATCGATGTCGCGCGCGCCGGTCTCGGACTGGCAACAGCGCGATACAATTCGATCGGCAACCGCCTCGCCGCAGGTCAGCTTCATTGTGTTGGCATTCCATAGATGGGCCTTAAGTTTATCGAGTTTGAGCATGACAACATCGCGCAAGGTCCGCCGGTCAAGAGGAAGATAGGGAATAACGCTCATGCGGGCAAGCAAGGCCGGTTTGAAATGAGCCGACAGCGTCGGGTGGATCGCGCTCGCCATGCGCTCCGGATCGGTCACGCCGCCACCCGCCATCCGCGTAATCTGCTCACTGCCGAGATTGCTGGTCGCGATGATGATCGTATTGCGGAAACTGATGTCCTTGCCCTCGCCATCGCGTAACGAGCCTTTATCGAAGACCTGATGAAACATGTTCATCACATCGATATGAGCCTTTTCGGCCTCGTCGAGCAACACGACGCTATAGGGCCTGCGGCGCACGGCCTCGCTCAGCATGCCGCCTTCGCCATAACCGACATAGCCCGGCGGCGAGCCGATCAGACGCGACAGGCTGTGGCTTTCGCGAAATTCGCTCATATTGACGGTAATGAGGGCTTTTTCGTCGCCGAAGAGCAAATCGGCCAGGGCAAGCGCCGTCTCGGTTTTGCCGACGCCGGACGGTCCGACCAGCAAAAACACCCCGAGAGGCCGTTCGGCCGGTGCGATACCGGCCTTGGCGCCCCGCACCACATCGCCGATAGAGGTCAAGGCATGGGCCTGGCCCTTGATTCTGTCCGTCATCGCAACATCGATATCGCAGATCAGCGACACCTGATCGCGCGCCATCTTGCCAAGAGGAATCCCCGTCCAGTCGGAAACGACCCTGGCGATGGTGTCGGGGGTGACATCGACAAAAACCATGGGGGCTTCACCCTGAAACGCTTCAAGATCGTCATCGGCCTTGCGTAAGTCGGTTTTAAGCGCGGCAATGGCGGCGTCATCGGGCGTGCCGGACTGTTTCATCTCACGGATTCGGCCACGAAGAGCCATAACCTCATCGGCGCGTCGGCGCGCATCTTGCCAACGGATGTTGAGACTCTCCGCCGTTCGGGTCGCCTCGGCAATACTCGCCCGGAGAGCTTCAAGGCGGTCTTCATCGACCGCTACGGCATGATCGCGATCGCGCCCGATGGCCTCGCATTCACGCTCCAATGCCTTAACGCGCATCAAGGCGTCTTCGAGGGCGGCCGGTTTTGAACTCATGGAAACCTTGATGCGGGCGCAGGCGGTATCGAGCACATCGATCGCCTTATCGGGCTGGAAACGACCGGATATATAACGCCCGGCCAATTCCGCCGCCGCGCGAATGGCGTCGTCGCGAATGACAACTCCGTGCGAGGCCTCGTAACGCTCACGCAAGCCATGAAGGACCATCGCGGTCGCCTCATTGGAAAATTCCTCAAGCCCGATCGGCTGAAACCGGCGGGCCAAAGCCGGATCCTTCTCGAAATATTTCTTGTATTCGCTCCAGGTCGTCGCCGCGCAAACCCGCAATTCGCCACGCGCCAGAGCGGGTTTTAAAAGATTGGCCGCGTCGGACCCGCCGGGATTGCCGCCGGCCCCGATCAGGGTATGGGCCTCGTCGATAAACAGGATCATCGGCTTTTCGTTGGTTATGATTTCATCAATCACCCCTTTGAGCCGATTCTCGAATTCGCCTTTCATTCCAGCACCAGCCTCAAGCAACCCCATATCAAGCCCGAGGATGGTCACATCCCTGATGGCGTCGGGAACCTCACCTTCACCGATTTTGCCGGCCAGCCCCTCAATGAGAGCGGTTTTGCCCACCCCGGCTTCGCCGACCAGAATGGGATTGTTTTTGCGGTGACGGGCAAGAACGTCGATCATCCGGCGAATTTCGCCATCGCGGCCAAAGACTCGATCGATCTCGCCCTTTGCCGCCTTCTCGGTAAAATTCTCGCAGAATCGTTCGATAAAGCCCTGCCCCGCATTCCCTCCTCGCGCGCCGGCCCGGGCAATGGTCTCTGGGGCGGCTTGCTCCCGCAATGTCGGCGTTATGTCTTTTTCGCAAGAAAGGGCGCCGACCTTGCGCAAAGCCGCCAGGACGGCGTCGGTTCGACACTCCAAAAGCCGATCGATCCACTCGCCGGCCCCGTAACGCCCCGGCATTCGGACCAAGGCCAGCACAATGGCGCCGGTTCTGACCCGAGACAGATCAAGCTCCACCGACGCCACCACCCAGGCCTCCCGCATCAGTTCGAGAAGCAGCGGCGAAAAAACCGGTTTTCCCCCATTGCCGGTCCGCATGGTTTCCAGCGTATGATTCAACCCGGTAATGACCAGGGAACGGTCAATTGCGCATTCCTCAAACAGCAGGGGAATATCGCTGTCGCCGACTTCAAGAGCCTTGAGGAGAACATGTTCCACCGTCACTTCATAATGCGTTCTGGACACCGAGAGCCCGGCGGCGTTATACAAAACGCTTGTCGTGAAATCGCTCATCTTGCCGAGCAGGTTCTTGATATTGACCTCCATCATCGGCCAAGGCCCGGTTTTTGCGCCATCAGATCGCCGGATACCCGGTAATGCGCGCATTCAAAGGATCGTTGCGAAAACAACCAACTGCTGACACCGAGTCGCCCCCAATTCGTTTCGCCAAGCCTGAAGGGTCTTATGGCCGTTCCGGCCATGGCGAACAGAAAATCAAAACTCAAGGCGGCGCTGACATAATAGCGCGCGACCGTGCTCAAACTTTGCAGAAGCCCGCCGCCTTCGGGCAAAAGAGCGTGCAAAAGCCCCGCGCTCAGATTGCGGATATGGATGGAAAAATGGCCGTTGCGGTCGGGATATTCGCGGCCAAGCCAGCTATTGTCACCCAAACCGTGGTTGGATTGTCCCAAGCGGCAACGGGCGTCAATCGGAATATCACATATTTTGTGAGCACACTGCTCGACAAAAATGTCGTCATGACCGGCCGTTTCGCGCAATATGGTTTGCAACCCCGACGCCGAACGCGGCATTTGCATCAACACCCCCGAAAAGCGTTGCAATTGCGGCAGAACACTGTCCTGTTCGATCAGTCTTTGATCGCCAAAGCCGTAGAGAGCATCGAAAACCAGACGTGTTTTGCCGTCTTCATGTTCGATGGCTTGCAGCATCGGCCGGTATTTGACGCAAGCCCGGTAGAAATGGGTGTAAAACCGGCTGTTCACAATGTTGATGAAATCGCTTGTAACGAAACGCTCCTCATTGACATCTTCAATCAGCTCTTCGGTGTAGAAAGCCGGCAGGGGCGAGGAAGACCCGTAAAGCCCCAGAAAAGTCGCCGTGATGTGGTAGCATCCATTCTGATCGGGTGTTGTCTCGTCGGGATAATGAATCCTTGTATCCACGCCGTCCGCGGCGACGACATCCATCTCCGGCGCATGTCGCCCGTGAGTATCGTCGGCGACATGGCGAATATCCACCAAATCGGTTGCGGGAAACGCCAATGACAATTCCGGCCTGATACGGATCATACGACCCAGGAACCGATCGAGCGTTTCGCCGGGCTCACGATGGCGCAATGCCAGAATGCGTATCGCCTGGACAAAAGAATAGAGTTTGCTGTTCTCAAGCACATCCAGCGTCAAAGGAGCTGGCGGCTTCCCAGTCGAATCGGCCATTCGAAACGCTCCTTGCTTCCCAGTTCGGTCAATGTCAGCTTGGTGAAGGTGTTCATCGCCGCATAACCGGCCAGAAAATGATCCATAATGACGCCAAACAGATAAAAATCCCCTGGGCTGGAAAAGCCGTTTCCCACCGCCTGAAGATCGATCGCCAGCCCTTTCAGCAATCCACCCTGGTGCATATGAATTGACGGTTCGACCGACAATTCCTGAACCGCTTCAACCCGTTTGACATTCGCCAAAACCTTGCTCCGGTCACTTAAGCCGGCAAAAACATAAAGCCCGATCAGGGCCTTGAGCTTTCCCGCATCGGCAATCGCTAGAAGGTTGAGATGAAGATGCGATAATAATCGCCACAGAATATCTTGCGAGTCCGGGGGGTGGACATAGGCGCTTGGCAGTGTAATGTTTTCAAAACGGGCTAGCGGCGGCGAGGAATCGGTTGCGCGCGAAATATCTCCATAGCGCAGCATCTCCGCTCTTTCGCCATTGCAACAGCGCAAATCAACCGAGAGAATTTCGCGAACCGGTTCGCTTATAGCTTTTTCTTCTCCTCGCGAATAGGCGACCGAGATCCAGGTCTCCATATCCTGCTTCAGCCGCGAGGGTCGTGTGTTTACGAAATAGGTCGGGGTGAAACGGGCGCTTAAGTTGAGTTGGCCGAAAGGTTGGTATTCCCGGGTCTCAGCCCGGCCCTGAAGCGCGCCGCTCACGCGCTTGAGCGAATGGATCACCAGCGCCTCTTGGGCATTGTCGAGCGGGCGAACCCGGTATTCCGGCATGCGGTGATCAAGCGATATCGGTTCGGCGGGATGATCGAACAGATTGATCGCCGGACAGGCAAACAGCACAAATGAATTAAGGTCGAAATCCGGGATCCGGGCGGCGCTCGCGTCAATGACAAACTCAACCTCGAGCCTCGAACCGCCAAAATCGGACAAAGCCTGCTTAAGCCCCGCCACATCAAGGAATAGAAACTTTTCCGGCAGGATGAAATACTCCTGCAAAAGTTGATAGCCCGGAAACGACGCGCCGCAAGGCGTTATAAGCCTGTGTTTTTCATCAAAACAATTATGGTGCAAGGCGCCGCGGTCGAGAATGGCTGAGTTGCCAAGGCCATCGCGCAACCGGATATGGCTCACAGTCTCAAGCAGGAATTTCAGACGATTGGAGGCTTGTCCGTAAGGCCCGGCCATGTAAAGCCTTAACCCCTCGCCGCGCCAGTTTTCAAGGCCGCCGCCGCCAATATCGAACCCGATGCGGACAAAACCCGGCTCACCGACCGTGCAATCGGGTTTGACATCGGCAATCCCGATCGGATGCAACTCCACATCCCAAGCTGTCTCGAAAGTGCACCTTACTCCCTCAACCTCGATGGAATCGATCTGCGTTCCCTTCGGCACCAGAAGACGCTCACGCAATGTTTTCGCCGGTTTGAAGCGCATAATGACGCTCGATGGCCTCGGCGCCAGATAATGCGGCAGGATCAACTGCATCAAACCATAGATCACTTCAGGAAATTCGTCATCGAGACGCTGATTGACCATGGCCGACAAAAAAGCCGTCCCCTCAAGCAAACGCTCGACATCGGGGTCGGTGCCGGCCCCGGTCAGCATCGGGGCCAATGCCGGATGCGCACGGGAAAACTCAACGGTGAGTTCCCTTAAGGCATGAATCTCCTTTTCGTAATACTCTTTAAACACATCACTCAGCCTTTAACGGCTATATGTCCATTGGCATTCACAATGGTCAGGAAGGCCAAGGGCAGGGGGGCGGAATCGATCATGACAAGAGCCTTGATGGTGAAACGAAGCGTCGTTCTTATCCTTTTGGTTGGGATATGGGCAATCTCGATGGCATCCAGACGCGGTTCGAATTTTCTGATCGTCTCCTCAAGAATTGCTTCCAAAGAGCGAATCGCATCCAACTGTCCCATGGAGTTCAAACCTGAGAAATCCGGCACGCCAAACTCTTCGGCAATCAGCGTGTTCCCCTGGCTGGAATTGAAAATTTTGCTGATGTAGGAAACAATCGATCGTTTGACGGCTTCCCCGTCAGGGCGCATTCTCAATTCGGGACAGTTTTCCGCTTTGCGTATGCGTTCCAACAACCGCTCTCTCATAGCCAGAGCCCCCCTCCCGCGAGGGTTTGACAAATCAGGGGCATGGAAACCCGCCGCGTTCGGCGTCAGCGTCCGTCACGTTCAAGGGCTGCGAGGCCGGCCTGAAACGGGCCGGCCTCACCGAGTTGCCACTATGCCAGGCAGAGTCAGCTGTCCTCCCACCGACGTGTGAACTCGATATTCCCGTCCGTGTAGGTCCAGGTAATGTCAGAATAGGCGAAACTGACCTCTTCCATATCGTGATAGGGCTTGCTGTCTGGGTCAAAGGACAGCGGACTATACTCGCGCATATTAACGATAGTCGCGCCTTCCAGCTTGACCTTGTAATAATTCTGTTCCTGACCTTTCGGATCGATTCGGTAGAGAGTCAATTCGACCGTCAGATGCTCGCCCTCGCAGGTGGCCTGAAACAGCTTCGGCGAGGCATTGTCCTTGACCTTGACGATGGTGAAAGGCTGATGGACGCACTGACCGGTCGGAAGGCCGGTATGAGCGTCTTTGGGTCTTCCGACACTGTGGTCGATGGAGAAAACAAGAATTTTATCCTTCTTGTCTCCGGCTTGCGGGCAATCGCCCTTGATATCACCTTGCGAAGCACCTGTGATAGACATGTAGGATGTAAGAGCCATGGAACTTTCTCTCTCTTGAAGAATGCACAATATTCACACAAAATGGCGGCATTTTCAGTGGATAATACCGAATGCCGCCTGGTTGACCGGTCAGTCCTTATCGAGCCTGCCGACGAGCGACAGGGTAAAGGAGGCGCCCATATATTTGAAATGAGGGCGGGCCTTCAGTTCGACTTGATACCAACCGGGATTGCCGTCCTCATCGCTGATGGCGATATTCGCCGCGCGCAGCGGCCGGCGCGAGCGTACGCTCGGTTCGGGGTTGTCCATCTCGGTCACATATTGCGACACCCATTTGTTGAGCTCGTCTTCCAGATCGCCACGCTCCTTTGAAGTGCCGATATTTTCGCGCTGGATAATTTTTATGTAGTGGGCCAGACGATTCATGATCAGCATATAGGGCAGCTGCGTCGACAGCCGAAAATTGGTCTGGGCTTCGCGGCCTTCCGGCGTATCGGGGAAGGTTTTGGCTTTCTGGCAGGAATTGGCGGAGAAAAACGCCGCATTGTCGCTGCCCTTACGTACGGTCAAGGCGATAAAACCCTCTTCGGACAGTTCATATTCACGTCGCTCGGAGACCAGAACCTGGGTTGGAATCTTGGTTTGAGCACTGCCGGTCGCCGTGAAATGATGGAGGGGCAAATCCTCCACCGCGCCGCCGCCTTGCGGGCCGATGATATTGGCGCACCAGCGATATTTGGCGAAACTGTCGGTCAGCCTGGAGGCAAGCGCAAAAGCGGCGTTCCCCCAGCAAAAATGCTCCACCCCGTCAGATACGGTTTCGCTATAGTTAAACGTCTTGGTCGGATTGGTCTCTTGCCCATAGGGCAGGCGCAAAAGGAATTTCGGCATGGCCAAGGCCACGTAACGCGAATCTTCGCTTTCACGGAAGGATCGCCATTTCGCATATCGCGGCTGTTCGAAAATCGAACTCAAATCTTTCAGATTGGTCAGGCCCGCCCATTCGGAAAGACCCAGAAATTCGGGGGCGAGCGCCGAAATAAACGGCGTATGGGCCATGGCCGCAACACCGGCGACATGGGTCAAGAGCTTGACATCGCGCGACCCGGGACCAAAATCATAATTCGCGATCAACGCGCCGACGGGCTGACCGCCGAACTGGCCATATTCGGCAGTGTAAATCTGCTTGTACAAGCCTGACTTGGTCAGCTCCGGAGCATCTTCAAAATCCTCAAGCAAGTCTTCCTTGCCGACATTCATAATCTCGATTTTGATATTTTCGCGGAAATCGGTGCGCTCAACCAGAAATTTAAGAGCACGCCAAGACGATTCCAGCGTCTGGAACTGTTTGTCGTGCAAAATCTCATCCATCTGCGCCGAGACCTGGGCGTCGAGATCGGCAATCAACTCATCGACCAGAAGCCCGTTGACCTTGGCGCCGTCGCGTTCGGGCCGAACCAGCTCGCGCATCAGAGTCCGAAGACCGGCCCTGGCAACCGCGAAGCCATCATCATCGGGGCGCAGCGACGTCTCCTCGACAATCGCATCGAGTAATGTCACTTTCTCTTGATCGGAGGTTTCGACTTCCGGCGATTGCAGAGCGGCCCCTATTGTCTCCTCAGCCATTTTCAACATCTCCATTTGTCACGTCGCCATATCCGTTTCGCATGCAAGACGGCAACCCGCCGGCATCAGGGGTCCCGGTCGGTCTACTTGTCACCGTCATCATCACCGACGCCCAACTCCTCAAGCAGCTTTTCGCGAATATCGGGATCTTGAATTTGCGCCTGGATCTTTTTGCGAAACTCGGGAATATTGGAAAGTGGGCTTTTGAGCGCTTTCAGAGACTCTCGCAATTGAAGCAATTTCTTAAGTTGTGGGACTTGCCGGACGATCCGGTCGGGAGAGAAATCGGCCATGCTCTCAAAGGCAAGATCAACGCCGAGTTCGTCATCCTTTTGACCGGACAATTTATCCTTGACGCTGATTTTGAGGCGCAGATTCTGGGCTTTCAGAACATCGTCGAAATTGTCCTTGTCGATACTGACCGGATCGCGATCCTCAACCATGCGCTCATCATCGCTGTGGGTAAAATCGCCCATGACGACGAGCTTGAAGGGAAGCTCCTTCTCCTCCCGGGCGTCACCGGTCGCCGGCTTGTATACGATATTGACGCGCTCCTTGGGAGCGACCGATCCTTGCTTGGTCATATCTCATCCTCAATAAGCAAACCTGTCGGCCCCCATGATGGTGGCTTCGAAAACAGTGGGCAAACCGACCTCGAAACCCGGCGGCCGCGAGATACCTTAAAAGCAAACCGTCATTTTCAATGACCAAATAGTTTATGATGGATAAGCTTGGGGAATAATTATGACAGGATTATGACATGGAAATGACATTTCATTGACAATTTTACAACCAAGAGTTGTAACAACCGGCCAAATTGCCTCGGAACCTGATAAGAGGGGACCGATCGGGAGCAAACTCTGACTTTGGAGCTTTGCATAACGTCAACTGATATGCTACGAGGTTCGAGTTGCTGTTCCTACCATAACATCAGGGTATAGACAAGCATGGCTGATGGAGTCGTTGCGAAATTTTTCAATGACGCCGGCACGGGGCTCATTGAAATCGGTGGGAAAAAATTCGAGTGTATAGGGGCTTCCCCGCCTCACGACCATCCGCATATCTATCTCGATATGGGCGACGATCATGAGATCGTCTGCCCCTATTGTTCGACATTATATCGCTATAATCCCGCCCTGAAACCGCATGAGTCGCGTCCGGTTGGCATGTGCGCGACATCACAAGTCTAGGGCGAACGATTTTGCGAGCCTGCCTGCCGGTTTTGGTCGTCTCATAAAGCATCGCCGCGATCAAAGTCACTTTTCAATAGCCGCGCCGCACCCGTTCGGGCAAGGCCGCCGCAATTCCAAGGAGCCTGTCACATGCACAAAAACACATCCGTCGCAATCGCAAGCGCGGATCGGGTCGGCGCATTGCTCGAAAATCTGCGGGCAAAATCGCCTCTGATCCACTGCATCACCAATGTCGTGGCCGCCAATTTCACCGCCAATGTGCTGCTTGCGCTCGGCGCTTCTCCGGCCATGGTCGATAATACCGAAGAGGCTGGTCCGTTTGCCGGGGTCGCCGGCGCCATGCTCGTCAATCTGGGCACGTTCACGCCGCTGACGGTGGCCGCCATGCGCCTTGCCGTCCGCTCGGCGCGGCAGGCCGAAAGGCCGTGGGTTCTCGATCCGGTCGGCGTCGGCGCTCTGGCCTATCGCACCGGTCTTGCCCGTGATCTCATGATGGAGGGGCCGGCGGCGATTAGAGGCAATGCCTCGGAAATCGCCAGCCTTGGCGGCCAGAACGATCACGCCGGGCGCGGCGTCGACTCCACCCTCTCATCGGCCGACGCCATCGAGGCCGCGCGTCGCCTCGCCGGCAAGACCGGGGCGGTGGTCGGCGTGACCGGCCAAACCGATTACGTCACCGACGGGACCCGCCTGGTCGCCATCGCCAATGGCGACGCCATCATGGCGCGGGTCACTGCGCTCGGCTGTGCCTTAAGTGCGGTCGTCGCCGCCTTTCTGGCGGTTGGCGACGATGCCGCCGAGGCGACCGCCTCGGCTCTGCTCACCGTGGCCGTCTCTGGTGAAATTGCCGCGGATGGCGCTCGCGGTCCCGGACAGTTCGCCACCGCCTTCCTCGACACGCTTTATACGATGACGCCCGCCGATCTTAGCGAACGGGCGAAACTGACGATATGACTGCCTTGGCTTTCGATCCGACGCTCTATCTGGTGACCGATCCGCGATTATGCCGTGCGCATGGCGTCGTTCGGACCGTGCGCGAGGGCTTAGAAGGCGGCGTCACCGCGGTGCAACTGCGTGACAAGCTGTCGGATAAAAGGACGGTCTATGAAACCGCTCTCGCCCTCAAACCGATTCTGCAAGGCTCGAATGTGCCGCTTATCATCAATGATCATGTCGATATCGCCATGGCCGCGGGCGCCGACGGCGTGCATGTCGGACAAACCGACCTGCCGGCCGAGACGGTGCGTTCGCTGGTCGGACCGGATATGATCCTCGGCGTTTCGGCGCATCATGAAGCCGAGCTGAAACGGATCGATCCGGCGGTGATCGACTATGTGGGCCTCGGGCCGTTATGGGCGACCGCGACCAAGCCCGACGCCGCCGCGGCGCTCGGCGTCGAGCGCGCGCGGGCCTTACGGGCGTTGACCCCGGCGCCGGTCGTCGCCATCGGCGGCATTACCGTCGAGCAGGCCCATGAGGCCATGACGGCGCATGTCGATGGCATAGCCGTGGTCTCCGCCATCTGCGGTCAAAAGGACCCGCGCGCCGCCGCCCACGGCCTGCGCCGGGCCGTGGACGAGGCAAGGAAGAGGCAAAACGCATGGCCTGGCCGACGACACTGACCATAGCCGGCTCCGATTCGGGCGGCGGCGCGGGCATTCAGGCCGATCTCAAGACCTTCGCCGCGCTTGGGACCTATGGCGCGAGCGTCGTAACCGCCATCACCGCGCAAAACACACGCGGCGTCGGCGCGGTGATGGATGTACCCGCGGAATTCGTGACCCGGCAAATCGACGCCATATTCGACGATATGACCGTCCATGCCGTGAAAATCGGCATGTTGAGCCGGACCGAGACCATTCGCGCCGTCGCCGAAGGGCTGCAACGGTACCGCCCGGCCCATGTTGTCGTCGATCCGGTCATGGTCGCCAAGAGCGGCGACTGCCTGCTGCGTGAAGACGCCATGAAAAGCCTTCGCGACGACATTTTGCCGCTGGCCGACCTTGCGACGCCCAACCTGCCGGAAGCGCTGAGATTGCTTGGGCTTGACGGTCCCGCCGGGCGGGAGGACATGGAGGAACTGGCCCGTCGCCTTACGGCTTTCGGCCCCAAGGCCGTCTTGCTGAAAGGCGGCCATCTGGAAAGCAATGACTGCCTCGACCTTCTGCATTGCGCTCATATGACCACGCGCTTTTCGGCCCAGCGCATCGCCACCCGCAATATCCATGGAACCGGCTGCACCCTGTCATCGGCGATTACGGCCTTGCTGGCGCGAGGCCATGACATGGCCGATGCGGTGCGACAGGCGAAACTCTACCTGAGCGCCGCGCTTAAACAGGCTGATACGCTCGATATTGGCCACGGCCATGGCCCGGTTCACCATTTTTATCGGTTTTGGCGCGATCGGGATACCGATAACTGAAAAATCGGCCCTCGCAGCGTGGCCGGAGGTCAGTCATCGCTTGTTCATCGATTCCCCGGGTCCCGGGCATTGCCAAAGCCATTGATGGGGTGAACATCCAGGTGTCGAAGGCTTGTGATGGGACGGTAAAATCGCCACGCCCGCACCCGGGTTTTACGGACTCGTCTCAGGGCGCGACGGCGGTGAGTCAACTTCAAAAAAATCTGGACATCTCCGGAAACCTCAAGTCTGGATGCAGTACAAGGAGATGGGGTTTCGAGAAGTGGAGTTAACTCAATGCGTTAATGAGCATCGCAGACAAGCCCATCGACGATGTAACGCGCCAGAATCGAGGTTTCCGGAGGTGTCCATCTTGCATTTAAGGTTATCATATGTTGTGATCAGTTGGCAGGCAGGTGAGCTATGAGCACAAATCGCAAATATTCCATTCACGCTATGGAACTGGCACAATCGTCGGGTTTCGTACATATTGGGGGGCATGCCTTTCTTGACGCACCGGGCTTGACCGACAGACGGGAGATTGGCTCTTTTTGCGCGGGTTGGGAAGATTTGGCCGAAGACACAGACATGGCGGCTGGCGGAGCCCATCGTCTTCGCCGTCACGCCACCTTTTCAGTGGCTCGAGGGGGGGCGTGGGGAAAAGCAGCCGCATCAACCACATTTCCAGACCACGAAATTCAATATTCTCAATGGCGGCGTCCAACGCCGCTTCTCGCCCGCGCGCAACGAGATGGGCCCCTCTCAAAACCTAAAACTTTGGATGTGAGTAGCGAAGAGATGAGTTTTCGAGAAGCGGAGTCAACTCAGTGCGTTAATGAGCATCAAAGACAAATTCGACGACGACGAAAATAGCGTCAAAATCTTGAGCTTTTAGAGATGCTCGGATTTGCAACCACCATGCGATGCGTGAGGTTCCGGCCTTTGGCTCAGCCAGTGTTCGGTGTCGTTCGCCCTCTTGTTGACTGGCATGTCGAAATTCACCAATTTCGCATTCTTGCCCGGGACGATGGGGGCAAGCCTCCCCCGGAAGGCATGCGCCGGGACGGTGGGGATTTCGTGTTCATGACTTTTATTGACCGGTCAAAGGTAACCGGTGACGAACCGACCATTTAAAGACATTGATGGCCACGAAATTGCCAAGTTTACGCTGACTGAAGTTATGGAAACCGTCATGCTTGACGACCTTGCGCGTTGCTCATGGTGTAACGCCTGTCTTCCCGGCAAGTGAGGGCAGGCAGGGTCACCGGGATATGCTGGTCGTTGCCTTCAAGCGCAAATTGCCGCATAGTCGGGGGCCTTTTCAGGAAACGCGTCTGGGCGTGGTTCGAGGATAAACCATGAACATCGAACACGGGCGCCCTCATCGCGTCCATAACTTGGCTGGCCGTCATCAGCCCCGGCGCCGACTTTGCAATCATTACCCGCAACAGCACCCTTTACGGACGCGGCGCAGGCGTCATCTCATCGGCTGTGACCGGCTTGCGGGTGCTGGGTGCATGTCGCCTACGCCATTTTCGGCCTGACTCTGGTGTTGCACTTCATTCCCGATCTGTTCTCCTATATCCGGATCGCCGGAGCCTGCTCTCTCGTGTATCTGGGGCTTTCGACCGCATTCTCGGGTTCGGGAACCGAAACGGCATCGCAAAAGGTCGGCGCATACAAACCTTGGCGGCATTACGCAACCGCTTTTCTCACCAACAGCCTCAATCCCAAAACGTCGATATTCGTCATCAGTCTTTACACTCAGGTCATCGGCGTCGAGACATCTCTGATCGGTCAGCTTGGCTGGGGCGCCTTCATTTCGCTTTCGCATTTTGTCTGGTTTGCCCTGGTTGCCGGTTTCATGTCCGCGCAGAGGGTTCGCGGCTGGATTCTCGCCAAACGACGCCTGTTCAACGGCGTCACCGGTGCATTATTGACATTGTTCGGCCTCTTGGCGTTCATGGCCGATGACGCCGTTCGCCCGCCAGGGAAATAAAGACTTGATACTCGACAGGGTCAATACGAAAATTGCTCGTTCAAAATGCGCTCCGCCAGGCTGTGGCCCGGATCGAACAGGAGAGTGACGGCGAGACCCCGATCCTCTTCCACATCGACCCCGATAATGTCGCGAAACTCCGCGTGATCGGCGGCGACGGCGACCGGACGCTTCTCGTGATCGAGAACCTCGATATGCAAGCGCGCCTCGCGGGGCAGGATGGCGCCGCGCCAGCGCCGCGGGCGAAAGGCGCTGATCGGGGTCAGCGCGAAAACCGGGGCGGCGATCGGTAAAATCGGACCATGAACGGAAAGATTATAGGCGGTGCTGCCAGCGGGGGTGGCGGTCAAGACGCCGTCGCAGATCAATTCCTCCAATCGGGTGCGGCCATCGACGCGGATGCGCAGTTTCGCCGCCTGATGACTCTCCCGCAAAAGAGACACCTCGTTGAAGGCCAGAGCCTTATAGCGCCGGCCGTCGCGGTCCGCCGCCCGCATGCGCAAGGGGTGAATCACCGTCGCCTCCGCCCGCGCCAGTCGTTCGGGCAAACGATCCTCGCCATAGTTGTTCATCAGAAAGCCGACCGAGCCGCAATTCATGCCGTATAGCGATTTGCCCGTCGCGGCGAAACGATGCAGGGTTCGCAGCATCAAACCGTCGCCGCCGAGCGCAACGATAATATCGGCGCTTTCCGGCGGTATGTCGCCATGGCGCGCCCGCAATGCGTCCAACGCCGCTTGCGCCTGCGCGGTCTTACCGGCGACAAAGGCAATTTGCGCGAGATCGGACATGATATAGTCCTTGAAAAATGGTTCACACGACGATCGGAATGACAGGCCCATGAGCGATATAAACGCGCCCATCTTGATCTATACCACATTCGCCTCGGCGGGCGAGGCGGAAGCCTTGGGCAAGCAACTCCTGAAACGCAATCTCGCCGCTTGCGTCAATATTTTTCCCGCCATCATATCGCTTTACCAATGGCGCGGGCAACCGCAACGCGGCGCGGAAGCCGCGATGATCGTCAAAACCCGCGCCGGCCGCGGCGATGACGCCGTCCGCGTCATTGAAGAGCTTCACCCCTATGAGCTGCCGGCCATTCTCACACTCCCGGTCACCGGAGGCGGCACCGCCTTCATCGACTGGATCGCGGCCCGCACCACCCCACGGCGCAAGCCCGTTTAGAGTCGGTTGGTTCTCCGGCAATTCGATTTACAGGTTTTCGACAATGCGCGTTGAATGACTTTTCGGCTTCTGCTAGTGGGACACCGACGACAGACCCATGATGAAAACGCAACCAGGGAACCGGTTTGATCGATGATCGAACGCTACACACGGCCGGAAATGGCCGAGATATGGTCGGCTTCCGCCAAATTTCGCATATGGTTCGAGATCGAGGCCCATGTCCTCGACGCCATGGCCGAGCGCGGCGAGGTTCCGCGCGAGGCCGCCCGCATTGTGCGTGAAAAGGGACAAGCGGCAAGTTTCGATGTCAAGCGCATGGAGACGATCGAGAAAGAGGTCAAACATGATGTGATCGCCTTTCTCACCCATCTTGCCGAAATCATCGGGCCCGAGGCCCGCTTCGTGCATCGGGGCATGACTTCGTCCGATCTTCTCGACACCGGCCTCAATATTCAGCTCACGCGGGCGTCGAGAGTGCTTGTGGCCGATCTCGATCATGTGCTCGGCGCGCTCAAAAAACGGGCTTTCCAATACAAGGATACGTTGTGCATAGGCCGCAGCCACGGCATTCACGCCGAGCCGACCACTTTCGGTCTGAAACTGGCCGGCCACTATGCGGCCTTTGCCCGCTGTCGGGCGCGTCTGGTCAATGCTGCCGATGAGGTCGCCACCTGCGCTCTTTCAGGAGCGGTCGGCACTTTCGCCACGATCGATCCGGCGATCGAGGACCATGTCGCCACGGCGCTGGGGCTGAAGCCGGAGCCGGTGTCGACCCAGATTATCCCGCGCGATCGCCACGCCATGTATTTCGCGACCCTCGGCGTGATCGCCGGCGCGGTTGAAAATCTGGCCATCGAGATTCGCCACCTCCAACGCAGCGAAGTCATGGAGGTGGAAGAATGTTTTTCCGCCGGCCAGAAAGGCTCTTCCGCCATGCCTCACAAGCGCAATCCAGTGCTGACGGAAAATCTGACCGGGCTGGCGCGGCTGGTGCGTTCCGCCGTGATCCCGGCATTGGAGAATGTCGCGCTTTGGCATGAGCGCGACATTTCGCATTCCTCGGTGGAGCGCGGTATCGCGCCGGACGCCACGGTTCATCTCGATTTCGCCCTGCATCGGCTCGCCAATGTCGTGGCGACTCTCGTTGTCTATCCGCAAAACATGAAGCGCAATCTTGAACGCCTCGGTGGGCTGGTTCACTCCCAGCGCGTCCTTCTGGCGCTGACCCAGGCCGGTCTGACGCGCGAGAGCGCCTATGGTCTGGTCCAGCGCAACGCCATGAAGGCTTGGCGCGGGCAAGGCCGGTTTATCGAGCTTCTCGGCCAGGACCGCGATGTTGCCGCAAAGCTCTCGCCAAGCGAACTGGAAGCCCTGTTCGATCCCGATTATCATGCCAGGAACGTTGATGTTATCTTTGCCCGGGTCTTCGGGAATCGCGGTGAGAACATCAAGGATTGAGTGTTGTTCAGCCGGCAGGGCGTCATCGGGACCGACGGGAGGCTTAAGGCCATGGGGAATCCGCAGAACAGGCAGGAACAGGCGATTTTCGGTGCGGGCTGTTTCTGGGGCGTCGAGACGTATTTCCGGCGGTTAGCGGGCGTTGCCGAGGTCGAGGTCGGCTATTGCGGCGGCGCGCCGCAAGGGGTGAGTTATGACGAGGTCTGCACCGGCGCAACCGGTCATGCCGAGGTGGTCAAAATCACTTTCGATTCGGGTATTGTGCGATTTTCACAGCTGCTTAAGGCCTTTTTCGCCTGTCATGACCCCACGCAGAAAGATCGTCAAGGTCCGGATGTCGGGCGACAATATCGCTCGGCGATTTTCCCGCTTGACAAGCAACAAGCCGAGGCGGCCCGTAACGCGATTCGGTCCGCGAACGCCGAAAATCGTCGGCCTCGCCCGATCGCGACGACGATCGAGGCTCCTCTCAATTACACCAGGGCGGCGGAGTATCACCAGCGCTATCTGGAACAACACCGGATTTGAGGCAAAGCGCCTGCGACCCAGGCCCTCGGCTCACCCTTAAGCCGCATACTTCTCCACCGAAACGCGGGGGGATTATTCGCCAGACGCGAAAAGCTGCCGGAATGTGTTCTTGAGCGCTCGATCGAGATCGGCGAGGGTTGCCGTCACGCCGAGATCGGCAATGCTGGTGACGCCATATCGTTTCACGCCGCAGGGCACGATACCGGAAAAATGCTCAAGATCCGGTTTGAGATTGATGGCCAGCCCGTGATAGCTGATCCAGCGGCGCAGCCTTATCCCGATGGCCGCAATCTTAGCTTCGCGGCCCATGGCAAGTTCGGGGCGACCAACCCAGACCCCCACCCGATCCTCGCGGCGTTCCGCAACAATATCGAAACCGGCCAGAGTATCGATGATCCACTGTTCGAGCAGGCGCACGAAAGCGCGAACATCGCGTCCGCGTTTGCGTAAGTCGAGCATGACGTAGACAACCCGTTGTCCCGGCCCATGATAGGTATATTGGCCGCCACGGCCGGTTTTGTAGACGGGAAAGCGGTCCGGTCGCAGCAAATCCTCGTGCCGGGCGCTGGTTCCCGCGGTGTAGAGCGCGGGGTGCTCGACCAACCAGACCAGTTCCCCGGCCGCGCCGCAAGCGATTTCGCCAACCCGATCCTCCATGCGGTGCACGGCGGTTTGATAATCGGTAAAACCATGGGCGACTTTCCAATCCACTGGCGGATCGGGGCCGGTGCGAAGAGGGTTGCTCGTTTCGCGGGATATTTCGCAACATGTTCGCAACATCGCCGGTTTCGCTGTTTTTTCGGCATTCCGGTTTACGGCCCAACAGGGTTGTCTTGATTTGCCAAGACAAGATTGTTACACCCTCGACCCTGTCCGTTGCAAGAGTGCGGCCGTGGCGGAATCGGTAGACGCGCTAGCTTGAGGGGCTAGTGAGCTTATGCTTGTGGGAGTTCGAGTCTCCCCGGCCGCACCAGAACATATATCTTGATTGCGTCCCGCCGAGGCCGCGTTATACTGGCGCGGTGAACGGTGCAGACCCATATTTGGCCGAGCTTCTCACACTCCTGTCGCCGCGGGAATATGCCGTGTTGCGCAAGCTCGGCGAGGCCGGAGCCGATGGCGCCTGCGATAGCGAGGCGGCGCGAAGTCTGTCGCAAAAAATGCCGGGCACCATTCTGTTCGATAGCGAACGGCGCACTGTCAGGATCGCATCCAGGGCGGCGGGACTATTGATCGGACGCGCGCTTTCAGGCTTTACGCAAAGCTCACGGGACGGACAGGTTCCCTCCGCGCCGATCGACACGCTCCGCCTCGCCCAAGCCGCAGGCGATTACGAGCGCGCCGCCGATCTCCTCTCCGATCTCGGCGGCCCCTATTTCATCAATCTCCATGGATTCGATCTCTGCGCCGCGGTGTTGCGGGCTTTTCCCCCCGAATTCGTGAAAAAACGTGAGGTCCTGGTCGTAACGTCCGCCATGTACGCCCTGAAATCCGGTAATCTCGGCCGCACGCGGCGTATACTCTTGGACTATTTCGGTCCGGACTTTCTCGACATTGACGCCGCCATCGGCAAAAGACATTATCCGGTGGATTTGCGTCTGTTTCGCTTCGTCATGGCAACCTTCGAGGGTGCCGCCCTCTCCGCTGCCCTGCAAGAAAAACTGTTCGAGCTTCCAGCCGAGTTGGAGCTCGACGACCATTTGAATCGCGGTGTGTTCTACAATGCCATGTTGGCAAGCGCGGTCGATCGGCACACAATATCCTTCGCCGAGGACCTTGCCGATCGCGCGCGCTATCACTACCGCCGGACCGGCGCTCATTTGCTTCTGTTTTACATTGATCTGCACCGAGGCCTGATCGCGTTGCGGCGCGGCGGCGTGGCGGAAGCATCGGGGGCGCTGAAAGACGCGCGACAGTGCCTTGAACATGTTTCCTTCGAGACCCCGTCCGATTGGCGCCTGTTGACCATGTTGGCGGCCGTGGTCGCGTTCGAACGGGGAGAGACGAGCCCTCTTCTCCGCTTCATCGAGGAGGAGTTCAAACCATTCGCCCATGGCGAGCTTTGGCCCGCCATCGCCCGGCCGATACTGACGGCGGGCAGCCGGCTTCTGCTGGAACAAGCGGGTCCGGAGGCCGCCCTCGCTTTTCTCGATCGCTGGCGTATGCGGCAATGGCGCTCGCGTCGTTTCGAGGTCGCCATCGCCATGCAGGAGACCGCCATCTTGCAAATGGCGGCGCGCTGGCGCAATGCCGCCGGGCGGCTGAGTTCCATACCATCGCGCATCACCCCGACATGGGTGGAGCATGCGGAAAATGCCCTCGCCCGCCTCGTCGATCCGATGGAGATCGAGCTTGCCATGGCAGGCTTGCGCCATCTGATCGAGCAGGCGCCGCGCCGCCTCTCCTTGCGCGACCGGATTGCCGCGCTGATGGGCAATGACGCGATCGGCGAGCGCGACCGTGCGCGGCTTGAACTCTGGTCGGCGTTTCTGGCGCGGATGGATCGCGACATTGCGAGTGCCCGGCGACATTTCGCCGGGATGCTGGACAGAACGGCCCGATTGGGCGGCCTCACCCATCTTCACGGCGACGCGGCCATGTTCGAAACGCTGCGCGGTGACAAACGCATCGCCTGTGAAGTGCTCTCTGCCGCCGGGCGGCGCGAGACAGCGCGGCGATTGAAAGCCCGCTTTCTCGGAGCGGAGACCGGCCACCCGCCGCTGACCCGCCAAGAGCTGCGCACGCTTCGTCTTGTCGCCGAGGGTGGGACGAACAAGCTCGTGGCCAGGCAGATGCGGGTATCGGAAGCGACGGTGAAATTCCATCTCTCGAATACCTATCGCAAGATGGGATGCGGCAATCGGGGGGAAGCCATCGCGGCCGCCCATGCGCTTGGTTGGGTGTCTGTGAAACCGTATGCCGGCTATCGACGAGGATCATAATCGCCGTTGACGCAAAAGCCGGTTGCACTTGGCCCCAAGCGTTAGGATTTGCGCGCTTGCGACATGCCATTTTCTTGAAAACCTAGACCTTTTCGCCCAAAACCTATCCGGTTTTACCGTTGCGCGCGCGGTTCCGTCACCTTTAAAGTGGAGCGTTTCAGGATAAAATCACCAATGACGCTTAAAGTGGACCGGCGGACAATGATTTTGGAGTGCATCTCTGCGATTTTAAAACGCCTTGTCGGGTTTATCGGCGTTCTCTGCGTCCTGTCGCTGATGATCTTCATTCTCGCCCGCGTGGTGCCGGGCGATCCGGCGCGTATCGCCCTTGGACCCAACGCGACGCAGGCCCAAGTCGATGCCCTGCGCGCCTCCATGGGCCTCGATCGTCCCGTGATCACACAATACGCACTCTATCTCTGGAATGGGCTGCATGGTCATTTCGGCAAATCACTGATCTCCGGCAAATCGGTGATCGGCGAAATTGCATCGTTGTTGCCGGCGACGCTCGAACTTGTGATCGTCGCCGTTCTGGGGATCATCGTCATTGCCGTGCCCCTTGGCGTCGTCACGGCGCGCTACCGCAATTCCTGGATCGACACGATCGCTCGGTTGGTCTCGATCATCGGCGTGACCATGCCGAGCTTCCTGTTCGCCATAATATTGCAGCTCGCGGCGGCCAATGTTCTGAGCCGCTGGCCGATCATCGGGCGCATCGATCCCGCGCTCCACCCGCCCGCGGGACCGACGGGCCTGCTTCTCGTCGATTCCCTTCTCGCCGCTCGCCCGGAGGTGTTCGCGAATGCGGCCCGCCATATTCTTCTGCCGGCACTGGCGTTGGCCATGGCGGGAATCGGCCAGATTACCCGCATCACCCGTTCGGCCATGATCGAGCAGCAAAGGCGCGACCATGTGCTGACGCTCAAATCCTTTGGCGTGCCCGAGCGCGTGATCGTCTGGCCCTATCTCCTGAAGCTCTCGTCGATCGCGCCGCTGACCGTTCTGGGTCTCGAATTCGCCTCGCTGATCGGCAATGCCTTCGTCGTGGAGATGGTGTTTTCCTGGGGTGGCTTCGCTTCCTACGGGCTCGAAGCCATCCTGCAAAAGGATATCAACGCGGTCATGGCGGTGGTGCTGGTTTCGGGCCTGTTTTTCGTGACCGTCAATATTCTGGTCGACGCGATCGTGATGCTGATCGATCCGCGGCTTCGTTTGCAGGAGGTCCGCTGATGGCCTTCGACGCGCCCGCCGCGCCCGGCCCGGGGCTTTCGCCCCGCGCCATGGCCTGGTACCGATTCTCGCGCAACCGCTCGGCGCGGATCGGCGCTTTCATGGTGGTTTCGGTGGTTTTCATCGCCCTCTTCGCGCCGTTGATCGCTCCCTTCCCCGATCATGCCGGCGCCGTCGTCGATTTTTCCGCCCGCCACACCCCGCCCAACCTGACTTTTCCGCTTGGGACCGACAAGGTCGGCCGCGACATTCTTTCGCGTGTCGTTTTCGGCTTCCGGCTCTCGCTGCTCCTGGTGGCGGGCGTGCTCGCCATCGCCGTTCCCCTCGGCGCCGCGCTCGGCCTGGTGGCCGCCTGGTGCGGCGGGATTATCGAAAAAGGCATGACCGGCTTCACCAACGTCATGCTGGCAATCCCGCCTTTGGTGATGGCGCTGGCGATCGGCAATGTGCTCGAACCCAATCTTGTCAACGCCATGATCGCCATTACGCTTGTGTGGTGGACCTGGCATGCGCGCCTCGTCTACCGCGTGGCGAAATCCGTCGCGGCGGAGGATTTTATCGAAGCCGCCCGTCTCGCCGGCGCCGGCCATCTACACATCCTCGCCCGCGAGATTCTGCCCAATTGCATCTCGGTCATCTCGGTCAAGACGACGCTCGATGCGGCCTTCGTCATTTTGTTCGGCGCGACCTTGTCGTTCCTCGGGCTCGGCGTCAAACCGCCGACACCCGATCTCGGCTCGATGGTCGCCGACGCCAGACAGTTTCTGCCGGAACAATGGTGGGAGGTTTTAGGGCCGGGTCTGGCCATATTCTACGCAACCCTCGGCTTCAACCTTTTGGGAGACGGGCTGCGCGACATGTTCGACGTCGAGGTCTGAGTGATGCGGAACCTTCTCGATATTTCCGACCTCAATGTGTCGTTTAGCGCCTATGGTCGCCGCCAACATATTCTCAAGGATGTGGCGCTGTCGGTCCCCGAAGGCGGGCGCGTGGCACTGATCGGCGAGACCGGTTGCGGCAAATCGCTCACCGGCAGGGCGATATTGGGCACGTTGCCCGACACTGCCCGGATCGAAAGCGGGCGGATATCCTTACGCGGCGAGAGCGTGCTCGATATGCCGCCGAAGCGGCGCGAGGCGCTGAAAGGGACCGCTTTCTCCATCATCATGCAGGACCCCTTATCGTCCTTCAATCCGGTGTTGCAGATCGGTCGGCATCTTGACGATGTGATGCGTTTCGCTGATCGGCGCCTGGGGATCTGCGCCTCTTGCGCCGAGCGTAAGGCGCGCATCTTCGATGTGCTGCGAAAGGTTCAACTGTCCGATCCGGAATGGATCTTCGCCGCTTATCCGGCACAGCTTTCCGGCGGCATGCGCCAGCGCGCGCTGATTGCGCTGTCCCTCCTGCACCAGCCGGAGCTGCTGATCGCCGATGAACCCGGCACGGCGCTCGACGTCACCACGCAGGACGAAATCATGACGCTGATCGACCGGCGGGTTTCGGATAACGGCCTGTCGCTTCTGATGATCACCCATAATCTCGGCCTGGTGCGTCGGATGGTGGACGAGATTTATGTCATGCGCCATGGCGAGATCATTGAGTATGGGCGGACGACCGGCCTGTTTCGCCGCCCGCAAGCGGCTTATACCCGCCAACTTGTGGAAGCGATTCCGCCACTTTACGGCGCGGCCGTGGTCAACCGGCCCGCATCGACGGCAAAGCCGATGATCGAACTGACCGCCGTTTCAAAGGCGTTCGCGAGGCGGTCCGCGTTCGCCAAGAGCTCGCGCCATGTCGCGGTCAAAGAGGTTTCGTTGTCCATTCGCGAGGGCGAGATTTTCGGGCTTGCCGGCGAGTCCGGCTCGGGCAAGACCACGCTTGCCCGCATGATCATGGGACTTGCCCACGCGAGCAGCGGCGCGATCATGATCGCCGGTAAACCGGTTGACGCCGGATCCGCGGCGGCGCGGCGCAACCGTATCCAGCTCGTTTACCAAAACCCCGGCACGTCACTGAACCCGAAGCGCACGGTCGGCCAGACATTAGCCGTGCCGCTGGCCTTTGTCGGCGTCAGGGGGGCGGCCGCGGCGAGCCGCATCGAGACGTTGCTCTGCGACGTGGATTTGCCGTCACACTATGCGTCGAAATTCCCCCATGAGCTGTCCGGCGGCCAGAAGCAGCGTGTGGCGATCGCCCGCGCGCTTGCCGCCGAGCCGCGGATCATCGTGCTCGACGAGCCGACTTCGGCGCTTGACGTTTCGGTGCAAAGGAACGTCATCCGGCTTCTGACCCGGCTTGGCGACACGCTTGGCCTGACCTTCCTGTTCATCTCGCATGATTTGTCGCTGATGCGCAATTTCTGCGGCCGCATCGCCATCATGCTGAAGGGCAGGATCGTGGAGACGGGGAGCCCGCGTATCGTCTTTGCCCGGCCGCGTCACCCCTATACCCGCGCCCTTATCGCCGCGGCGCCGGTGATGTCGGAGGAGGAAGAGAACCTCAAACCCCACATCGGCCCCGAGGAACGGCGGCGTTATCTCGTCGGCGCGCGCGCCCGATCATAGCCCCGATGGGAAACGGAGAGAAAGACCAATGTATCGTCTTGGAATCGATGTCGGAGGAACCAATACCGACGCGGTCATCATGCAGGGCCGCACCGTACTCGCCGGCGTGAAGACATTGACGACGGAAGATGTCTTAAGCGGCGTTCTGGAAGCGCTGGAAACCGCTATCGACAGATCGGGTGTCGATCGCGAGGGAATCGCTCACGCGATGATCGGCACCACGCATTTCACTAATGCGGTGATCGAGCGCAAGCACCTCAATCCGGTGGCGGCGATCCGGCTCGGCCTGCCCGCCACCGCCTGCCTGCCGCCCATGGTGGACTGGCCGGAGAGTTTGCGCGAGGCGACCGGAAACCATACTTATATGGTGCGCGGCGGCTACGAGTTCGACGGAAGCGAGATCGCCGCCCTCGATACCGACGAGATCGACCGCATCGCCGACGACATCGGCGCGAAGCGGCTCCCTGCCGCCTCGATCAGCTCGGTCTTCAGCCCGATCAACAGCAAAATGGAGGAAGAGGCGCGCACGCGACTTGTGAAAAAACACCCGAAGCTACGGGTGGTGCTTTCAAGCGACATCGGCCGCATCGGTCTTCTGGAACGCGAAAATGCGGCGATCATGAACGCCTCTTTGCTGAGGCTGAGCGAGCGCACGGTTAAGGCTTTCGCCAAGGCGCTTTCCTCCGCCGGTCTGCGCTGTGCCTTCTTCATCACCCAGAATGACGGCACGCTGATGGCGGCCGAAATGGTGAGGAAATTTCCCGTGCTCACCTTTGCCTCCGGCCCGACCAACTCGATGCGGGGCGCGGCCTTCCTGACCGGCAGGCGCGACGCCATCGTCGTCGATATCGGCGGCACCACCACGGATATCGGCGCCCTGCGCCGCGGCTTTCCGCGCCAGGCGGCGACGGTGGTCGATATTGGCGGGGTGCGCACGAATTTTCGCATGCCCGATGTGTTCTCCATCGGCCTTGGCGGCGGCTCGCTGGTGCGCGAGCGGGAAGATGGCGGGGTGACGGTCGGCCCGCAATCGGTCGGCTATATGATCACGCGAGAGGCGCTGGTCTTTGGCGGCGAAACGCCGACGGCGACCGATATCGCCGTCGCCCTCGGCAAGGCCGCGGTCGGAACCCGACCATCGGCGGCCGCCTCGCTCGATCATGACTTCATCGTCAAGGCGCGCGCCGAAATGACGGCAACGCTTGAACGCGGCGTCGAGCGCGGCCGCATCTCTCCCGACCCGATCCCGGTCATCGCCGTCGGCGGCGGCTCCATCCTGATGCCCGACCGGCTTGGGCGGTTGGAGGTGATCCGGCCTGAAAACTTCGCCGTCGCCAATGCGGTGGGCGCGGCCATCGCCCAGATCGGCGGCGAGGTGGACCGTATCTTCTCGCTGCAAAACGGGCCGACCCGCGAAAGCTGCCTGGAAACGGCCATTGCCGAGGCGCGCGCGAAGGCCATTCGCGCCGGCGCGAAGGCCGAGACCATCGAAACGATCGAGCGCGAGGACATCCCCTTAGCCTATCTGCCGGGCAACGCCACGCGCATTCGCGTTAAGGTGATCGGCGAAATGGAGGGTCTTCATGCCTGAACGCACGGCAAGGATTTGGAGTCTCGACGAGACAATGCTCGATGCGCTGGAGATCGGCTCCGGGATTCTCGGCGCCGGTGGCGGCGGCAATCCCTATCTCGGCAAGCTGCGGGCGCGCCGGGCGTTGCGCGAGGGTCATGTGCCGAAGATGTTGCCGCTGGCTGAGCTCCAAGACGACGCCAGAATCGTGTCGCTCGGCGGGATCGGCGCTCCGCTCGTCTCTTTCGAGCGCATCAGGCAGGGGCGCGAGGGTTTAAACTGCCTGCGCGCTGTGGAAGAACGGCTCGGCCTGCGCGTTGACGCCATCGCTTGTGAGGAAATCGGCGGCGCGAACGCCATGGAACCGCTGATTGTCGCCGCGTTTGCCGGCCTGCCCGTCGTCGATTGCGACGGCATGGGCCGCGCTTTCCCGGAAATGCAGATGACCACTTACGCCATTTACGGCCATTGCTCGACACCCTCGGCGCTGTGCGATGTGCATGGCAATATCGTCATTTTCGACCATGCCGTTTCGGAGAAATGGCGCGAGCGAATGGCGCGGGCCTGCGTGGTGGCGCAGGGCGGCGCCTCAGTTCTCGCCGGCGCGCCGATGACGGGCGCCTTCGTGAAGCGGCATTCGATCCCCGGGTCCTACACCAGGGCGATCGCTCTGGGAAACGCCGTCCTTGAAGCGCGCCGCGCCGGTTCGGCTCCGATCGCCGCTATCTGCGCGAATGAGGATGGCGCCGTCGTCTTTCGCGGCAAGATCAACGAGCTGAAACGGCATTTGCGCGGCGGTTTCGTCAGCGGCGAGGTCAGGCTGATCGGATTCGATGATTTTGCCGGCGACGCCGCCGGTATTCTGATCCAGAATGAAAATCTCGTCTTTTCCCGCAATGGCAAGGTCGAGGTCATCGTGCCGGATTTGATCGTCATTCTCGATACCGATACCGGCGGGGCGATTACCACGGAAATGCTGCGCTACGGCCAGCGCGTCACCGTGCTCGCCCTGCCATCCCACCCGTTATTGCGGACGCCCGAAGCCCTCGACGTGGTCGGGCCGGCCGGTTTCGGCTTCACCGAATTGACATGGCGGCCGATGCGGGCGATGAATGAGGCAAGCGCATGATACCGGTTTTCACGGTCGATGACTCCGATATGGACGCCGTTGCGCTCGGCGGCGCTTTCCTGGCGACGGGCGGAGGTGGTGACCCTTATATCGGCAAGCTGATGGCTCAATCCGCCATCGCCCGCCACGGTCCGGTCACGGTGATCGCGCCCGATATGGTCCCCGACGACGCGCTGTGCGTACCGGTGTGCATGATGGGCGCGCCGACGGTCATGCTGGAAAAACCGCCGAACGGGCGCGAGGCCTATGAAGCGCTGAAACGGCTTGAGAATGTTCTCGGACGCCGAGCCGATGCGCTGGTCTGCATCGAGGCGGGGGGGCTGAATTCGACCATTCCCTACGCGATCGCGGCGGCGAGCGGCCTGCCGCTGATCGACGGCGACGGCATGGGGCGGGCCTTCCCCGAGCTGCAGATGGTCAGCTTCACCATGCACGGCGTCAAGGCGACGCCGATGGTGCTGGTCGACGACAAGGCCAACTTCTCTGTTCTCGACACCGTTTCCAACCGCTGGGGCGAGCGTCTCGCCCGCTGCCAGACGGTCGAGATGGGCGGGGCGGCGCTTGTCGCGCTCTATCCCATGTCGGGTTGCGAAATGAAACGCGCCATCCTGCGCGGCACCATGTCGCTGATTAAGGAAGTCGGCGCCATGATCGCCGCCGAGCGCCGGGCGAACCGCAACCCGGCTCAGGCGCTGATAGACCGTCTCGACGGCAGGCGTTTGTTCACCGGTCGCATCACCGACATCGAGCGGCGCACCGAGGGCGGTTTCGCCCGCGGCCGCGCCATCTTCAAGGGTATGGACGCGGATAAAGGCCGTGTCTTCACGGTCCATTTCCAGAATGAATATCTCATCGCCTCGGATGGCGACGATCGCCTTCTGGCGGTCACGCCTGATCTGATTTGCGCGCTCGACGCCGATGGCGGCCTGCCGGTGACCACCGAACAGCTGCGCTTCGGCCGCGCCGTCACCATGATCGGGCTGGCCTGCGATCCGCAATGGGCGACGCCGGCCGGGCTTGACCTTGTCGGTCCCGGTTATTTCGGATATTCACACGATTACGTCCCCATCGGGGAGTTGTCCCGATGAAGAAGGGCCGACCAGGTATCAACCGGAGGGGAAACCCGTCATGAAAAACCTTTTGCGCGTCCCGATCGCCTTGCTCATCGCCGCCACGGCGGGGCTTCCCGCCCTGGCGCGCGACACGGTGTCGCTGACCGTCAACGCCACGCAGATTTTCGGCACGATCGACCCGGCCAAGGTCAACGACTATACCGAATATATGGCGATCGTGAATCTCTATGACGGGCTGACGAGCGTTGACGGCAATGGCGGGATCGTCCCGCAACTCGCCGAAAGTTGGGACATTTCCGACGACAACAAAACCTACACCTTCAAACTTAAACAAAACGCCACTTTCCAGGATGGATCGCCGGTCGAAGCGAAAGATGTGGTGTGGTCGCTGCGGCGGCTGATCGCTGTCGATGAAGGACCGGCTTACCTGTTTTCCGGACTTGTCGAACCGGAAAACGTCAGGGCGCTTGGACCACGCACGGTCGAGATCGTGCTGAATAGGGTGCACGCCCCGTTCATCGCCACGACGCCGCTGATTCTCGTCGTCAATTCCGATCTGGTGAAGGAGAAGGGCGATGGCGAGTGGGGCGAGAGCTGGCTTGGCGACCACGCTTGCGGCGCCGGTCCCTACAGGCTCGACCACTGGACGCGCGGCTCCGGCATGACCCTGTCGCGCTATGAGGGCTATCATGGCGGTTGGGCCCGAAAACAGCCCATCGACGAACTGCGATTCGTCGTCACCCGCGATGAGGCGACGGTGAAGGCGCTGGCAGCGCGTGGGCGGCTCGGCATGTCTTCGCCAAATCAGGCCAGCGAGACCTATGAGGCCATCGGGAAGCTCGACGATTATCGCGTACTTTCCGTCGATACGGCGACGAGCTTCTATTTGAAGTTGAACAACCAGAAGGCGCCGACCGATGATGTTCACATTCGTCGCGCCATCGCTTATGCCATGGATTATGCGACCGTAAGAGATGTCATCTATCCGGGCGGCGAACTGAAAGGTCCACTGGCGCCGGCCTTTGCCGATGCCGTTCTGGATACGCTTGCCTCTCCCAAATTCAACCTCGAAAAGGCGGCCCAGGAGATTAAAAAGTCGAAATATGCCGGTTCCGGGCCGATCAAACTCACCCATTCTTACGTCGCCAAGATTGCATTCGAAGAAGAGATCGCCCTCTTGTTCAAGGCCAGTTTGGAAACCATCGGCTTTGAGGTGGAATTGCAGCCCGAACCGTGGAACCGCATCACTGAACTGGCGTCCTCGCCCACTACCACGCCGAATGCGACGCAGGTCTTCTTCGCGCCGACCTACCCTTCACCCGATTCGGTGTTCTTCGTCCAGTATCACTCGCAGGCCGCGGGCACGTGGTCGTCGATGAGCTGGGTGGAAGATCCCGAGATCGACGCTTTGATCGATGCGTCGCGCAAGGCCATCGATACCGACCGGCGCAACAGTCTTTACAAGGATATCCAGGCTGAGCTTCACGAGCGGCAGTCCGATGTCTTCCTGTTGACGCAAAAGAAGCGATTTGCCGCCAATATCTGTCTGCATGGGTATTATCAGGTCCCCATGCAGAGCTTCGATTATGATTTCTCCCATATGTGGTGGGATTGCGACGCCGAACCGGCCAAATGAGCAGGCCGACGCCGCCCGATATTCGGAACGGTTTTTCGAAAGTAATCCGGGCTTGCGCTTCGCACCCGCCGAGCCGGTTGGGACCGGGGTGAACCATCATCGGTAAGTCCGGTCCAGCGGCGACATTCCGGCGGTTTGGCGATCATGGCAGGTGGCGATGGCGATGATCACGCGATCGAGGGTCTCAAGGTCAAGGGATAACCCGATCATGCCTTAAATCCCCATGAATGAGCCGGAACCGGCAGGGCCGTATCCATCGCGCCGGACTTGCTCGTGAACGGACAAGAGGTTACACTGGACATAGTCTCAGCTGGGGGTAATCCATGGATATTTTGATGTTCGATACTCTGAAATACTCCAAACGGTTGGTAAAGGCCGGCTTTACACCGGCCCAGGCGGAGGGGCTCGCCGAGGAGCAGGCCGGGCTGATCGACGACAAGCTCGCCACCAAGCGCGATCTGAAAGAGCTTGAGGTTGCGTTCAAACGCGACATGAAAGAGCTTGAAGTCACACTCAAGCGCGATATTGCCGAAACCAAAGCCGATATTCTCAAATGGGTGGCGGGCCTGTTGCTGGCGCAGGCCGCCGTTATCGCGGCCCTGGTCAAGCTGTTATAGCACCACGGCCCCCCTCCCGATCGCGATTGCTCCCGGAGCGGGCGGGACGGTTCGGGCCGCGGATAGTGTTCTCCTTCCCGGGAGAGACATATCGGCTTTTGGCGTCTCGCCCATTACAGGATCGTCGCCGCCGTCAAATGCCCCCCGATCGATCATGGTCTCGCGCGAATTCCCTGTCCATGCTATTTTCGAGGCGTCGCTTGGACCTTGTAAACATGAATCCATCGGAAGAAATGAACAGAACCAACATTGTCGAATGGTCGGTCGCCGCGTTGTCCTTAGCGCTTAAGCGCACGCTCGAGACCAGTTACGACCAGGTGCGGGTGCGCGGCGAGCTTGGAAGGGTCAGCCGGCCGGGTTCGGGCCATATCTACCTCGATCTTAAGGATGACAAGGCCGTGTTGTCGGGCGTTATCTGGCGTTCCGCGGCGGGGAGTTTGCAGATTCAGCCGGAGCCGGGCCTTGAGGTCGTCGTCACCGGGCGGATCACGACCTATCCGGGCCAGTCGCGCTACCAGATCGTCGTCGAACGGATGGAACCGGCGGGCATTGGCGCGCTGATGGCGCTTTTGCAAAAACGCCGCGCCGTTCTTGAAGCGGAAGGGCTGTTTGCGCCGGAACGCAAGGCCGCCCTGCCCTATCTGCCTCGGGTGATCGGCGTCGTGACATCGCCGAGCGGGGCGGTGATCCGCGATATCCTGCACCGGCTGGCCGATCGCTTCCCCCGCCATGTCATCGTCTGGCCGGTGCGGGTTCAGGGCAAGACCTGCGGCGTGGAGGTCGCCGCGGCGATCAGGGGGTTCAATTCACTCGCGCCCTCCGGCAGATCCGGCCATGGCGTATCCGGCGAATCCCCGGCCAAAATCGTGCCCCGTCCCGATGTCATCATTGTCGCGCGCGGCGGCGGATCGATCGAGGATTTATGGGGATTCAACGATGAAGACGCCGTGCGCGCCGCCGCCAAGGGCACGATTCCGCTCATTTCCGCCATCGGTCATGAGACCGACTGGACGCTCATGGATTATGTCGCCGATGAACGGGCCCCGACGCCGACGGCGGCGGCGGAGCGGGTCGTGCCGGTGCGCGGCGAGTTGGTGACGGCGGTTCTCGATCTTGCCGCCCGTCAGCATCGCTCTCTGGTCAGGCTGTTTGAGGAGCGCAGGCTGCGGCTGCGCTCCGCCATGCGTGTTCTGCGACGCCCCGAAGACCGACTCGAGCTGGCGCGCCAGCGTTTCGACATCGCCTCCGGCGGTCTTGACCGCGCCCTAAGGGCCAATATCCGGCATCATCACACTCGTCTGGTCCAGATCATGTCACGCTTGGCGCCCGGGACGCCATTGGCCGCAATCAGGCGACAACACGAAAGAACGCACGTCGCCGGCCGGAGTCTGGAGCGTGGCATGGGCCGTAGGCTTGACGATCTGAAGAGACGGATTTCGGCGCAGGCCAGACTCATGGAGAGTTTGAGTTACCGCGCCGTGCTCAATCGCGGCTTTGCTCTGGTGCGCAACCACCGCGGCAACCCGGTCGGACGGGCCGCGCAATTGGGTGCGGACGGTAGGGTGGGGATCGAGTTTCATGACGGCCGCGTCCGTGCGCAAATCATACGGTCGCGCCGGGCCGTACGGTCTTGCGACCATGATGATTTGAACATATCCGGAAAGGCTCGGGAACGATTATTGTGAGGATACCGGCGAACTGAAAACGATTCCGCGATCCCGCCCTTGGGTCAAGGTGGAAAACGGGTCGGAATCGATCGAGGGGATCGGCAAACCACACTTGACCGCTTCGAGGGCCGCAAGTCTCTGTTTGACATAAGAGGATCCCGACGTTATCGTTTGGCGGTTGTGGTCTAAGGTATTCGGCCTGTTTTTGCACGAAAGCAGGCGGGGCTGTGCCTTAGACGGCGTCGCTGGGACGCTGTCGGCGAGTCGCTTTCGATCGACGGAGAAGGACAGTTTATGATTGGGCCGGACGATATGATCCGGCTCTTTAGTGTTTGGCGCGTGAATTTGGAGATGACATCATGAGCAAGCGCCTTAGTGCGAAACACAAGCTCGATCGCCGTTTGGGCGAAAATATCTGGGGCCGTCCGAAAAGCCCGGCGAACCGACGTGACTATGGTCCCGGTCAACATGGTCGGGCGCGCCGCGCTAAATTGTCGGACTACGGGATTCAGTTGCGCGCCAAGCAAAAGCTGAAAGGCTATTACGGCAATATCACCGAAAAGCAGTTCAAGGGCATTTACGAAAGGGCGGCGCGGATGCGTGGCGATACCTCGGAAAACCTGATCGGTTTATTGGAACGTCGCCTTGATGCGGTCGTTTACCGCGCCAAGTTGGCGGGAACGGTTTTCGCCGCGCGTCAGTTTGTCAATCACGGCCATGTCAGGGTCAATGGCCGGCGGGTCAACATATCGAGTTATCGGGTCAAGGTAGGAGATGTGATCGAATTGCGCGAAAGATCGCGGGAATTGGCCGTCGTATTGGACGCGATCCAATCGGGCGAGCGTGACGTGCCCGATTATATCGAGGCCGATCACAAGACAATGTCCGCCTCCATAACGCGATTTCCGGTGCTTGACGATGTGCCCTATCCGGTGAAGATGGAACCAAATCTGGTGATTGAGTTTTATTCCCGATAAATCTCGCATGGACCCCTGCCCGGGCGGGGGGTGAATACGCTTGCGAATCGGAGTTCCTTGTTTTTGCAAGCGGCCGCGGTTTTGGGAATCGGAGCAATATGGGGGTAACCCGGGGAGAGACAGCATATCAACGCGCCGTTTCATGACTGCCGCGGCTGTTTTTCAGGGTTTTGGCGGGCCGGAAAATCCCTTCGTCGTGGTCCGAAAGGGTCCTAGAGCATTTTCCGCGGCCATAGAATCACGGAAAATACTCTAGTTGCTTGTTTTTTAAGCATGATCTTGTCGATCCGCAGCTATTGCCTGCGGATCGGATTATGCTCTGGGATCCATGGCATATTGCCTATGTCACCCGCCAAATGCAAAATTCGCGACAAATTCGTTTCACAAGGGGTTGACGGGGCATGGGCCCGCAAGTATGTTGCGCCAACTTGCCATGTGGTAACCTGCGAATGCGGGGTATCCGGAGGCAATCGATTGTGACCTGATCAGCTCGGTGAATTTGGTTTTCAAGCCACGTCACCTACCGTATCCTTAGCATTGGTCGTCGGCGACGAGCCGATGGCGGTGTGGTATATTGTTGTTCGCCGGCCGCGCCGAGACCCTGTTTTAGCGCGCCGTTTGGGCGTTGACCAACGATTTTGACGAACCAGAAACAGGCTTGGATCATATGCCGACGATCAATCAGCTTATTCGCAGGCCGCGTAAACGGCCGGTGGGGCGCACTAAAGTGCCGGCAATGGAATCATGTCCGCAAAAGCGTGGCGTGTGCACCCGCGTTTACACGACGACGCCCAAAAAGCCGAACTCGGCTTTGCGGAAGGTGGCCAAGGTTCGCTTGACCAATGGCTATGAAGTCATCGGCTATATCCCGGGCGAGGGCCATAATCTTCAGGAGCACTCGGTGGTGATGATTCGTGGCGGTCGCGTGAAGGATTTGCCTGGCGTGCGTTACCATGTCATTCGTGGCGTGCTCGACACGCAAGGCGTCGGTGCCCGTCGTCAGCGCCGCTCGAAATACGGCGCCAAGCGGCCGAAATAATTGTTGGGAATGCAATGCCGTCCAGCCCTTTTGGGCTGGATATTGTTTGAGGTTTGGGCCCTGATCCGGGGGGATTTCAAGGAAAATGTCACGGCGTCACCACGCGGAAAAACGCAAGATCAACCCCGATCCGAAATTCGCGGACGTGGTTTTGTCGAAGTTCATGAACAACATCATGCGCGATGGCAAGAAGTCGGTGGCCGAGCGTATCGTTTACGGCGCCTTTGAGCAGATCGAGGCCAAGGTCAGTCAGAGTCCGCTCGCAATCTTCCGTCAGGCTCTGGATAATGTCAGCCCTGCCGTCGAGGTGCGTTCAAGACGTGTTGGCGGCGCGACATATCAAGTGCCGGTCGAAGTGCGCCAGGAACGCCGTCAGGCCCTGGCGATACGCTGGATTATTTCCGCGGCCCGCAATCGTAACGAAAACACGATGGTCGGTCGTCTGTCGGGCGAATTGCTCGATGCGGCGAACAATCGTGGGGCCGCCGTTAAAAAACGCGAGGATATCCATCGTATGTCCGAGGCCAATCGAGCCTTTTCGCATTATCGCTGGTGAGAGAAGCTCGGATGGCCGCCATGGGACGTACGCATAAAATTGAAGACTATCGGAACTTTGGCATCATGGCCCATATCGATGCAGGAAAGACCACGACGACCGAGCGTGTTCTGTTCTATTCCGGCAAAAGTCACAAGATTGGCGAGGTCCATGATGGCGCCGCGACGATGGACTGGATGGAGCAAGAGCAAGAGCGCGGCATCACCATTACCTCGGCGGCGACAACCTGCTTCTGGAACGCCAAGCGTCTCAACATCATCGATACGCCGGGCCATGTGGATTTTACCATTGAGGTTGAACGTTCTCTTCGCGTGCTTGATGGCGCGGTCGCACTGCTTGACGCCAATGCCGGGGTCGAACCGCAGACGGAAACGGTGTGGCGTCAGGCTGACCGCTACAATGTCCCGCGGATGATTTTCATCAACAAGATGGATAAGATCGGCGCGGATTTCCTCAACTGTCTGGAGATGGTTGAAAAGCGTCTGGGGGCGAAGCCGGTCGTTCTCCAATTGCCGATCGGCGCTGAGAGCGATTTTTCCGGGGTTGTCGATCTCGTCAAGATGAAAGCGGTCGTCTGGAAGGCCGAGACGCTTGGCGCGGAGTATGAATATCGCGAGATTCCGATTGATTTGCATGACCGGGCCGTCGAATATCGTGAAAAAATGATCGAGCAGGCCGTCGAGCTGGATGAAGCGGCCATGGAGGCTTATCTGGAAGGCAAAGAACCCGATGAGGCCGCGCTCAAGGCTCTGCTTCGCAAGGGAACCTGTAATGTAAACTTCTTTCCGGTTCTGTGCGGTTCAGCCTTTAAAAACAAGGGGGTACAGCCGCTTCTTGATGCGGTGGTCGATTTTTTGCCAAGCCCGGTGGACATTCCCGCGATTCGTGGCGTCGATGTCAAAACCGAAGAGCAGGTCACGCGCCAGGCAAGTGATGATGAACCGCTCTCCATACTGGCCTTCAAGATCATGAACGATCCCTTCGTCGGGTCGCTCACCTTCTGTCGGGTTTATTCAGGAATGATGGAGCAGGGATCCGCGGTGCTCAATACCGTCAAGAAAAAGCGTGAGCGCATCGGCCGCATGCTGCAAATGCATTCCAATCACCGCGAAGACATAAAACAGGCTTATGCCGGCGATATTGTCGCGCTGGCCGGATTGAAGGGCTCAACGACGGGTGACACGCTCTGCGACCCGTCCCGTCCGGTGATCCTCGAACGTATGGAATTCCCTGATCCGGTGATTGAAATCGCGATTGAGCCGGATTCCAAATCCGATCAGGAAAAAATGGCGGTGGCGCTCAATCGCCTGGCTCAGGAAGACCCCTCATTTCGTGTCAAGACCGACGAGGAATCAGGGCAGACCATCATTGCCGGCATGGGCGAGCTTCATCTTGACATTCTGGTCGATCGCATGAAGCGCGAATTCAAGGTCGAAGCTAAAATCGGCGCTCCGCAAGTGGCCTATCGCGAGACCATCTCCAAAGTGGCCGAGGTTGATTACACTCATAAAAAGCAGACCGGCGGGTCGGGTCAGTTTGCCCGGGTCAAGATCGAAGTCGAGCCTCTCAAGACCGGTGAAGGGTTTCAGTTTGAGTCGAAAATTGTCGGCGGCGCGATCCCGAAGGAGTATATCCCGGGTGTTGAAAAAGGGATCAAGAGTGTTATAGAGACCGGCGTCTTGGCGGGGTTCCCGATGCTGGATCTTAAGACCACGTTGGTCGACGGGGCCTATCATGATGTCGATTCCAGCGTCATGGCGTTCGAGATTGCCGGGCGGGCGGCCTTTCGCGAGGCCTGTCGCAAGGCTGGGGCCAAGCTGCTTGAACCTGTCATGCGCGTCGAAGTGGTGACGCCGGATGATTATATGGGAGATGTTATCGGCGATCTGAACAGCCGTCGCGGGCAAATCCAGGGAACCGAAACGCGCGGCGTCGCCACGGTTGTCGAGGCCATGGTGCCTCTGGCCAGCATGTTTGGCTATGTCAACAGTTTGCGGTCCATGTCCCAGGGGCGCGCGCAATATTCCATGCAGTTCGATCACTATGCCGATGTGCCGAGGGCAGTAGCGGATGAGGTGGTCGCAAAATATGCCTGAAAGCATAAGTCGGAGGTGGCGTGACGTTTGCGCTGGCGGTTGAGTTGAGAGTTGTTAAAGAAAAGCCGGATCATCCGGTTTATGGAGATTTGAAATGGCGAAAGAGAAGTTTGAGCGCTCGAAAGCGCATGTGAATATCGGCACGATAGGTCATGTCGATCATGGCAAGACGACGTTGACGGCCGCGATTACGAAGCTTTTTGGCGAATATCGCGCTTATGACCAGATTGATAATGCGCCTGAGGAAAAAGCACGCGGGATCACCATTGCAACGACGCATGTCGAATATGAGACGGACAAGCGCCACTATGCCCATGTGGATTGCCCAGGGCACGCCGATTACGTGAAAAACATGATTACCGGCGCGGCGCAGATGGATGGCGCCATTCTGGTGGTTTCGGCCGCAGATGGCCCGATGCCGCAGACGCGCGAACATATTCTTCTGGCGCGTCAGGTCGGCGTGCCGGCAATCGTGGTTTATCTCAACAAATGCGACCAGGTCGATGATCCGGAGCTGTTGGAACTCGTCGAGATGGAGGTTCGTGAGCTTCTGTCGGCCTATGACTTTCCCGGCGATGACATTCCGATCGTTTCCGGGTCCGCCCTTGTCGCCCTTGAGGGCGGCGACAAGTCTCTGGGCGAGGATTCGGTACGCGCGCTGATGGCGGCGGTCGATGAATATATTCCAACGCCGGAACGGCCGAAGGATCAGCCGTTTTTGATGCCGATCGAGGATGTGTTTTCGATTTCCGGGCGCGGCACGGTCGTTACGGGCCGTGTCGAGCGCGGGGTCGTCAAGGTCGGTGAGGAGGTTGAGATTATCGGCTTAACCGATACCAAGAAAACGACGGTGACCGGGGTTGAGATGTTCCGCAAATTGCTCGATCAAGGCGAGGCGGGCGACAATGTCGGGTGCCTGTTGCGTGGTATCGATCGCGAGGCGGTTGAGCGCGGGCAGGTGCTGGCGCGTCCGGGTTCGGTTCAGCCCCATAAAAAGTTCAAGGCCGAAGCCTATATCCTTACCAAGGAAGAGGGCGGTCGTCACACGCCGTTTTTCACCAATTACCGCCCGCAATTTTATTTTCGCACCACGGATGTGACCGGCGTCGTAACATTGCCCGAGGATACCGAAATGGTGATGCCTGGCGACAATGTTCGTGTGGATGTCGAGTTGATCACGCCGATTGCGATGGAGGAAAAGCTGAATTTTGCCATTCGCGAAGGGGGCCGAACCGTCGGCGCCGGGGTGGTTTCCTCCATCGTGGAATAACGCTTCTCCGGTTCTGATGAGTCGATATTGACGGTAGTTGATTCGCGTGGATTGATATGATTAAGAAGCAAAATATCCGTATTCGGCTCAAGGCATTCGACCATCGGATTCTCGACAGCTCGACACGCGATATCGTAAATACGGCCAGGCGCACGGGCGCGCAGGTTCACGGACCGGTTCCCCTGCCGACACGGATTGAGCGGTTTACGGTCAATCGTTCGCCGCATATCGACAAAAAAAGTCGCGAACAGTTCGAGATTCGCACCCATAAGCGGCTTCTCGATATTGTCGATCCCACGCCACAGACGGTCGATGCCTTGATGAAGCTCGATCTGGCGGCCGGCGTCGACGTCGAGATTAAACTCTAGTTTCCAAGGTGGAAAGGAGCCTTGAACGATGCGTTCGGGTGTCATTGCACGGAAAGTGGGCATGACCAGGATTTTCACCGCGGCGGGTCAGACGATTCCCGTTACCGTCTTGAAGATCGACAATTGTCAGGTGGTGGCCCACCGGACGAAAGAAAAGGATGGCTATACTGCGATGCAGGTCGGTGTCGGCAAGGCCAAGGTCAAGCGTTGTGTGAAGGCGCTTCGCGGCCAGTTTGCCGCCGTGAAAGTGGAACCGAAACGCAAACTTGCCGAATTCAGGGTCTCCGCGGAGACCCTTATCGATATTGGCGTGGAAATAACGGCGGAGCATTTCGTCGCCGGCCAGTATGTCGATGCGTCGGGGCTCTCGATCGGCAAAGGCTTTGCCGGTGTTATGAAACGGCATAATTTCGCTGGTTTGCGAGCCTCTCATGGTGTTTCCATCGCCCATCGCAGCCATGGATCGACTGGTCAGTGTCAGGACCCCGGCAAAGTGTTCAAGGGCAAGAAAATGGCGGGTCAGCTGGGTGCAAAGCGAGTCACGACCCAAAATCTGGAGGTTGTGCGCACCGATTGCGACCATGGCCTGATCATGGTTCGTGGAGCGGTTCCAGGCTCCAAGGGAGGGTGGGTGTTTTTGCGCGATGCGGTGAAGCGCGGACTTCCCGAGGGCGTTCCGTTCCCCGGAGGGGTCCGCCTGTCGGGAGTGAAAGCGGAGACCATGGCCGGCGATGATGCTGAGTCTGTCACGGCTCCGGTCACGGATGATGGTTCGACCGAAGACTAAAAGGGCAAGGCGCCATGAAGGCCGATGTTATGACATTAAATGCCGAGAAGGCCGGCACGGTGCAACTGCCCGATAGTATTTTCGGTCTGGAGCCGCGTCGCGATATTCTGCATCGTATGGTGGTCTATCAGCTTGCCCGGCGTCGTTCCGGCGCACATAAGGCGAAAAACCGCTCCGAGGTCGCTTATTCCGGGGCCAAGCTGTTTCGCCAGAAGGGCACGGGACGGGCGCGTCATGGCAGCCGCCGGGTTGGGTTGTTCCGCGGTGGCGGCAAGTCTTTTGGTCCGGTTGTGCGCGATCATTCGGTGGCATTGCCGAAAAAACTGCGGGCATTGGCTCTCAAGCATGCGCTGTCATCAAAGGCCAGGGATGGCCAGTTGATTGTTCTTGATGCGCTCCATCTTGATGCGCCAAAAACGAAACTCCTCGTTTCGGCCTTCGAGAAGGTTGGCGCCAATGATGGATTGGTTGTCGATGGGGCGCGGGTGGCGCCAAATGTAACGCTCGCGGCGCGCAATATTCACAAGCTCGACGTTCTGCCGGTGCAGGGGCTGAATGTTTACGCCATCTTACGGCGGAACACTCTGGTGCTGACCAGGGCGGCGCTGGAAGTGCTGGAGGAGCGTTTCCAATGAAAAAGGAAAAGCTCTATGACATTATCGTCTCTCCGGTGATTACGGAGAAATCGACCTCTCAGTCCGAACAGAACAAAGTCGTTTTCAATGTGGCGAGCAGAGCGAGCAAACCGCAAATCAAGCAGGCGGTGGAAACCTTGTTCGAGGTCAGCGTGGTCGCGGTCAATACCTTGAACCGGAAGGGAAAGACCAAGCGTTTTCGCGGCATTAAAGGTATACAAAGCGATGTCAAGAAGGCGGTTGTGACGCTCAAGCAAGGCTGTTCGATTGATGTGGCGACAGGTCTTTAAGGTGGTTTTCAGGAGCTTTTGAGCAATGGCATTGAAAAGCTACAAGCCTGTGACTTCAAGTCGGCGTGGCCTTGTTCTTGTCGATCGTTCCAGGCTTTGGAAAGGCAAGCCGGTCAAGATGTTGAGCGAGGGGCTGACCGGATCCGGCGGGCGCAATAATCATGGCCGTATGACCGTCCGGCATCGGGGCGGCGGGCATAAGCGCTGTTATCGCCGGATTGATTTTCGTCGCCGCAGATTCGGCGTTGCGGCGAATGTAGAGCGTTTGGAGTATGACCCCAATCGTTCCGCCTTTATCGCGCTTTTGCGTTATGAAGATGGCGAGCGGTCCTACATACTGGCCCCACAGCGACTCGGCGAGGGCGATGAGGTTGTCGCCGGTGAGCATATCGATGTAAAACCGGGAAACGCCATGCCGCTTGCCAACATGCCGGTGGGGACCATCGTGCACAACATCGAAATGAAGCCCGGCAAGGGCGGCCAAATGGCCCGTGCCGCCGGCGCCTATGCCCAACTTGTCGGTCGCGATCAGGGGTTGGCGCTGTTGCGCTTGCGTTCCGGCGAGACCCGAATGGTGCGCGCTGAATGCCTGGCGACGGTGGGCGCGGTGTCGAACGCCGATCATGCCAACCAGTCAAAAGCCAAGGCGGGGCGTTCGCGCTGGCTTGGCCGGCGACCGGTGACCCGTGGAGTGGTGATGAATCCGGTCGACCATCCCCATGGCGGCGGCGAGGGCCGAACGTCGGGGGGGCGTCACCCGGTGACGCCTTGGGGGCAACCGACCAAGGGCAAGCGGACTCGCCGGAACAAACTATCGGATCAATATATTGTGCGCGGCAGGCACAAGCGTAAGTCCAGATAAAGGAGAAACCGGTGTCACGCTCTGTCTGGAAAGGCCCGTTTGTCGATGGCTACCTGCTCAAGAAAGCTGAGGATGCGCGCGAATCCGGGCGCAACCATGCGATCAAGACCTGGAGCAGACGCTCCACGATTATTCCGCAATTCGTCGGCTTGACCTTTGCGGTCCATAACGGGCGCAAGCATATTCCGGTTCTGGTCAGTGAAGAAATGGTTGGGCACAAGCTCGGGGAGTTTGCGCCGACGAGAACCTATTACGGCCATGCGGCGGACAGGAAGGCACGAAGGAAATAGCATGGGCAAGCAACCCAAACCGGCGATGTTGGCCGATCATGAGGCTCGCGCCGTGACGCGGAAGCTGCGGGTTTCGCCGGGCAAGCTCAATCTCGTGGCGTCGATGATTCGCGGCAAGCCTGTCGAGCGCGCCCTGTCCGAGCTTACCTTTTCGCGCAAGAGAATTGCCGTGGATGTTAAGAAAACCCTGCAATCGGCCATCGCCAATGCCGAAAACAATCATGCGCTGGATGTGGATTTGCTGGTGGTGAAAGAGGCCTATGTCGGCAAGGGTCTTGTTCTCAAGCGTTGGCGAGCGCGGGCGCGTGGACGCGCCGGGCGGATTCAAAAGCCGTTTTCCAGGCTCACCGTGGTGTTGCGAGAAGTCAGGGAGGGTGTGTGATGGGACAGAAGGTAAGCCCGATTGGCTTGCGCCTCGGCGTAAACAGAGTATGGGATTCGCGTTGGTATTCCGAAGGCGACGACTATGGCTCGATGTTGCACGAGGATATTAGTGTTCGCACCTTCTTAAAGAGTCGTCTCAAACAGGCCGGCGTTTCAAAAATCGTGATAGAGCGTCCACATAAAAAATGTCGGGTGACCATTCACACCGCCCGCCCAGGCGTGGTCATCGGCAAGAAGGGCGCGGATATAGAGCGCTTGCGTCGCAAAATTGCCGAAATGACGCATTCGGATACCCATCTCAATATCGTCGAGGTGCGCAAGCCCGAGACCGATGCACAGCTTGTCGCGGAAAACATTGCCCAGCAGCTCCAACGTCGCATTGCCTTCCGCCGCGCCATGAAACGGGCCGTTCAATCGGCGATGCGCGCCGGCGCTGAAGGGGTCAGGATCACGGCAGGCGGCAGGCTCGGCGGCGCGGAGATTGCGCGCAGCGAATGGTATCGTGAGGGCCGGGTGCCGTTGCATACTTTAAGAGCCGAGGTCGATTACGGCGTCGCGACCGCGCATACCGCCTATGGTACGGTCGGTGTGAAGGTGTGGATCTTCAAGGGTGAGATTTTCGAGCACGATCCCATGGCGACGGAACGTCGGAATATGAATGCGCAGGATGGTTCTCATAAGCCGCGCGCATGATGTGACGGGTCGGAATCAAGATTAGGGAAAGTTTTTAGGGGTATTGAAGAATGCTGCAGCCAAAACGAACGAAATACCGCAAGCAGCATAAGGGTCGTATCCACGGCGCGGCGAAAGGCGGCGTGAATTTGAATTTCGGGGCTTATGGTTTGAAGGCGATGGGGCCTGAACGGATCACCTCGCGCCAGATCGAGGCCGCGCGTCAGGCGATTACGCGCCACATGAAGCGCGCGGGGCGAGTGTGGATCAGAATTTTTCCCGATATACCGGTTTCGAGGAAGCCGACTGAAGTCCGCATGGGCAGCGGAAAAGGCTCGCCGGAATTCTGGGCGGTGAGGGTGCATCCGGGGCGGATCATGTTTGAGATTGACGGCATCCCTCGCTCCGTCGCGGAAGAGGCATTGCGGCTGGGGTCGGCAAAATTGCCGGTAAAAACGCGGATTATCACACGTTACGGTGAGTAGCATACATGGCTTGCGACCCTATGATGAATGACGGCAATATGACGGTTGAGACCGGAATGAAGCGGCCTTTGGAAAAACGACCGAGGCGGTGACGAGACAGAGGTGATCCATGAAGGCCACAGACGTTAAAATCATGAGTGACGATCAGCTCGGGGATGAATTGCTCAATCTGAAGAAAGAGCAGTTTAATCTGCGCTTTCAAAAAGCGGTTGGCCAGGTGGAGAACACCGCGCGCATTCGCGAAGTTCGTCGCGCTATCGCCCGCATGAAAACGGCTCGCGCCGAACGGCAAGCCAAGGCAAGCGCGGCTCGAAAAACCGGGAAAGGCTCTGAATAATGCCAAAACGCATTTTGCAAGGTGTGGTGCTGAGCGACAAGAACGACAAAACCATTGTCGTGCGGGTTGAGCGCCGATTCACGCATCCTTTGTTGGAGAAGACCGTGCGCCGGAGCAAAAAATTCCATGCCCATGACGAAGCGAATGCCGCGAAAGCGGGCGATGTCGTGCGCATTCAGGAATGCCGTCCGCTCTCCAAACGGAAACGCTGGGTGCTGGTTTGAGGACAATGCCGAAAAACAGGTCTGACGATTTTGAGATCGAAAATTAACAGGACGCTCGCTGAGTTAAGCGAACTTTCGTATGCAAGACGGGTCATGTCATGATCGAGATGCAAACCAATCTGGATGTCGCTGACAATTCCGGCGCGCGCCGCGTCCAATGCCTCAAGGTGCTCGGGGGATCAAAGCGTAAATACGCCGCGGTCGGGGATATTATCGTCGTCTCGGTTAAAGAGGCCATACCCTTGGGGCGCGTCAAGAAGGGCAATGTGATGAGGGCGGTTGTCGTGCGCACGGCGAAGGACATTCGTCGCCCGGACGGGTCGGTGATCCGGTTCGACCGCAATGCGGCGGTGTTGATCAATAATCAGGGGGAGCCGGTCGGAACCCGCATTTTTGGCCCGGTGCCGCGTGAGTTGAGGGCGAAACGGCATATGAAAATTATTTCCCTTGCGCCGGAGGTTCTGTGATGGCCGCGAGAATCAAAAAGGGCGATCATGTTGTTGTGATGGTCGGTAAGGACAAGGGTAGACGCGGCAAGGTCTTGAGAGTTCTGTCTCGGGAAGGCAGGGCCGTCGTGGAAGAGGTTAATGTCGTGCGTCGCCATCAGCGTCAGACCCAGACGCAAGAAGGTGGCATTGTGTCGAAGACATTGCCCGTGCATCTTTCGAATCTGGCGCTTGAAGACCCGGCGGACGGCAAGCCGGTCCGGATTGGCCACAAGATTCTCGATGATGGCAGGAAGGTGCGTTATGCCCGACGCTCGGGAGAGGTGATCGATGGCTGATAACATGACCGCACGGCTGCAAGTGCTTTATAGGGACCGGATTTGCGCTCGCCTGAGCAAAACTTTCGGGTATAATAATCCGATGCAGATCCCGAAGCTCGACAAAGTCATTTTGAATATGGGCGTTGGCGAGGCGATCGGCGATTCCAAACTGATTTCCGCGGCAGCGAGCGATATGGCCCTTATTGCCGGGCAAAAACCCGTTATTGCGCGCGCGCGCAAATCGGTTGCGGCCTTCAAATTACGCGAAGGAATGCCCGTCGGGGTCAAGGTGACTCTGCGGCGCCGGCATATGTATGAATTCATTGACCGTCTTTTGACCATTGCCCTGCCGCGGGTGCGCGATTTTCGCGGCCTGTCGGATGCAAGTTTTGACGGCCACGGCAACTATGCTATGGGGATCAAGGAACATATCGTGTTCCCCGAAATTGATTACGATAAGGTGGAGCGTATTCGCGGTCTCGACGTTATCATATGCACGACGGCGCGGACCGACGGGGAAGCGAGAGCCCTGCTTGGGGAACTCAACTTTCCGTTTCGGAAGCCCAACCGGCGTCAGGCGGCATAATCGCCTGCTTTGAGCGGGTGAAAATCAAAAAATCGAAAAGGACGATTAATGGCCAAGAAAAGTGCGGTTGAGACCAACAGCAGGCGACGGCGGATGGCCGCGACCTATAAAAACCGGCGGGCGGGCTTGAAGGCTGTTGCCAGAGACCGTTCCGTCTCGATGGAAGAGCGGTTTGCGGCGCAATTGAAACTTGCCCGGCTGCCGCGTAATTCCGCGGCGAATCGCATTCGCAACCGTTGTGAACTATCGGGTCGGCCCCGTGGTTTTTATCGAAAACTCAAGGTGTCTCGTATTGCTCTGAGAACCCTCGCTCTGGACGGCGCCGTTCCGGGTATGGTCAAGTCGAGTTGGTGAACAGGACGGGACTTGAAGGAGACAGGCAGGATGACCATTCAGGATCCGCTGGGCGATATGTTGACGCGCATTCGCAACGCGCAGATGCGGCGAAAAGCCAAAACTAGCACCCCGGCGTCGAAATTGCGCGGGGCCGTCCTTGGGGTTCTGCAAGGCGAGGGGTTCATTCGCGGCTATAAAGATGTCTCCGGTGAAGGTGGTGTGCCCGAGTATGAGATTTCTCTCAAATACTTCGATTCAGAGCCTGTCATTCGCCATATCCGGCGGATCTCGCGGCCGGGACGCCGGGTTTACGCCGGTGTTGGCGCCATGCCGGCGGTGTTTAACGGGCTTGGCATTGCCGTTCTTTCCACATCGAAAGGTGTGATGTCCGATGCCGTCGCCCGTGAGAACAATGTTGGCGGTGAGGTTTTGTGCGAGGTTTTTTAACTGTCTTCGGACTTGTGATTTCAGGACTGCGGATGTGCCGGAGACCGGTCATCGCCCGCGCTATAATATCAGGGGATACGAGCCATGTCGCGCATTGGTAAAAAGCCGGTCGAGCTGCCTGAGGGCGTCGATGTCACGCTCGATGGCCAGGCTGTCTCGGCAAAGGGGCCGAAAGGGTGTCTTTCGGCAGTTCTTGTGGAAGAGGTTGCGGCAACGTTGGAGAAGGGCCGCATTGTCATTACGCCGCGCGATCAATCCAGGCGCGCGCGCGCCATGTGGGGTCTGTCGCGCACAATCGTGGCCAATATGGTTGAGGGGGTAACAAAGGGATTCACCCGCAGGCTCGAAATCAATGGCGTGGGGTATCGCGCGGCCATGCAGGGGCAGGATTTGAGACTCCAGCTTGGTTACAGTCATGATGTGCTCTACCCGGTTCCGCAAGGGATGACCATTCAGGTTCCAAAGCCGACCGAGATTGTGGTTTGCGGTAATGACAAGCAGCGTGTGGGTCAGGTCGCGGCGGAGATTCGGGGTTTCCGGCCCCCGGAGCCTTACAAGGGCAAGGGGGTCAAATATGCCGATGAATATATCCTCCGCAAGGAAGGCAAGAAGAAATAACGAGGCGGGTTTCGATGAGTCATGATGTGTCGCTGAAACAACGGCGGCGCCGTGTACGCCGGGTGCTGCGTCTGCGTGGCCGGGGACGGCCGCGCTTAAGCGTATTCCGTTCTCACAACAACATTCACGCCCAGATTATCGACGATGATAAAGGCATAACGCTTGCCGCGGCCTCCACTCTTGATCCTGATCTGAAAGAGCAGCTGAAGACTGGAGGCGATGCCGCCGCCGGCCATGCCGTTGGCAAGCTCATTGCCGAGCGCGCCCGCAAGGCGGGGGTGGGCGAGGTTGTTTTCGATCGCGGCGGTTATCTCTACCACGGCAGAATAAAGGCACTGGCCGAGGCGGCGCGTGAAGGTGGCCTCAGCTTCTGATAGTGTACTGACAGGCACGGGAAGACTTCTATGAAAGAACGCAACGAACAAGACAGTGAATTTGTGGACAAGCTCGTCCATATCAACCGTGTGGCCAAAGTGGTCAAGGGCGGGCGGCGATTTGGCTTTGCCGCGTTGGTTGTGGTTGGCGATCAGAAGGGCCGGGTCGGTTTTGGTCATGGTAAGGCGCGCGAGGTGCCGGAAGCCGTGCGCAAGGCTAGCGAGATGGCCAAACGGGTTCTGATTCGCGTTCCTCTGCGCGAGGGTCGCACTCTTCACCATGACGTGATCGGTTCTCACGGCGCCGGGCGGGTTGTGTTGCGCGCGGCCCCCGCGGGCACCGGTATTATCGCGGGCGGACCGATGCGCGCGATTTTCGAGTCCTTGGGCGTGCAGGACATCGTGGCCAAATCGATCGGAACGTCCAACCCCTACAACATGATTCGCGCGACCTTCGATGCGCTCGGCAGCGAGATGAGCCCGCGTCAGGTGGCGGCGCGCCGTGGTAAAAGGGTGAGCGATATTGTTGCGCGCAGGCGCGGTTCGACGGCGGCAACAGAGTGATTTTTGGCACGGTGTCCCCAAGAGATAATGGGGCCGAAAAAAGAGTGAATCATGGCTGAAACACCCCTTAAAAAGACCCTCACGGTGGAACAGATCGCCAGCGCGATCCGGCACCACAAGGCGTGTCGCGCCACTTTGAAAGGTCTTGGTCTCAATAAGCTGCACCGTCGTAAAACCCTGGCGGATACGCCTGAGATCCGCGGTATGATCCGTAAAGTCGCTCACCTCGTTCGCATTATCTGAGAATATGCGGGGTTGCGCAGAGGTGAAAATTCAGGAGATCGGATATGAAGCTCAACCAATTGGTGGACAACCCCGGAGCAAGACGTCCGCCCAAACGGATTGGTCGTGGTGTTGGTTCCGGAACCGGCAAAACCGCGGGCAGAGGGCAAAAGGGCCAGAAATCCCGTTCGGGCGCGAGCATCAGGGGTTTTGAAGGTGGGCAGATGCCGATTTATCGGCGCCTGCCGAAGCGCGGCTTCAACACCCCGTTCGCCAAGAGCTACAACGCGGTTAATCTTTCGCGAATTCAACAGGCCGTCGACCAAAAGCGTCTTGACGCCGCAAAACCGGTGACGGCGGAAGCGTTGTTGGCGGCCGGCCTGGTCCGGCGGTTGAAGGATGGTGTTCGCCTCATCGGCAAGGATGGCTTGAAGACCAAACTGGCTTTTGAAGTGGACCATGCCTCGAAAGGGGCCGCTGCCGCTATTGAGAAAGTCGGCGGATCGGTCTTAACGAAACAACGCAAGGGGCCCGCGGGCGCCGATAAGCCCGGCGAAGCGTCGGGGTGAGAGTGGGAAGTTCCGGCGCGAAAGAAGGAGGCGTTGATGCCTAAGGCTTTTTCGGGTTGAGGTAAGGGGCTTTCCCTGTTAGCAGGGTATTTTCCCGCCTTAGAGCACTTCCAGTGAAGACCGGATCACCGGACGTGCTTCAGATCGCCGTTCGCTCCGCTTGAATCGGACCGGCACCCTTAAGTTTTTATTTTGGCGGCATAACCTTGATCGTCCTCGGCTCTGGCTTGGCAAGCTCGGATTGTGCTTTTCAAGTTTTTGTTCTTACGCAATTCCGGACGGAAAAGTGGTGCGACCACTGCGAGTGGCGCGGCCCCGCTGTCCGGTTCCCACTTTGTCTTAAGGAATTGCTCTAAAAGCAGTGGTAGGTGGCAGATGGCTTCGGCAGCGGAACAACTTGCCGCGAATATCAATTTCGCGGCCTTTGCCAAGGCGCGGGATCTCAAGAGGCGTATATGGTTCACCCTCGGGGCGTTGCTGGCGTATCGTCTGGGTACCTATATCCCGATTCCGGGGATCGATCCGGTGGAGCTTGCACGCCTTGTGCAGCAGCAATCCAGCGGCATCCTGGGCTGGATCAACGGGTTGGGCGGCGGCGCATTGGGACGCATGGCCATTTTCGCTCTCAATATCATGCCCTACATCACAGCCTCGATCATCGTGCAGCTCATGACGACACTGGCGCCGCAATTTGAACGGCTCAAGAAAGAAGGCGAGCAGGGCCGCAAGCAGATCAACCAATATACGCGATACGGCACGGTTATATTGGCTGTTTTGCAGGCCTATGGCATTGCCGTCGGCCTTGAGGGATCGGGCAATGTCGTGAGGGACCCCGGAGCATTTTTTCGTTTGACCACCGTCATCACACTGACTGGCGGCACCGTGTTTTTAATGTGGCTTGGTGAGCAGATCACGGCGCGCGGCGTAGGCAACGGCATATCGCTGATCATTTTTTCCGGCATCGTCGCGCAGTTGCCGGGCGCGTTGGCCGGAACGCTTGAACTTGGACGCCAGGGGGCAATATCAACCTATGCGATCATCGCCATATTGATCATAGCCCTTGGCGTGATTGCTTTTATCGTCTTCATGGAACGCGCGCAGCGCAGGCTGATCGTGCAGTATCCCAAGCGACAGATGGGCAATAAAATGTTTCAGGGCGACAGCTCTCATCTGCCGCTTAAGCTCAATACCGCAGGGGTCATTCCGCCGATATTCGCCTCCTCGCTTTTGCTTCTGCCGATAACCATCGCCAATTTCACCGCCGGTCAGGGCCCGGCTTGGCTTGGTGGCGTTACCGCATTGCTCGGCCGTGGCCAGCCATTGTTTCTGGTGTTTTATGTCTCGCTCATTGTGTTTTTCACATTTTTCTATACCGCCGTGGTGTTCAACCCCGCGGACACTGCGGATAATCTGAAGCGGTATGGCGGTTTCATTCCTGGAATCCGCCCGGGGGTACAAACGGCGCGGCATATCGACTATGTCCTCACCCGCATTACCGTGGTCGGAGCGCTCTATCTGGCGCTGGTGTGCGTTCTGCCGGAAATCTTGCGAAGTCGGGTGGCGGTGCCGTTGTCTCTTGGCGGAACATCCTTGCTGATTGTGGTCTCCGTCACCATGGATACGGTTGCCCAGATACAAAGCCACCTGCTCGCGCATCAATATGAGGGGTTGGTCAGGAAGGCCAGAGTGCGGGGAAAACGGCGATGAATCTGATTCTTCTCGGGGCCCCTGGAGCGGGAAAAGGCACCCAAGCCAAGCGTATTGAACGGTTTTGCGGCGCAAGGCAACTTTCCGCCAGCGACCTCTTACGCGAAGCGATTGCTGGAGGGGGTACGGTTGGCCAAAAAATTAAAGCTGCCATGGCGCGGGGAGAGCTGGTGCCGGATAAGGTCATGGTTGATCTCATCTCGGCGCGGATCAATGCGCCGCAATGCGCCGATGGTTTTATTCTGGACGGCTTTCCGCGTAACATTGTTCAGGCGGAGGCCCTGGAGCAGCTGCTTGAAAAGCAGTGCCGTCGGCTCGATGCGGTAATACAGCTTGAAATCGACAACGCCGTCAGCGTTGCGCGCATTGAAAAGAGAGTTCGCGAGGCCCAAGGCGGTATTCGCGCCGATGACACGCTCGAAGTGCTGGAAAGGCGCCTTGAGGTTTACCACCGGCGAACGGCGCCTTTAATCGCCTATTATAACGAGCGTGGGCTTTTGAAAAATATCGATGGCATGGCCGATATAGAGACTGTCAGCCGTGGGATTGAGGAGGTGTTGGGCAAAATCGGCGTGAGGGGCCCATGTCGAACGTATGGTTGACAAAATGTCGGAATTGCCGTAGGGAGTGCGCCGTTATCAACGGAAGATACCCGGGGTATGGGCCTTGCGGTGGCAGGTTCGCGATGGCATTCTCGTTTTTGGCCTCGAAGCAATTCGTTCGGCGAGCAATCGATGACCCCCCGTGGCTTGGCGGCCATGGTGAGGTGCAGGAGAAGATGACATGACCCGTATTGCAGGTGTCAATATCCCATCGGACAAGCGCGTAAGAATCGCGCTGACCTATATTCATGGCATAGGCCGACATACGGCGGGGGCGATTTGCGGCCGGGCGGGCATACCGGAAAAACGCCGGGTGAATGAAATGTCGGATTCCGAACTTGCGCAGGTTCGTGAGCTCGTTGACCGCGATCATATCGTTGAGGGGGATCTGCGTCGCGAGGTGTCGATGAACATCAAGCGGCTCATGGATCTTGGCTGTTACCGGGGCTTGCGGCACCGTCGCAAGCTACCGGTTCGTGGCCAGAGAACCCATACCAATGCGCATACACGAAAAGGGCCGGCGAAATCCATTGCCGGCAAGAAGAAATAACCGGATCAAAGTGAGCTGAAAATGACTAAGGACAAAACACGCCCGCGCCGCAAGGAACGCAAGAATATTGCTTCCGGCGTCGCGCATGTCGCCGCATCATTCAACAACACCATGGTTACCATCGCCGATGCGCAGGGCAATGCGATTTCGTGGTCTTCCGCGGGCAAGATGGGATTCAAGGGGTCGCGCAAATCGACGCCCTACGCCGCCCAGATTGCCGCGGAAGAGGCCGGACGCAGGGCCATGGAGCATGGCATGAAAACCTTGGAGGTTGAAATCAGAGGGCCGGGAGCCGGCCGCGAATCCGCATTGCGGGCGTTGCAGTCGATCGGTTTGCAGATCACGTCCATTCGGGACATTACACCGATTCCGCATAATGGGTGCCGTCCCCCGAAACGGCGCAGGGTCTGAATATATGCCATCCGTTCCTGGGGTCTCCCGGATGCCGGTTGTCCGGGCGGAGACAGCGGGATGATGGCGTCGTTGGTGGTCGCCTTGCTTCGGGCAGGGGAATTGTTTTGTCAATGAGCGAACGAGGGTTCGGAACGTGTTTCATAAAAACTGGCAAGATTTGATTAAGCCGAGCAAGCTCAACGTCACGCCGGGTCGTGACGCCGGACGGGTTGCCGTTGTTGTGGCCGAACCGCTGGAGCGCGGCTTCGGGACCACAGTGGGCAATGCATTGCGGCGCGTGCTTTTATCGTCCCTGCAGGGCGCTGCTGTGACCTCGGTACAGATTGACGGTGTGCTCCATGAATTTTCCTCGATTGCGGGTGTGCGCGAGGATGTGATGGATATTATCCTCAACATCAAGGAAATCGCGCTGAAGATGCACGCTGAAGGCCCGAAGCGTCTAACGTTGAGGAAGCAGGGGCCTTGTGTCGTGACGGTTGGCGATATTGCCGAAAGCACCGATGTCGAGTTGCTCAATCGCGAACACGGGCTGTGCACGCTTGAGGAGGGTTGCGAGATTCGCATGGAGCTTACGGTCAACACGGGCAAGGGCTATGTTGCGGCCGACCGCAACCGGCCTGATGACGCCCCTATCGGCCTCATCCCCGTAGACAGCCTTTACAGCCCGATCAAGCGCGTATCGTATCGCGTCGAGAATACACGGGAAGGCCAGGTTCTTGATTATGACAAGCTCATTTTGACGCTGGAAACGGATGGTTCGATCAGGCCGGAGGACGCCGTGGCTTATGCCGGGCGGATTTTGCAGGATCAATTGCAGGTCTTTGTCAATTTTGACGATCCCGCGCACAGCATCGAGGCCATCGAACCGAGGGTCGAGCTGCCGTTCGATGCAACGCTTCTTAAAAAAGTCGATGAGCTGGAATTGTCGGTGCGTTCGGCCAATTGTCTTAAAAATGACAACATTATCTATGTCGGCGACCTCATTCAGAAAAGCGAGGCGGATATGATGCGCACGCCGAATTTCGGCCGTAAATCGCTCAATGAAATCAAGGAGGTTCTGGCGCAGATGGGCCTGCATCTTGGCATGGAAGTCGCCGACTGGCCGCCGGAGAACATTGAGGAGCTGGTCCGGAAATATGACACCCAATACTGAGCATGGTCAGTTGGCGGCGGATTCGCCGTCCGGCATGGTGAATTTTGCATGGAGGAGCTGATGCGACACCATAAACGGGGACGGAAATTCAATCGAACGTCGGCTCACCGCAAGGCGATGTTTGCCAATATGGCGGTGGCCCTTGTCAAACATGAGCAGCTTGTCACCACCTTGCCCAAGGCCAAAGACCTAAGGCCGATCATGGACAGGCTGGTCACTCTTGCCAAACGGGGCGATCTGCACGCGCGCCGCCAGGCGATTTCGCGGATTAGCGACGTCAAGATGGTCGCCAAGTTGTTTGCAACTCTGGGGCCACGCTATGGCGAGCGTAAAGGCGGTTACACGCGGGTGCTGAAGGCAGGGTTCCGTCGTGGTGATTGTGCGCCGATGGCGGTCATTGAATTTGTGGATCGCGACCCCGAGGCCAAAGGGCTTGATTCGGGGCCTGTTCGGGAAACGGCCGAGACCGCTTAAGACGGACTGATCCTTGCGCTGTCGGTTCGGCGTGATCGCGGTCCGACCAAACCCTCTGGGTGTGCATTATTGCCCGCCAGTCTGTTCTCAATTCTTGCGTTGACACGAAAGTAAAAATTACACACTATCTCCCATAAGCGGACTCCGCGAGCCGGACGGAACATAATGGGAAGATTGGAATCATGTCAGCGTTCAAAAAGATTGTTCGACTTGTCCTTGCCGGCGCATTTATGACGGCGGGGACGTGGCCGGTGCAGGCCAAAGCCTTCGTCTATTGCTCGGAGGCAAGCCCCGAGGGCTTCGATCCGGCGGCCTGTACCAGTTCCACCACGTTCGATGCAAGCGCGCATAACATCTATAATCAGCTTGTTCGTTTTGCCCCGGGAACGACTGATCTGGTCCCCGACCTTGCGAAAAGCTGGGATATATCAGACGATGGCAAGGTGATAATCTTTCATCTGCGCAGGGGCGTCAACTTCCACATCACCGATTATTTCACCCCGACCCGCGATCTCAACGCCGACGATGTCGTGTTCTCCCTCACCCGCCAGACCGATGAAAATAGCCCCTATTACAATTATGCGGGAGCTTATGCATAGTTCGACGGTATGGGGCTTACCGATATTACCGAGAAAATCGTCAAGGTCGATGACTATACGGTGAAGTTTGTGCTGAATCGACCGGAAGCGGCGTTCCTTGCCGACAGGACGATGGAATTCACCTCGATCCCGTCCAAGGAATACGCTAACCGGCTGATTAAAAATGGCACGCCGGAGTTGCTCAACGAGCAGCCGGTCGGCACCGGGCCCTTCCAGTTCGTTACCTATAAAAAGAACGCGGATGGTCCGCTATAAGACGAATCCCAATTATTTTCGCGGCAAACAGCCGATCGATAATCTGGTGTTCGCCATCACCCCCGATGCCTCGGTGCGCTATCAGAAACTCAAGGCCGATGAATGTCAGTTGATGCCGTTCCCCAACCCCGCCGATCTCGGGGCCATACGCAATAATCCCAATCTCAAACTCGTGCAATGGCCAGGGGGTGAATATCGGCTATCTCGCCTATAACACGAGACAGCAACCCTTTGACGATGGGCGGGTGCGCAAGGCGCTCAATATGGCGATCGACAAGAAAGCGATCATCAAGGCCGTGTTTCATGGTGAGGGGACGATTGCAAAGAACCCGATGCCACCCACCGTCCGGGGCTATAATGACGAAGTCAAGGGCGATCCTTACGATCCGCAAGCGGCCAAGGCGTTGTTGAAAGAGGTGAGTATCGATCATCTTGAGATGAAACTCTGGGCGATGCCGGTGCAACGGCCCGATAATCCCAATGCGCGGCGCATGGCCGAGCTGATTAAGGCCGACTGGGCCAAAATCGGCGTTAGGGCCGAGATCGTGACCCATGAGTGGGGCGAATATCTCAAGCGCATGGACGATGTTGACCGCAATGGCGCCGTGCGCTGATCGGCTGGACCGGCGCCAATGGCGATCCCGATATTTTCCTTTCCGCATTGCTCGACTGTGACGCCGTCGGGAGGGGAACAACAACGCTCAATGGTGCTACGGACCTTATGAGGCGTTGATTCAAAAGGCCAAGACCCTTGTCGGCCAGAGGGAAAAACGCGCCGAGTTTTATCGCCAAGCCCGGGAGATCTTCAAGGCCCGGGCCCTGTGGGCGACGATCGCCCATTCCACGACAAGCGTACCGATGCGCGAGAATGTGACGGGTTGTGCGCATGATCCCTTCGACAAACATTGTTTCGAGGGCGTCGATCTTGCCTTATGGTAAGCTTTCATTTATTTTGCTTGCAAGTTATTGACTCAGGCCGTCGGGTCAGAATAACTTAAACAAGTTTATGGTTGAAAATTTCAACAAGGAGAACTGAAAATGCGACTCGCTAAAAAACCGTTTATTCCACTTCTGGTTGCCGGCGCGCTCATGACTGGGGGGGTCGCTTCCGCCAAGACTTTCATCCATTGTTCCGAGGCCTCTCCGCAGGGGTTCGATACAGCGCTTTATGACGGCTCGGAGACCTTAGATTACGGTCCTAATATCTATAATGGGTTGGTGCGCTTTACGTTCGGGACAACCGATATAGCGCCCGATCTGGCGCAAAGCTGGGACATATCGGACGGCGGCAAGACCATCGTCTTTCATTTGCGCAAGGGTATTAAATTCCATAAGACCGATTGGTTCACCCCGACTCGCGATTTCAACGCCGATGATGTGATCTTCTCCTTGATGCGACAGAAAGAGGAGAACAATCCCTATCACAACTATGCCGGGCCTTATCTCTATTTCAATGCTATGGGCATGCCGGACCTGATCAAGGATATCGTCAAGCTCGACGATTACACGGTGAAACTGGTTCTGACCAAGCCGGATGCCGCCATTCTGCCTGATCTGAAGATGGAATTCGCGCTTATTCTGTCGAAGGAATATGCCGATCAGCTGCTTAAAGCCGGCACGCCGGAGCTTTTGAACCGGAAGCCGGTCGGCACCGGGCCGTTTCAGTTCGTCGCCTATAAAAAGGATGCTTTCGTTCGGATGAAGGCAAACCCGGATTATTATCGCGGTAAACAGCCGATCGATAATCTGGTGTTCGCCATCACCCCCGATGCCTCGGTGCGTTACCAAAAACTCAAGAAAAATGAATGCCAGACCATGCCTTTTCCCAATCTGGCGGATTTGGACGCGATGAAGAACGATCCCAATCTTAAGGTCATGGAATGGCCAGGGCTGAATGTCGGTTATCTCGCCTATAACACCAGGCGGAAACCCTTCGACGATGTGCGGGTGCGCAAGGCGCTCAATATGGCGATCGACAAGAAAGCGATCATCAAGGCCGTGTTTCATGGCGAGGGGACGATTGCAAAGAACCCGATGCCACCCACCGTCTGGGGCTATAATGACGAAGTCAAGGACGATCCTTACGATCCGCAAGCGGCCAAGGCGTTGTTGAAAGAGGCGGGCGTTTCCAAGCTTAAGATGAAACTCTGGGCGATGCCGGTGCAACGGCCCTATAATCCCAATGCGCGGCGCATGGCCGAGCTGATTAAGGCCGACTGGGCCAAAATCAGCGTCAGGGCCGAGATTGTGACCTATGAATGGGGCGAATATTTAAAGCGCTCCAGGGCGGTCGATCGCGATGGCGCGGTACTGCTCGGGTGGACCAGCGACAATGGCGACCCCGATAATTTCCTTGGCACACTGCTTGATTGCGATGCCGTCGGCAGCAATAATATGGCACAATGGTGCTACGGACCTTATGAGGCGTTGATTCAAAAGGCCAAGACCCTTGTCGGCCAGAGAGACAAGCGCGCCGAACTTTACCGCCAGGCCCAGGTAATTTTCAAGGCCCAAGCCCCGTGGGCGACGATCGCGCATTCGAAGGTTCACGTACCGATGCGCAAAAACGTCATGGGCTATCATAAAGACCCCCTTGATCGGCATGATTTTGAAGGCGTCGATCTCGTCGAATAAAGCAGAATGGTTTGAGATCGACGATACCCTCTCCCGGGCGATTGCCCGGGGAGGGTACTTCGGCGAGGTTTTATGATTAGAGTCCTGATTTACCGCATTGGTTTGCTGGTGCCGACCTTTTTCGGGGTGACGCTTATCGCCTTCGGTTTCATTCGCATGCTGCCCGGCGATCCCATCCTGGCTCTCGCGGGAGAGCGCGGGCTGAACCGGGAATTCTACCTGAAGCTGCTGCATGATTATGGCCTCGACCTGCCTTTGTGGAAACAATATCTCGTCTATCTGCAAAATCTCCTGCATGGTGATTTGGGCGTGTCCATCGTCACCCAGAAGCCGGTATTGTCTGAATTCTTTTCCCTGTTTCCGGCGACGATGGAATTATCTCTGGTGGCAATGACCATTGCGGTCGCGATCGGTGTGCCCGCCGGCGTGATCGCCGCCGTCAATCGTCGCCGGGCATTGGATTATATGATTATGACCATCTCGCTTATCGGTTATTCGATGCCGATCTTCTGGTGGGGGTTGGTTCTGATCATTGTATCTTCCGGTATCCTTGATCTCACTCCCGTAGCCGGTCGTATATCCATGCTTTATTTCTTTCCGACCCCAACCGGTTTCATGTTGATCGACAGCCTGCTCTCCGGTGAGCCCGGGGCATTCAAATCCGCGCTCAGCCACTTGATCTTGCCAAGCTTGGTGCTTGGCACCATTCCCCTTGCGGTCATTGCGCGCCAGACCCGTTCGGCCATGCTGGAAGTGCTTTCGGAGGATTATGTGCGCACCGCGCGCGCCAAGGGCTTGCCCGTCTTAAGGGTGATCGCTCTTCACGCCCTGCGCAATGCGCTCATTCCGGTGGTCACGACGATCGGTCTTCAACTTGGCTACATGTTCGCCGGCGCGCTGTTGACCGAGACGATTTTTTCATGGCCCGGTATCGGGAAATATATGGTGGATTCGGTTTTCCGGCGCGACTATCCGGTGATTCAGGGTGGGCTTTTGCTGATCGCCTCCATCATCATGATCGTCAATCTGGTCGTGGACCTTCTCTACGGATTGATTAACCCAAAAGTGCGTCACAGAGCCTGAATTGCGGTTAGCGCGAAACCCTGTTTCGCAGTGGTAAAAACAGCCATTAAAGACTATCATCCATGATAAACGCGAGCGAAGATTGCCTTGAGACAAAGAGGCCTGGGGCGGACCAGCCGGAGCTGATTGACCAAGCGGGGGGCAGAATCGCTCTCTTGGCTGAATTCTGGCGCTATTTTCGCGAAAACCGCGGGGCTGTCGCCGGTCTTGCCTTCTTCATCCTCATCGTGGTCGTCGCTATTTTGGCGCCACTCCTCGCGCCTTATGGGCCCGATATTCAGTTTCGCGATGCCTTTCTGTCCCCGCCAGCCTTTGCGCAAGGCGGCGACGCCCGTTTTCTGCTCGGAACCGACGCCATCGGTTGCGACATACTGTCACGGCTGATTTATGGGAGCCGTTACTCCCTGTTCGTCGGGTGTATCGTCGTTGGCCTGTCAGTGTTGGTGGGCGTTATACTCGGTCTTGTCGCCGGGTTTTGGGGGCCGGCGGACACAGTGATCATGCGGGTGATGGATGTTGTGCTGGCTTTCCCAAGCCTTCTTCTCGCTCTCGTCTTCGTGGCGTTGCTTGGCCCTAGCCTTACTCATGCCATGATTGCCATCGCCATCACCTATCAGCCCCATTTCGTTCGGCTGACCCGGGCCGCGGTTCTGGCCGAGAAGGGCAAGGACTATGTGATTGCGGCGCGGGTGGCGGGTGTGCGACGCTTGCGGCTGATGTTTCTGACCGTTCTGCCGAACTGCATAGCACCGCTGATCGTGCAGGGGGCATTGTCTTTTTCAAACGCGATTCTCGATGCCGCGGCGCTTGGCTTCCTTGGCATGGGCGCGCAACCGCCAACCCCCGAATGGGGAACCATGCTTGCCGAGACCCGCGAATTCGTACTTCGCGCCTGGTGGGCGGTCACCTTTCCCGGGCTGGCGATCCTTTTGACCGTTCTGGCCATCAATGTCATGGGCGACGGGATTCGCGATGCGCTCGATCCCAAACTGAAGAGATCCTGATGGCGCTTCTGGACGTTGAAAATCTAAACGTCGATTTCGCCACCAACCAGGGCCGTCTGCGCGCTGTCGATCATATTTCGCTTAAACTGATGCCAAGCGAAATTCTGGCTGTCGTTGGTGAATCCGGTTCGGGAAAGTCGGTCGCCATGCTGGCTCTCATGGGGCTTCTTCCCTGGACGGCGAAAGTGAGCGCCGAGCGTATGGTTTTCAACGGAACCGATCTTTTGTCCATATCGAAGCGCGAACGGCGTAAAGTCATCGGTTACGACATCGCCATGATCTTCCAGGAGCCAGTCGCCAGCCTTAATCCGTGTTTCACCGTCGGTTTTCAACTCAACGAAACTCTCAAGACTCACACCAGCCTGAACCGCTCGCGACGCAAGGCCAGAGTCATCGAGCTTTTACGCGCGGTTGGCATTCCCGATCCCGAAACGCGGGTGAAGTCCTTCCCGCATCAGCTGTCCGGCGGGCAGTGTCAGCGGGTCATGATCGCGATGGCGATTGCCTGCTCCCCCAAACTTCTGATCGCCGATGAACCGACAACCGCGCTCGATGTGACCATCCAAAGGCAAATCCTCGACCTCCTGATTGAGTTGCAGCGCGACAGCGGCATGGGGATTATCCTGATCACTCACGACATGGGGGTGGTGGCGGAGACCGCCGACCGGGTGATTGTCCAGTACAATGGCCGGAAACGCGAGGAAGCCGACGTGCTCACCTTGTTTGAAAACCCGCGTGATGCTTACACAAGGGCGCTGCTTCGGGCCCTGCCGGAAAATGCGACAGGTCCTCGCCTGCAAACTGTCGGCGACTTCGACACCGGTGGGGGAGGGTCTTAAATGTCCGACGACACCATCCTCAAAGTGCGCGATATTTGTCGCAGTTATCATATCAGGGGCGGGCTGTCGCGAAAAGCCTCCCGCCTTGACGCTGTCAAGGGTGTCAGCTTCGATGTCGAGCGCGGAACGACTCTGGCCGTGGTCGGGGAATCGGGCTGCGGCAAATCGACGCTGGCGCACATGTTGGTGATGATTGACGCGCAAACCTCCGGCTCCATCGAGCTCGACGGGGCTTCGGTTGACATCGCCAAAACGGGGATTTCCAGAGAGATGCGCCGACAGGTGCAGATTGTGTTCCAGAACCCTTACGGATCGCTCAATCCGCGCCAGAAGGTCGGGCGTGCCCTGGAAGAGCCGCTGCTTTTGAACACGGGGGTTTGCTCAGGCGAACGCCGAGACCTCGCGCTTGCGATGCTGGAAAAAGTTGGTCTTTCGCCGGATCATTACGGGCGCTACCCGCACATGTTCTCTGGTGGCCAACGCCAGCGTATCGCCATTGCCCGCGCCATCATGCTTAGACCCAAACTGCTGGTGCTCGACGAACCGGTCTCTGCTCTCGACCTTTCCGTTCAGGCGCAAATTCTCAACCTTCTCGCCAATTTGCAGGATGATATGGGGCTGACTTACGTCTTCATCAGTCACGACCTGTCCGTGGTGCGCTACATCGCCGACAAGGTCATGGTCATGCATTTCGGCGAGATAGTGGAATATGGAACTCGCGACGAGGTGTTCGACAATCCGCAACATGAATACACGAAAACGCTGCTTGCGGCGACGCCACGGACAGATATCGCCGCCATCCGCAAACGTCTTGCCGGTCGGTCGTCGCCTCGATTGGCGTAGGGAAAATCCAAAAGGCGAGTGCGTTTTAGCGGTTTGGTTCGCTTGAAGGTGCTTGCTCAAAGCCCCTGCGACAGACAATTCGCCCCTCCTCCGGGATAACCGGTTGAACCGACAAACGCGAATGCCGGACCAGAGTCATATTCTTCAGCGACGGTTCGGCCTTGATCGCGGCTAGCGTAACCGGTTGCGGCCTGTCGCAAAAAGCAGCAACATCCACGCAAAATCATCGACCTTGCGGATCGGTCGAAGCGGGATGCGCCTTCAGCGATCACCGTTACCATGCCGGCGATACGTCTTTCATTCACGGAATGATAAAAGAAGCCCAGCTCGCCGCGCCGCATCGCCGTCATGTTTTTTTGGCAAGGTGGTTGTGCACACTATCCCATTGCGTCCCTTTATTATCCCCGACCGCCCTCTGGTCGGTCCAGGACCAGGCCCCCGGCTTCCGATTTGAACAGCCAATACGAGCCCCCTGTCTAGCATACTCTCCTGATTGCCTTGCAAAACCCGCCGCCTTGCGCATGACCCGACCCACATCGACAGTATGGTCGACGTGGCCGGATACGCAGCCTTGCGCGGTGCGATTTTGCCGACTGGATCGACCGGCCGGAATGAGCGAAACCTCAACCCACCCCGGCGTTGCGGGCCGGCAAAGGCCAGGATCCATTGACCCGAACGGATCTTGCCTTGCCGACCGCGCCGACCTCCACCCAGCCTACTATTCCTTTTCTTGTGTCACTCGTTACCAACCCCCTAACCGGCCCGTTGATCGTGTTCAAGGTCTGGGCGATGGTTGTGGTATTGGTATGTCTGTCGCACCCGTCTTAACAACAAAAACTCCCATTAACGCCGTCTCTACCGGATGATCTTTCGCATATGTCACAGGGTCCGTAACCAGCGGCGCCACAGTGCCTTTCCAAATTTTCCTTATCCATGACGCCTGTGCCGTTTGAGCCCCCATTGACCCTAAAACAACCATATCATATATTACAATAGAAATATCTTTATAATCTTTTATTTTAAAATTATAAAATGATCTTTTCTTCTTTTTTCATGAAAAATAGACATTTTATTATATTTCTTCCATGGCTAAGTTTATATTGTTTATTAAAGAAGATTTTGTTGGCCCCATATGCTTAACTGATATATAGGCCATTATCCCCGTTATTTCCAAGAGATGAAACGACAGTTTTATCTGTAAAGGGCAATTGTTGCGGGAGACACATAACCGCCATAGTCTTGAATTCATGTTTGGCATCCGCCCTCAGGGCAAGCGACGAGAGGCCGTTGTTCCACCGCACACCGCCCAGCAAGACCGGCCAAGAGCCCGGCTGCCGGCGGTGCGCTATTTCGTGATCTCGTCAGCCGTGTCCTAGTTCGGGGAGAGACAAGGCGCATAGACGAGACAGACGACATGAGGGTGATCAGCCGAGTGACCTTCGGACGCGGGGCATGGTGAAGGGACACAGTTTTTAACGGGCAAAAAACCGTTTATGTCAAAATCGGGAAAGCTTCTCCCAATGAAACCGGCCCGATGGCTGACCCGGGAACTCAATCCGCCGGATGTCACCTTGCCCCCTCCGCTCCATGGGAAAGCCACAATCGGGAAACGACAAGGTTACAACAGCTTGACCAGAGCGGCCATCACGGCGACCGCCGCCACGATCATGCCGCCAGGTCTGATTAACACGCTGTTCGGACTCGCGAATATCGCGCTTGACGTCGGCAATGTCCTGCTTGGTGGGGCCGGCTTCAAGCTGTTTAATATCGCGCTTGAGCGCCCCCTCAAGCTCCTTGAGGTCCTGCTTGGTGGCGAGCCGTTCGTCGATCAGACTGGCTTGTTCCTCGGCCAGGGCCTCGGCCTGGGTCGTCCGTAAACCCGGCCTCC
>JBAJNN010000004.1:0-93583 GCA_036881905.1 Hyphomicrobiales bacterium | reverse complement strand
TGCCGTCCGCCTTGTAGCGCGTCAGCCATTTGCCCGCGGTCCGCGGCCAAACCCCCACAGGCTCGTGCGGCGGCCTGTGCCTGTGTGCCCGCACAGCATCATCTTCACCAACCGCTCTCGACCCAGCGGCGTCAGTCGGGCCGTCTTGTGGATGTTCATTCGGGCTTGCCTCCAAGGAGGTCTGAAGCTCGGTAACTCCAGTCTCCCCGGTCAGGCCCGAATCGACAACATATTGAAAGCTCACAGCTAGCGGGCTTATGCCCTACGCGGTGCTCATATCGGCAAACAGAATTTCGGCAAGGCGGGGTTTGGTTTCCCTAGTGAGCTCTACAATACCCTCCCGCCACAACCCGTGACCGGAAGATCGGCGAGCGGAGGGAACGGTTCCACGAAGTCGTCGGCCAGGGCAAAGGCACTGCCGCGCTGGCGGTGGGCCAAACCGAGGCTTCGATGAAGCCCGGCCGCCATGATCGCGCATGCCGTTCGCGCCCGCGATACGGTGTCGATATGGTTCAGCCATGGCGTTGATGCCGCCCACCATGCGATCGCGATGAAAATCGCCCCCGAACAGCGGGGGCCAGTAGCGCCGCGCCGCCTGGGCCTCGATAGTTTCGGGATCGCCGGAGCGCACCCCGCGCGCCAACAGCGATAAACCGTCATGGGCGCTGCCCGCCCGCGAGGTGGCGTTCTCACACTCGATCTTGGCGATGACCAGTTGCGACCACGGACGCTTTTTCAAGGGCTTGCCGATCGAAGCCTGATCGGCCATGCCACCGGCCTGCTCGTAATGGCCCCCAGCGGTCCGTAAAAAGGCTGCCGGCAGGTCGTTTCGACCAGCGGATGACGACCGGCGCGCAACGTTCGGCTGGGGCAAGCAGAAGCGCGTTCGACCAGGTGACGCCATGGCCTGCCGTTTTCGTTTGTTCAGGTCAAGGCTGATTATATGGCGTTAGCCGGTTCAAGTGGTATCGCGACCATCAACGGCGATTTGAGCGATCTGTCGCGGGCAAGACGACGAACGGCTTATGGCGGTCGGTGATATGGAGAGGATCGTTTTTGACGCCTATACCTATGTGAGGGTTTTGGCGCGGCGGCCTTGGTCGCGATCGCCAGTCAGAAGTCGTTCCTGGGTCGGATCAGTGGACCAGTGTCGTGGCGTCGACGATCACCGGGGCCTTGGACTGGACAAAGGTGGCGGCATCGAGGCTGGGTTTGCCCTTGGGAAATGGCTCCGACCGGATGGCGCGAGCGAGCCGTGGCCCGAGGCCGTCGCCGGTGATCCGCCTGCGCCAGGCGGTTTTCAGGCCGGTGCCGGCCTCGCCTATGGCGGCCGTCGCCACCTTCTCACCGGCCGTAACCTCGACGGCCATGATGGCAACGAGGATCCCCCACCGGGCACAGCTGAAAATTTTGCTCTTTATTTGCTAATGCATTGTTTCGATCCACGCCCCCGTGCCGGGGGCGACCTCTTGCGCAGACGCCATCCACGACCTGTTTAAGGTTTCGATCCACGCCCCCGTGCCGGGGGCGACCTGTATCAAAGAAATTGCAGCCACGCCGTGTCTGTTTCGATCCACGCCCCCGTGCCGGGGGCGACCGGGAGTGCTCGGCCGAGGCGCGATAAAGCGCTGTTTCGATCCACGCCCCCGTGCCGGGGGCGACGCCCCGCTGAATTCGGGCTTCCGCCGCGATCATCGTTTCGATCCACGCCCCCGTGCCGGGGGCGACTATTTTTTGAACTGTTTATAATTATAACTATCTAAAGTTTCGATCCACGCCCCCGTGCCGGGGGCGACCCGGGGTTCCGGAAGAGCTTGTGGAATTGTGGTCGTTTCGATCCACGCCCCCGTGCCGGGGGCGACACGGCGAGACTGGCATTTTTGGACCATTTTTCGTGTTTCGATCCACGCCCCCGTGCCGGGGGCGACCATCTCATTATAAATAATTGCGGAACCAGAATAAAGTTATTCCAGAGTGCGAACCATTCCCACCCTAAATGCCAACGCCACAGGCCGCCCAGGGCATCCTTGTAATTCAACAGATATTTCAAGGACCTCGGAGCAGCGCGAACCCACCCGGGATTTCAGACACACTTCACGTTCGCACCAGCCGACGGTTCAGGGGAAGCGTCAAACGATCAGCGTTCCGCCCAAATCCGCTGCCGGTTTGGCCCCCACATGTTCCACCTTCCGCCGCCAATTGGCGCCGAGGTGATAGTAGCGTATACTGTCATGGTTGCGATCAATGGCTCGTTCCAGGCGGGCTTTCAATTTCGTCCATTGGGCGGGATCCACCTCGACCTCAAACACCGAATATTGCACCCGCTGACCAAAGTCACGACACGCCTTGGCGACGGTTCTAAGCCGCCGCGCCCCGTCCCCTTCCCGTGTCGAAACATCATATGTGACCAGTACCAGCATCCATGCCCCCTATTTCCAGAACCACGGCGGATAGGCATCCAGGTCGCCGCGTAAATGTCGGGCCAGCATTTGCGCCTGCAGATACGGGACCAGTCCAAGCGGCGACTTTTCACCGAGAAACCTGTGCAGTCTCTCCTGCTTCTTGCGGTCTTGCCATGCGCTCACAACCGTCTTGCGCGCCTCGTCCGACAACAATACCGCGCCGCTCTCCTGCTTTTGGAAATCCTTGCCGCGCAACTGACGTCTGTTGAACAGCGACAACATCAGCCGATCGGCCAGAACGGGTCGCAACTCTTCCATGAGATCGAGCGCCAGGCTGGGGCGGCCCGGACGGTCGCGGTGCAAAAAGCCGACCGCGGGATCCAGACCGATGCCCTCGCAGGCGGAACGGCAGTCATGAGTCAGCAGCGTGTACAAAAAAGACAGAACCGCGTTGACCGGGTCCAAAGGCGGACGCCGCGTCCGTCCGGCCCAGCGAATCTCCCGGTCGGGCGACCTGATCATCTCGTCCATGACCGAGAAATAGAGATTAGACGCCTCGCCCTCCGACCCGCGCAATTGGTCCAACGTCGCCTCACACAGTTCAATCACGCGTAAGAGTCTCGCCAACCTCCCCGTCACTAAACCAATCCTGTCCAGCACCGGGTCTGCAAACTCATCGCGGTAATCGCGCAGCGCGCGCATCAACACCGCACGCTGATTGAAAATCTTGCCGATCAGCAACGAGCGAACAATCTCTTGTGGTGTGTCCGATGCCCGGTATTGCGCGCGGCGGAGCAGAACGTTCCCCGATACAGGACCTTCGATCCGCGCCTGAAACCGTCCATTCCGGTCCAGCAGAACAACTGTAATGCCGACCTCCGCACAGGCTGCGATGAGAGCGGGCGAAACGTAAACGCCGCCAAAGACGACAACAGAGGCCAGCATATGCAACGGCACCCGCGCCCGTTCCTCATTCTCCACCTCGGCGACCAGATTCTCGCCATCCTTGCGCAGCGCCGCTCCCGGGGTTGTGATATAAACGGTGTTGAGCAGCTTCTTCATGCAAAACCGTCTTTGAGTGCGTCTTTCAGCATCCGGCTGCGCCATGCCTTGACCGGACGGTTGGCGACCTCAGGACGGCACAGTTCTTTCAGCGAACAGGCCCGGCAGCGACTTTTATGCGCCGTCGGCGGCGGCGTCCGACCGGTGCGGAAAACCTCTTCGAGCGCAAGAACCGTTTGTTCCGTCAAAGCTCTCAACCCCGAATTGAAAACGACGCCAACCCGCCGTTTGGTTCGGGCATAATACAAGGCCCCTTGCGGAACCGGATGGCCGGTCATTTCCTCAAGGCAAAGCGCCTGGGCACAGAGCTGAACCTCATCCGCCCGGTGCGGCTTCGGTTTGCCGCGCTTGAATTCAACCGGATAGGCGGTCTCGCTCCCACCCTCAGCGGGCAGGAATTCCACCATATCGGCAATGCCGGTCAGATTCAGCCGCCGGCACGCCAAGGCCAGGGACATGACGCGACGCACGCCCCGCACCTTTCTCCCGCCACCCTTGTCGGCAATCGCGTGCAGCATGTCCCCCTCCGCCGTGAAGCGGTTTTCCGCCCACATGCGCTCAAGATGGATCAGCGCGGCTTGGCGCAGGCAATAGACCGCGTGCTGCAAGGCCGAAAGCGGAATCGGGTCCTCACATGGCTTTTCGTCTTGCAGGCCAGCCGCGACCGCCATGGATCATCGCTCGATAATTTCCACGCCGGCCGGGCAGTTCTCGTGATCGATCTCGATAATATAGTCGGAGAATTTGCGTGCCGGCGGTCGATTGCCGAGCCCCTTGTCGTCAAGCGGGCGGAATGCACCGTCGATATCGCGGCCGATGCGAACACGATCGAACAGGGTATGGGCCGGGGCATTGCCGAGCGCACAGGCATGTTTGAACAGGGTCAGCTTGCGGGCGGTCATTTCGCCACGCGCCGCGGAGCGGTCATGCTCGAACATCGCGTCCAGGGCCTCCCACACAAGGTCGAGATCGGCCTCGGAAAACCCGGTGCGCTCGGCGAATTTCGCCGAAACGAACCCGTGCGCGACGTAAAGGCCATAGGGAACAATGTGCTTACGGCCCATGGTGCGGTTATCCGTTCGTTCAGGGCTGTCGCTGCCTTCGGCCCCCTTCTTTTTTTCCGCTTCATTGGTGGCGGCCATGCGAGTGATGGCTATTTCCAACGGCATGATCGGCTCGACCGAGGTTGCGAAGGTCATTTGCACCGGGCCTTTTACCTGGCCGCAGTTGATGCCGGTGGACATGACGGCGCCGAAACTGCGCACGTCGAAAAAATTCTGGCACATGAAGTCGCGCAGTTTTCGGGCCTCTCCGTCATCGGTCGGGTTGAGCGTTTTGGCCTGTTGCGCTTTGGTATCGTCACGGCGAAGCGCCGTGTAGGCCTCACGGTGCTTCTCGTTGAGGATGGCCCCTTCTTCGACATAGATATGGAACCCATCCTGTCCGCGGCGCGCAAGCTCGACATAATTGCGGATTTTGCGTTTCAAACACACATCCGACACCAACCCCTTATTGGTGTCCGGGTCCATTCGCGGCAGATTGCCGGCATCGGGGTCGCCATTGGGGTTGCCGTTGGTGACATCGAAGATAAACGTGAAATCATAGCGGTTGGACAGGATCGTCATCGGTCGGTCTCCTTAATATCTGTCGTTTCAGTGGGTTTTTTGCTAAAAAAGTCCTTGCGTTGGTGGTAATAGCCCAGAGCGAAAAAGGCCTGTTCCGCGGGCGACAGCCACGCCGGAAACGGATCGTTTTCCGGCGCCATCTTGCCCATAATGTCCTCAATCAGCTTTTCCAAATTGACCTTGTAGCCCGGCTTATCCTTGCCGAGTTTCGACAGATGATGCGCCGAACCCCGGTCCAGCACGGTAAAGACTTTACGAGGCTGCGCCGAGGCCGCACCATAAAACCTATCCTTGATGGTGGCATTCACCCCTCCGAGAGCGCCGGACTGCGCCTGTTCATAGGCCGCGAACAGCCGGCCGAGCAGATAACCTTTATCGTCAAACTTCTGATTCAGTGCCACGGGGACCTCCTTCTTGGCAAAATTTCTCCTGAGCAATGCTTTCAACATGCCGGCGCGCAAGGCGTTTATGTTGCCATCGGCGCGAATGCGAACGAGAATCGTCGATAGCAGGGTCAACGGATAGTTCGCGCCCGACAGGATCGCCCGCATCCAGTCGCCGGCAAGATGGGACGGAACATTTTCACTCTTGCGCTGTACCGCCGTCTCAATCAGATAGCGCCAAAGCGACGGATAGCCGTCGCGCGGCGGCGGTTCGATCTTCATGTCTTCGAGAAAGCGCTGATAGTTTTGCGTCACTATGCCGAAGCTGCCCTCGAAATAGAAGCGAACCGACAGCCGCGCCGCGTTGGGGGCGAGACCGAGCACGAAAAACCGCACATCCTCCGCGGCGAGGTCTTCATCGATCTGTTTGAGATGTTCCCCGTTGCGGATGCGCTCCAGACGGATACCAATTTCCTTGGCAAGCCGTTCTTCCTCGTTGATTTTTTCTGTCTCATCCGCCGAATCGCGCGGTTTTTTCTCCGCCGGCTCCATGAAGGCGGCGGCAAACACATTTTCCGCCATGCCCGCCGTCTTCATATCCGAGGCGTCGGCCCAGAATACGGTCGAAGCATCGCCGATCTGGATGCGGTGAGCGCTGTCCTTTTTCAGAAAGCGGTTGAGAACGGTTGTGTATTTAAAGGCGGCAACCTCCGAGACCGGAGCATTCTCGCCTTGGCGGTGCCCATAGGACGTAAAAGCATCATGATTGAACGAGACGATCGATCCTCCGGTCGTCGGACCGCCCCACACACCCTTGATGGCGGGGTGCAGTCTGGCAAAGGGTGACTTTTCCCCGGTGATCAGGCAAATGCGCGCCTCGCCTTTCTTCCTGGCTTGCCGCCTGCTCCAAAGTTCCCCTGCCGCCGGGCGGTCATGGAGGTATCCATTGCTGAGCCGCTCGCTTTCCAAGGCAAAAACCACGTTTTTATCCTTCATCTCTTCCGGCCAGACCGGCGCCGCAAACCGCTCCGGGGTCCAGCTGCGCAAAAACGCGGCAAGGGCTGAAAGCCCGGCATCGCCAGTTCCATCCAAAATCGCAAGATGGTGTTTGACGAAAGCGTCATGCTGCTTTGCGGTGGGTTTGCCGCTCTTGGCGGTCACGCCGAGCACGTAGGAGGTCTTGTCCCAGAACGTGTTGGGAGCGATGCCCGCAGTCCGTTTGACCGGCTGCGGAACCCGCATTGGCCGCGGCTTTGGTTGGCCACGCCCGCCGGCGTCGCGCAAGTCGATCACATGGGCGAGAGAACCGTCTTCCCTCAGGGAAATACAAAACCCGATCTTTTCCTCGGAAAATCCGAAGGGCGGCGCGTTGGGCAAACGATCATAGGCGCGGGTCAGAGAGGACAGAATGCTCATCGGCGAATCTCCGCGGAGCCGGGCGGCGGAACCCGCATGACGCCCTTATCGAGCCTGGCGCGGAACAACAAGGACGGCCGCCCCGGGGCCTGGTGATCGATGTCCCACAGCATAAAGCCGAGATCGCGGCTGACGTCGATGGCTGCGGGCAAATCCTCTTCCGGCGGAATCAACCGGAAATGGGCGGCGAATTCCCGGGTTCCCAGACAGGGCTGATGGAAACACTGGCCGCGCGCGGCGCGGCGATTGAACGTATCAAGGTGCTTGGCGTCATTGTCGTCGGGACCTGCCTTGGCCGTCAGCTCGAAATGCGCCTCGATGACATAGGCGGGCTTGACCAGAACCGTCGCGGCCCTCTGCTCGCGATCCTGGTCCACAAGCAACTGGAGACCGCCCAGATCACCGCGGTTCATGGCCGTTTTAACGTTTCCAGTCGGTATCTTGCTCCTCACTTCATTGCGGCGAATCGACTGCAACCGAATCGGTTTGAGCACATGAATGGCCTCGATGACCCAACGGATGGCGTGTTTCCAGTGAATCGCCTCCAAAACGCCGCGGGCGGCCGACGGGGTCATGACATCGTAACTGACCCGCTCGACCTTAAGTTCCGGCCGAGTAAAACAGGCATGATCGCCCCACACTTTCAGCCGAATTCCGTATGCCATCGCCGCTCCCTTTCAATCAAATCACACTATTTTTACCCCCAGAGAGTCGGAATCTTCCCAAATCAAGCCGACATCATCCCGATACAGGTCTTTGGTCTTCAGCACAACGAATTGATCTCCCCTGAGCTTCGGGCAGTCATAACCGGCATGGCCATTTTGGATCAAGGCATTCCGATCCTTGGGCGGAATCTGAACACTGTATTGTTGCAGCTCGCGGGCGATTTTTCCGGAGGAAATTTCGGCGACGCCAAGTTCCGCGATTGCCTGGCCGGAGGTCTCATCCGCATCGATAATCACCGGCGCCAGCCCTGTCTCGATCAACCGAAAGATTTCGCCGACGGTGCGATAGGAAAAGTCGGTGGCGCCGTGACGGCGGTGGATTTTGAACTGTTTCAGAATCTTGTGTCCATCGAGTCCAAGGTCGCCCTTATGCCAATAGACTTCCTTAAAATAATCCTCGATCGCCTCTAAGGATAATAAATCCTCATGCTTGCCCAACATGCGCTCCATACCCTCCATGAGAGATTTGATCTCGGGAGGCGGCGGGTAATCCGGCGCGGTAAACACCGAGACGACACTGTCTTGCGGATTTCGCTTCCCCTCGCGGTTGCAGCGGCCGGCGGCCTGCACGATTTGATCGAGACCGGCTTCAGCCCGCCACACCCTGGGAAAATCCACATCCACCCCGGCCTCAATCAGGCTGGTGGCGATCACCCGGCAGGGCGCGCCGGTTTTCAGCCGGTCACGCACCCGCGCGATGATCCGCCGCCGATCGGCACCATGGTGCCTTGTGGTCAGATGAACAAGCCCCTCAAGCCCGGCCTCGACAGCCTCGCGGTAAAACTCGAGAGCATGTTTCCGGCTGTTGACGATCACCAGCGCCTGGCGCTCTTCGGCCACAGCCTTGCACAGATCGCGGTTGGCAAGCGCGCCCTCATGCTGGATCGAGGCCCGTTTCATGCGCCGCGCCAATTGGCGCGGATCGGGCGCCAATTCCCGCCCTTCAAGCGGCAGGCCACCTTGCAGATTGCGTTCATCGAGCGCCGGTTGCGTCGCGGTGCACAAAACGATCGTGCAGCCGTAATGCTTCGCCAGTTCCTTCAACATGCAGATGGCGGGCTTCAGCACCGGCAGCGGGATGGTCTGGGCCTCATCGAGAATGATCACGCCGCCGGCGATGTTGTGCAGCTTTCGGCATCGCGACGGCTTCGCGGCAAACAGGCTCTCGAAAAACTGGACATTGGTGGTGACCACCACCGGCGCCGCCCAGTCCTCCATGGCCAGTTTCAGCTTGTCCTTTTGTTGTCGCTCTCCATGGGTCTTGGCCTCTTCGTCGATAGCCGAGTGATGTTCGAGAACAACTCCCTCGCCGAGAATGGAACGGAAGATCCGTGCGGTCTGGTCGATGATCGAGGTGAAGGGAATGGCGTAGACGATGCGGCGATGGCCGTGAATCCGCGCATGTTCCAAGGCAAAGCCCAAAGAGGTCAGGGTCTTGCCGCCGCCGGTGGGAATGGTCAGGGTAAACAGCCCCGGCTGGTGCGACGCCTTGGCCAGCACATGATGGAGAATGTCGCGGCGCAATCGGTTCACCGCCGAGGGCGGGTCCTTCTTGCGCTCCAGCTCGGCATCGAGGGCGGCCTGAAATTCGGGCAGACGCTGTTGCAGACACGGCCAGTCGCGATCGACTAGACGTTCTTCAAGTTTCGCGTAAAAGGCTGCAGTGTCCTTGAAATCGGCATCGACCAGACAGGAAAAGATCATCCTTCCCATGACCGAGAGGGAAAACGCCAGATCCTCACCGCCGGACTTTTTCGCGGGTTTCGGGACAAGATCGCGGACGGTGTGTGGACATTCCGATCGCCAGACCGGATCGAGCTGCGCCAAGTCGGCTTCAAGCCTGCGGTCGAGACAGGCGGCGGAGGCATTTTTCCGGTCGGGCAAACCGGCGTGATGGCCGGCGATGCAATAGGCGATCAGTTCCGCCATGGGGTTGTCTTCGGGCGTTTTTGCGGCGTCACCGATTGCAACGGCGCCGGCGGTCGAATGATCGATGCGGTTGCGCGCGCCGCGGAGCCGCTGTTGAAACTCTTTGGAATATTTGCCAAGATCGTGGTAAAGTCCGGCGCAATAGGCGGCGCGTTCCAAGCCCAGCGGAGCGGCCATATCGCCGGCGAGTTCAGCGACCCGAAGCAGGTGCTCGCGCAACGATTGCCAGTCGCTTCGGTCGGCGTTTTTCCCTGAATGCGCGAAATACAAGTCAAAAGCTCCCAAAACCTGATTCAAATGCGTGCTTCCGGTCTTTCAACATTGGAGAGAAAGTGCGCCGGTTTGAACCGCGCCGGATTTTCCCGAAGGCCGTTTAGTTTAAGAGGCGTGACCATGGCTGGTTTGCCCGGGACAAGTATCGTAGTGCTTGCGCGGCTTTCGGTCAAGGAGAATGTTACCGGCGGACTTTCGGAAATGGCTTCACGTTTCCCCAAGATGAAGCCCCCGGGCGCCGCGCGCGGTTCGGGAAAGAGCGGTGGACGGGCATGAGAGCCATCGGACATCGGCATATTGTGGACGCCCGACGCGAAGTGGTTTACGAAAACGGTCGCTGGCGTCACGTGCTGGTGATGGTCACCGGTCTGTTCTTGGCCCCGGCTGGTGACCAGCCCCGCCTGTGTGGTCCAGTTTGAGTGTTCGCGCATGACAGGTCGCTAATCCATCGCGACGATGGTTTCCGGGGCTGGCCGGCGGTGGCGTCCGTCTGGGTCGAGCGGGCTTTCCGGTCCATTTTCGGCCATGGCGGAGAAGAGCGTTTGCGAGCAGGACGAGCTTTCGCATGACGGCCGTGATCACGATCCTGGGCGGGTTGCCGGCGTCGAGACGCCGCTGATGTTTTCACTTGAGATCCGCGTTGGAACGGATGGCGACAAGGGCGGGCATGAAGGTCGCCGCGCGCGGGCTGGCGCGTCCGCCGCTGATGTTTTCCTTGCCCACCCACTTTCCGGACCGGTGGGTGAAGGGCGCGAACCCGGCGATTCCGGCGGCCTGTTTCGGGTCGATCCGGCCCAACTCCGGCATCTCGATCAACAGCATGCCGTCGGGAAAATCCTTCGACAGTTGCGTTTCGCCAGTTCCACCGTCGGCTGGACGGCGAGCACCGGTCCGGCGCCTGGTGCATCACGAAGCCGATCGGGTGCTGCCCGCCTCTGTCGCGCCGAGCTGCGCTGTCTTCATGAACACTACCCGTTGCATCGGCTCGCTGGGCCCAGCCAGTCCATGATCTCGCCCATGTCGGGCTGTCGCGTGGGGCGGTACCACCTCGGCTCGACACGCGCGCGATGCTCGCCACCAAAATATTTTCCCGTTTCATGGGCAAGTGAAAAGCGATTGAGCACTTGGTTATTAGCAATCAAGACTTGCTGCGTAGTGTTCATATCTTGATTTAATTTTTTAAGTATGCTCATTTAAACATTCTTCTCAAACATAATAAGATACTCGCCACCCCAAGTCCATAAACCTAATGCATAAATTAAAAATACTAAATAAATAATAAAAGAAAGTTTCGAGTTAAATACTGCAAAATAGATTTATATTTCCAAATATTATTATTATTTTTATTGATAAAATTATTAAAAACCCTACGAGAATTTGCCAATAATAATTCGATTAAACGTCACATAAGACTGATTAGAGCCATTTTATTTCTTTCTATGTCCCTGACTCCTTTTCCGATGGTCTTAAAGCAATATTAATGGCATCGGTCTCGCCGCGCTCGCGCGCGATGCTCGCCCTATATTACAGTGTTAAGTTGGGTCCCCGCTCTCGTGTTTCACCGCGCGCGCGATGCTCGCCGGATCCGTTTTCATCGCTGAACCCGCGCGCCCGGGCGGCGGCGATCATGGCGTCCTTGTTGGCGTTGCCGTGGCCAGTGGCGTGTTTCTTGATCGTGCCGACCGGAACACCCTGATACGGCACGCCGCGCAACTCAGCCCATGCCGTCAGCGTCGCCATCAGGCCGCCGTAGACATGGGCCGCCTCGGTGCCCGCGTGGCGACGGACTTCCTCGAACCAGATGGTGGCGATGGGTCCGGACAATCGCTCCAATTCGCCCAGCCAGTTCGTGAAGCGCAGGTATCGCATCCCACCGCCATCGAACCGGCCATTGCGGAAAGATGCTGTGCCGCTGGTGATCAGACCGTCGGCGCCATGCAGCGCCCAGCCTGTCGTCGTGCCGAGATCGAGCGCCAGCAATGTACGCTGGCCGGTAAACGCGGGCGGTACATTTCGAACGCCTTCCTGATTGGGGTTGGTCATGGTCTGGTCCGCCATGGGCTTTCTCCTTTTGTGATTGGCTGCTCGAGGCATGGATCGGGCCAGACTGCGGCCCGAGAAATTGCCCAGGGGTAGGTGGTGGCTCTCCCCGCCTGTAGCGGGGAGGACACCTACCCCTTTAGGGGGGACTTTTCTGAAATCTGAAATCTGGCGTAGACCCCTGATTTTGTTGGATAAATTCAGATTGCGGAGCAGATTTCGGAATGGATCCGGGGCGGAAAAATCATGCATCACCCCCTTCCGGATAGACCCAGATGGCGGGGTTTTCGACCGGCAGCAGGGCTCCGGTCTGCGGGCATTTGTAGTGGCTGGGGCGCACAGGAACATAGGCTTGACCAATCTCACCGGTGTCCGGATCAACCGTTTCCCCATCGGTCGCCAGTTCCTATGTATTCCACACAGAGATAGCCGTACTTGCTGCGGTCAGATGCCAGGCCGAGATCGCTCGCCGCGTCGCCTTTGACGAACTTGATCACCCCCTTGGTCGTCAGCACATTCAGCCGGTCCCGAATGGTCGTCTGTCCACTGAGGCCGCTTTTGTTCTCAAAAGATTCAGCGAACAGCGTCATCGTGTACATCCGCCCCGCACGCGCTTCGCGATCGAGAATGTTGACGATAACCTCGCCTTTGCGCGCACGCTCGGCATCATGCTTCGCGCCAACTTCCTGGCGCACCAGTCGTTCGTTCATCGGGTTGATCTCGACCCATTGACCGCCGACCTTGTCGATCACCTTTGCGGGCAGTGCGGGGCCATTGCGCAGCTCGATCTCCAGCTTGCGTTGCGAGCAATCCTCATCGCGGCGATGCAGGATCAGGCCCGAGGTATAGAACCCGCGCAGCGCGCTGGCGCCGGAAAGGGCCAGGAAGGGATCGTCCTTGACCTGCTGCTTGCTGAGCTTCTTGGTGTGGTGGATCAGGATCACGCCGCAGTCGGGGTCGATGTGGTCGCGCAGGACCTCGACCCGTTCCTTCAGGAAAAACATCATGGCGGTGTTGTCGTTTTCGCCGCCGCCATCGGGCCCGCCGTCGAAGAGGTTCCGGATCGGGTCGACGCAGAGGATGTCGGGCGGAGCCTCCGGGAAAGCCGTCTGGACAGCGCGGGCCACGCGCACGCTGCCCTCATTGTCGAGCAGCATCTTGAGCTTTGGCGTGGCGACGAAGGTGTCGCGCGGCGGCCAACACCTCTGGCGGCAAGGCGATCTGCTTCAGCCTTTCGCGCAGGTAGTGATACTGGATCTCGGCCTGCAGGTAGAAGATCCGAAGCGGGCGTGGCGGCGTGAAGCCGAGGAACGCCACACCTGCCGCCATGTGGACGAGCCAGGAAATCAGCAGGTCGCTCTTGCCCACCTTGGGCGCGCCGCCCAGCACCAGCAGTCCGCCAGGAGTCAGCACGCGCGGCGCAATGATGTCCTCTGGCATGGGGCTCTGGTCGTCCAGCAGCGCGCCCAGCGTGAAAGCGAGCATTTCGACGGGCCCTGGTGCGCCGGAAGCCAGCCGGATCAGCGGCCGTCCATATTTCTCGACATGCCGGTTCCAGAGCCGCTCGGACTCGCGCTTGAGCCGTTCAACGGGCCACTGGGGCCGCAGCATCGCGGCATTGTAGCCGCAGATTCCGATCCAGCCCTCATCCTTCGTCATCCGCCCCTCGTGGACCATGCGGATGAAATGACCGATCGCGGCGGATGCGCCCTCGAAGCGGGACCAGTCGTCCTGCGCGCCCTCGCGCACCGGCGTGACCAGCACATCGTCCATGGTGGGCTTGTCGGGATGAGTGAACTCGGGCTGCAGCGACACGCCAGGCGCGGGCGGCATGTCGGTGACGGCCTCGATGAATTCGGCCATATCGCGTTCACGGTCGGCGTTCAGCTCGACGATCCGCACCTGCGTCTTCAGGCTGTTCTTGTAATAGACCGAACCCGCTACCCGGATCGGCTGGTGGGCCGAGCGGAAGTGCATGTCGCCGCAGACCTTGGCTGCGATGTCGCCGCGCAGACGACAGATACGGCGAATGTCCTCGCCTTCGGCAGGCTCGGTCAGCGCCCACCAGACATGGGCCTTGCGCTGACCCTCCGGCGTCACGCCACCGCTCTCCACCACCATGGTCGGCGCCCCGAGGTGGCGCTCCAGATGGGCGCGCTTGGCGGCGATATCGCCGGTGTCCAGATCGACCACGACGGTCTGCATCTGCAGGATTTCTGCAGCCTTGGCCTGGCCTGGCGCGGCCACGGTGCCGGGGATCACATAGACCGCTGCGCCCTCGCGGGAGGCCCATGTTGCGAAGGTCGCCATCTTTTCGGGCGCGGCCTGATCCGCCTCGAGCCAGATGTTGTGCGGGCGGCCATCGATGCCCTGACCCTTGTCGATGAAACTGCGGACCGGGATCAGCCCGTCGCAATAGCCGAAGACGACCTGCATGAACTGGGCGATCTGCTCGGGATCGGGCTCGTCGCCGAACACGTCGATCTGCGGCGCGGCGTCGTTGAAGTCGCGCCACGGATTGAAATGGACGATGTTTTCCGTGGGCGTATCTGGCGTCGTGTCGTCGCGCATGGCTGGCTCCTGGTCGGGATCGGATGGCTCGGTGGGCTCGTCGGTCATGCAGCAAGGCTCCAACACCGCTCGGCGTGGGCGCAGAACCGGCATTCGAAGAAATCGCGATTGGCGGCGATGCGGGGCAGCAACTCGCCTGCGTCGGTGGCCTGCAGGATCCGCACCGCGCGGTCGGACATGCGCTGTGCCAGGTCGGCATCGAAGGGCACCAGCTCGTGATGAAGCTCGGCGGTGTCCTTGTTGATGGCGGTGAACAGCGCCGGTGCGGCCGAAATCCCCGGCACCGAGGGTTCCATGCAGGCCTGGTAGATCGCGATCTGAGCGGCGTAGACGGGCTTGGAGACAGCAACCCCGTCCTTGACGCAGGCCCGCCAGTTCTTCGCGTTCATGGTCTTGCACTCCCACAGCGCCGGGGTGCGCAGACCAAGCGCCGCCGGGGCATCAGCTATGATCCCGTCGACATGGCCGCGGATGCGACCGCCCGCGACGGAGAAGCCGAACTGGCCGCCATCGCGTTTTTGGGTGACCAGATCGATTCCGGCCGCACGCAGCCAACGGATCGCGAGGTCCTCGAGCTGGTGGCCGATGGCGAAGATCCGCAGCGTCTGGCCGCCGAAATCAGCCCCCTCATCCTTTGGCGCACCGGCAAACTCGAACTGCAGCGCGTGTTCGCAGGCGTGGCCGAGGCGCGACGCGCCGAGATAGGTCCGGGGCGGCGTGGCCTCACGTTCAGCGATGAGGGCAGCGTCGACCAGCGCGTTGATCCGGTCGGCCATGGAGGGGCGTGGGTTGAAATCCAGCATCAGAACGGGATCTCCGACTGGGCCGCAATCTCAGCCATCTCGGCGCGGAAGGCCTCGACGGTGATCACGATCAGACGGTGCATGTCGTTTTGGGTCAGCTGGCCCAGTGGACGGTCCCAGCCGATCCGCTCCATCTCGGGGCCGAGAGCGCGCATGATTGCGGGCAGCGCCTGGGTTTCTTCTTCGGTGAAATCGACCATGCTCAATCCTTTCCGAGCTTTGAGTGTGAAGGCCGCCTGGCAACGCATTGAGCAGAACCAGCGGCGGGTTCGGTGAGCCGCGTCAGGAAACGGTCTGGGAGACCGTTTCCCCGGCGAACGGCGCGGCCGGTGTGGATCGAACCAACCGAAACCACGCGTGGGTTGCCGGCAGACCGCACAGAGCGTTCCACGCGGATGCCAGAGGCGATCAACGCTCGGTCGATCCGAAGCCGCTGTGGGTGCGGATGGGATTTGCGCGACATGGCTCACGCGGCCCTCCCGAGGGGCGGGGCGGCATGGGCGACCAGCTGTCGGATCTCGCGCTTGTTGAAGCCGAAGGTCATCAGCGCCGAGGCGCGATAGCGCGTCAGGCCGAAGTCGTGGTGGTACTCGGGCGGCAGGTATTTCAACTGCTTGTCGGTCGGTGGCTGGCGCAGCCATCCCCTTGTCTTGAAGGCGCTCTCGTCGGTTTCGTGGGTGTTCAGCCAGTCGTCGGCCTGCGCGAGGCAGACGGTGCGTTCGCCGACACCCAGCAAGCGTGGCCGCTCGCCCTTGGCCCCGCCGATGGCGTACCAGACCCCGTCCATCCAGAAGATCCCGCCCCAGGCGGTGAAGCCCGTAGCCATCAGTGCATCGTCCGTGCCGAAGAGATCGACCCAAGCGAAGCTGGAGCGTTTCAGCAGATCGATCTCGGTCATGACAAAGCCCGAGAGCGGCACAGCTTCCGCGCCGGTTTCGCCCTCATCCTGCAGCAATACCTCTCTACAGAGCGGGCATTCGGTGGCGGCGAGCGGGATTTCTGCTGCGCAGGCCGGGCAAGTTTTCGTCGGGGCTTCACCGGTGCCGATCTTGCCATCCAGATCGACATCCTGCTCCAGCGTGCCGTGGATCAGGCTCGACATCCCGAAATCCAGCACAATACAGTCCGTCTTGACCAGCCCCGGATGTTCCTCCGGGTCGACCGTGCGCAGCCCGCGCCCAACCATCTGGATCATGGTGGATTTGTAAGACGAGGGTCGCAGGAGGATGACGCAGGAGGTCGGCGGATGGTCCCAGCCTTCCGTGAGCACCGAAACGTTGACGATCACCCGGATCTCGCCCGACGCATAGGCGGCCAGGATCCCGCGCCGGGTCGCCCTGTCCAAGTCGCCATGGATTACAGCGGTCGGTATCTCCGCGTCATTGAACGCCGCAGCGACGTTCTCAGCATGGGCGACGGTTGAGCAGAACACGACCGTGGGCCGGTCGCTGGCTTTCTCGCGCCAGTGACGGGTCACCTCGTCATTGACCGGGGCGCGGTTCATGATGTCGGCGACCTCCGACATGTCGAACTCCGAGGCGGTCTTGCGGACCGCGCGCAGCTGATCCTGCACGCCGACGTCGATGATGAAGGTGCGGGGCGGTACCAGATGACCGGAGGCGATCAACTCGCCCAAACGCACCTGGTCGGCGACATTGTCGAAGACCTCACGCAGTCCCTTGCGGTCGCCCCGTGTCGGCGTTGCCGTCACCCCAAACACCCTCGCGTCGGGATTGGCGTCGCGCACGCGGTCGATGATCCGGCGATAGCTGTCAGCGACGGCATGATGTGCTTCGTCGACGACCAGTAGATCGAGGCGCGGCATGTCGGCAAGGTTTGAGGCCCGCGCCAGCGTCGGCACCATGGCGAAGGTGACGTCGCCGCCCCAGGATTTCTCTATCGCGTCGATCACCGAGGTGGATGCCTCCGGTACCACACGCTGGAACTTGGCACGGTTCTGCGCCGTCAGCTCGTCACGATGCGCCAGCACGCAGGCCTTGGCGCCGTCGCTGATCATCTCGCCGGTGACCGCCGAGAGCATGATGGTTTTGCCCGCGCCGGTGGATGCCACGCCCAACGTGTTGCCGCGGGAGGCGAGCGCAGCAACACTGCGCTCGACGAAGGTCTTCTGGCGGGGGCGCAGGCGCATGTCCGATCCCCCCTTACTGCGCCCAGCTCGGCCGCCCGGGGGCACCGGGGGTCGCTGCTGGCGGATTGGACGAAGACGCGGCCGGACCACTCTGTTGCGGCGCCTGCCCGGGGGCACCGTTGCCGCTGAACTGCAAGGGACCTGTGCCCATGATCTGCGCATAGTCACGATGATCGGGCGTGACGGCGCTGCGGATCTCGTTCTTGTCATCACCGCTGGCATCGGTACCGATGTCGATGCGGGCCACGAACTCGATGCCGTCGAGATCGGCAAAGCCGCTGATGCGCCGCGCGGCCTGCGCCTCGGCCGACATGTCCTTGTCGGAAATCCCGCGCGCCGAGTTCAGCATGCCGCGCACCAGGGCACCAGGCTACGGCCCATGTTGGTCCAGTCCGGCCCCTTGGGGCTGTAAAGACCAATCAGCGTGAAGATCTTGCGCCGGGCATATTGCCCCTCGGTCACGGTGAACTCGCCGTTGAGATAGATCGCACCGGTCGAGCCGCGCGTGGCATAGCCGCCAGTCCAGCCTTGCGAGGGATCGTCGAAGCCGCCGGGGCGGATGGTCAGGCGCACCTTGGCCAGCGTGCCTTTGGGGATGAGGTTGGTGTTGCTTTGCGCATCGTTGAAATCGTTCCAGGAACCCATGGGGAACCTCCTTCTATTTTTGGGATTGCGGTTGGGATTGGTCGTCGCCGGCCGGATCGACGGGTGGCGGAGCGTAGGTCAGGCGGTCGGGTGCCGGTGCTGATGCCGTCCGGATCTTCGCCATCAGGCGGCCGAGATGAGGCTCTTCGACTTGGGCCAGGCGGCCAGAGCGATCCTTGGCCGGGAAGCCCCAGGGGTTGATTGTCTGGCAAACAAAGGCGCGATACGGCTCGCCGCCGTCAGACGTTAGTTCCGCCATGGTGATCACCTCATCGACGATCCCCGGCAGCTCCAACCCGGTCTTCGAGCCGTCGATCTGTGGCTGGAACACCTTGCGATTGAAGTCATCGAACTTCTCATCGAGGATGCCGACGAACCAGACATTCTTGGCCCGCGTGTGCTGCAGGTGGGTGAGCCAGCCGATCATCTCGCGGCCGTGCAGCCCGTAGGCGCCACGCACATCCCGCTTGCCGGTCTTCTCCGACAGCGCCTCGGGCTGGCCCTTGCACCAACCGAAGCACAGCCGCCCTGCGACGGTGATCGAGTCGACAAAAATCGTGTCGTAGCGATCGAGTTCTGCCGGCTCGCCGAAGCGTTCGCAGACCGCCTTGTAGTGTGCCGGGCTATAGGGCTGCTCGTCGCGCAAAGCCGGGTTGGGGCCGCCGATGAACACCGCGAAATCCCGGCACTCCGTCCAGGTCCGCGGCCGGATGCTGTCGCCGGACCAGCCTTCGATGGCGAGGTCACCCGCTTCGAGATCCATGAACAGCGTACGATCGGGATCGAGGGTCCAGAGCAGTGAGGTTTTGCCAATTCCGCTCTTGCCGAAGATGCAGCCCTTGATGCCGCGCGGCTCTGCAAGCCGTTGGTCGGCGCTGATGATGGGCAGTCTCACTGATCAGCCCCCTGCGCGAGGATTTCGACTTTCAGTGAGCCCGGCCGCACCGTACGCGCGGGCTCAAAACCCTGCCGGATTGCTTCGGGCCAGGCGGCGTATTTGCGCTCGGGCACCTTGTAGGCCAGATCGACATATTCGGTGGGGTCGTCCCCGGCATCGCGGATCCGCGCGACCATGGCGGCCAGCCGGTCCTGATCCCAATCCACTCGTTTCGGCAGATCGGCGACCACGGTGAAATCACCATCGTCGAACCGGACGGTGCCGGTGTCCTTGGCCTGAACCTGGCGTTCCTCAGCGGCGCGGGTGGCATAGCGGACGGCCAGTCCGGCATCGAAGCGGGTCTTGGCCGCCTTGTCGCGCTTCAGGCGCTCGTCAATCTCGCGCTGCAGGATCGCCAGCAATTCGACCGGCAGCGCCGCGATCTCGGCGGCACTGAGGGATGGCAGATCGTCGGGCGTTGGGGTGTTCTCGGGGAATGGCATGAAAAGGTCTCCGTGATCGGTGAAAAAGGTTTGGAAGGCGGGCATCACGCGGCCTCTTGTTCAGCGAGCAGCAGCTCGGACAGCGAGACGGCAGCGGCTTTGGGTTTGGGCCGGGCGACGGCGATGTAGGCGAACTGGTCGGGCCCCACGCGCTCCTGCACGAGATGCACGGGACCCTGCTCGGCGGCCCAGAAGGCCCGCGATCCAAGCCTGCTCAACTCGGCCCGCGCCGCATCCGACAGCCCCGAAAACACCGAGAAGATGTCGAGCACCAGAAAGCCGCGGTGGTATTCCAGCCGGTCACCGGGAACGGCTTGCGCCACCCAGGCGCAAAACTCGATCTCTGTAAGCGGTCGGCTGGCGCGAACGGTGATAAAGGGTGTGGTTCCCATGAACATGATCTCCTCCTTTTCCCTCTACTCAGGCCGCCGCGAGATCATCCCGGGAGGGACCGATGCCGCTTCGGCGGTCTCGTTTGAGGCGTTGTCCAGGTCGTCCGGCTGGCCCGTATCGGCGTCGGCGTAGACCGCCACGAGAGGCGTCCCATCCTGATGGGAGCCGGCATTCTCGATGCGGTAAGCGCGCTGGCTCTTCAGGATTTCCGGCAGCTCCCAACGGCGATAGAGGCCGGGGATGCGCTTGAGGTCTGCGGACAAGAGGTCGGCTTTGCGGATCATGCTGGTCGACTTTCGGTTTGAGTGGAGCGCGCGGTGGCGTCTGAATGGAAAAAGCCACCGCGCTGCGGGGATCGGGACATCGGATCAGCGAAATTCTTGCAGGGCGTCGCGTAGTCGCCGGGTTGCCCGCTGATAGCGTTTGCGCGTCGCCGCCTCAGACAGCCCCAACTCGGTCGCGACCTCGGCCTGGGAGAACCCGTCGATGGCCACACGGATCACCAGATCGGCATCCAGCCCCGGCCAGAGGGCCAGCAACATCAGCGTCAGGGCACAATCGGCGGTCTCGCCACCAGACTGCGCGACCCCGACCAGTGCGACCAGCAATCGGTTTTTCTCGTCCGGTGCATGGCCGCCGACGTGCAGCGTGTCCAGCAAAGCGGCCGGGGTCAGCAAAATGCGCGAGCGGTTCACTGGTGTGCCGAAGCGCATCGAAGGTGTGTTGAAAACCGAGAGTTGAAGAAGAAAACATGAGGTGATCACGGATCTCGTGCCACGCGATAGACATTGGACGCCTGCCTTGCGGCCAGGCGTCCAGCGCCTTTTCGTGGCCAGGTCAGGACGTCGTGCGTCTCTGCGATTTCAGGAAATTGGTGAGATGCGCGCCTCAGCGCGCGGGTGATGTCGCCTGGTTCAGCGTGCCGCAGCCGCGGCAGGTGGCCACGACCGGAAAGCCCACGAAATACTCGTGGCCCCGCGCAAAACGCAGATGCATCCGGCCGTCCCGGCAGACGCCGAGCAGCTTGTCACAGCGCGTGCAGCGCCATTCTGATGCCCGCGAGCCATGTGCGCCGCCTCGTGACCGAGTATTGCGAGCCGCGCGGCCTGCACGGAGCGATTTACGTTGGATCCGACCATGGTTGCGCCTTGATCGGAGCAATCATGGAGCAGTTTGCGGTTTCGGAGGATGCAGCTCGGATTCGGCTGCTGAAGCTCAACTTGGTATCGGAGTCCGACAGGCAGCCATCTCTGTTCGGCTAGCGAAACTCGCCAATTCGCGGATGTGCGTATTTTTTCGATTGACTCCGCGCGCGCTGTCGATACGCTAATCCGCAGAGTGCCAGCGTAAGGCTGGCGCGTTACCTACGGAGACCAGATCAATGTCAGGCAATAAGCGCGGGTCCGGTACCCACCACGTGGTGCCCAATCCTGATGGAGGCTGGGACGTCCGCGGCGGCGGCGCAGACCGGTCGAGCGGGCATTTCGACACCAAGCGGGAAGCGGTCGACCGGGGACGGGAGATCAGCCGTAACGCCGGCACGGAGTTCAAGATCCACAACCAGGATGGTCGGATCAGCCAGTCCGATTCGCACGGCAACGACCCGCGCGACATCAAGGGCTAAGGAGAACTGAATATGGCCTCAGTGACGAGTTTCATCCGCAACATGCCTGCTTCGTCGCTGCAGGCCTATGACGCCACGGTGAACGCCTACCTGGGCTTCGAACTGGCGACCGGGGACCGCCTGAAGGAAACCCTGACCCTGGACCCGGCGATGCCGCTGGCACACTATCTGAAGGGCTGCTTCCTGCTGCTGTTCGCCAAGCAGGACCTGGCCGCGGCGGCGGCGGCCTACGACGTCCTGCTGCTGGACCATCCGCACGACATCGTGGCGCTGAAGCTGGCGCAGTACCTGCACTTCTATCTGGGTGCCGCCGAGGGCATGCGCGGTTCCGTCGCGCGGCCGTTTTACGCCTGGGACGAGACCGTGCCGGGCTACGGCTTCGTGCTGGGGCTGAAGGCCTTCGCCCTGGAGGAGTGCGGCGACTATGCCGCCGCCGAGACGGCCGGGCGCGAGGCGGTAGAGCGCAACCCCGCCGACCTCTGGGCCGCCCACGCGGTCGCCCACGTCATGGAGATGCAGGACGCCCGGCCGAGGGCGACCCCTGGATCGGCGGCCTGGAGACGCACTGGGCCGGCTGCAACAACTTCGTCTATCACGTTCACTGGCACCGCGGCCTGTTCCTGCTGGACCACGGCAGGATCGACGCGGTGCTGGCGCACTACGACGAGAAAGTGCGCGGCGACCAATCCGAAGACTATCTGGATATCGCCAATGCGGTCGCCCTGCTGTGGCGCCTGGAGCAGCGCGGCGTCGACATCGGCAACCGCTGGACCGAACTGGCCGAGAAATCCGCCGCCCTGGGCCACGACCACATGCTGATCTTCGCCGACGCCCACTACATGATGGCGCTGGCCGCGGCCGAAAGCGCCAAAGGGAACGGCGGCGCGGCCGAGGCGCTGCTGGAAAGCCTGGAGCACTTCGCCACCGGCTTCGGCACCGAGGCCGACGTCGCCCACGAGGTCGGCCTGCCGCTGTGCCGGGCCGTGCTGGCCCACCGGCGCGGCCACTACGGCGAGGCGGTCGACCTGCTGCTGCCGCACCGGGCCGAACTGCACCGCATCGGCGGCAGCCGGGCCCAGCGCGACCTCTTCGAGCAACTGCTGATCGACGCCGCGGTGAAGGCCGGACGGCGGGCCATCGCCCGCGCCCTGTTGTCCGAACGCGGCGACGTGCGCCGCGCCAATGCCTGGAACCGGGATATGGCGGCGGCCGCCGCGGCCTTGCCCGCCTGACCCCCGCCCCGCAACCGAAAAGAAGGCCGGCCCATGCCCCGCGGCAAACAGCATCACTATGAAGCCCACGTGACCTGGATCAGCGCGGCCGCCGGCGGCACCAAGAGCTACCAGGGCTATTCGCGGAAATACCGCGCTGACTTTCCCGGCAAGCCGTCGATCGCCGGCTCGGCCGATCCCGCATTCCGGGGCGATCCGGCCCTGCACAATCCGGAGGACATGCTGGTTCTGGCCCTGTCGGCCTGCCACATGCTGTCCTACCTGGCGCTGGCTGCCCTGGAGGGGCTGGAGGTCGTCGCCTACGAGGACGCGGCCAGCGGCACCATGCAGCAGGAAGGCAAGGGCGGGCATTTTGTCGAGGTGGTGCTGCGCCCCACGGTGACGCTGGCCGCCGGCAGCGACCTTTCCCGCGCCGAGGTGCTGCACGCGGCGGCCCACGAGACCTGCTTCATCGCCAATTCGGTGAACTTCCCGGTACGCCACGAGGCCCGGGTGCAGAGCCCCTAAGACCGGGGCAGGCTGCGCCTGAAGCCCGGGGAATTCCGTAGTACTTATCATAGGGCGGCGACAAATCGGCCGCTTAAGCTATGATATGCTTTAAGAAATCAGCGACGTTAGGGGCAGTCGGCATGCGGCAGAACCGCCGCGGGAGGGCGGCATGAGCACCGCCGAACCACTGAATATGGACGACGGCACGGCATCCAGCCTGGCGCTGCGGCGCGAGGGGGCGGCCCTGCGCGTGGCCTTCGTCGGTGCCTGGACGGATAACGTACAAATTGTTTCGCACATTTGATTTTCAGACGGCTTCCTTCATGATTGATGAAGGGAGACTTTTCGATGACTGATGATAGTGATGGTGCGCCCATGGACAATATCATCCGGATTGATGAAGGCCGTATCAAGGATCACCTTGGTGAGATGGTGCGCGGTACGGTCGAAGAAGCACTCAATGCGATGCTTGATGCAGAAGCCGATCGTCTGTGCGGGGCTGCTCGGTATGAACGGAGTGAAGATCGTCATGACACTCGTGCAGGCAGTTATGAGCGGTCACTTCACACGAAGGCAGGTGAAGTGAAGTTGAAGATGCCGAAGCCTCGCCGCCAGACTTTTGAGACAGCCATTATTGAACGATATCAGCGCCGTGAAAGCAGCGTTGAGGAAGCCTTGATCGAGATGTATCGGGCGGGTGTTTCTGTTCGCCGTGTTGAGGATATCACCGAGGCTCTATGGGGCACCCGTGTATCGCCAGGCACTGTTTCGAACTTGAACAAGAAGATCTATGCCAAGATCGAAGAATGGCGTCATCGTCTCATTGAAGGTGAATATCCATACCTCTATCTGGACGGCATTGTGATGAAGCGAACATGGGCTGGCGAGGCTCGCAATGTCTCCTTGCCGGTTGCCAGTGCGGTCAACAAAGACGGATATCGGGAGATCTTGGGCATTTGCGAGGGAGCCAAGGAAGACAAATCCGGTTGGTCCTCGTTTTTACGGCATTTGGTTGATCGCGGGCTGAAGGGCGTACAGCTGATCATCTCGGATGCCTGTCGTGGTCTGGTGGAGAGCATTGCCGACTATCTGCCCGATGCTCGTTGGCAGCGATGCATGGTGCATTTCTATCGCAACGTCTTCAGTCATGTACCATCAAGCAAGGTTCGAGAGGTGACCCATAGGCTCAAGGCTATTCATGCTCAGGAGAGCCGAAAGGCAGCTCAGGAGAAAGCTGACACTGTTATCGCAGAGCTTCGTAGTCAACAGATGACCAAAGCCGCAGAATTGATTGAAAAGGCTATTGGGGAGACGTTGACCTATTATGCCTTCCCGGACAGCCATTGGCTCAAGATCCGCACCAACAATCCGCTTGAGAGGATCATGAAAGAGATCCGTCGTCGCACCCGCGCGGAGCCTTTCCGGACGGGCAATCATGCCTGAACCTGGCCGCGGCCAGGCTCAGGCATATAGCGGCTGGCAAATGGTCCGCTCGCAAATACATGAACATGACACCGCTCTATGCAGAGCAAAATCAAACCCAGGGAGCCGTAGCCTGAAATCAAAAGTGCGAAAGATGTTTGACACTACCATGAGCAAGGCAGCATCATCGTCACCAGTAACTTGCCGTTCTCACAATGGTTAAATGCGTTCGCCGACGATACGACACTCACTGCCGCATTGTTGGATCGACTTCTTCATCACTCACACATCGTACAGATCAGTGGAGAGAGTTATAGATTACGAGGAAGAAAAGCAGTAGGAACGATCCCCACAGTTCTGGAAAAACTATCTGAAGTAAAGAGTTAATTACATGGGTGGGTCAATTTTACTTCGGCGATAACGCCGATAAGTGGGTCAAATTTAAACTGGCGTTGACAGCGGGTTGGTTAGGCGGCGGGAGGCTGAGTCAATACGCTATTCTACATAACAAATTGGCCACTTTTAAAGAAACAACAGGAGCAAATTTAAAACCAGCACCTTTGTCTGATGTTATGATAACAGCTCTATCTATTTCGATATAGTCGCTATTGTTGTTTATTTCTGTCCAGTGGTTAAATCCTGCACCCTCAATTTCCAATCCATCAAACTTCGGAAATAACTGTTTGTATCTCACTACAATTTCTTGGGCAATCGTGTGAGAATCATCTGCCGCCAGTGGATCACATGGCTTAGTAAAATCGCCACAGCCAAGTTTCATTGGGATGCCTCTTAATGGAGGCATTCCCCACATATCACCTACCCCCAAAGAAGCCCAAGCAGGAACAGTTTTATCAATTTTCATTTTTGGATGTTTTACATAGTCAACATAGCATCTCATGGGTCTGAAACTGGGGAGTAAATATTCATCGTTCTTGAATGATGAGCTAACAATCGCATCTGCTCCGTATCCCGCCGCAATAATAATTTTATCCCCAGCGACAATTTTTCCATCAGAAAAGCAGACATTGCCCATTTGCGCATCAACCAAAACTACAGAATGTCTTTCGTAAAACCGTAAGCCATTCTTTTGAAGATATTGAATAAGATCATACAGTATTTTTTCCGCAAATAAGACACCAAACTGAGGAAAATAGTGTACATAGCCACTGTCAAAACCTTCCAGCAGCGGCATTATTTCACAAATATATTTTGTAGAGAGCAGTTCTAAATCAATGTTATGACTATACTGAGAGCTAATATTATTTTTTGCTATTGCGAAAACACCGGTCTTTTCAAAACCATCAGCATTGATATCGTCAAAAATATCATGCCAGAGCGAGAGAGCGGAAAGTGCCTTTTGAGCGTTTTGAACACAACCATTATTACCCTACGGTTGAATTAGGCGGTGCTTGCCAAAAGAGGCAGATTTTGGATTGGGTATTTGGTTTTTGTCATATACTTTGACTTTTATCTTACCTCGTTTTACCAGATCATAAGCGCACATCAATCCATTTATACCAGCGCCAACGATAATAGCATTCATTTTCATGTGCGTGTATATTTGATAAAGGGCGTTTTAACTCCTATCTCGTCATATAAACTTCTGGCTGTTTCATTGAAATCCTGTGTCAACCAGTAAACGCCCTTCGCTTTTTTGTCATCTGCAGCTGCATAAATTTGTGATATTAATTTGGTAGCGACGCCATGCTTTCTATAATTTTCATCAACGAATAAATCCTGCAAGTAGCAGATTTTTTCTTTTTGCCAGAGGTGCAGATGATAAATACAGTGGACAATACCAGCAGCACTGCCACCTACAAATGCGATATAGCCTTCGCATTCATTATTTTCTTCAATCAACCGCAAAAAGGTCAAATCATATATTTCATCGCTTTTTTGTACTTTATAAAAAGCAAGATAATTTTTCCATAGCCGAGACCATGCCTCTTTATACGTATCCTTTAAACTATAAACAGAAATCATCTTATATTCCTCCAATATTCGTACCACCTTCTGGCCCATAAAAGATAACCCAAGTTTCGACGCTGTGACCAAAGTCAAAAAACCGATGCTCCATCCTAGCGGGAACGAACAGAAAATCACCAGATTCAAAAGGTACAACGTCGCCACCCATTTGAAATTTGCCAGAACCGTTTATGACTACATAGCACTCATCTCGACTATGTGGTTGCTGAAAGTCTTCATTTAGCGGCACATAAAGCTCAACTTGTAGCTCTCCTCTCAGTAAACCTATATGAAATCGCTCTCCATTCGGGCCAGGAATATTCGCTTTCATATCCTTTGGCCGCAACTTCACCGCATCTTTTGCGTTTGTCATGTTACACTCCTTAATTCCCAGTTAAATCCATTTGCTCTTCCATAATTATCAAAAGACAATGACCCATATGGTGTTGACCAGTCGTGCTGTTGCAGTCTATGCAGCAGCTGTGAAGGAGAACAACTCTTTTGTTCCATAGCTAATAGTGTAAGATAAATTGCTATCCATGAGGTAAGAAAATAAGGGCCCGGTTGGCGCCCTAAAAGACGAATAGCTTCACGCTCAATATTTTTGGCCTCGTACCACAAAATATAAGGTTGTTCACTTAAGCGTTTGAGTGCTGCAACAAAAATTGGAAATTTCAATTTGTTTGCAATAGCTCTAATTGCTGTTGAATCTAAACAGTCATCAGATAAATATACAATTGAAGGCTGTTCCTGTGGCGGCAGGGCTGTTAAGGCCGCGATTGCAAATTCTTTTGATCCTAGAAGTATCAGTGGCTTGCCGTTAATATCGCCGACAGGAATGCCATACATATCGTTGTATACTGAGAGTTCACACGGCCTAGCCTTTTGGAGCATAGCAAGTAAGCTTGCGCCCGCATTAGCGCTCTGGCCAACCGCTACCGAGGGCTGACAGGGGTCAAGGCTATCACAAATTGCAGCTATTTGACCACTGTCACGAGCAAAAAGTTGAAATATGGGATATGTTGGGCTTTCCAATAAATCGTCCGCTGATGATCCTGGGGCAAAAAATGGTATACCACATGACTTGTAATACTGGGCAGCGTCTCGGTCATTGAGCAGTCCGTTGCGGCGAAGGAGCGTCATGATCCGGCCCTCGAACTGCTGACGCTTGAACATGGCGTGGGCCAGCGGCTTCAGTTTGACGGTCACCTTCTTCGCCGACTTGCCGCCGGTCGCGAAATGGACGCGGATAACGATGTGGTTGAGGCGCCAATCCGACCCGAGACGAGCGCCCCGCATCATCTCACCCAAACGTAGGGGCGCATTGTCGCGTCCGCCGCGCGCGACATAGGAGTAGTTGGTCCGTGTATCGCCGGTCTTCGGATCGGCGCCGACGCGGTCGACCTGGACCTCGGTGATCTGGACCCGCTGGATGCCCGGATCGAAGTCATGGTTGAACGCGAAGCCGAAGCCCGCGCGCTGCACCGGGTCGAGCGTGTAGAGGTTCTGGGCGTCGTCGCCGGCGAAGAATTCCGGCTTGCCCAGGACCTTGTCGGCGAACAGTTCCGCGAGGTCGCCGCGACGCGCCTTGGCGACGCCGCCGATCTTCAACAGGCCCGTCGTGGAGTTGTAGGACAGCACCGCGTGTTCGGCAGCGCGGAAGCTGATCACGCGCTTCTGGTCCTTTTGCAGAACATCGGTCGTGGTGATCGGCGAGCCATGCTCGATCACCAGAACGAGCTCGTCGGCATCGTCATACCAGCCGGCGCGGCAATAGTTGCTGCGGATATCCTGTTCGAACATCGCGGCGGCGGCGGTTTCAAACTCGGCCTTTGCGCGATCATCCATGATCGCCTCGACGCCTTCGTCGCGGCCCACGAACTCGGCGAGCGACGTGCGCGCCATGAGCGCCATCATGTCCGACGCGGCGTCGAAGACATCGGGATGGTCGAGGAAGACGCGCAGGGCGACGTGCTTCGGATCCTGGTGAACCTCCGGCTCGTCACCCTTCGCCTCGGGTGTCACGCGTATCCCGAGCCGCGCGGCCTGCTGAAGGATAATGTCGAGACCTGCCGCGTTGCCGATCTCCGCGATCCGGTGCAGGTCGGCGACGAGCCCTTCCGGATAGTTCTCTTCCGGCCCCGCGAAGAAATCCTGGACGGCGCTGCGTCGCTGCGTGCCTCGTCCTGCGCGGCCTCGCCCCTGAAGATCCCAAGGTCCAGCCCGTTCAGGGCATCGCTGTGGCGCTCGAACAGGCGGCCCAGCAGGCCGAGATCGACGGTTCGGGTAAACTTGGGATTGACGAATTTCTTCAGGTTCTTAGCCATCTCAGCCGCCCATAATTTGCCTCGCGCGAGTTCTTGTTATGTTCTTATCGTAAATACCTGCCGGATCGATTCAAAAGCCATCACCTTGGGACGGATCGTCCGCACCGTGAGTAGAGGCCAAGGGAATCCAATCCCTTAGGCGATCTTTGCGATGGACATGCCGAACCCGATCCACCCCGGGCACATGACGCCGGACGAACGAATCGGGGAGGTCTGCCGGATTCTCGCGCGCGAGCTGGTTCGGCTCAAGGCGCGTCAGTCAAGGCAAGTATCTGGCGACCACGGAGAAAGTTGCCTTCACTTCCCGCCCGACCGGAGCGGTCATGAAACTCCAATCTGCAATGGAGACGCATGACCATGACAGACAGCATCCTGGCCCGGTTGGCCGCGCTGAAGACCACGCCGACGCCCGACCTCAAAAAGCAGTGGCGCGAACTCTTCGATACCGAGGCGCCGCCTTACAATCGGCGCTTCCTCGAAAGCCGGCTCGCCTATCGGATCCAGGAGTTAGCTTATGGTGGTTTGAAGCCCTCGACCGTCGAGCGCCTCGAAGCTCTGGGCGAGCAGCTCGATGGTGGCAACATCGTGCTGCGCCGGATCCGCGCCGACGACAAGCCGATCGCCGGCACGCGGCTGATCCGCGAATGGCAGGGCGTCGAGCACACCGTCACGGTGCTGAACGACGGTTATGAATGGCAGGGGCGCCCTTACCGCTCGCTCTCCGCCATCGCGCGCGCCATCACCGGCACGCGCTGGAACGGCTGGGTCTTTTTCGGCCTCAAGAACCGGCGAGGTCAGGCATGACGAAATCGCTTGCCTCCGTCAAACCCATCCGAAAGCTGCGCTGCGCGGTCTATACGCGCAAGTCGACCGAAGAAGGGTTGGAGATGGAGTTCAACAGCCTCGACGCCCAGCGCGAGGCCTGCGAAGCCTATATCGCGAGCCAGAAGCCCGAAGGCTGGGTGCTTTATCCCGAGCCCTATGACGACGGTGGTTTCTCGGGCGGGACGCTGGACCGGCCGGCGCTGAAGCGCCTGCTCGCCGACATCGAGGACGGCCGCATCGACGTGGTCGTCGTCTACAAGATCGACCGGCTCAGCCGCTCGCTGATGGATTTCGCCAAGCTGGTCGAGGTGTTCGATCGCGGCGGCGTCACCTTCGTCAGCGTGACCCAGTCGTTCAACACCACGACGTCCATGGGGCGGCTTACGCTCAACATCCTCCTGTCCTTCGCCCAGTTCGAGCGGGAGGTGATCGGCGAGCGCATCCGGGACAAGATCGCCGCCTCGCGCAAACGCGGCATGTGGATGGGTGGATTCGTTCCGCTCGGCTACGAGGTCCGGGAGCGCAAGCTGGTGATCAATGAGGCCGAGGCCGCGACGGTCCGGATGATCTTCGAGCGCTTCGTCGAGGTCGGCTCAGCAACGGCGCTGGCCCGGGCGCTCGCCACCGAGGGCGTGCGGACGCGGCGCGGTCGGCTGGTCGACAAGGGCTTTCTCTACAAGCTGCTCAACAACCGGGTCTATATCGGTGACGCCGTGCACAAGGGCACGGCTTACCCGGGCGAGCACGAAGCCATCATCACGCGCGCTCTGTGGGACAAGGTGCATGGAATCCTGCGCGAGAGTCCGAGGGTACGCGCAGGCCGGACCCACGCCGCGACACCGGCTCTTCTGAAGGGCCTCATCTTCGGTCCAACCGGCTGTGCGATGACGCCCACGCACACCCGACGGGGCGACAAGCTCTACCGCTACTATATGTCAGCCAGTCGGTTCTGAAGCGCGGCGACGATGCCTGCCCGGTCGGGCGCGTGCCCGCCGCCGAGATCGAGGGCGCGGTGGTCGACCAGCTGCGCGGCCTCCTTCGCGCCCCGGAGGTGATCGTCGGCACATGGCGGTCGGCGCGACCCGAGATCGATGGTCTGTCCGAGGCTGAGGTCGGGGAAGCCTTGGAAGGGCTGGATCCGCTGTGGGACGAGCTGTTCCCGGCCGAGCAGGCCCGCATCGTCCAGCTCCTCGTCGAGCGCGTCGAGGTTGGGAGCGACGGCGTCGATATCCGCCTCCGCGTCGATGGGCTGGCGAGTCTGGTTCATGAGCTTGGCGGCATGACCGACGATCCGCGGGGAGCAGCATGAGAGCCGGCGACGCCACCACCACCGCGAATGAGCGCACGCTGACGGTCCGTGTTCCCCTGACCGTCCGGAAGCGCGGCGGGCGCAAGCAGGTGGTAACGCCCGACGGGGCATGTTGGGGCCAGCCCCGCCCGCGCGTCGACAACACCATGGTCAAGGCGATCGCCCGGGCCCACCGCTGGAAGCGACTCATGGAGAGCGGCCGATTCGCCTCGGTGACCGAGCTGGCCGAAGCGGAAAAGATCAACCAGTCCTATCTGTGCCGGGTCCTGCGCCTGACGCTACTGGCCCCGGACATCGTCGAGGCGATTCTCGACGGAAGGCAGCCACCTCGACTCACGCTTGCGGCGTTAATGGGGCCGTTTCCACTGAGTTGGACCGAGCAGTACCAAGCTTTCCTGCCCAGCTAGCGCCGTCATCCCGGCCAATCTGCGCTTAGGCATTGCTAATTGGGCTAAATTGGCCAAAACTGCTCGGCGCAAGGCGGGGAGTCGCATGCAGACCCTGAGCGCAAAAGACGCGAAGTATGGCTTCGGTCGACTGATCGGCCTCGCCCGCGCCGAGCCGGTGGCAGTGGCCAAGCACGGGCGGGCGGTCGTGGTCGTACTGTCGGTCGAGGAATACGAACGGCTGAAGACGCTGGAAGCAGCGGCGGCTATGAAGCCGAAGCGGGATTGAAGGGGGCAGCATGGCTGAGCAGGCGCACAGAGACAGGTTTGTCGAGGTATTGGCTGAGCTCGGCGGCTCGGCCGGAAATGGAAAGCTGCGCTTGACCCTCGGCTGGGATGAAGCCCTATATGAAGAGGTCAGGCAGGCGCTGATTGACGATGGCGCAATCGTGCCTGGCCGTGGGCGTGGCGGCTCTGTCGCCATTGTTGCGGAGGGTGAGGGCTTCCCGGCTGCCGCGAAGGCCGCCGAGGTTGACCGAAAAGTACGTGCTGCCCGCCCCAACACCTCGGCGGCCAATGTCGGCTACGAGGCCGAGCTCTGGCGGATGGCCGATGCCCTGCGCGGCAGCATGGACGCGGCGGAATATAAGCACGTCGTCCTCGGGCTCATCTTCCTCAAGTACATTTCCGACGCCTTCGAGGAGATGCACGCCAAGCTCGAAGCGGAACAGGATCAGGGAGCCGATCCGGAGGACCCGGACGAGTACCGGGCCACGAATATTTTCTGGGTGCCGCCTGAGGCCCGCTGGGCACATCTCAAGGCGCAAGCCCGGCAGAGCACCATTGGGCAGCTGGTTGACGACGCAATGGCTGGTATCGAGCGCGACAACTCCGCGCTGAAGGGCGTGCTGCCAAAAGACTACGCGCGCCCCGCGCTCGACAAGACGCGGCTCGGCCAGCTGATCGACCTGATCTCGAACATCAAGGTCGGCGATGCCGAAGCCAGGGCGAAGGATGTGCTCGGCCGGATATACGAGTATTTCTTGTCCCAATTTGCCAGCGCAGAAGGCAAGAAGGGCGGTGAGTTCTACACGCCCCGTTGCGTCGTCAAGCTTCTGGTCGAGATGCTGGAGCCCTATCGCGGCCGGGTCTATGACCCCTGCTGCGGCTCGTCGGGCATGTTCGTGCAATCGATGGAGTTCATCCACGCCCACCGGAACGGCAACGGCAATGGCGGCAAGGCCAAGGCCGACATCTCGATCTACGGGCAGGAGTCGAACTACACGACCTGGCGGCTGGCAAAGATGAATCTCGCCATCCGGGGCATCGACGGGCAGATCGCCCATGGCGATACCTTCCACAACGACCGCCACCCCGACCTAAAGGCCGATTTTATCCTCGCCAACCCGCCCTTCAACATCTCCGACTGGGGCGGCGAGCGGCTGCGTGGCGACAGGCGCTGGCAGTATGGCGACCCGCCCGCGGGCAACGCCAACTTTGCGTGGGTTCAGCACATCGTCCATCACCTCGCACCCTCGGGCGTGGCGGGTTTCGTCCTGTCGAACGGCTCGATGTCGTCGAACCAGTCAGGCGAGGGTGAGATTCGAAGAAAGCTGATCGAGGAGGACGTGGTCGACTGCATGGTCGCGCTGCCGGGGCAGCTGTTCTATTCAACGCAGATTCCCGCCTGCCTCTGGTTTCTCGCCCGCGATCGCAAGAACCACAAGTACCGCGACCGGCGTGGGCATGTACTGTTCATCGACGCCCGCAAGATGGGCTTTATGGTCGACCGCACCCATCGCGACCTGTCGGACGAGGACATCGCCCGGATCACGGGCATGTATCATCTCTGGCGCGGCGAGAAGGACGTGCCGCCGGGAGCGGTCGATGGTCTTACCGCCTACGAGGACATCCCCGGCTTCTGCAAGGCTGCCAAGCTGGAAGAGATCCGCAAGCACGGGCACGTGCTAACTCCCGGCCGCTACGTCGGCGCCGAAGCAGCGGAAGAGGACGACGAACCCTTCGACGGTAAGATGGCTAGGCTGATATCCGAGCTACGCGCGCAGCAGGACGAGGCCGCTCGGCTGGACGCCGCAATCGCCGACAACCTGCGGGAGCTCAGGTATGGCGGTTGAGGCCCTCGAAGATTCCGTGAACCGGGGGTGGCTCTACCACCCAAGCTTTCCAGAAGATTGGACGCCGCGTGCCCTGCACTCAATGGCACGTTGGGTAAACGGTATTGCCTTCAAGGACATACAGTTTACGCCCACGGGACGGCCGGTGATCAAGATTGCCGAGATAAAGGGCGGCCTCAGCGGCCAAACAAAATTCACGCAGCAGACGTTCGACGAGTCTGTTCGTGTGCGGCCGGGTGATCTTCTTTTCTCTTGGTCCGGGCAGCCTGAAACCTCGATTGACGCGTTTTGGTGGCGTGGCCCGGAAGGTTGGCTCAACCAGCATGTATTTCGAGTGACGCCAGAAGACGGCATTGACACAGTCTTTTTCTACTACCTGCTTCGCTACCTGAAACCCAACTTCGTCGGCATAGCGCGGAACAAGCAGACGACCGGGCTTGGTCATGTCACCAAGCGGGATTTGGAGAACCTCGAGGTTGCTTATCCCGAGCTCCACGAGCAACGCGCGATTGCGCATATCCTCGGGACGCTGGACGACAAGATCGAACTGAACCGGCAGATGAGCGCGACGCTGGAGGCGATGGCGCGGGCGCTGTTTAAGGCGTGGTTGATCGATTTCGAGCCCGTCCGCGCCAAGGCAGAAGATCGTGCCACCGGTCTCCCACCGCACCTCGCCGCCCTCTTCCCCGACCGGTTGGTGGAGACCGAGCACGGGGAGGTTCCGGAGGGGTGGCAGTCTGTTCGATTGCCCGAGGTATTCGAAGTCAACCCAACGCGCGCCCTGAAGAAGGACCTGCCCGCACCCTATCTCGACATGGCGAATATGCCAACGAAAAGTCACGCGCCGGATGAGGTGGCACAGCGTCCGTTCGGCTCAGGGATGAAGTTCTCGAACGGGGATACCCTCGTTGCGCGGATCACACCTTGTCTCGAAAACGGCAAGACCGCCTTCGTAGATTTTCTGCAGGATGGTCAAGTCGGCTGGGGCTCGACTGAATACATCGTACTGCGACCAAAAGCACCTTGGCCGGAAGAGGCAGGCTATCTGCTGGCGCGAGATCAACGGTTCCGCGATTTTGCCATACAGGGCATGACGGGTACGAGCGGTCGGCAAAGAGTGCCAGCGTCGGCTTTGAATCACTTCCAATTCGTGTCACCGACGCCCCAAGTTCTTCTTGCATTAGGCTCTGCTGTGAAACCCTGGTTCGCGCGTTCGAGCGCCGCAGTGCGCGAAGCCCGGACCCTAGCGGCACTCCGCGACACGCTGCTACCCAAGCTCGTCTCCGGCGATCTGCGCGTGAAGGACGCCGAAACCTTCCTCGAACGGGTGCTGTGATGGTTGAGCCCGTCCCTCAGCCTTTCGTGATGCACGGCGCCCGCGACGCCATGACGGCGGGCCTCCCGCATATCGAGGAACAGGTGAAGGGGATCGAGCAGGCGGTGGTCGAGAACCCCGGCCTCGCCTTCGATCTTGCCAAGACGCTGGTTGAAAGCACCTGCCGCGCCGTGCTGGGCGAGCGCTCCGTCGCCTATGCGGCCACGGACGATCTGCCGAAGCTTTTCAAAGCTGCAACACAGAACCTGCCCTTTCTTCCCGCGACCGCGAGCGCCGCGGCCGAGGTGCGCAAGAGCCTCGCGCAGACCCTTGCCGGATTAAACACGGCCATTCAGGGAATCTGCGAGTTGCGCAACCAATGTGGTTTCGCCTCCCACGGGACTGGCGAGCTGCGCCCGGTGATGGAGGCGGTCCAAGCGCTGCTTGCTGCCGAAGCCGCCGACACCATCGTCGGTTTCCTGCATCGCGTGCATCGGCAAGACCGTACACTGCCGTTGCCGGTCGGTTCGAGCTACGACGACAATGGTCCTTTCAACGATCATGTGGACGAGACTTTCGGTCCGGTCCGCGTTTTCGAGGTGGAGTTCCGCGCCAGCGAGGTCCTGTTCCGGATGGAGCCCGAGACCTATCGCATCTACCTCGCCGAATTCGACGGTTCGGGGGAAGTCACGCCTGACGAGGAGGCCGCGGAATGAACTCTGGTCCGATGGCCGATGCCCTGGCCCCGCTGCGGTCGCGAATGCCGCAGACAGTACAGGAGCGCGAGGTCCTGCGCGTCGTGGCGACTGTACGAGGGGATGACCACGCTGCCGCGATGGACCGGGCCATGCCCGAGGTTCTCGCCTGGGCGCAGAACCGGTCAGGCGGAAGGCTGCCTCAGGAAGCGTGGGACGGTCAGGCATTCGAGTATTTGGCGGGCGGTCGGATAACTCTTGGCGCTCGTATTGACGGCGAAGGCACGACCCTTTGGGCCGTCCGCGGTGATGATCCTGACAAGATGATAGCCGGGCGAACATGGACAACCGAAGTTACGCTCGGTCGTCAGGGCGAGCGTTTGCCGCAATTGAGCCTTCGACTGCTTGTCAGCACCGCCGAGGAGGAGCTGTCGATCAGCCCTCATGTTCCCGGATTGATGCAGCAAATTGCCGAGAAGGACGGGCTTAGCGTTGAGGCCCTTCCTCTTGCGGCACAGCCTTGGCGTATCGACACTGACTCCGATGTCGAAGATCTGATCGAGATGCTCGAAAGTCGTGATCGGCGGCTTCCCGTACTCGTAGTTACCGGTGATGAGCGCGCCGAGGCGCCGTCGATCAACACAGATGCATTGGCCCGCGCCACCCTCGGGCTCGCGCACGTGGTCGCGCTGCCAGCGGACCGGACATACGCGTTGTCGGACGCCTTCGGGAAAATTCGCTCCGTCTATCATGGTGCGGCGCGTGTCTATCTGCCGGGGTTCGATGCAGGCTCGGATCCCTACGAACACAGGCTCATTCTCGGTGATGCGATCAGAGTCGATCCCAAAAGAGCGGTGACCGAACTCCGAAGGATCGCGGCTAGTGAGAGCCTTCGGCGGACGCGACTTGGACATGACGTGATTGCGTTCGCCGCTGTGCGAAGTGTGGCGCTGCGAATCGAGCAGGAACGGCGCTCTGTCGAAGGCGTCAGCGATACCGATCAAGTCGAGGTTCTGCAGCGGCGTTTGAAAGCACTCGAAACGGAGGTTGTTGCGACGAAAGCAGAGGCAACACAGAATTTTGAATTGGCTGCGTCTGAGGAAGAACGCGCGAAACTGGCCGAGTCGCAACTGCATGCTTCCCGGAGGCGAATTCAGATCCTCCAGGCCCAATTGAGTGCCCGGGGTCTGGACCCCGACGATGAACTGATCATCCCGCGGTCATGGGAAGACTTTGCGGAATGGTGCGATAAGAATTTCGTCGGGCGCTGTGTCCTCTCGGCAGCGGCTCGTTGGGGTGTCCGGAAGCCCCAGTTCCAGGATGTGGGACTAGTTGGGCGCTGCATCCGTTGGCTCGCCTCAACCTGCCTCGACCGCCGCATAAATGGCGGCGGGAGTCTTGCAAATATCCCCATCGAGGAAGGTGTCGAGAATGCACCATGCGGAGCTGATACCTTCGAGTTTGACTTTCAAGGCCGGCGACTTCAGGCGGACTGGCATGTGAAGAGCGGTGGTAATACACGCGATCCGCTCCGTTGCCTTCGCATCTACTATGGTTTCGACGCAATAACTCAGCAGATCGTGATTGCTGAAATGCCGGCTCATCGCAGAACGGGTGCAAGCTGATGACGACGTTTACGGAATCAGTCGTCGAACAGGCGGCGCTCGCCTGGCTGGAGAGCGCTGGGTGGCAGATCATCAATGGCGCCGAGATTGCACCGGGTGAGCCTAGCGCCGAACGTAACAGCTACAGCGAGGTCATCCTCGAACGCCGCCTCCACGAAGGATTGGCGGACCTCAACCCAACTTTGCCTCCTGATGCCTTGAACGAGGCTTTCCGAAAGCTCTTGCGCCCCGAGGGTTCGGAACTGATCCTACAGAATCGCGGACTCCACCGGCTGCTCGTGGATGGGGTGCCCGTCGAATATCGCAGTCCCGACGGGGCGATCCGTGGCGCCCAGGCTCGCGTGATCGACTTCGACCGACCAGAGGCGAACGACTGGCTGGCCGTCAACCAGTTCAGTGTGGCCGAGAATAAGCGCGCGCGCCGGCCCGACATCGTCCTGTTCGTCAACGGCCTTCCGATCGGCGTGATAGAGTTGAAGAACGCAGCGGGGGAGAATGCGACAATTTGGACGGCGTTCCAGCAGCTCCAGACCTATCAGGCCGAGGTGCCGTCGCTCTTCGTCTGCAATGCCTTACAGGTCGCTTCCGATGGCAGGGAAGCGCGCGTCGGCGCGATCAGCGCCGGAAGGGAATGGTTCAAGCCGTGGCGAACCATTACGGGCGAGGACCTGGCCGATACGCATTTGCCTGAGCTGCAGGTTGTCATTGAAGGTCTCTGCGACAAGCAGCGCCTTCTCGATCTGATCCGCGACTTCATCGTGTTCGAAGATGATGGCGGGCGCATCATCAAGAAAATGGCGGGCTACCACCAATTTCACGCGGTGCAGGTGGCGGTGGCCGAGACACTACGCGCCGCCGAGATGGCGCGGACGCCAGCTCATGAGCGCAGTCGGCGCGGCGGCAAACCGGGCGACCGCAGGGTCGGTGTCGTTTGGCACACACAGGGCTCGGGCAAGAGTCTGACCATGGCGTTCTACGCCGGGCGCATCATCCGCGAACCGGCGATGGAAAACCCGACCATTGTGGTGCTAACGGATCGCAATGATCTGGACGACCAGCTTTTCGGTACATTCTCGCGCTGCGCTGGTCTGTTGCGTCAGCCGCCGGCCCAGGCGAACTCTCGGGCACATCTCCGCGAATTGCTGTCGGTCCAAGCAGGGGGTGTGATTTTCACCACAATTCACAAATTCTTTCCGGAGGAAAAGGGCGATCGGCACCCGACGCTCTCGGAGCGTCGAAACATTGTCGTGATCGCCGACGAAGCGCACCGCAGCCAGTATGATTTCATCGACGGCTATGCTCGGCACATGCGCGATGCCCTGCCGCACGATTCGTTCATCGGGTTCACCGGAACGCCGATCGAACTTCAGGATGCGAGCACGCGGGCAGTCTTTGGCGACTATATCAGCGTTTACGACATCCAGCGGGCGGTCCAAGACGGGGCGACGGTTGCGATCTACTACGAAAGCCGTCTTGCCAAGCTTGTCCTCGACGAAGCCGAAAGACCAAAGATTGATCCTGAGTTCGAGGAGGCGACCGAAGGCGAAGAGGTCGAGCGCAAGGAAAAGCTGAAGTCGAAATGGGCACATCTTGAAGCCGTTGTTGGATCAGACAAGCGGCTGGAGCTGGTGGCGCGCGATATCGTGGAGCATTTCGAAAAGCGTCTAGAGGTGATGGACGGCAAGGGGATGGTCGTCTGCATGAGCCGTCGCATCGCGGTGGAACTGTACCGCGAAATCGCGAAGCTCCGTCCCGAATGGCACGACGAAGCAGACGAAGCAGGCTCAATGAAAGTGGTGATGACAGGCTCCGCTTCCGACCCAGTCGACTGGCAAGGCCACATCCGCAACAAGCCGCGCCGCGAGGCATTGGCGAACCGCTTCCGCAATCCGAAGGATCCGTTTCGCCTCGTGATCGTGCGCGACATGTGGCTGACGGGCTTCGACGCCCCCAGCCTGCACACGATGTACATCGACAAGCCAATGCGAGGGCATGGCCTGATGCAGGCCATCGCGCGGGTCAACCGCGTTTTCAAGGACAAGCCCGGCGGGCTCGTGGTCGACTACCTCGGCCTGTTGCAGGAGCTGGAGCAAGCGCTGGCAACCTACACCGCGAGCGGTGGCACAGGGCGGACTGCGCTCGATCAGGACGAGGCCGTCGCGTTGATGCTGGAGAAGCACGAGGTTTGTTGCGGCATTCTCCACAGCTTCGATTGGTCGAAGTGGACGACCGGCACCCCACAGGAACGGCTTAGCCTGCTGCCGCTAGCACAGGAGTTTATCCTCGCTCAAGAAAACGGAAAGGACCGTTTCCTGCGCGTGGTGCGTGAGCTTTCACAGGCCTTTGCACTCTCCGTCCCAAACGACGAGGCGCTGCGTATTCGGGATGACGTGGCGTTCTTCCAAGCGGTGCAGGCCGTTCTCGGCAAACGAGCGCCGGGCGAGGGGCGACCGGAAGAAGAACTGGATCATGCTGTTCGGCAAATCATATCGCGTGCCGTGACTCCCGAAGGAGTCGTCGACATCTTCGCGGCCGCTGGCCTTGAGAAGCCAGATATCTCCATATTGTCGGACGAGTTCTTGGCCGAGGTCCGCGGCATGCCGCAGCGCAACCTCGCCGTCGAACTGCTGCAAAAATTGCTAAAAGGTGAGATCCAAACTCGGAGCCGCAAAAACCTGGTTCAGGCGCGTTCGTTCGCGGAGATGCTCGAACAGTCGCTGCGTCGCTACCAGAACCGCGCCATCGAAGCGGCGCAGGTAATCGAGGAACTGATTGCGTTGGCGCGCGAGATGCGTCAGGCGACGGCCCGCGGGGAAGAACTCGGCCTCACCGAAGACGAAATGGCATTCTATGACGCCTTAGAAACTAACGATAGCGCCGTTCAGGTTCTTGGTGACGAAACGCTTCGCGGCATCGCCCGAGAATTGGTGGAAACCGTCCGGAAGAACGTCACAATCGACTGGACGATGAGGGAAAATGTGCGCGCGCAGTTGCGGGTTCTGGTGAAGCGAATTCTCCGAAAACACGGATACCCACCTGACAAGCAGGAGAAGGCAACCCAAACTGTCCTCGAGCAGGCGGCTCTGCTTTCCGCTGGCTGGGCTTCATGAGTTGCCCCCTTTCACTGACATATCCGCCACCCGGAATCCCCCAATGATTCTGCTGATGTTAGTTCCGGGTTCGTGTCGTGTTCCAAGAGGCATTCGAACAGCGCAGATGCCTCGCACCGAATTACATCAATAGAATCAGATTCTTACTCTGGCGTACTGTTTCGCCGCAGTCAGGAGGTTCGGAGAAAATAGGACAGAGAGAGACCCAAGCACTGCTTCTGGGACGCTGCACAGTCAGTAGCTTTTGGCCCAGAGGCGCGCAATTCCTGGGGGTTTCATGCGCTGCCCGAGCAGATAGAGACTGTTTCCAAATAAGAAATGGCGGAGAGAGAGGGATTCGAACCCTCGGTGCGGTTACCCGCACAACGGTTTTCGAGACCGCCCCGTTCGACCGCTCCGGCATCTCTCCACGACCCTATGGTTTTTTTAAGATATACGCATCAAGGGAACGGTGCGCAAATTACCCTCTCTGCGGATACCAATCAACCGGATTGCAAAAATGTCCACGGTCCGTATTTGGCGACAACAGGCTCTCAACCCTGAAAATGGCAGGCCGGGAAAAGCCAGGTTGATGGCGGTCCGGATCGGTTCAGATCGCCATGTGCCTGGTGACAAACAACAAACCCAGTATGATAAGCGCAACGCCCCCCGCAATCTCCGCACCACACCCTAGTCGTAAAGCGATCAACCGCCCACCCAGCGCGCCACTCGCCGCGGCGAAAAAGGTTGTCAAACCGATAGTCGCGACCATGGGAACGATTTTGCTATCGACGATGGCAAGGGAGACGCCGGTGACCATGGCGTCGATGCCTGCCCCCACGGCAATAATGATTAAGACCCACAGGTCAGGATCACGGTTTTTGTCCATTGTCGGACTCCGGCCATAATGGGATTTTGAACTGATGGCGCCGAATATCATGTGACCACCGATGGCAATAAATAAAGAACAAGGAACATAAGGGCTTACGGTCGCAAAATGCTGATTGACAATCAGCCCGGCCGCCCAGCCCGCGAGAGTCATGACTGTCGTCGTTATCCCGAAGACCAGCCCCACCCGCGCCGCCTTTGCGCGATGCGACTGGCCGCCGCCGATGGTCAATCCCACCGAGGCGAGAAACCCATCGATGGAGAGGGCAAGCGAGATGACGATAATTTTGCATAGTGACATTGAACTCTCCTGTCGGGGGACTCTCCTGTCGGGGAACGTTGGCCGAGCCGACCGCCCGGCCGCTTTGGAGCGCAATATTCCCCGCGGGCGTCGAGATCACGGGCCTTGCGCGCCGACATCGAAGGCCGAAACTGTCGCTTCACGGCATTCCGATTGGTGCCGCCTGCAGAATCACTCATAGGACATCAATGGGTAAAAGTCAATAAAATCAATAGCTTAAAATGATTTTAAGATGCATTATTAATTATGATCAAACAAGTCGAGAAATTCCCCCGCGAAGTGCATCGCGCTGAATATTTGATTGAGTCTCACTCTATTGTGTTGTTCAGAGTCTTTTCAAGGCGTCCGGTTGATGGTTAAGAAAGGCCGTGCTATCTTGAAAACAATTATTCTTAATTGTCTTGGGTCAAAAATTTATAATGGAGAGAAATGATGAGAATTTTTTTGGTTTTTTTAAGTTCCATATTTCTGTTATCCTACTCGGCGGTAGGCAATGAATACAACGCGCAAATTGATCCTTTTACGATGGAAAAAGCAACCGATGTCATTCGCTCTAGGGTTATTCCAGCCAGACATGAGACTATCGGTGTCGTGATTGACGCTGTATCGGCCTCTTTTATTGCGACGCCGTACAGAGCTCACACGCTTATCGGTTCTCCAACCATGAAAGAACGGCTCGTCGCGAATTTTAATGGTGTAGACTGTTTCACCCTGCTCGATTATGTGAGAGCTCTGAGCCTCTCAAGAGACTATAATGATTTTCTGAACGCTCTGGTCGCAACGCGCTATATCGACGGTCGGATTGGTTATCTTACCAGAAAACATTTCTTTTCCGACTGGGCTGCAAGGGTTCCCGCGAATGCCAACGATGTTACCGACACCATAAGTAAAAAATATGTTACGGTAAAAAAACAACTGAATCGCAAACCCGATGGCGGCGAATACATAAAAGGGCTTGGGTTTATTGCTAGAAACATTACTTATATTCCAGGAAAAAATATAAATCGGAATGTGCTTGATAAACTGAAAACCGGTGATTTTGTCGGAGTGTACTCTTCTCTGGACGGGCTTGATGTCTCGCATGTGGGGATCGCGATAAAACATAAAGGAAAGGTCTTTTTCAGAAATGCATCATCACTGTCGCGTAATATGAAGGTTGTTGACACACCCTTTATGGCCTATATGGCGAACCAGCCAGGGATCGTTGTTTTGAGGATGAACACACCGGGAGCAATTGAGGAGGACCAATATGACTACTGACCGAGCAGAATGCGGCACATAAACTCGACAAGAGCCGTAACCTTGTCGAGAGAATGGCGAACTGCCCCGAACCAGGACGAGCGGCGATCCTCTAATCTCCTTGTTCCTTGCGTTTCGCCCTTCCAGGCCGATAATATCGCCGTTGGCGGCCATTTGGTGCTGATGACTCCACGATCTGAAGCTCTTCTGGTTTCATGGCGACCCTGAAATGGTGATAATGCGTGTTGGATGTGGTGTGAGGCTTTGGCTTTGCGGCAAAACGGGCTATAGGGCCTGTGTCCCGCGGTCACAATGGACGCCATGACAACGACCAGCACGGAGGCTTGTAAGAGATGCGCGTCGGGTTTTATGCCGGCAGTTTCGATCCGGTCACCAATGGACACATGGATGTCATATCGCGGGCCATGAGGCTTGTGGATCGTCTGGTGGTCGGCGTTGGCGTTCACCACGACAAAACGGCGCTTTTGCCGATGCGCGATCGCGTGGCGCTTCTTGAAAAACTTTGTATTCCGCTGGCTCAGGAATCGAATTGCGATGTCGAAATCATGTCGTTCGATACGCTTGCCGTGGACGCCGCCCACGCCAGCGGGGCCGGTATCATGGTGCGCGGTCTGCGCGATATGACAGATTTTGCTTATGAGATAAAAATAGCGCAGATGAATAAGGAGCTTAATGAACAGTTGGAAACCGTCTTTCTTGCCGCCAGCGCGGACACGCGCATGATTTCATCCTCCGCCATCAAGCAGATTGCGGATATGGGGGGCGATATTTCGCCCTTCGTGCCCGAACTCGTGCGCGACCGCATAAAAGATACTTTTTAGTATAATACATAAAGAAAGTTTTTTAACCTTATGAAAATGAATGTAAAAAGACACGTTTTCATCCCCCTGGTTGCGCTGGCCGTTCTTGCCATGGCGCCGGCGGTGAGTATGGCAGGCGACGACACATCCGGCCAAGCCGATGCCGACAACCTGGTTTACATGGATCTCAAAGACGGGCGGGTGACCATCATTTTGCGCCCGGATCTGGCGCCGCGTCATGTGGAACGCATCAAAACTCTTGTCCGCGAAGGGTTTTATGACGGGATCGCGTTTCATCGCGTCATTGCCGGATTTATGGCCCAAACCGGAGACCCGACCGGAACCGGCCGGGGTGGTTCGCGCTACGAGGATCTTCCGGCGGAATTCTCCGACACCCCGTTTAAGCGGGGCACGCTCGGCATGGCGCGCACGCAAGACCCCGACAGCGCCAACAGCCAGTTTTTCATCTGCTTTGCCGATGCGCCTTTCCTCAACGGTCAGTATACGGTGTTCGGTGAGGTGGTGGACGGCATGGACTCTGTCGATCGTATCAAAAAAGGCGATCCGCGCAGCGGCGCCGTCGATCAGCCTGATGTGATCGTGAAAATGCGAATGGCCGGCGATATTATCGATAAGTAATGCTTGAAAAACAGGATATAACCCCCTTTTTTTATTGATGAATTCGATTTCAATCCTCCGAATCGCCGCATCGCCTTGAGACCGCGAAACCCGCGCGATGCGGCGTGATTGCTGGTGGTCGGTGATGATGGCGACCGTGGTTGAAAGCCTCCAAGACCGAAAGGGCGGGCGCTCTCCCGATGTCCTTAAGGGCGGGCGATGTCTTGGCGTTTAATGATACCCGCGTCGTTTCGGCCCGTGCGTTTGCCGAACGTATCGAGCGCGCGGGCACGCCACCGGCCATCAAAATCGTCAGGGGGGTAAGGTCAGCGTTGCCCGTATCGAGCGCGCGGGCACGCGACCGGCCATCAAAATCGTCAGGCAGGGAGGGTCAGCGTTGCCCGTATCGAGCGTAGGGTCACGCGACCGGCCATCGAGGTGGCATTGCACCGGCGTGTCGATGCCGCGCATTGGCGCGTCTTCGCCAAAACGGCGCGGAAACTTAAGGCCGGTGACCGCATCCGCCACAAGGACGGAAGGCGTCTTTGCGCATTCGACTCACGCGCCACTCGCGGCGGTGGTGACGGAGAAGCGCGACGGTAGAGAACTCATGCTTGCCTTCGATCCTGAAGGCTCGGGCCCCGGATGAGGCTCCAAGGCCGCATTGGGATCGTGCCGTTGCCGCCCTCTATGCTTCTGGGCGTGAGGTCGATGCGCGTGACAACAGCGATGACCGAACCGTCCATGCCCGCAATGGCAGCGCGATCGACAGCGCCGATGGCGGGGCTTCATTTCACCAGGGCCTGTTGGCGTTTAAGATTTGCAACACGGTATGAGCGAAAATCGTACGGTTTCAGGAGAGAACGGGCGGGAAGGGTTTGCCCTTGCACAGTTTCACGACGCCAAAATGGATGATTTTCGCCATATCCTTGGTCACACGCGGCGGATTTCGCCCCTGGCTGCGTCGAAGCCTTCTTCGAGTAGGGCGGCGCAGTAGCGAGGTTTTCTCCTATTCAGGGGCGAAGTTCGTCTTGCGGCCCGTGTGCAAAACTTAAACGTCAACAAGCCCTAATGCGCTGTTGGCGAGGCGACGAGATAACGGCGTGGATAAGGTTTTCGTGACCTTGCCTGTGGGGGCGGGGACGGTTCCGCCCGTTAAAGCGCCGGATACGCGCTTTGCACCGCATGTATGAGGAAACCGGAACGATCGATACCACGACCGCCGATGCGCTCAGTGCGGTGCGTCTTCAGGGCCGCCGGATTATCGCGCTGGGAACGACCTCACTTGCGCCTTCTCGAATCGGCGAGTGACGATACCGGTCAAATCACGACAGGTCACTGCGCCTGGGCGGATATGGCGGCGGGGTGTGAACGAGCCGCGGCCAACCGCCACCCTATCAGCATGTCTCATATTTGCCAGGCTCTCAGGGATTGCGGCTTTAATGATGATCGATCCGTTCACCCGTGGACTGTGCAAGGAGCGTCTGTGCGGGCAACAGCGCCTGGGCAAGGCAACCGGTTTCTCCAACGCGCTTTTTACGGCGATCCGCCAAGGTCGGTGGGTGATTTTGCCGAGGTTCGATATGTTGGGCCATGGACTCGTCATTAAAAACACCGTCGATGTGGTTACGGAAGCCTTAAACGGCATCGATTGGCGGCAATACTCCGATTTGGCGGCACATAACCGCCACCCTATCAGCATGTCTCATATTTGCCAGGCTCTCAGGGATTGCGGCTTTAACGATGGCCGATCCATTTCAACTTGTGAAAAGAGGTTTTGGAAAACCACGGTGATGGGGATAAAGGGCGGGGTCGGCGGTTTTGAGCGGATCAAGCGGTTGTCCAACGCCAAAGCCGGGGATGTGGGTCGCGACGTCGTCAAGAGATGATGCGGCGAAGCCGGTTTCCAATGGATTTCCAGAAAACCAGGGACGCCGCTCTCGGCAAAGCCTGTGGAATAGTCGTAGCGAGGACAAGACATTTGAACTCAAAACCGCGACCGAGGATATAAGAGGCTGCTTTCGGTTCAATCACATTCGCCATCACCATGACTATGAGGCTCTTTTATGCATCGGCGTTGCTCCGGGCGATATTCCGATGGGCGCATGGTCAAAGGCGGATGTGACGACCGGCAAAGCCGGAAAACCGGTCGGCATCAAGAAAAGCGGCTTTCCGCATCTCACAAACTGACCAAACGGCGTGACAAGGTATTGCCGATAAAAAACTTCGCGGATGAAATGCCGGCGATTATTTACTCCTTGGAGTCGTGGACACGTCTATAATTCCCTTTGGGGGCTTTTCGGTGTGTCGACTCGTCATCCGGCGGTGAGGGTGCGCACGGCCTCGTCGCGTTCAAACAGGTAAAGCAGGATGCGCAGGGCTTGCCCGCGTTCGCTGACGAGCTCGGGATCGCGGGCGAGGATAAGGCCGCAATCGTTGCGCGCGGCGGCGAGCAACGAGGCATGGGCACGTCCGGGATCGGCAATACGAAACACCGGCATGCCGCTTTGCCGCGCCCCCAAAATCTCTCCAGCCCCGCGCAACCGTAGGTCCTGTTCCGCGATGACGAAACCATCATCGCTCTCGCGCATGATTTTAAGCCGCTTCCTGGCATTTTCTCCAAGCGGCCCCTGATAAAGCAGAAGACAGCTCGAGGCGAGGAGGCCGCGCCCGACACGGCCGCGCAGTTGGTGCAGCTGTGCCAACCCGAAACGTTCGGCGTTTTCAATCACCATGATTGTGGCCTCGGGCACATCCACCCCGACCTCGACAACGGTCGTCGCCACCAATATCGTGATTTCGCCTTGGCAAAACATCTCCATGACCTTGTCTTTTTCCGCCCCCTTCATCCGCCCGTGCAGCAACCCGACACGGCCCGGGAAATGCCGCGACAAGGCGGCGTAACGCGCCTCCACCGCCGTTAGGTCACTGTTTTCGCTCGCCATCACCAATGGGCAAACCCAATAGGCCCTGGCGCCGTCATCAAGCGCGCGGGCCAACCCCTGAACGACGTCGTCCAAGCGCGAAAACGCCAGGATACGGGTTTCGATCCTCGGTCGGTGGCCGGGTTTTTCCCGCAAATGAGAGATGTCCATATCGCCATAAAGCGTCAGTTGCAGCGTGCGCGGAATGGGAGTTGCGGTCATCACCAGCATGTCGGCGCCTCCCGCCGCCTTGTTGCGCAGGGCAAGGCGTTGATGAACGCCGAAACGGTGCTGTTCGTCGATGACGATAAGCCCTGGATCGGCGAAAACCACGTCATTTTGAAACAGGGCATGGGTACCGATAATGATTTGCGCTCTGCCATCGGTGATTTTCTCGACAATGGCGCGGCGGGACTTGCCGGTTTCGCGGCCGGTCAGAATTTCAAGGCCGATGCAAGCCGCTCCACAGTAAGGCGTCAAGGTGTTGAAATGCTGGCGGGCGAGCAGTTCGGTCGGCGCCATCAACACCCCCTGAAAACCCGCCTCCACCGCCGCTGCCAGCGCAATAAGCGCAACAATGGTCTTGCCCGAGCCGACATCGCCCTGAAGCAGCCTGCCCATGCGTTCGCGCGCTTCCATGTCGCGTAAGATATCGTCGATCGCATCTTTTTGCGCCTCGGTCAGCTCGAAGGGCAATTTCGCGATAATGGCCTGGCGCAATCGCCCTGTTCCGCGAATGACCCGTCCGGCACTTTTTTTGAGGTGTCGGCGCATGAGGGCAAGGGCCAGCTGACCGGCCAGCAATTCATCATAGGCCAGCCTGGCCCGCGCCGGATTTTCCGGGTCGAGATCGGCCTCGCATTGCGGGGCGTGGAGGCTTTTCAGGGCGCTCACGGCGCCAGGCCAGCCCTGTTGTTTCAACCAATGCCAATCCTGCCATTCCGGCAGGTCGGGCATGATGGCCAATGCCGCCGCCATGGCCTTACGCAGAATTTTGGGGTAAAGGCCGAAGGTTAAAGGATAGACCGGCTCGACCAACGGCAATTGCGCGAAGTCTTCCGCCGCCACGATATAATCGGGATGAACGATTTGCGGCGCGCCGGAGAACCAGCTGACCTCACCACTGATATAGCGGCGCGCGCCCACCGGCAGCGCTTTCGTCAGATAGTCAATAGGGGGGTTGAAAAAAATCAGGTTGAGTGTGCCGGTTTCATCGCGGCACTCAACCCGATAGGGGGCGCGCGGCGTCGTGCTCGGAATATGGCGGGTCACGCTGACATCGACGGTGACGATGCCGCTTGCCGCCAAATCGGCGATGACCGGTTGTCGCCGCCGGTCGAGGATGCCGGTGGGGATATGCCATAACAGGTCCATGACCCGCGGATCGTCGCGGCTGGAGCCATGATCGGGCTTCAACAGCCTGGCGAATGTCCGCGTCTGCTTGGTTCCGATCCCCCGCAACGAGGCGAGAGACGCAAACAAGGGGTTGAGAAGGGCAGGGCGCATCGGCTAGTTTGCCTCCTATCTGTCGGACGAGGGTAGTCCAAACGCTTATGAAGTGCGCGAATATCCTCTGGCAAGGGATAAGCGGGGCAATGTTGCGTTTTGCGGCCATGAATGAGCCTGTCTTCAACACCCATGAGCACCCATGAGCATCCATGAGCATCGATGAAACCTTGAATACACGCCGGCGCCGAATCGTCTGGCGCGCCTGCCATCGTGGCATGAGGGAAATGGATCTTGTGCTGGGGCGTTTCGTGAAACGACGAATCGAGACCATGGGTGACGACGAGTTGGAGGAGATGGAACGGCTGATCGCCTTGCCCGACACCGTGCTTTACGGCTGGATTTTCAAACGCCATCCCTTACCGGCGGAATACGACACTAAGCTTATGACGGCACTCATGGGCATGAGCGGTGTCTTGTCGTGACCGGCCTTGAAGCGGTGGCCCGGCGTTTCCGCCGCCTTGATTGTGCTCCGACAGCATCGAGGCTTGCCCCGATCAACAGGGCGAAGGGCCATGCATTCAGGTCATATGGACGCTCTTGGCTTGCTTTTCACGTAAGCGAGCGCGACAGTTGTGGTTATTTTGGCGAGCGCCAACCTGTGCTACACTCCCCCCATAAGTCAGGGATAGGCTATGAGAAAACGTTTCTCGCCACAACAGCATTTGAACCCGCAAAACAGTTTTGCGGCCTTTCGTGCCATGATCGAGTCTCCGGAGCTTGATTTTCTTATGGAGGCCCATGATGGTTTAAGCGCGAAGATTGTCGCCTCCTCGGGGTTTCGTGGCCTATGGGCCTCTGGTTTGGCAATGGCCACGGCCATGGGGTTGAGAGACGCAAATGAGGCTTCGTTATCTGAAATAATCGATGTTCTCGATAGGATGGAGCAGGCCGTCGATATTCCGATTATGCTTGATGGCGACACCGGCTTCGGCAACTTCAACAATGTTCGTCGCATGGTCCGCCGCCTGTGCAAGATCGGCATAGCCGCCGTCTGCATTGAAGACAAACTTTTTCCCAAGATCAATTCATTTTTCGGAGTAAGGCAACCCTTGGCCGATATTGATGAATTTACCGGCAAAATCAGGGCGGCCAAGGATACGCAAACGAATGACGATTTTACGGTTGTCGCAAGGGTTGAGGCTCTTATTGCCGGGCAGGGCATGAAAGCGGCGCTTGAGCGGGCGACAGCCTATCGTCAAGCCGGCGCGGACGCTATTCTTATCCATTCAAGGAAGCCGGATGCGAACGAAATACTGACCTTCGCTCGTGAATGGGCCGGCCGCGCCCCATTAGCCATTATTCCCACCACCTATTATACGACCCCGACAGCCGAATTTCGTGACGCCAACATCAATCTGATCATTTGGGCAAACCACACTTTGCGAGCATCTCTATCGGCGATGAAAAAACTTACCCTCAAAATTGCAGAAACGGAGTCGATAGCAGATACGGAAAACGATATAGCATCCATAGATGAAATTTTTTCTATTATGAACTACAAAGAGTTAAAGCATTCTGAAGAAAAATATCTACCAAAAAAATGAAAAAATTTTAAAAATTATTCTTTTAATAAATACTGTTTAAAAATTTATGATCTTTCTTTTTAGGAATAAGTTTGGGAACGATACAAGCTTTATCGAAATTTGTGTCAGACGAATTGGCATCGGAATACGATGAAGACAGTGCGAAAACAGAAATTGGCGATTTTCGTCGGTGCCGTCCGGCAGACGGACTACGCTCATATTCAAGATATGGGATACGACATTGCGCTGTTTCGCGACAAGACCTGCCCGTTGGTCCCCTCGCATAATCCAAGAGACTTTCGGCTCATTTGTTCGCTCGATTGCTGTACCGCTCAGAGCGATGATCTCCTGAAACTGCTTTCCGGTTGGTATGATCATACCCTGCTGCTCACGACGATTGAGACGTCCGTATTGGACCACGCGATCATTGCCCGTAAACATGGTTATCGAGCGCCGACGGTGGAGGCGGCGAGGAGCGCTCTCGACAAAACGGAAATGCGCCGTCGTTTCCGTGAATCCCTGGGGCAAGACAAAACGATTCCTTTTGCGCTCATCAAAAATGAAAAGGACCTTTTTCGTTTCGCCGGCGACGCGGGATTTCCCCTTGTACTTAAACCGGTCAATCTATTTGGGAGCATGTTCGTCTCGCTGTGTCGCAGCGAGCGGGAGAGTATCGAGACCTACAGGAAAAATCGGATTCTTATCCGCGATTTTCTGAATCGCCTTGGCCGGGAAGACGAACCGGTTCTCATTCAAGCCGAAAGCTTTATTTCCGGCCGGTGTCTTTCCGTCGATGTCGTCGTCGATTCCAAAGGCGACTTCTACCCGACTCCGGTCGTGGACATTTGGACCAATCAGGATTTCTCTCGCGCCGGTTTTGCTCATCTTGCCCGCTTTCTCCCCAGTAGTCTTTCCCCCGATCATCAGGAAAAGGCCGTTGCGCTCGCCGGAGACGCCGTTCACGCTCTCGGTCTGACGAACTGTATCGCCCATGTTGAAATGATCATGGGGGCTGAAGGGCCGAAATTGCTGGAAGCCGCCGCCAGAATAGGGGGTGGGCGCAATGCTCTCGTCGAAACAGCACTGGGGTTTTCCCTTATCGGCGAGTATGTGAGGGTTCTTCGCGGCGATAAACCCGTCATGGCCGCGCCCGCGATGAACCCGGGGCGCGCGAAATTCGTATCCGTTATTTCACCATTTCCGAAGTCCCCCGGCTTTTACGTCGATGCTCCGGGTTTGCACAGAGTAAAAAAGGCTTGTCCCGAGTTTGTTTCCGCTGTGGTGAGAGCCAAGCCCGGAGAGCGCATAGGACCCGCCGATGCAGGTTTTTTGCCGCCGGCCAATCTGACGTTGCAGTCTGAGCGGGCAAAAACACTCAAAGACGTGGCGCGCTCCATTTTGGACGATTCGCATTTTTATACGCTTTGCGTTTAGACGCTTCGCGTTTAGACGTTTCGCGTTTAGACGCTTCGTGGTGAGGATACCTGGCAAAACATGTTCGCAAGGCTCTTTGACGGCATCGAAACAGAGGGGGTATGGGCGGCGATAAGCAATGGTCTTATATTCTCGGCCCGCGGCGCGTTCATACCCTATTTTTTCGTTTTCTTTCAACAAATGAGTAGCTTGAGCTATACGGAAACAACCATACTTCTCAACAGCTTCGTGCTTTCCCAATCCGTGATTTCACCCCTTGTCGGGGGGCTGGTCGAAAAGGTTAAATCGACTCTATGGCCGGCAATTCTTTTCGCGCTTTATATTAGCGCCTTTTTGATTATTGTCGAGAGCCGCTCGGGTTTTTTCCTCTCGCTTGCCCTGGTCATTCTGGGGGCGGCGTTCTCCACGTCCCGCCTGGTCTTCAACAGACGAATTATCGCAACGGCGGGTCGCAAGGGAATGAGACGAACGATTTCCCTGCGCGCCGGCTTGATGACCGGCGGGTCGTTTTGCGGAAACGCGGCAGGGGCCTTTATTCTCGTTCAATTCGGTCCCTATCCGTTTATCTCATATGTGTTTTTACTGTTTTTTATTTCAGTATGCATATTTTTAATAACTTTTTCAAAACCTGAAAATTTTATAAAAGAAAAATGTACCAACAAAAAAATACATCTCCGATCAATTTTGATTACGGATTTTCACAAAGAGCTTATCGATCTGGTTCCACCTTTTTTGCTCTATGGGTGTTGGGGAACGCTGTTGCCAAAATATATCATCGACAGTTTGCATAATCTGAGCGCGATTCCAGCCATGTATGCAGCGACCACAACGGCCATCGTGACATTGACGTGGTTTTTCAATACATCGGTTTTTGATTATCTAAGAGCCAGAAACATAAAAGACAGTGTGTATCCGATGCTTTCGACGCTGTTTTTTTCCGCCGGCTCCCTGGCGATCGCCTTTTCGGTGCATATCTGGTCTGTCATCATCGGTGGCGTCATATTCGTGATCGGTGAAATCATTATCACCCCCCATCTCGACGAAATTTCGCGACGTCATGGAAGGGCACAAACCGGTCTTTTCATCGGGATAACGCAGGCCGTTGACGGAGCCGTCCGATTCATCGGCTTGCTGACGGGATCTATTATTTACGGCGTCTTGAACGACACCGGCGCGAGACTGTTGACCGTTCCGATTATTGTGGGGATCGCCCTGTCGGTTCTCGCCGTTAACAGATTTGTCGTGAAACCCGCTCTCGGCAAAAAACGGTGATATAAGGCGCTGACTTGGTCATTCGAGCTCCAAAGCAAGGGGAGGCGGCGTTTGTGTTGCCTTGCTTCGGCTTCGTCACCATTAGAGCGGGTTGCGTTCAAATTGAACCGCAATCACGCTCTAGCGTTTTGTTTTATAAGCATAATCTTGATCTGACCTCGCTTCTCCGGATTGAATTATGCTCTAAAGCCTGCTCCGATCAACAGGGTGAAGGGACATGCATTCAGGCACTATGGACGCCCTTGGTTTGCTGTTCGCGCGGGCCGGCGCAACGGTCGTTACCGGCGCGCCGGAGGGGAGCGATGCGCTGGTTCTGGCCGATATTGCGCGCCTCGCCCACGGGCGCGAGGGACCCCGCGCGGTCCTGCATCTGGCCCGCGATGACCGGCGCCTTAAGACTCTGGCTGAAGCCTTGCGGTTTTTCGCGCCCGATGTCGAGATCGTGTCATTCCCGGCCTGGGATTGTCTGCCCTATGACCGAGTCTCGCCGCGCGCCGAGATCGTGGCCCGGCGCATGGCGACGCTGGTCCGCCTCAATGATGGCCGCTTCGACCGGCCGACACTGGTTGTGACCACGGTGAACGCCGCCATCCAGCGCATTGCGCCACCCGACACGATTGCGGGGGCTTGCCTGTCCGTCGTTCCCGGCAGTCTCCTCGCCATGGGGCGGATCCGCTCTTTCCTCTCAGAAAATGGTTTTACCCAGACGGGAACGGTGCTCGAACCCGGCGATTACGCCGTGCGTGGCGGGATTATCGATATTTTTCCGTCGGGATTTACCCAACCGGTCCGTCTCGATCTGTTCGGCGACACGGTCGAATCGATCCGCGGTTTCGACCCGCATTCCCAACGCACGACGGCTCGGCTTGAACGGCTTGATCTGCATCCGGCCAGCGAAGCCCCGCTCAATGATAAAACCATTGCCCGCTTCCGCACCTCTTATACCGCCGCTTTCGGCGCTCGGGCGGGACGGAATGAACTTTATGAGGCCATCAGCGCGGGACGACGCTATCAGGGGATGGAGCACTGGCTCGCCTTGTTTCATGATCGGCTCGCAACACTGTTCGATTGCGCCGAATGGGCGGCGGTCGGTTTCGACCATCTGGCCGATGAGGCTTTGCGCGAACGCCAGGCGCTCATTGCCGATTATTACGATGCGCGCCGCCAAGCCCTCGACCATGACCGCTTTGGCGCCCCGCCCTACAATCCCCTGCCGCCCGACCGGCTTTATATGAGCGAGACGGAATGGGAAGAGCGCTTGTCCGCGCTTGCGGTGGCGAGGTTTACACCCTTTATGGCGCCACAATCGGCTTCCCGTCGCGTCATATCGCTTAAAAATCGTCAAGGCCGCAACTTCGCGCCGGAACGAGCGCGGGAGGGGTGCCATGTTTTCGAAAGTCTGAAACACCATATCGAAACCCTTAAAACCCAGGGCAAGCGCGTTGTCGTGGCCTGCTGGAGCGACGGGTCGCGGGAGCGTTTTGCCGGCATTTTGCGCGATCGCGGAATCATGGAGGTGGCGCAAGCGCGGAGCTGGTCGGATGTGATAAGCCTTGAGAGGCAAGTGGTGAGCGTGATCACTGTCGGGCTTGAAGCCGGGTTCGAGACGCCGGAGCTGGCGGTCGTCGCCGAGCAGGATATTCTAGGTGACCGCCTGATCCGTCAAACCCGCAAGAAACGCAAAAGCGGCAATTTTATCGCGGAAGCGTCAAACCTCGCGGCCGGGGACCTTGTCGTTCATGTCGATCATGGAATCGGGCGGTTTGAAGGCTTGCGGACGATCGCGGTTCACGATGCGCCGCATGATTGCCTGTTGATTGTCTATGCCGACAAGGCCCGCCTGTTTGTGCCGGTGGAAAATATCGAGCTGTTGTCGCGCCATGGTTCGGACCGGGCAGGCGTTCAGCTCGACAGGCTGGGCGGGGCGGGCTGGCAGGCGCGCAAGGCGCGGTTGAAGGGGCGGATCAGGGATATGGCCGAGCGTCTTATCAGGACGGCCGCCGCGCGAAGTTTGCGGCAAAGCGACGTTATGACGCCGCCGGACGGGCTTTATCAGGAATTCTGCGCCGAATTTCCCTATGAGGAGACCGAAGACCAGCGCGACGCCATCAAGGCGGTGATCGATGATTTGGGCAGTGGCCACCCGATGGACCGGCTGGTGTGCGGCGATGTTGGGTTCGGCAAGACCGAAGTCGCGCTGCGCGCCGCCTTCGTGACCGTCATGAGCGGTAAACAAGTCTGTGTCGTGGTGCCGACGACTCTGCTCGCTCGTCAGCATTATGCGACATTTTCCGAACGTTTTCGCGGTTTGCCGGTGCGCATCGAGCATATGTCGCGGCTGGTGGCGCGCAAGCGCATCGATGCGACGAAAAAGGGGCTTGCCCGTGGTGACGTCGACATTGTGATCGGCACTCATGCTCTTCTGGGGTCCAAAAACCCGTTCCGCGATCTGGGGCTTTTGGTCATCGACGAGGAGCAGCATTTCGGCGTCAAACATAAAGAGAAACTCAAGGAGTTGCGCGCCAATGTCCATGTGCTGACGCTAACGGCGACGCCGATCCCACGCACGCTCCAACTTGCGCTGACCGGTGTGCGCGATCTCTCCCTGATCACCACCGCGCCGGTGGACCGGCTGGCGGTGCGCAGCTTCATCGCCCCCTTCGATCCGGTGACGATCCGCGAGGCATTGCTGCGCGAACATTACCGCGCCGGCCAGAGCTTCTATGTCTGTCCACGGATTTCCGATCTTGGGCCCGTGCATGAGTTCCTGACAGACCAGGCGCCGGAGGTGAAAGTGGTTGTGGCCCATGGCCGCATGCCGCCGGGCGAGCTGGAGGATATCATGTCGGCGTTCTACGACCGGAAATTTGACGTGCTGTTGTCCACGACCATCGTCGAATCAGGGCTGGATATTCCCACTGTGAACACGTTGATCGTGCATCGCGCCGACCGTTTCGGCCTTGCCCAGCTTTACCAGCTTCGCGGTCGTATCGGGCGCTCCAAGCAACGGGCCTACGCGCTGTTTACGCTCCCGACCAGGGGCGGGCTGACGGAAGGGGCGGAACGACGGCTGAAGGTTCTGCAATCCCTCGATACTCTAGGCGCCGGTTTTACGCTCGCCAGTCATGATCTCGATATTCGCGGGGCCGGCAATTTGCTGGGCGATGAGCAATCCGGCCATATCAGGGAGGTGGGTTATGAACTCTATCAGCAGATGCTCGAAGAGGCCGTGGCCGGGCTGCGAACCGGCGACGGGCGGGAGGTCGGGACCGGACCCTGGTCGCCGCGGATCAATATCGGCAATGCGGTGCTGATCCCTGAACACTATGTGGACGATTTGAGCCTGCGGCTTGGCCTCTACCGCCGTCTCGCCGATATGGAATCCGACCAGGATATTCAGGGGTTCGCCGCCGAGTTGCACGATCGGTTCGGGACTCTGCCGAAGGAGGTCGAACAGCTGCTTGAAGTGGTTTCGCTTAAATTGGTCTGCCGCGCCGCCAATGTGGCGTTGGTCGATGCCGGGCCGAAAGGCGTGGTGATCGGTTTTCGTGACGATCATTTCGCCAATCCGTCGGGACTCGTCGATTATATCGCTCGGCAAGGCGCGTTCGCCAAATTGCGCCCCGATCACAAGCTTATACTCAAACAGGGCTGGACCACGCCGCGGGATCATGTGAAAACCATCCGCCGCGAAGTTGAGGCCCTGGCGCGTATCGCATCGCAAGGGGTGAACGCTGTTTGCACCTCCCGCTCCGGCGCGCCTCTTGCCAACGTATAGGAGTTTCGGCACGATCTTGGGGCAAACAGCCTCCGGCGGTGGCGATGGCGGGCGGCCGGAGGGATCATGAACCGTCCGCGACACGAAAGGTATGGATGACTTTCGGGCAACACACATTTTGACAAAAAGACCCCTGGCGCCAAGACCACTTCAGTCTACGATACACTCTTTCTTGGCTTGATTTTAGTAACCCTGTCGTTGGTGATTGCACCGTGATCGCCGTGTCCGAGGTGAAAAGGGAAGCTTCTGGAGGATAAAACTGACCAAACTTCATAAAAATATGTCCGTCGTCGCATTTGAAAAAGGGTATTTCTACGTGGCCGAACTGAAAGCATTCGCCAGAGAGCTGGGCATTGCGGTGGGAAGTTTAAGAAAGAACGAGGTGGAGGCCCACATCAAAGCTCGTCTTTCGGGGGAAGCCGGCGTTTCCTTGCCCAAGAGCGTTTCAAACCGAAAAACCACAGGGGATAGGGATATACTCTCACCCGACTCCCGCATCATTAACTATGTTGACGACAAAGCGACCAAAGCGTTTTTAAAGAGAGAAATAACCAAACGGAATCCGGCTCTGAAGGATAAATCCGGTCAATGGTACTGGCTCAATGATTGGCGAAAGGAGCAGATCAAACGCAACAGGGCTCTCACCTATCGGGATTTGATAGACAGGCTGTATGCGCTGATGACAACCAAGGGGAAATTGGCGAGGATTCCTTCCACCCGGTTCAATAATTTTATGACCGATTTTCTAGCCGATCCCGACAATATCGGCGCCACACGCCGCGAAGCGATGGCCGCGTGGGAAAAACTGAAAAAGCTGCCTGTCGGAAAAACCTATCGGGAGTATAAGACACGGGAAAAGAAACATCCTCCCGACAGGACGACACACCGTGGCTATGACTGATGCCAGCCGGGTTGCGGGTGTTTCCCGCGCCGCCGTCTCCTGGACAAGCTGACACCGATTCGGGTATTCGGGCCGAAGCATCGCCATGGCGATATCGCCCGCAACCCGATGAAACCGGCTCATATCTCACCGCTGCAGCCGGCATGGACCGGATAAGGCGCGCCAAAAAGCCCGATTTCGGCAAAACGGGAGGCATAAAACTCACACTCCCCTATCCGACATGACGATTTGCCCTCTCCACCAATAAAATTTTTCCAGGGTTGCTCAGCTGTGTTGACAAACGACCGCGTATAAACTCTCTCTCCCTGAGGGAGTTTCTCCATGAGGGAGAGGTTTTATCGCTTGACCAATGTAAAAAAGGAGCCATGGATATTTCAGCGAAATTGGCCGAACTGGAAGCCGAGCTTTCCGTGCCGATGTCCTATGTAAGGCACGTCCTCGCCGGTGGAATCACGGGAGGCGGTTCAGGTCACGGTGTGGGCCCGGATCATTGATGCCACGGATAACAGGCGACTCCGTGAACGGCGACTTCGCCGCTCACGGAGTATAAAATATGATTGACGACATTCCGTCCTATCGGTTCTTTAAAACCAATATTCCTTGCTCTCGCAGAGAAAACGATGCCGCCAAATATCTTCTCGGCCGACCCAATCAATTCCGAAAATTCGTGGTCAACTGGGTGACCGATCTCGATCTTACGCAAAAAAGCCGACGCCTATATCATCGCTCGCCGCTGTGTGGAGGCCATGGATGGGGTGGCCGATAAAACCACGCCCCGCCAGTATGATGAATTTTTGCTGAAAGCACTTTCCGCGACGAAGGTCGGATATGCGCCTCGGGATAGATTGGCCGGCCATTCTCCTCAAGACGCTCTTTTATATTACGTCAATATCCTAGAGTAGATTACATTAAAATTGAATAGCAATACCGCTATAATATTCTGTTTTATAAGCATAAGCTTGATTATTATCGGCTATCGCTTGGCAAGCTTGGATTATGCTCTGGGGTCATGGCGGGATGGCTTTGCCGTCGCGCGGAGTGTATTTCGCCGCATGGATACGGGGCGGTGCGCTGGTCTCACCTATGAAGACAAGTTATATGCCGGATGTACTCTGGGCATACTCGGCGATAAAGCCGCGCGGAAAATTTTTAATGTTATTCTAAAAACCTCCAGATTCGATAGCCTATATGAGGAGTACACACTTCATTTCAGAAAGCTTGTTTTTTCGGTTAAGCGCTCTCAGTCGCTCACGGATATTGCGGAGGATTTATCGAGTTACAGAAAATTTTGCACACGCTCCGAGCTGTATGATTCGGAAAAAATATATTTTGAAGCGATGGCCTTAGGGCCTGTTGACAAGGACGCGGGCAATACCGACACGTTGTTTTTGTCCACCGGATAGTTCGGCCGGATAACACCGACGTTTGTCCTCAAGGCCGACAAGCGGCAGCAACGGATCGACCGCTTCGGCAATCTCGGCCTTGCTTGCTCCGGCCAGTTCGAGCGGCAAGGCGATATTGTCATAGACGGTGCGGGACGGATTTCCCCCTGAACAGGAAAAGACTTATGTTCCCTGGAGCCGCACTTCTCGAAGAGGGCTTCGACGTGGCTTTTTAGGGGAAAATCCGCCGCGTCCAGCAAAGATATGGCGAAAATAGCCCATTTTGGCGGCGCGAAAGCCTGGCAAAAGGATAAGCCCTTGCGGCGCTTCCGCTTTCTGGAACTGGACGATTTTCGTTCATACCGTGCTCCGAAACCTGATTGTCAACAGGCCCTAAATCCGATGGCCTTGCATTACGACAAGAGAGGTGAATTCGGTAAATCTGTAGACAGTATCCAATCGTCTTGTGAAAAATTCGCTCAAATCGATTTCGCTCAATTAAGCGAGGCCTATGGTAGAAAAGCCGTATATCATCGCTATCGCTTGCAAGCCATGATGAATTTATGCACCGTGAAAGCTGCGGCGAAAGATTTCGAAGGCGCACTCGATCATATCATTCCCGCCCTGCGCCCTGCGCTTGAGTATGACGAGCAATCGGTTTTCGAATGCTATTTCATGCAAGCCTATTATAATACGATGTTGGGCCGCCATGAAGACGCTATACGAGCTTTGCTTTCGGCCATCGATCTGCTTGAACGAGACTTTCTCTGTTTCCCAACCATTGCATTTCACGCCAAGGAATTGCCCTGGCGTTTCTGATTTACAGGGAGACCGGAAACACGACGGATGTCGCGATGATCTTGGCGATTTCGGCTTTGGCTTCATTGCTTGGGCCTTTTTGCAGGCGTCTGATCGACAAACTGAACCTGCGCTATTTGCTGGGTCTCCTCGATTTCGGACGAGCCGCGGCTATTATAATATTTCTTCGGCTGATTGAAATTTACGGGATTTCGTCTGCCCTCGTCTATTCCTACGCCGCGATTTCCGCGGTGCTCGGCCTGATATACCGACCCTCGACCGGAGCCTTTATGCCCAGGCTGGTCGGCGTGAAAAATATAGTGCGCGCCAACAGTGTTATGGGAATGCTTTACAGCCTTACCGGGATCGCGGGATATTTTTTCGGCGGCGTTATCGTCGCTTTTTATGGCGCGGTTAATGCTCTTTATCTCAATGCGGCGACATTTATTGTTATGGGTTTTATATTTTTAACTCTATCGGAAAGCAATTTCTATAATGAAACAAACCCCGCGGATCCGCCCTCAAAACCTCAAGGCTCAACTCTTTCTCTCCTGAAAACCATGGTTGGTTCCGGGATCATCGCCATACCGATGGTGATCGTTGCCACCGGCATTGCCATGGCGCCGTTCCGGGTGGAATGGCCCCGACTATTATCGGCCCTGGATGGCGGGTTGTTCCTTGCTCTGGTCGCGCTGGGCGCGATGATCGCCACTTTCGTCATTGACCGATGGGAAGATTGCGCCCTGAACCAAAGCCTTGTTCTGGTCTGCCTGTTCTCCCTCACTGCCTTGGTGCTGTTGCCGGTTTTAACGACAAGCCGAATTCCGTTGATGGGCGTGGGAATATTACTGGGCTTCGTCACCGACTTTGTTTCATCTGCGACCTACTCGGCCCTGCAAGTCCAAATGCCTGCTCAATACCGAGGTCGGTTTTTCGGGCTTATGGAACCGATGGAGAGGCTGCCGCTGTTTCTGGTTTTCGTTTTGATCGGCCAGGCCGATAAGCATTTTTCAACGTCCACGATTTTTGTATGGTGCGCCTTATCGTTCGCCGTTTGCGCCGGGATCGTTTCGATCGTTGTTATTCAACGATCCGTGTTCGCCAAAGCTCGCGAAACCATTCGCGACCCCGCTTGATTTATATCGTATAGCGGCCAATATGGCCTCGGTCGATGCCGGGCCGAAAGGCGTTATGATCGGGCGCTATACTGATGGCCTCGGTCGATGCCGGGCCGAAAGGCGTTATGATCGGCGCTATACCGCAAGCCGCCATCGTTGCTTGATGGTCGTGATCGAGAATATAACGACACATTATGAACCAGATTTGCCCGCGGACCATTCATCTCCTCAAGCTCTGCGTCGGCGTTGCGAGTATCGACGGGTTGGCGCGTTTGCAGGCCGAGCGTTTACGGCGGGGCGAGGAGTTGGCCCATATCACCCGTATGACGCCGCGCCGCGCCGAGGACCTCATTGCCGGCGGTTCGATCTATTGGGTGATCGCCGGGCGAATCCAGCTGCGCCAGCGCATTATCGATATACGCCCCTTCACCGATCGCGAGGGCATTAGCCGCTGCCGCCTGGTGTTCGATTCCGAACTCGTGGCGGTGCGACCGGTTGCGCGGCGGGCGTTTCAAGGCTGGCGTTATCTTGAACCCGAGGATGCTCCAGATGATTTACCCGAAAGCGAGCGATCCGGCGATTTGCCGGACGCAATGCGCAATGTCCTTATCGAACTGGGGTTGCTGTAATGGCGAAGTCAGACGGGGCGCGGGCTATCAAGCCGGTAAAGGATCAGCGTCTTGAATTTTCCCGCGCGATTTGAAAATCGTTTTGGGCAAGCCGATTTAGGCGCCGTAGCTGCTCGTAAATCCGGCGCACGAGGCAGGCATCCGCCGTTTGATTGCATCATGATTTTCAAGATACCTGTTTTACAGGCCCTGTATCGTCTTTGGGACCCTGTGTCAGCCTCTATTTTCAGGGTAACGGATTGCTGGGTCCTAGAGCCTGATCCGATCCGGAGAAGCAAGGATGATCAAGATGATGCTTACAAAACAAAATATTAGAGCGGAATGGCGATGCAATTTGAACGCAAATACCGCTCCAGGAAAAGGCGTCTTCAAATCCCGTGTTCGCCGATCAGCCCGTCAAACCGTTTACCCAAGCCATGGCGAGCGGCGTCGTGATGATGGCCAGCAGCGTGCTGACCATCACGGCAAGGGCGACTTTCTCCGGGTGAACGCCCAAAGTATTGGCGACCACGACCGTATTCGCCGCCATCGGCGAGGCCAGCATCAACGCGATCACCGCCAACGTCCGCGCGGAGACTCCCGTCAGAATGTGGAAAAACCCAATACCGACGAGCGGATAGACGATATGCTTCCAGCCGATCGTCGCCAGCAGGAATGAGCGGTCAAGCTCGATTTTCCGGTATGCGGCCAGCGTAATGCCGATCACCATCATCCCCAGCACACTGTAAGCGCCCTTGAAATTGGACAGGGTGGAGAGCACGATCTCACCGGGGGCGATCTTGAGGGCCTTGAACGCCATGCCGGCAATGGCGGCATAAATGACCGGGAGCCTGACGATACATTTCAGGCTTTCCTTGATGGTCAAAAATGCCCGGGCGGTGATGAAATAGCCGCAAGTGAATTCATAGATATTCAGCCCGATAATAATGAAGACCGCAATGGCCACTTGCCTTTCGTTGAACACTGCAAAGACAAGAGGCAGGCCGAAATATCCGGTGTTCCCGGTGCCTCCGGCAAAGGCAAACAGATTGACCCGACCGTCTTGCCACAAGACTCCGCCGACCAGATAGGCGATGCCCGCCGCGAGGGAAGCGGTCGAAAAGGCCGCCGCCGAGTACCCAAGATATGACCAATCGGCCGGAGATTGCAGTATGGATATGAAGATGACGACGGGCGAGATGATATAAATCAGAAGGACTGATATGTCGCGTGAGCGGAGATTTAAGACGAAGCCTGTGATCCACCCCAGCCCGGCTATGAAAATCAAGGCCGAAACCCGTATGACAATTTCACCGGTCACTGTTTTTCCGTCCCATCAACTGTTGAACCGCATATCCGTACCGACGAACGCCATGGGCGCCATGGCGGCGTTGCAACCGGCGCGTTCACCTTATCTCCCCTCGACCATGCATGCGGCGGCAATGACCGAATGCCGCACAATCGGCGGGTTTCCCTTCCGGTCACGCCCGCTTTTCTGAAGAGTCGAACGCGAGGCGCTCAGGGACTCGCTCGCTTCAGGTGGCGAAGCTGCAACATTTGCGCATATTTACTTTATGATTCAGGTCGTATTCGCCATGAATTCAGCGCATCGTCACGCGTCCCGGCGCGGGGCGATTCCATGATCGGCAAACAGTTTTTCAAGCTCGCCGGACTGGAACATTTCACGGATTATATCGCAACCGCCGACGAATTCACCTTTAACGTAAAGCTGCGGAATGGTCGGCCAGTCGGAATACGCCTTGATCGCCTGGCGCAGATCGTCCGATTCCAGAACATTCACGCCTTCATAGGGAACGCCGATATGATCGAGAAGTTTCACCACGGCGCCGGAAAAACCGCATTGCGGAAAGTCCGGCGTGCCTTTCATGAATAAAACCACGTCATTGGTCTTTACGCTCTGTTCTATCCAGCTCTTCATGGAGGTCATCTTCGTCTTCCTGATTCGGAGGGTGGTGGAGTAACGCGCGCCCCGAGCTTGTTTACGGCCCGGGCTTGAACATGATCCTTACTCCTTCGGTGCCGATGTCTGCAATGCCAGCGCATGAAGCTCGCCATCCATGGCCCCTTTCAGCGCCTGGTAGACCAGCTGATGCTGCTGGACGCGGCTTTTGCCCTTGAAGGCGGATGAGGTGACAAAGGCGGCGTAGTGGTCGCCGTCACCCGCCAGATCACGAATTTCAACCTCGGCGTTAGGCAGAGCCTCCTCGATCAGCCGTTTAATCCTGATTGCGTCCATAGCCATGGGCGTTGTCTCCTGATTTAAGTTCCGATCCCGCCATGATCACGCAACCCCTGTCCATATAACGGGGAAGCGTCGCCTCGCAAGCCTCGCATAATCGCGCCACGGGGACGCGGAAGGCTCCCACGACGTCGAGATCCCTACCCCCGACCGTGCCGATGGCGTCGATACCAACCTTTGCCGCCCGGGCGCGCTCCATGATGTCATCCGCCCGATCATGGCGGGCGGTGACAACGTAACGCGCCTGATCCTCGCCAAACAGCGCAATATACATGCTCTCGGCCCTGATGTCGAGCCGCGCGCCAAGTCCAGAACGCATCGCCATTTCGGCAATGGCGACGATAAGACCGCCATCGGAAAGATCATGACAGGCACTCACGCGGCGAGATGTAATCAATTCGCGAACGAAATCTCCGTTCCGACGCTCCAATGCGAGGTCAACCGGCGGCGGCGCGCCATCCTCGCGACCATGCAGGCGGGTGAGATAGAGCGTGCAGCCCATATGCGCGCCATGGCCTCCGATCAGCAAAATCACCTCGCCTTCGGCCTTGAAGCCGATGGTGGCCATGGCGGAAAGCTCATCGAGCAGGCCGACGCCGCCGATCACCGGCGTCGGCAAAATCGCCCGGCCGCTGGTTTCATTATAGAGCGAAACATTGCCCGACACCACGGGGAAGCAGAGGGAACGGCACGCCTCGCCAATGCCTTTTACCGCATGGACGAATTGCCCCATGATTTCCGGCCGTTCCGGATTGCCGAAATTGAGGTTGTCGGTTACGGCGAGCGGCCTGGCGCCGACGGCGGTGAGGTTGCGCCAACATTCCGCCACCGCCTGTTTGCCGCCCTCGAAGGCATCGGCGTCCACATAGCGCGGCGTCGAATCCACGCTTAAGGCCAGGCCGCGCGTGGCCTCGTCAATGGCGATCACCGCCGCGTCGCCACCAGGGTGTTGCGCGGTATTGCTCAAGATATGATGGTCGTATTGCTCCCATACCCAGCGCCTGGAGCACAGATCGGGGCTGCTTATGAGCGTTATCAGAGCCTGACCCATATCCTTGGGCGCGGGAACATCTCCGGCGGCGACGCGCTCGCGTTTGATCGGCGCGCTCCATGGCCGGTCATACTCCGGCGCCTCGTCGCCAAGGGCCTTGATGGGCAGATCGGCCATGGTTCGGCCGTGATGGTTGACGACGAAGCGCGGAGTGTGCGTGGTATGACCGATGACCGCGAAATCGAGGCCCCATTTGGCCAACACCGCCTCCGCCCGTTCCCGATATTCGGGGCGCAGCACCATGAGCATGCGTTCCTGGGATTCCGACAGCATCATGTCGTAAGCCGTCATCCCCTCCTCGCGGCAGGGAACCTTATCGAGATCGAGCGTGACGCCGAGATTGCCCTTGGCCCCCATCTCGACGGCCGAACATGTCAGCCCGGCCGCGCCCATATCCTGAATGGCGATGACCGCTCCGCTCGCCATCAGCTCCAGACAAGCCTCAAGCAGCAGCTTTTCGCAAAACGGGTCGCCGACCTGTACCGTCGGGCGTTTTTCTTGCGAATTGTCGTCGAATTCCGCCGAGGCCATGGCCGCGCCGTGAATGCCATCGCGGCCGGTCTTGGCGCCGAGATAGACAATCGGCATGCCGACGCCCTCGGCCCTGGAATAAAACACCGAATCGGCCCGCGCAATGCCCACCGCCATGGCGTTGACGAGGATATTGCCGTTGTAGCGGGGGTGAAAACCGGCCTCTCCGCCAACCGTCGCCACCCCGAAGGAATTGCCGTATCCACCGATACCGGCCACCACGCCGGAGAGCAGATGGCGGGTTCTCTCATGCTCCATCGCGCCGAAGCGCAAGGCGTTGAGCGCGGCCACCGGTCGCGCGCCCATGGTGAAGACATCACGCAGAATACCGCCCATTCCAGTCGCCGCCCCCTGATAGGGTTCGATGGAAGACGGGTGATTGTGACTCTCCATCTTGAACACGCAAACCAGCCCGGCGCCAATATTGATGACCCCGGCATTTTCACCAGGGCCCTGAATCACGCAAGGGCCTTGGGTGGGCAAGGTTTTCAGCCATCTTTTCGAGGATTTGTAGGAGCAATGCTCATTCCACATCGCCGAGAAAATCCCCAGTTCGGTCAGTGTGGGGGGCCGTCCGATCAGCGCCAGAATGCGCTCATATTCTTCAGGCTCAAGGCCATGGGCGCCAATGAGTTCGGGGGTGACGGGGCTGTAATCCGAAACGGTCATCGGCGGGGTTTATCGGTGAATCCGACTGTCGCAGGGGAGCTGTTCACATGCCAATACGCCGCAACGGCGTTGAGGTCAATGCGTGACAGTGATTCAGTTTGCCGTTATACTAGGGCATTTTCCGTGGCAATGGAATCACTGAAAATGCGTCTCGTTTTTGTTTTTTAAGCATGATCGTGTCGATCCTTGGCTGTCGCTTGGCAAGCTCGGATTATGCTCCAGCGGGGCGCGAATATGCCGATCGGCAAGGAGGTCGACCGGATCGTTGGAATGTTCTGGTCGGTCCTGTATGGTTACACATTCGTGTATCGGTTAGGCTCATGAATCGTCACCAAGACAATTTCACTGCCCGCCGTGAGGCCCGTCTGCGCTATTTCGGCGGCGATTATGAGATTCTGACGCCCGGCGATTTCGTGCGTTGCGCCGTCACCGGCGAGCCTGTTCCGCTCGACCGCTTGTGCTATTGGAATGTCGAATTGCAGGAGGCCTACAGCAGCGCCGAGGTGGCCTGCAAGCGCTATCTGGAGCTGCGCGGGGCGAAATAAATGCCCTTTTGCGACCTTCCGGCGGCGGATGAAATCCCTAATCAGTCCGGCTCGATGGAGGTATTAAGTAAACTCATGACCAACATGTACGGGGAAAAATTATCGCAGGCGGTCGACCGTTCCCTGGGCGGGCAAGCACAAAACCGCAATCGGGCTGTTCAGCGCGATTATCGAGCAGGATCGGTGTTCCATTGCCTTCATGGAGGCCGGGTTTGCCTTCGATCGCGCCGGAAAGGAGGAAAAGGCGGTTGAGTTCTACAATAAGGCCCTGAAGACGGGGATACCGGAGGAAAACTTGCGCGACGTGTATTTCTGCCTTGCCTCGTCATATCGCAATATCGCGAAAATCGCCGCCGCCCGGCGGGTTTTGCCGGTCGCGAAGAAAAAATTTCCGCAAGAGGCGATGTTCGATATAATGCGAGCCCTTATCGATTGCGATCAAGGTCGGGAGCGCAAAGCCCTGTTCGGCCTGCTTGAGCTGATCGCCGTCCACCTGACGCAATCGTCCCTTGATCCCTAGCGCTGGTTGGTGAGACGTGAAGCAAAGCGAATCGCAAGGACGCCATCGCGCTGAACAGCTGTTCGCGCCTGTCTTCATGAAGCCGTTTTCTCCGTAGCCGGATCTTGGGGTGTGCGGGGAATGAGGATTTGGAGTATGCTTGAGCGAAAATCGTACAGTTTCAGGAGCGAAAGCGCCGAGAAGGGCTTACCCTTTCACCAGGCTTTCTCAACGCCAAAATGGACGATTTTCGCCATATCCTTATCGGGCGCGGCGAATTTTCCTCCGTAAAGCGCGGCAAAGCCCTGTTTCCGGAGTGCGGTGCGGCGGCAAGTTCTTTTCCTGTTTGCGAGAGAAAAATCGTCTCGCGGTCCGTGCCCGAACCCTACGGTCTAGACCCTCATTCCCTACACGCCTTAATCCCAAGAGTGTAAATCATGTCCACGCAATGGGCGCCGCACAGTTGGAGGGGCAAGCCGGCGGCCCAAATGCCCGATTATCCGGATCGCGACGAATTGGCGCGGGTCGAGGCGCGTCTTGCGACGTTCCCGCCGCTTACCCCGCCCGACGAGACCCGGCGACTGAAGCGGCGGCTGGCGCGGGTCGTCAAGGCAGGGGGGGTCGTTCTCCATGGCGGCGATTGCGCCGAGAGTTTTAGCGAACATTCCAGCGACGCGATCCGCGATTTTTTTCGCCTGTTCACTCAGATGTCGGTCATTTTGGGCTTTGCCGCCTCCACGCCCGTGGTCAAAATCGGTCGGATCGCCGGGCAGTTCGCCAAACCGCGCTCCGCGCCGAAGGAAAAAAGAGGCGACGTCGAACTGCCGAGCTATCGCGGCGATAGTATCAACGCCATCGAATTTTCCGCCAAGGCCCGAACCCCCAATCCCCAGCGCCAGATTGCGGCCTATCGCCAAGCCGCGGCGACCCTCAACCTGTTGCGGGCCCTGGCTCGGGGCGGTTATGGCGATCCGCGCCGATTTCACCGGGAAATGCTGGACGAGCTGCGCGGTCGTTTGACCGCCACTCGCTATCGGGCGATGGCCGAGCGGATGAGCGAGGCGCTGACGGTCACGAGCGGCGACGACGGCAAGAGCGGAACCGGACCGCCATTACCAACACCCGATGTTTTCACCAGCCATGAAGCGTTGCTCTTGGGCTATGAGCAGGCTTTGACCCGCCTCGATCCGACATTTAAGGGGTGGTATGCGACCTCGGCGCATATGCTGTGGATCGGCGAGCGTACCCGCCAGATCGACGGCGCGCATGTCGAATATTGTCGCGGCGTAAAAAACCCTCTCGGCGTCAAATGCGGGCCATCCATCGATCCCGACACGCTGATTCGGCTCATCGATGCGCTCAACCCTGAAAACGAGGCCGGGCGGCTGACGCTGATCTGCCGCTTCGGCGCCGAGCAGGTCGCGAACAAACTGCCTTGCCTTGTGCGCGCCGTTAAGCGCGAGGGCCGCCTTGTCCTGTGGTCATGCGACCCGATGCATGGCAATACGATCAAGACGGGAGCCGGACTCAAGACCAGGCCATTCGATGCCATTGTCCGCGAGATGCGTGGTTTCATCGCGGTTCATCGCGCCGAGGGAACCCATGCCGGCGGTCTCCATGTCGAAATGACCGGCGGTAACGTTACCGAATGCGTCGGCGGCGCCCTGTCGCTCGCTGATGCCGGTCCGCTAGACCGTTATCATACCCATTGCGATCCGCGGCTTAATGCCAGCCAGTCTCTCGAACTCGCTTTGCTCGCGGCCGGCGTGTTGAACAAGGAAAGCATATAACACCGGCGGGATCGGTTGCGGCAAGCACCATGACCCTTGCTATTGAGAGGGTTCCATCGCCCAATTCTTCCGACCGGACGGCGCGGTGGATATGCCCGTTGTCCATGACCCCGAATGTCATGACATCGGGATGACAAATCGCCTTGCCGCGCGCCGGCGTTTGAGCAACCTTCAAGCCAAAATGTCATGTCATTATCCGATCGACCGCAGTGGCGACATCATGGCCATGGTGGCAGAGCATAAACGGGCCTGGCATGCCGGTGTTTCATGCTGGGAGGGCTGTCGCGACATCAATTCCCGCTCGATCGGCATAGAAATCTGCAACCCCGGTCCCGAATGCGATCGTTCGGATTTTCCCGATACTCAGATGGAGGCGGCGATGGCCCTCAGCCTTGATATTGTGGCGCGCTATCCAATCCCGCCCTACCAGGTACCGGCCCATAGAGATGTGGCGCCGCAACGCAAACAAGACCTGGGCGAAAAGTTCAACTGGAGGCGGCTTTATGAATCCGGCATCGGCTTATGGGTTCCTCCCAAGCCGGTTGTAGCGGGCGGTGGAATAAAGCCTGGCGAGAGTGGCGGTCGTGTTCTCGATCTGCAAACCAAGCTGCGCTCTTATGGCTTATGATGTGGAGCTGTCAGGCCACTCTGACGAACAGACCGCAATGGTCGTCAAGACGTTTAAGCGCCATTTTCGCCGCAAGCGGATAGACGGCGTCGCCGATCCCTCAATCCGTAAAACCCTGAATCGATCGCTCGGCGCCCTTGCCGAATCCGAATAAATTCGCGCGGGATGTGGGGGAATGCTTTCGGCTTTCGCGGCTGGGCATCGACGCCCCGACAGACAGTTCCATCCGAAGCGGCATATATTTTTGAGTTGTATTTTTTAATTTACTATTTTATGGTAGAAACTCTTGTGCTAAGATATGTCTTCAAAAGAAGTCATCGTGCTGGTGCGATTCGCATGCACGGGTCTAAGCTTATAAAGGGGCGTGAGCAGCGTGCTCGAATTTTCAAGGAATGGTTTTGAGATGACGCAAGAAAAAGTTTCTGAGAAACGTTACGGCCCCCAACCCATCGAGGATAAGGTCGCCGGATTGGAAAACAACGCCACGCCGGGCGATGGTGGCCAGCCTATGAGTGAGAGTATGGCGAAAATCGAATATATCGCGGAAATGGCCGTTGGTTTGCGCGATATGTCGGTTGAGATCGACATGCCCTTCTTGGCCTATCTGTTTGAGATGGTGTCTCAGGAAGCCCGCCGTGGCGACGTGCATATGCATTTGAACCGATCGCGGGCCAGTCAGGCCCCGGTCCAGTCGTAACCCGCTCGTTAAGCTCGGCGATGATGGGAATGTCGATGCGCCGCATTGACCCGTCTCCAAGGTTTGCGCTGTTTCACAGGAGCGTCACGCGCCGGGCGTCGAGACGCGCCAGACGGCCCGCGAGTTCGAGTTCAAGCAGCACCATATGGATGACCCCGACGTCGATATCGCTCTCACGGATGATGTCGTCGATTTCCGTCGGCGCGTGGCTGAGCAATGAGGCGACGCGCTCGCGCGTGGTGAGTGTCGGTATTGCGCCTTCCAACGGCTCCCGAGGTGTTGTTTCATCCTGCTCGCCATCCTTGAAATGACTGAAATCGGGAGGCGCCGCCGGGTTTGCGATCATGGAGGCGAGCACCTCGATGATGTCGGCTGCTTTGGTGACCAGGGTCGCCCCATCGCGGATGAGCGCGTTGGTGCCGGCCGAGCGCGGATCGAGGGGGGAACCCGGAACCGCGAAAACCTCGCGGCCCTGTTCTAAGGCGAACCGCGCCGTGATCAGCGATCCCGAGCGTCTGGCGGCTTCAATCACGATACTGCCGTAACACATGCCGGAAATGAGTCTGTTGCGGCGCGGAAAATGCTTGGCCTGTGGCCGCAAGCCCGGTACCATCTCGCTGATCACCGCGCCGCGCTCGGCGATTTTTTCGTGCAGCTCAGCATTTTCGGGCGGGTAAATGACATCGACGCCGCCCGCGGTTACGGCGATGGTCCCGGTGTCGAGAGCGGCTTCATGGGCGGCGGTGTCGATTCCGCGCGCCAGGCCTGAGACCACGACAAAGCCTTGCCGGCCCAGTTCGATGCACAATTGGCGGGTCATTTTTCGGCCGATCGCCGAGGCGTTGCGTGAGCCGACGACAGCGATGGTCGGCTGCCCGAAAAGCTCGGTATTGCCCTTGACGCAAATCAGCGGTGGGGCATCTTCGACTTGCTTCAGAAGCGGGGGATAATCGTATTCGCCGAGCGCGCGGAACTTCGCGCCGATGCGCTCGGCGGCTTCAAGATCGTGCTCCGCCTCGCTGATGGGGCACAGCCGAATGGCGCGTTTCAGCCCGCCGCGCGCCGATAGCTCCGGCAATGCTTCAAGCGCCGCCGAGGCGCTGCCGAACCGGTTCAGCAGGGTGCGAAACACCATCGGGCCGACATTCTCGCTTTTGATGAGACGCAGCCAGTCGCGCCGTTGTCTGTCGCTCAAAAGCCGCCTGGGCTTGGCCCGTGATGTGATCATGTCAACAGCCTTTCTCCCCATCGGCTCCGCTTATGGCCGCTCAGGCGCAATCAGCGTCGCAATGAAATACGAGTTTCCCTACCGTGGATCAGACGCGCGATATTGTCGCGATGGGTCCAAAAAATCATCAGCGTCATTGCAATGAAAACGGCCCTCAACCAACCGTCATGAAACAGCGAAAGGACAATGATCGTCACCATCGTGGCGATAAGCGCGGCAAGCGAGGAATAGCGCGCGATCAAGGCGACAACCAGCCAGACGGCCAGGAAGATTACAGCATAAGGCCAGGCCAGCGCCAACAGAACCCCGACGAAGGTGGCCACCCCCTTGCCGCCGCGAAACCTAAGCCAGAGTGGAAAAATATGGCCGAGAAAGGCCCCGAAACCGGTCATGATGGCGGCGGTTGCATAATCGTCATTGACGGTCATGACGTCCGGCGACAAATCCCCGACCGCCAACACCGGCAGCAGGCTTTTGAGCATATCGCACAACAGCGTTATCGCCGCCGCCGGTTTGGAGCCGGTGCGCAGGATATTGGTGGCGCCGATGTTGCGCGAGCCTTTCTCTCTTGGATCGCCGAGACCGAATAGACGAGCGACGATCAGCCCGAAAGGGATGGAACCGCATAAATACCCGAAGAGCAGTGCAACTGATGCCGTTGCGAGGAGGGAAAGGGGTTGGCCCGGCATAGCGGACTATTCTCCATTTTCAGGGTCGAGGGTGAAAACCGTTTCTCCGGCGACGATGGTCTCCAGCACCCGACCTTCGAATCCGCGCTGTTCGAAGGGAGAGTTTTTCGACTTCGAATGCAGCCCGGATTCCGTGACCCGCCATGGGCGATGCAGGTCGATCAACGCGACATCGCCCGGCGCGCCCGGGCGAAGGGTTCCGGCGTCAAGCCCCAGAATGCCAGCCGGGCGCGCGCTCAGCGCAGCAATGATCCGTTGCAGCGCAACGGCCCGCGAATGATAGAGCGAGAGCGCGGCCGACAACAGCGTCTCAAGGCCGATGGCCCCGAAAGCCGCCTCGTCGAAGGGCAAACGCTTGGTCTCGGGGTCTTGCGGATCATGGGCGGAAACGATGGCGTCGATCAGCCCTTGCGCCAGCCCCTCGACCATGGCCTGCCTGTCGTCTTCGCATCTCAGCGGCGGCGACAGTTTGAAAAAGCTGCGATAGGCGCCGATGTCGTTTTCATTGAGGGTGAGATGATTGATCGAGACGCCGCAACTCACCGGCAGCCCGTCCGCCTTGGCGCGGGCGATGAGGTCCAGAGAGGCGCGGCAGGAGATTTGCGCGGCGTGATAGGGCGCTCCGGTCATGGCGACCAGGCGCAGATCACGCTCAAGCATGATGATTTCAGCCTCTTGCGGGATGCCGGTCAGGCCCAGCCTTGTCGCCACCTCGCCTTCATTCATGACGCCGCCGCAAGCGAGTTCGGGAACTTCGAGATGCTGCGCCACCGGCATGGCGAAGTCGCGAGCGTAACATAAGGCCCGACGCAGCAGTTGGGGATTGGCGACGGATCGCACCCCGTCGGTGAGCGCCACCGCGCCGGCCTCGCGCAGCAGGCCGATTTCGGTCATTTCAAGACCTTGCGCGTTTCTGGTCAGGGCGGCCATGGGCGCAATGCGGATGATGGCGGTATCGCGCGCCCGACGCAGGATAAAATCGACCAGAGCGACGTCGTCGATCACCGGTCTTGTGTTGGGCATGACGATCGCCGTGGTCACGCCGCCGGACGCCGCGGCTTTAGACGCCGAGGCCAGGGTCTCGCGATGTTCCGCTCCGGGTTCGCCGGTAAAGACACGCATATCGACAAGGCCCGGAATCAACATCGCGTCGGTGCAATCGCGAACCGACATATCGCCGCTTAACGAATCGGCGGTCACCTGCGGGCCGCAGGCGGCAATGACGCCATTTTCGACGATCAGCCCGCCAATCGTATCGAGGTCGCGCGAGGGGTCGAGCAGACGGGCCTTGATGAAAGCACGGGGGGGGGCGTCCGAACGAGAGTTAAGGCCATGAAAGCTCATGCGGCATGACCTCCGCCGGGGTGGTTACGCGCCAAGGCGTCAAGCACGGCCATACGGGTCGCCACCCCCATTTCCACCTGTTCGCGGATGACGCTGTGGACGCTGTCGGCCACCGCGCTGTCGAGTTCCACACCACGATTGACCGGGCCTGGATGCATGACCAGACAATCGGTCCTGGCATGGTTGAGGCGGTCGAGGTCAAGGCCGAAATAGCGATAATACTCCCGCGCCGAGGGGATAAAACCGCCTTCCATCCGTTCGGTTTGCAGGCGCAGCATCATAATCACGTCGCAATCCCTGATTCCGCTCTCCATTTCGTGATGAATCTCCACGCCGAAGCGATCCATGGCCGGCGGCAGCAGCGGGGAGGGGGCGATGATGCGGATATGGGCGCCCAGGGTTTGCAGAAGAAGAATATCGGAGCGGGCGACGCGGCTGTGCAGAATGTCGCCGCAGATCGCAATCGTCAGCCCTTCGATCCGGCCCTTGCGGCGGCGAATGGTGAGAGCGTCGAGCAGGGCCTGGGTCGGGTGTTCATGAGTGCCGTCTCCGGCATTGATCACGGCGCAGCTCATCTTCCGCGCCAGCAACTCCGCAGCGCCGGAGGCGCGGTGACGCACCACCAAAAGGTCGGGATGCATGGCGTTGAGAGTCATCGCCGTATCGATGAGAGTTTCGCCCTTGCTCAGAGACGATCCCTTGACCGACATATTCATGACATCGGCGCTCAAGCGTTTGCCGGCAAGTTCAAAGGAACTTGAAGTTCGCGTCGAGGCTTCGAAGAACAGGTTGATCTGGGTGCGCCCCTTAAGGGTTGAGAGCTTCTTGTCGATCCGGCGATTTAACTCGACATAACGGTCGGCGAGGTCGAGCAGGCGGTTGATTTCCTCCAGCGAAAGACTTTCCACGCCGAGCAGATGCTGCCCGGACAGGATGGAACCCGACTGGTCGTTGGATGGTGTCATCAAAGTCGATCTTATAGAGTGTCGGAGCCTGTTGGGCAAGTCGATTGACCCGCGCGACCCTGCCGCGGACGGCTCCATCGGGGTGTTCGCGGGGCCGACCTATTTTGAACTCGACAATTTCGCCGCTTGCTCTATTGTCCGCCGACACCGAGTTCCGATCCGGAACACCATGGGAAATGAGGGTCAGATGCGCAAAACGCTTTGTATTCATGGGGCGCGCGAGCATAATTTGAAAAATGTCTCGCTCAGCGTGCCGCGCGATGCCCTGGTCGTATTCACCGGCTTGTCCGGTTCCGGTAAATCCTCGCTGGCCTTCGACACCATCTACGCCGAAGGCCAGCGGCGTTATGTCGAATCACTGTCGGCCTATGCCCGCCAGTTCCTCGAAATGATGCAAAAGCCCGATGTCGATCAAATCGACGGGCTGTCTCCGGCCATTTCCATCGAGCAGAAAACCACCTCGCGCAATCCCCGCTCAACCGTTGGCACGGTTACCGAAATTTATGACTATATGCGGCTGCTTTTTGCCCGTGTCGGCATTGCCTATTCGCCGGCGACCGGCCTGCCGATCGCGAGCGAGACCGTAACCCAGATGGTCGATCGCCTGCTTGGCCTCGATGAGGGAACGCGACTCTATCTCCTCGCCCCGATCGTGCGCGGGCGCAAGGGCGAATATAAAAAGGAGCTTTCGCAGCTGCAAAAACAGGGCTTCCAGCGCGTCAGGATCGACGGCGCGTTCCACGAAATCGAGGAGGCCCCCTCGCTCGATAAAAAATTCAAGCATGACATCGACGTGGTGGTCGATCGCGTCGTCATCCGCGATGATCTCGGGACCCGGCTGGCCGATTCCCTGGAAACCGCATTGGGGCTCGCCGATGGCATTGCCGTGGCTGAATTCGCCGATGAGCATGATGAGAACGCTCGCCCCAGACGCATGATTTTTTCGCGGAATTTCGCCTGTCCGGTTTCCGGTTTCACCATCGATGAAATCGAGCCGAGGCTGTTTTCGTTCAACAGTCCATTCGGCGCCTGCCCGCAATGCGACGGGCTGGGAACGCAATTATGCTTCGAGGCCGATCTCGTCGTGCCCGACTCAGCCTTGAGCCTGGCGCGAGGCGCGATCCTGCCCTGGGCCAGAACCGGCAATACCGCGCCCTATTACACCCAGACCTTGCAGGCCATTTGCCGCCATTTTGGCGCTTCGATGCACAGCCCATGGAATCAATTGCCGCGAACGGTGCGTGATGTCATTCTGTTCGGCTCCGGTGAGAAGATCGTCTTCGTTTACGATGACGGGTTGCGCGGCCACAAGACGGAAAAGACGTTTGAAGGTGTGGTGCGCAATATCGAGCGACGCTGGCGCGAGACCGATTCCGTCTCGGTGCGTGAAGAGCTTTCGCGGTATCAGTCCGATCGTGCCTGCCCGTCCTGCAACGGTTACCGGTTGAAACCACAGGCCCTGGCGGTGAAATTGGCGGGGCGGCATATCGGCGAGGTCGCTTCTCTGTCGATCCGCGCCGCCAAGGACTGGTTCGACGCGCTCGATGCGACACTGGGCGCGAAACAGCGCGAAATTGCCCGGCCCATTCTTAAGGAGATTTGCGAAAGGCTGCGTTTTCTGGTCGATGTCGGGCTCGATTACCTGACCCTGTCACGCCAGGCCGGGACATTGTCCGGCGGCGAAAGCCAGCGCATCCGGCTGGCGAGTCAGATTGGCTCCGGCCTGACCGGCGTGCTTTACGTTCTCGATGAACCCTCCATCGGCCTTCATCAGCGCGATAACCAACGCTTGTTGCAAACCTTGCGGCGTTTGCGCGACCTCGGCAATACGGTGATTGTGGTCGAGCATGATGAAGATGCGATCCGCAGCGCCGACCATGTGGTCGATATCGGCCCTGGCGCCGGCATGCATGGCGGCGAGATTGTCGCCGAGGGCGCGCCTGAAGACATTATGCGCAACCCCAAGAGCCTGACCGGTCAATATCTGACCGGCGTGAAGCGTATAGAACCGCCGCGCCGCCGGCGCGAGCAGCGAAAGGACTGCATGGTGAGCGTTGTCGGGGCGCGGGCCAATAACCTTAAAACCGTGAAGGCGCGGTTTCCTCTCGGTCTTTTGATCTGTGTGACCGGCGTATCGGGCTCGGGAAAATCGACCCTGACCATCGACACGCTTTACAAAGCGGCGTCGCGCAGCCTCAACGGCTCACGCCTTCAGCCCGGCGTCCATGATCGCGTGGAGGGGCTTGAGCATCTCGACAAGATCATCGACATCGACCAGTCGCCGATCGGGCGCACGCCGCGCTCCAACCCCGCCACCTATACCGGCGCGTTCACGCCGATCCGCGAATGGTATGCCCGACTGCCCGAATCCCGAGCGCGCGGCTATGAGCCGGGCCGGTTTTCCTTCAATGTCAAGGGCGGGCGCTGCGAGGCTTGCCATGGCGATGGCGTGATCAGGATCGAGATGCATTTCCTCCCCGATGTCTATGTCACCTGCGATCTGTGCGGCGGCAAACGTTACAATCGCGAGACGCTGGAGATTGTTTTCAAGGGCAAGTCCATTTCCGACGTTCTGGAGATGACGGTCGCCGAAGGCCGGGATTTCTTCAAGGCGACGCCGCAGATTCGCGACCGGCTGGACATGCTGGAGCGTGTCGGTCTCGGTTACATCAAAATCGGCCAGCAGGCGACCACCCTGTCCGGCGGTGAGGCCCAACGCGTCAAACTGGCGAAGGAACTCGCCAAACGCGCGACCGGACGCACCCTCTATATTCTCGATGAACCGACCACCGGCTTACATTTCCATGATGTGGCCAAACTTCTCGACGTTCTGCAACAACTTGTCGGGCAGGGTAACACGGTCATTGTGATCGAACATAATCTCGATGTCATCAAGACCGCCGACTGGATCATCGATCTCGGGCCGGATGGCGGCGATGGCGGCGGTGAAATCATCGTGGCGGGCACGCCTGAACAGGTCGCGCACTGTGAAGCCTCGCACACCGGCGCATTTTTGAAGTCGGTCCTCAAGCGCATCAATACCGATAGTACAGTGGCCCGGAACTGTCAATAACGTCCAAAAAGGTATTTTACGATCCTGAAAACTGTGATAATAATCCACGTTTCTGGGGAATTATCGGGTTTGGATCGTGAGAGTTAATCATCATGGCGACTATCATTGACGTCAGGAAGGTCATGAAACGGTTTGACCATCTGGTCGCCGTCGATCATTGCAGCCTGTGCGTGGAGGAAGGCTCGATTACCGGGCTGATCGGTCCCAACGGGGCTGGAAAATCGACGCTTTTCAATGTCATCGCCGGAACTCTGGCGCCGGAGGGCGGCCAGATACTGCTCGATGGCGAGGATGTCACCGGGCTGCCGGCGCATGAGTTGTTCGCCAGAAAACTGGTCCGCACCTTTCAGATTCCGCATGAATTCTCACAAATAACGACGCTTGAAAATCTCATGCTTGTACCGCAAGCTCAGCCGGGAGAAAATCTCATCTCCGCATGGTTTCGCCCGGGCGCCGTCAGGGAACGCGAAACCGAAGTCTGCGAGCGGGCGCTGAATGTGCTGGAGTTTTTGAAACTGACCCATCTGCGTAACGAGCTGGCCGCAAATCTCTCCGGCGGGCAGAAGAAACTGCTCGAACTCGGCCGCACCATGATGGTGGACGCCCGCGTGGTTCTGCTGGACGAAATCGCCGCCGGCGTAAACCGCACGCTTCTTAACAACCTGGCCGTCAATATCCAGCGCCTGAACAGTGATTTCGGCTACAGTTTTCTCGTCATCGAGCATGATATGGATCTCATTGCCCGTCTGTGCGATCCGGTGATCGTCATGGCTCAGGGCCGGGTCATGACCGAGGGGCGGATCGCCGACGTCCAGTCCGATTCCCGCGTGATCGAAGCTTATTTCGGCGGTGCGCCCACAACCCAAACAGGATTTAATTCATGAGTCTGCTTTGCGCGCGGAATATTCATGCCGGCTATGGCGGCATCAATATTCTCAACGGTGTCGATATAACGCTGGACGCCTCGAAAATCGGCGTCGTCATCGGCCCCAACGGGGCTGGAAAATCGACCATTCTCAAAGCGATATTCGGCCTGCTTAAGGTCGGGGAGGGCTCTGTTTTTCTCGATGGTGAAGACATCACCAATGAAGCGCCCGAGCGTCTCGTGCATCGGGGCCTGTCTTTCGTGCCGCAGGAACACAATGTCTTTCTGACCTTAAGCGTTCAGGAAAATCTGGAAATGGGGGCGTTCATTCGCCGCGACGATTACTCTGCCCGTATCGAGTATGTCTACGACATTTTCAAGCCGCTTAAGGCCAAGCGTAACCAGCCCGCGGGCGAATTGTCCGGGGGAGAGCGTCAGATGGTCGCGACGGGCCGGGCCTTGATGACCGAACCCTCACTCCTGATCCTCGATGAGCCGACGGCCGGCCTGTCTCCCCTGTTCATGTCGGGGATATTCAACCGTATTCTTGACATCAACACCGCCGGCGTCACCATTCTCATGGTCGAACAAAACGCCAAACAGGCCCTTAATATCGCCCATAAGGGATTCGTGCTCGCCTCGGGGACGAACAGGTTCGTCGGCAGCGGTCGCGCGCTTTTGGACAACCCTGAGGTGGCCTGTTGCTTTCTCGGCGGATAGAAACGGCGGCGCGATCGAGAATACGATCGGAGGACATGACGTGAACGAGTTTATTTTTTTTCTGAACAAGGTGGTGATCGACGGCGTGGTGATCGGCGGCATTTACGCGCTTGGCGCGATCGGCGTTACCCTTATTTTCGGCATATTGCGCTTTGCTCATTTCGCCCATGGCGACATGATGACGCTGGGCGCAGGGCTTAGTCTGGCGATTGCGGTTGTGCTCTCGCAGGCCGGTCTTTCCACGCCGCTTCCCCTGGGATTCGTCGCCATGCCGATCGCGATGGCGCTGACCGCCGCGCTCGCCGTCGGCATTGACCGGATCGTCTACAAGCCCTTGCGCGAGGCGGGTGTACGTCCGGTGGTGTTGGTGATGGCCTCCGTCGGCGTCATGTTGATGGTTCAGGGGCTGGTGCGGTTTTTCGCCGGGTCGAGGATGCGCAGCTTTTATTTCTCCGAGCACAAGAACATTTTCCGCATCCACCTGCCCTTCATTGCGGCGCGTAAACCACTGGTTATCACCGAGCCGCAAATTCTTCTGATCGTCCTGACCGTCGCCGTGGTGATTGCATTGCATATCTTCCTGACCCGTACCCGCGACGGCAAAGCCATGCGCGCCATGTCCGACAATGCCGATCTTGCCCGCGTCACCGGCATCGATACGGCCCGCGTGGTTCGGCTCACCTGGATCATCGGCGGCGCGCTCGCCTGTGCCGGCGGCACCATGCTCTCGCTGGATGTGACCTTCAAGCCGGATTTGAGTTTCAACATTCTCCTGCCGATATTCGCCGCCGCCATCGTCGGCGGTATCGGCAAACCCTATGGCGCCGTCGCCGGGGGCTTTCTGGTCGGTTTTTCAGAAACGCTGGCCGTTTTCAACTGGTCCATTCTCTTGCGTCCCGTTAAGGACTATGTTCCGCACTGGCTCCATGTGCCCGCTAATCTCAGCCTGATTCCGACCGAGTACAAAATCACGGTGCCATTTTTTATTCTGATCGTGGTTTTGATCTGGCGTCCAACAGGCATTTTCAAGGGACGGGTGATTTGACATGAACAGACCTGCCAAAACCGAATATCTCCGCAATGCCGCCCTGTTCGGTTTGTTGATCTTGATATTGCTCGGCATTTGGGGCGTCATGGGCGGCGCTTACACATTGCGCATGACCGTCGAGGCGACGTTCTATACGATTCTCGCTTTCGGTCTGACCATCCAGCTTGGGCTTGTCGGCATGTATAATGCCGGTGTCATGGGCTTTGTCGCCATTGGCGCGGTCATGACGCTTCTGGTGTCCTTTCCGGTCAATCGGGAATTCTGGCAGTCCTCGTGCCCTGAGGGGCTTGTTCGTGTTGTCGTCACGGCTGTGATCGGGGCCGGTCTGGTTTTTGCCGCAAGCCGACTCGACCGGTTCGGGGTTTCGCGAAAACTCCGCAATGCGGTCACACTCATCGTACTGGCCGGCGCTTATATGACCTTCATGCATATATTGGCGCCGGTCGCCGCCGAAATAGAGAATGGGGCGGGTTTTGTCGGCGGTTTGGGGTTGCCGGTTTGGTTGGGCTGGCTCGCCGGCGGCGCGCTCGCCGGAGCCACGGGCTGGCTTGTCGGCCGCATCTGCTTAGGATTGCGGACGGATTATCTGACGATCGCGACGGTCGGGATTGCCGAGATTATCAGGGCAGTCGTCAAAAACGCCGACTGGCTCACCCGCGGCACCTTGACCGTATCGCCCTTGCCCTGGCCGGTTCCCACTCCCAACGATGTCGGGTTTGTGCCTGCGCGCGCGGGCTATCTCGCCCTTATGGCCGGTTTGGTCATGGTGATCTATATTTTGCTGCAAAGGGCCTATCACGCGCCATGGGGCCGCATGATGCGCGCCATTCGCGACAATGAAACCGCCGCCGCGGCCATGGGCAAAAACGTCAACCGGCGGCGTTTGGAAATCTTCGTCTTCGGCTGCATCATCATGGGGATCGGTGGCGCCGCGCTCATCACGTTTGAGAGGATATTCGATCCCTCCAGCTTTCAGCCGATCAATCATACCTTCCTAGTCTGGGTCGTGGTGATTCTCGGCGGGGCCGGCAGCAATTTGGGAGCTGTCTTTGGAAGCTTCCTGGTTTATATCGTCTGGACGATGTCCGAGCCCGCCATCCTGTTGATTTTTCACCTTCTGGAGCGCTATGGACAAAGCTTGCTTGGTCTTGAGTTTCCCGATAATTTCGACACTCGCGCCCTGCAAATGCGGGTTTTCGTCGTCGGTCTGGTCATCGTATCGGTTTTGCGTTACGCTCCGCGCGGACTGATCCCCGAATCTGTCAAATCTGTAGAATAGGAAGAGTGTTGAAGGCCCTTTTTCGGCATTTCCCTTGTTCCGAATAACAGGAAAGCTCCATGAAACGGCTTGCCGTCATCGTCCTCATTGCCGCCGTCCTGGTCGCCCTGCCTTTCCTTTGGCCGCGGCTTGAAAGACGGGGCGACTATCAGGGCTGGGTGGAGGCCAATTTGCGCTATATCGGCGCCGAAACCGCAGGGCGGCTGTCCAAGCTCGCCGTCGCGCAAGGGGATGTGGTCGAGGCCGACGAGTTGCTTTTCCAGCTCGACGACGCGCTCGCCATGGCCAACCTCCAGGTGGCGATGGCCAGGCTGGCCTCGGTGCGAGCGCGGCTGGCGCTGGCGACGGCCCCGCAGAAGCGGCCCGAGGAAATCGATATTCTTAAAAGCACCAAACGTCAGGTCGAGGTGCAGCTGGTGCTCTCAAGACAGGAACTGGAGCGCGTTCGCGCGCTCAACGAAACGGGAACGGCCACGCCTGCTCAGTTGGACCGGGCGATCGCGGAGGAAGCGGCCGATCGCGCCACCCTCGACACTATCGAAGGCCGGATCGACCTCGCCGGGCTTCCGGCGCGCAAGGAGACGATCAAGGCGGCGCAAGCCGCCGTCAGCGCCACCCGGGCCGAGCTTGCTTCCGCCCGTGAAACGCTCAAGCGACGATCCGTCAAGGCGCCGCAAGGCGGCATGGTCCAGACCCTCTATTATCGCGCGGGCGAAATCGTGCCGCGGGGCAAGCCCGTCGTCTCTCTTCTTGTTCCGAACGACCTGCGGGTCCGCTTCTTCGTGCCGGAAACCAGGATTGCCGGTTTGAAGGTCGGCGCGGCCGTGACGATTCAGTGCGATGGCTGCGCGTCGATGGGCGCGGTGATCGACTTCATCTCCAAAAGCGCGGAATATACGCCGCCGGAAATCTACAGCCTTGAGGAACGCGCCAAGCTGGTCTATCGCGTCGAGGCAATCCCCGACCGTCCGGAACAGTTGCGTCCCGGTCTGCCGGTGGATGTTTACCCGGCGAAGGCCCGATCCCATGCCGACGGCCCCTAGATGTGAGCTTTCAATATGTTGTCGATTCGGGCCTGACCGGGGAGACTGGAGTTACCAAGCTTCAGACCTCCTTGGAGGCAAGCCCGAATGAACATCCACAAGACTGCCCGACTGACGCCGCTGGGTCGAGAGCGGTTGGTGAAGATGATGCGACCATAAAGATGTGCATAATCCGAACCGGAGCGCAAGCGGGGATCGATCAAGGTGATGCGGCCATAAGGATGTGCATAATCCGGGCTTGCCAAGCGAGAGCCACGGATCGAGGACGATTATGCTTGTAAAACAAAAAACCACCACCGCAACGGCGATCTCCGTCACCGGCCTGACGAAACGGTTTTCCGGGCGCGCCGTGGTCGATCGCCTGTCGCTGAGTGTCGGCAAGGGCAGCATCCAGGGGTTCCTCGGGCCGAACGGCTCGGGCAAGACCACCACGATCCGCATGATTTGCGGCCTCCTGACCCCAGACGCGGGTGAGGGAACCTGCCTTGGCTTCGACATCGCCACGCAATCCGACGAAATACGTCGCCGCGTCGGCTATATGACCCAGAAATTCTCTCTCTATCGAGATTTGACTATCCGCGAGAATCTTGAATTCGTCGCCCGCGTCTACGATCTCGACAAGCCGAAACGACGGGTTGGCGAGGCGATCGAGCGTCTTGGCCTTGGCGGTCGCGAAAATCAGTTGGCCGGCGCGCTTTCCGGCGGCTGGAAACAGCGCCTGGCGCTCGGCGCCTGCATTTTGCCGAGGCCGCAACTGCTGTTGCTGGACGAGCCGACCGCCGGGGTCGATCCCAAGGCCCGCCGCGAATTCTGGAACGAAATTCATGCGCTGGCCGCCGAGGGACTCTCGATGCTGGTCTCCACCCACTACATGGACGAGGCCGAACGCTGCCATGAAATCGCCTATATAGCCTATGGGAAGCTTCTGGTCAACGGGACCGTCGAGGCGGTCATCGCCTCCGTCGGTTTGAAAACCTATAACGTCTCGGGATCGCGGGTCCACGCCCTGCAAGCCGAACTGGAGACGAAGGACGGCATCGACATGGTTGCCCCCTTCGGCAATAGCCTGCATGTCTGCGGCCGTGACGAGCGGGCGCTGGCGGCGGCCATCGCGCCCTATCGGGATCGGGCCGGTCTTGTCTGGATATCCGGCGAACCAACGTTGGAGGACGCCTTTATCGCGCTGATGAACCGTTCCAGGGATAACGTCCAATGAGACGGGTTTTTGGCTTCTTCCGCCGCTTTCGGGCGATGGCGATCAAGGAGTTCATCCAGATGACGCGCGACCGCGTCACCCTGGCGATGATGATCATGATCCCACTTACACAGCTCTTCCTGTTCGGATTCGCTATCAACACCACGCCACGCCACCTGCCGACGGCGGTCTTGATGCGCGAGAATAACGGCGTCGGCCGCGCGATCCTGAAAGCGCTGGAGAATACGGATTTCTTCTCCATCAAGCGCGTCGTCCATAGGGCAGGGGAGATGAACAGGGTGCTGGAATCCGGCGAGGCTCTCTTCGTCGTGGAGATTCCCGACGGGTTCGAGCGCGCGCTGCGACGGGGCGAAAGCCCCGCCCTGCTGATCGCCGCCGACGCCACCGACCCCGTCGCCTCAGGATCGGCGCTTGGTGCCCTGGCCGGAATCGTCTCCACCGCCTTGCGGGGCAAGCGCTACATCCCGATCCAACGCCCCGCCAAGCCGGCTTTCACCATCATCCAGCATCGCCGCTACAATCCCGCGGGCGTCTCGGCACTCAACATCGTTCCCGGCCTGCTCGGCACCATTTTGACCATGACGCTTTTAATCTTCACCGCGGTCGCCGTCACCAGCGAAGTGGAGCACGGCACCATGGAGACTCTGTTGTCGATGCCGATCAGGCCGCTGGAGATCATGCTCGGCAAGATTGCCCCTTATATCGTCGTTGGCGTGATCCAGGCGCTGATCATCGTGCTGGCCGGCGTTTTCGTCTTCGCCGTGCCGGTTAGGGGCGACCTCATCTCACTCGCCGTCGTCACCGCGCTTTTCGTGGTCTGCAACCTTTCTCTCGGCTACAGCTTCTCCACCATCGCCCGCAATCAGTTACAGGCGGTGCAGATGGCGATGATGTTCTTTTTGCCGAATATCCTGTTGTCGGGCTTCATGTTTCCCTTTGCCGGAATGCCGCAATGGGCCCGCTGGGTCGGCGAGGCGCTGCCGCTGACCCATTACATCCGCATGGTCCGCGCCATCATGCTTAAAGGCGCGTCCATCGCAAGCTTAAGTCATGACGCGGCCGCGCTTGCCGTGCTGAGCCTGATCGCCATGGGCATCGCCGTCTCCCGTTTCCGCCGAACGCTGGACTAGAACATTTTCCGTGGCAATGGAATCACAGAAAATGCGTCTCATTTTTATTTTATAAGCATAATCCGATCTTGCCGAGCGAGAGCCGAGGACAATCAAGCTTATGCGGCTAAAATAAAGAGTTTAAGAGCGCCGGTTCGATCCGGTTGAATCGAACCGGTACTCTAGAGCGGTATTTGCGTTCAAATCGAATCGCAATCACGCTCCAGCTTTTTGTTTTATAAGTATAATCTTGGTCTGATCCTGGCTCTGTGCGGATCGGACCGGCGCTCCAGAACCCGTTCGGTCGCGTTTATCGTCCGGCCTTGCGGTCGATGTCGTTCACTTCGTTGGCGAGGTCGATGCTCCGTCGAACATAATGCTTGATCGCATCCAGAACGCCCCCGGCGGCTTCGGCGGTGTCACTCGCTTTCGCGAAAAGGTCGTTGGTTACCCATTCAAGGGCTTTCATCAAGCCATCGACGGTAAGCAGATTAGAGAGTAGAAACTGGATTTTGCGGCTATTGGGATATTGGTTCATGATGGCCTCCTGTTGATCGGTTGCCAAACCCGACCGTCGGAGGTTCCAATCTCTGGCGATTAGACGCACGGGATTCAAACTGCCGTCCACAGCAAACGGCGAACGTTACGGCTCTCCCCTACGCCCGACCACGCAAAGACCGCGCTTCGACAGATCGACGCGGTTCGAGCGCCTAGTGAAAATGGGACTCCAATCCCGGCTGCGGATTTCGCCGCAGCCGGAGTATTCTTACCGCTGTTGTCATGCGATGTCACTCTCGCAATGGTGTATTTATTCGAGGGTTTCACAGCCCCATGGCCGAGGATGTCGAACGCCGCGGGTCGGCGCCGCCGTAAAAACGGCCGTTCCTGATCATGACCGACTGGCTGGCCCCCATGGCGCTTTTGGTAACCACCTTGTAGCCCATCGCCCGCAAAAGTTTAATCGTATCCGGACTGATCCCTTCCTCGATGCGAATCTCGTCGGGGAGCCATTGATGGTGAATGCGCGGGGCGCTCACCGCCGACTGAATATTCATCCCATGATCGATCGCATTCATGATCACCTGCACTGTGGTGGTGATGATCCGCGACCCTCCGGGGCTGCCGGTGATCAGAAAATTCTCGCCGTCCTTCATGACGATGGTCGGACTCATGGAAGACAGCATGCGCTTGCCCGGCTCTATCCTGTTGGCCTTGCCGCCGATCAACCCATAGGCGTTGGGAACCCCCGGCTTGGAGGAAAAATCGTCCATTTCATTGTTGAGCAGGAAACCGGCGCCATCGACCACGATTCCGGAACCGTAGCTGAAATTGATGGTATAGGTATTGGCCACGGCAAGGCCGTTACGATCGGCAATCGAAAAATGGGTTGTTTCATTCGATTCGTAGGGCGGGGCAAGATTCCGCCCGGGCTTGATGTCCTTTGAGGGCGTCGCCTTTTCAGCCAAAAATGATGCGCGCAATGTCGCCGCATAGTTTTTCGATGTCAGGCGGGCCAGCGGCACGGCGACGAAATCGGGATCGCCCAGATATTTCGAGCGGTCGGCATAGGCGCGTTTCATGGCCTCGGCCATCAGGTGAATGGTGTTGGCGGAATTGAACCCCGATGCCTCGATGTCGTCGCCTTCGAGCATGTTAAGGATTTGCACGATATGGGTTCCCCCTGAAGAGGGCGGTCCCATCGAGTAGATATCGTAGCCGCGATATCGCCCGTGCACGGGTTGACGGATCACCGGCCGATAGGCGCGCAGATCCTCCATGGTGATAAGACCGTCATGGGCCTGCATTTCGGCGACGATCCGCCTTGCCGTTTCGCCTTGGTAGAACTCGCGCGGCCCGTTTTCGGCGATGCGTTTCAGGGTCCTGGCGAGATCGGGCTGGCGGAAAATCTCGCCGGGCTTATATAGGCCGCCATCGGGCTTGTAGAACACCTTGGCCGAACTGTCCCATCTGGTCAGACGTTTGCGGGCATTTTTGAGGCCCTCGGCAAAACGCGGCGGCGCCGCAAACCCGTCTTGCGCCAGTTTTATCGCCGGAGCCAGCGCCTGTTTCAGCGTTAATGTGCCATATTTTTCCAAGGCAAGCGCCAACCCCGCCACCGTTCCGGGCACACCGGCGGCGCGGTGGGTGAAGCGCGACCACTGTGGGACGACATTTCCCGCCTTGTCCTGAAACAGGGTCTCGGTCGCCGCCGCCGGGGCTTTTTCACGATAGTCGATCGCGACCACCTTGCCGGTCTTTTCGTTTGAAATCAGCATGAAGCCGCCGCCGCCGATATTGCCCGAGCGCGGCTGGGCGACGGCCAGGGCGAAACCGGCGACCACGGCGGCGTCCACCGCATTACCTCCGGCGGCAAGGGTATCTCGCGCCATTTTTGTCGCAAGATAGTGGCTGGTGGCCACCATGCCGTGTTGCCCCTCGACCGGGTGAAAGCGCTGCCCGACGAAAGTGGCCGGTGGCGCGGCTTGCGCATCGCCGACACAAATTGCGAAGGCAAGCGCGATCACTGCCGATGACGTGATTGCGGCGGCGGTTCTCATCAAAAACAGTCTCATTTTGCGATCTCCCCTGTCGCTATTTTTAGCCAAATGAGACTTATAGTATCATAGATAGTTTCTAAGGCATAGTGCCCTGTCCTTATTTTTTCGTTTTGAGTTGCATTGCCCCGATTGCGCCGGCGGCGGCGGACCACATCGCTTCTTGAAGTCTCGTCAAGCCTTCAAAGCCCGGCTTGAATCTTGTTCCGAGCAGGTCGGCCGTCTCCATCGTCGATCCGGTCGCCTCCATTGGGAAGCTTCTTTGGCTCGCGGCGGGAAATGAGGAAACCGCGCAGCGGCTGTTTCCCCGGACAAACGTCACAGCATCCGGTTCAACACGCCGTCCTTGCGAACGAGACCGTGATGAAGCGCTGCCGCGATATGAAGCACGATTATGGCGGCGAAGACCAGCCCGAAGACCTCGTGAGCAGAGGCAAGCTGTGCGCCCAGTGCCCGGTCCCTCGCGACAATCGCCGGTAGCGTGAGCAGCCCGAAGACGGAGATGGTCCCGCCAAAGGCCGAAATCATTATCCAGCCGATAAATGGATTGACGATCAGAAAGCCGTAGAGAGACATGTGGGTCGCCCTGGCCGCCACGCGCTGCCAAACCGGCATATCGCAGGGCAGGGCTGCCGGTGGTTTGTGCAGACGGTGGGCCAGACGAGCCAAGGTCAGCGCCATCAGCACGATCCCGACGGAACTGTGAAAGCCGAACAGCTGATCGTGAACGGGGTGGCCGCGGCCGATCCGGACCATGATCAGCCCGGCGGGCACCATGGTGAGAACCATGAGCGCGGTGAGCCAGTGGATCGCCCGGGCAAACAGGCTGTAACGCCCTGATCCCTTTTTCATAACGTCTTTCTCCACCATATGGTGTTCCACGCCTCTTGCTTAACAGAGGGCAATTCTCGGAAAAGCAAGGCGAGAGAGCGCTCGAACCGCTAAGGTCAATGAAGCGACCGAGGGTTTCAGCTTGCGAACGTCCCTGTTACTCTTTCCTTAAGCTACAAGTCTTGTGTGTATCATCAACAGTCTTCGACGCACAATCCTCTATCGTTATTTTTTGTGTCTTTAGGGCCTGTTGACGTTTAAGATTTGGAACACGGTATGAGCAAAAATCGTACAATTTCAGGAGAGACCAGGCGGGAAGGGCTTGCCCTTGCCGGCTTTCACGACGCTAAAATGGGCGATTTTCGCCATATCCTTGGTCACACGCGGCGAATTTTGCCCCTGACTGTGTCGAACCGTTCTTCGAGGAATGCGGCGCAGTAGCGAGGTCTTCTTCTATTCAGGGGCGAAATTCGTCTCGCGGCCCGTGCAAATCTTAAACGTCAACAGGCCCTGGTCTCATTATCTCCGGTTGTGCCGGCGGCGGCGGACCATATCGCTTCTTGAAGTTTCGTCAAGCCTTCAAAGCCCGGCTTGAACCATGTCTTGAACAGGTTTTCCGGCTCAATGGTACTGATTTGGCCGCGCGGGTGGTCAAGCCTCTCCTCACTCACCCGTGTCCCGGTAAGGGTCTGACATCAGGCAAGCCCAAAAACCGGCGCCCTTCTTTGGGCCAACACTCGATACCCATGGCGATTTACGCGCGCTCCCGGTCTTGGCAATCCGACAAGACGGGCAACCTTACCCTTTTCGCGGGTCCATGGCCGATATATATTACCCGCCATGGCAGACCATGAATTTTCAGAAGCGCCGCTTCAGGGCCTGAAGGGACATCCGGCATTGCGCCCGGCATTGCCGATGCTGGGAAATTTCGTTCCCTATCGGCCGCAACGGCCCGAGAAGCTGGAAGGCGGTGGGCGTTTCAAGCTCCGCTCGGATTACCAACCGCGCGGCGATCAGCCCCGGGCGATCGCCGAGCTTGTCGCCGGTATAGAGGCCGGGGAGAAAGACCAGGTTCTGCTTGGGGTGACCGGTTCGGGCAAAACCTTCACCATGGCCCAGATCATTGCCCGCACCGGCCGTCCGGCGCTCATTCTCGCCCCCAATAAGACGCTGGCGGCCCAGCTTTACGGCGAGTTCCGCTCGTTCTTTCCGGATAACGCGGTGGAGTATTTCGTCTCCTATTACGACTATTATCAGCCGGAAGCCTATGTCGCGCGGTCCGATACCTATATCGAAAAAGAATCCTCGATCAACGAACAAATCGACCGCATGCGCCATGCGGCGACGCGCGCTCTGCTTGAACAGGATGATGTGATTATCGTCGCCTCGGTGTCCTGCATTTACGGGATCGGTTCGGTGGAAACCTATTCCGCCATGACCATGGCGGTCGGCGTCGGCGAGCGCGTGGTTCGCCGCCAGCTTCTCGGCAATCTTGTCGCGTTGCAATACAAGCGCAACGATCAAGCCTTGCAGCGCGGAAGCTTTCGCGCCCGCGGCGACGTCATCGAGCTGTTTCCGGCCCATTACGAAGACCGCGCCTGGCGCGTCTCGCTGTTTGGCGACGAGGTGGACTCGATCAGCGAATTCGATCCACTGACCGGGCGCAAATCCGCCAGTCTGAACCGGATCAAAATCTATGCCAATTCGCATTATGTCACGCCGCGCCCGACACTCGATCAGGCCATTATCGGGATTAAGCGGGACCTTCGCCGGCGTCTCGACGAGTTCAATGCCGCCGGGCGCATCCTGGAGGCGCAACGTCTTGAACAGCGCACGCTGTTCGACATCGAGATGATCGAGACGACCGGCGCATGCGCCGGCATCGAGAATTACTCGCGTTATCTGACCGGCCGCTCGCCCGGCGAACCGCCGCCGACCCTGTTTGAGTATTTGCCCGACAATGCCATCGTTTTTGTCGATGAGAGTCATGTGACCGTCCCGCAGCTCGGCGGCATGTTTCGCGGCGACTTCAACCGCAAGGCGACACTGGCCGAATATGGCTTTCGTCTGCCCTCGGCCATCGACAACCGGCCCTTGCGATTTGAAGAATGGGACGCCATGCGCCCGCGGACGATTTACGTTTCGGCGACGCCGGGACCATGGGAAATGAGCCGCAGCGGCGGGGTGTTCACCGAACAGGTGATTCGCCCGACCGGTCTTGTCGATCCGCCGACCAATATTCGCCCGGTCGCCACCCAGGTCGATGATCTGATCGCCGAATGCCGCGAGGTCGCGGCCAAGGGACAGCGTGCGCTCGTCACCGTGCTGACCAAGAGGATGGCCGAGGATCTGAGCGAATACATGCATGAGCACTCTATTCGCGTGCGCTATATGCATTCCGATGTCGATACGCTGGAGCGCATTGAAATTATTCGCGATTTGCGGCTCGGCGCTTTTGACGTTCTGGTGGGCATTAACCTGCTGCGCGAGGGACTCGATATTCCCGAATGCGCCCTCGTCGCCATCCTTGACGCCGACAAGGAGGGTTTTCTCAGATCGGAAACCTCGCTCATTCAGACCATCGGCCGCGCGGCGCGCAATGTCGATGGCCGCGTCACTCTCTATGCCGACAAGATGACCGGTTCGATCGAGCGCGCCGTCGGGGAGACGACGCGGCGGCGCAAAAAGCAACTGGCTTACAATGAAGAACACGGTATCACGCCCGAGAGCGTCCGGGCGCGCATTGCCGATATTCTCGATTCCGTGTGCGAACGCGACCATGTCGCCATCGATGCCGGTCTGGCGGAAACCGCCGCCACTTATGGCCATAATATGCAGACGGTGATTGCCGATCTGGAGAAGCGCATGAAAGAGGCGGCCGCCGATCTCGACTTCGAGGGTGCGGCGCGGCTGCGCGATGAAATCAAGCGTTTGCACGAAAACGAGCTTGCCATCGGCAACGATCCACTCGCCCACCCGCATAAACGGCCGCACTCTACACATCGTTCCGCCGATTCCGCCGCGAGCGCGCGAAAAACCGGAAAATCAGCGGCCATCGGCGGCAAACGGCCAAAAAGCAACTGATCTCATACACTCCTTATATCCAATTACGGCCTCCCCTCGGTTCCCTCTCATCCGTGATGTTCGGGCAAAGCCCTAACTGCGGCGAGTTAAGAGGTGGAAGACCGCCACCAGGCTATAAATTGCCCTGCACGAAAGGCTCGTTTTTCTTGGAATGAAAGATATACTTAGAAGCTTTTTAAATTCGAGCGGGAAAGGCGTCGATTGTCTTGTCTTTGCGAGAAAAGCTGCTATAGTGGTCATTGCGCTGGCATGTTTCATGGTGAAACATGTCCTCAGAGTTTCAGGGCAAGACAATGCCATGTCTTCGACATGCGGAAAACCTTTCCGAAAATCTGAGAAGCCGAAGCCGGACGTCACGGTTTCGGAATTTGGTCAGGATTGACGTTTTTGGAAGAGGATTTCCCTGATGCGCCAGAATGGTACAGTGAAGTTTTTCAACACTCAACGTGGCTTTGGTTTCATTACTCCCGAAGAGGGCGGGAAGGACATATTCGTCCACATCACCGCGCTCGAGCGTTCCGGTCTGCCCGCGCTCGACGATGGAACCAAAGTGACGTTCACGGTTGAGGAAGATCGTCGTGGTCGCGGTCTTCAGGCCGTTAACGTTGAGCTTGCATAAGGCCCGACACCGGTTGGCAGGGCAATGCCCCGTTGCCGATCGGTAAATGGCTGATTTGGGGTCACCGGTCCATCGTCGATGGACCGGTGACCCTTATCGCTGATTGAAACGGTTATCAAAACACATCAACCGTAAGCCCGGCCTGACGGCGCAGCTTTCGACACTCGCGACAATCTATACCGAGAGCCGGGTGTTAGTCATTTTTCTTAAGGATTCCCTCAAGGTCTGCCGGGGGCCCTGTCGAGGTCCGTCTTGGCGGTGCGAATGGCCCGCGGCGTTAGCCTCGGCTGGATCGGGCTTTATTCCCTGGTCGGCCCGCCCCATATGCTCAAATTTCCCGGGGCGCCGGTGGTCGATGCGTTTCGGCCGCCATGGCTGTCGGGTTCGCTTGATCCGCTGGCCGTGTCATGGCGGGTTGCCGCCCGCGCCTTGCCTGTCACTCTGGCCCGCGCCATTCAGGACAGTGTCATCGATGCTTTCCCGTGTGGAAAGTCCAGACGATAATCAGCAGGCCGCCGGCGCCATCGCCACAGTGGCCGAATCGGAGAGAATCGGTATCGGACGCGCCAATATCCGGTTTTGCGCCTGTGTCGTCACTTCCGTTTTCGTTCTCATCGGTTTGGCGGTTGTGTTGTTTGCGCGCGAGCCCTTAGGATACCAGCTGGAACGCACGGAGTCACCGGCAGAAAGGTGACGCCCGTCACGGGTTACGTGCCTTGCGGCGCGTGGCTTGTGAGCGCATCCGGTGATTGCTTGAGCAAACCTTCCGCGGTCACTATTCTGCTCTTCGTGTTGTTGTTCGAATTCCGCGACGCTTTTGCCGACATTATGACCGTGCCCTTCGTCATAAGGCTGGGTCTCGGTAAGCTAACCTGCCGCCGCCATCAAGAAGGTGGGATTCGCGGCGACACGGCTTGGCCGCCCTGACTCTCGCTCCCTGAAATCGCATCACACGGCCTTGTGGCTTGCGGCGGTCTTACAAACCATTTCAAATCTCACCTTCTCATGGCTTGTCTAGGTTGGCGTCAATACCGGGGCTTTAGCGGTTACGATCATGATTAAGAATTTTACCAGCGGTATCAGAACGGTCATCTTTGTGGCTTATCTCTCCGGTTTGCGCACCAACGCCGCCTCTATCGCAACACAGTTCGCCCTTCTCTCCGCATTCACTTCGGTCGGACGCACCGTGGCTGTCATCGAGGGCTGGATTTATCGCCGAAGCAACCGGATGGGTTGCCTTTTTCATATCGACCGCCATTGCCGGCCCGCCCTCGCCCGTGCCATTGTCGAGACTTCACGGGAAAGGGTTATTTCACGGGTGCCGACTAACAGCGTCTTGCGGTACATGACAGTCGTTCTCCCAAGTAAAAATCCGGTTCCACGGCAACTCTACCGAAAAACAACCCCGGCTTTCAATCTATATTTTCTTACGGCAATTTTAGGGCAACGGCCGGCTTTGCGAGGCCAGATGGTTTATGATTGGGTAACAAGGCTGGCCATTTCGGGACAGACACTGACCAACTCCGCCAACAGCGTCCGCATGCTTTTCAGTTCCACGATTTTTGTTCGATTTCCCTCAAATCTGTCTCGACGAGCTTGGCCGACATCGGACGAAGCGCGGTTATGATCCTCATGAACGACAACACCATGCGACATTTCTCAAGCGAGGGGCCAAGTTCGCGTGCCCGCTTTATAAGACGAACCCCGCGCGGGTCGTTCTCATTGTCATGACGATAGCCGGTTGCCGCCCGCGACGGGGCTAGTTGTGGAGCCTCAATAGGTTGTCCTTGTTTAGGCCGAGGCGACTGATTGGGGTTTGATCTTTTATTGCACCGTGTGGTCGATGCCAATTGTAGAGGGGGATCCACACGGGCAGGTCTGCGGCGCGCTGATCTGA
>JBAJNN010000003.1:0-136446 GCA_036881905.1 Hyphomicrobiales bacterium | reverse complement strand
TCGTAAATGCAATGTCAAAATAATGTGGTTTATTGCACTTCTTTATGAGGCGGACAAACCGCTAAATCGACCCATCTCTCTGCATTATAAGCAATGTTTATGCGTTCCTGGGATAATTCATGGTGCGAACTACCCGAACCAGAGCTTTGCTTAAGATCGCACAAATGCCCTTCATGTGTTGGGTTCAGGGATGATATGCGTGGAGCGGGAGCCTTCGGCGATCAAGCAGCGGGGCGTCTCGCTGGCAGCGATCAATAGAGAACGCAGACAAAAATCATGCCGTTGATGGTGGCAACAATCTCAAGTGCCCCGTGCCGGTTCAAACCTCAATGGTCGCGAAGCCGGTTGTCGAGATAGTCTCCCACCATGGCCAGCAAATCCCGCGCCTTGTCGGTGAAGAAGTGATCGGCGCCTGAAATCGTCCGGTGCTCGATCAGACCTTTTTTCTGCATTTTCAGGCGGCTGACGAGAGCGCTGACATGCTCTGGCGGTGTGACGCTATCTTCGTCGCCATTGACGAACAGACCGGAGGTCGGACAAGGGGCGAGGAAGTCGAATTCATAGCGATCGGCCACGATCATGGGAGCAATCGAAATGAAATTCTTAATTTCCGGACGGCGCATCAAAAGCTGCATTGAAATCCAGGCCCCGAAGGAAACCCCGGTAATCCAAGATGAGCGCGCATCGCGATTGAACCCCTGAACCCAGTCCAGAGCCGTTGCCGCGTCGGCAAGCTCGCCGGCACCGTTATCGTAGCCGCCCTCGCTGCGCCCGACACCGCGGAAATTAAACCGCAGCACGGAAAAACCATGCTCACGAAATGTGTAATAGAGCGCATGAACGATCGGGTTGTTCATGGTTCCGCCGAATCGCGGATGCGGGTGCAGAAGGATCGCCACCGGAGCATCCGCGGCCGGATTGTGATGATAACGACCCTCGATCCGGCCGGCGGGACCGCTAAATATGACTTCCGGCATGGGAAAAGCCTTGGATCAAACCGTTGAACTTACGAATAGCGTCATGAAGCGTCATTCACACTCGCCAGCCTCCACCATTCATAACACCGATTTCGCGCCGGAATCCGCGATTCGTCGCACAAACCTCGTATGCCCGCAAAAAGAATCGTAATAAATTGTTGACTGACGTAGTCGCCTATCCTATGGTAGACTTTAGAATCATTCGAGAATGAAACGGGTAGCATAAAATTTAGAAGTGGTAGGCCGCACTGTTTCGGGACCAAACCGACTTCGGCCCCGAACGCAACTGGAATTCCAGCCTCAACCAAGGTGATATTGTGATCGGAACGGTTTTTTCAAGCCCTGTCCACCAAAAAGCCGGAAGAGTCCGGTTCTGGGCGGCAACAGATGCGTAAAATATATGGGATGGGCGATATGCGCGTGTCGGCACCGTCTGGCCTGTATTTCACGGATTTTGAAGGATGAGCGCCATGCGAGCCTATCTCGATCACAATGCAACCTCGCCGCTGCGCCCGCAAGCTCTCGAGGCGATGATTCGCGCCATGGCCGATGTCGGGAATGCCTCCTCGGTGCACGCCGAGGGTCGCCATGCCCGCCTGTCGGTGCGAAATGCCCGTGAGAGCGTAGCGGGTCTTGTCGGAGCAAGCGCCGATATGGTGATCTTCACCTCCGGCGGTACCGAAGCCAACAACCTGGCGCTGCGCGGCGCGATTGACGGCGGGCTTGGTGGAAGACTTCTGGTTTCGGCCATCGAACACCCAAGCGTTCTGAACCCGGCGGCGCTTGCCGGCGTACCCTCCGGCGTCATTCCAGTCGACGGCGATGGACGTCTTGATCTCGGCGCTCTCGATACGCTTCTGGCGCGGGATGACCGCAAAGCGCTGGTCAGCGTGATGTTGGCCAATAATGAGACTGGCGCGATTCAGCCCATGGCGGAAATTGCTGATATGGTGCACTCACATGGTGGGCTCGTACATTGCGACGCCATTCAGGCCGCGGGGCGGATTGCGCTTAAATGGTCAGTTCTGGGGGTCGATATGCTAAGCTTGTCGGCTCATAAGCTCGGCGGCCCACAAGGGGTCGGGGCGCTCATTGTAAAACCGGGGCTTAAGCTTCATCCTCAGACTGCTGGCGGTGCGCAGGAAAATTACCGCCGGGCCGGAACCGAAAATGTCGCGGGTCTCGCCGGCTTTGCCGCCGCCATAACCGCGAGCCTGAAGGGATTGGAAGACATGGCTTCGATTGCGGATGAGCGCGACCGGATAGAGACTGCGATCAGAAAAACGTCTCCCGCAGCTTGTATTTTTTCCAAGCATGCAGACCGTCTGGTCAATACGAGCTGTTTTGCCGTCAGTGGGCTTGACGCACAGATGCTGCTGATTGCTCTCGATCTTGATGGCGTGGCGGTCAGTTCAGGTTCGGCCTGCTCATCGGGCAAGGTGGCCCGCTCCCATGTTCTGGACGCGATGGGAGTCGAACCGGGGCTGAGCGAGAGCGCGATCCGGGTGAGTCTGGGCTGGTCAACGACGCAGGGCGACACCGACCGCTTTATCGCCGCCTGGCGGCGTATCCTCGCCCGCAATGGCACATTTGTTGCCGCAGCGTGAAACGGGCGCAGTGCGAAGGAGGTTTTTGTCTCATGTATAAACGCAAACTGGTAATGAGCCGACCCCTGGCACATGGAGGTGGAGATGGTTGATCCGGAGACAATCGAGCAAGTCCGTTCCATCGAGGTGGACAAATATAAATACGGGTTTACCACCAACATCGAATCCGACAAGGCACCCAGGGGGATCAGTGATGATACCATCCGCTTCATCTCGGCCAAAAAGGGCGAGCCGGACTGGATGCTCGAATGGCGGCTCGACGCCTATGGACGCTGGAAGGCCATGGCGCACCCGCATTGGGCGCGGGTCCACTATCCGCCGATCGATTTTCAAGACCTTTATTATTACGCAGCGCCGAAATCACAGGGATCCGGTCCAAAGAGCCTGGACGAGGTCGATCCGCAATTGCTGGAAACTTATGAAAAACTGGGCATTCCCCTGCGCGAGCAGGAAGTTCTGGCCGGGGTGGACGGGGCGAAGGTTGCCATCGATGCGGTGTTCGACAGCGTCTCGGTGGTCACGACCTTCAAGGAGGAGCTGGCCAAGGCCGGGGTGATTTTCTGCCCGATCTCGGAGGCATTGCGCGACCATGGCGATCTGGTGAAGCGGTATCTGGGCTCGGTCGTGCCGAAATCCGACAACTTCTTCGCCGCACTCAATGCGGCCGTGTTTTCCGACGGGTCCTTCGTCTATATCCCCAAGAGCGTGCGGTGCCCGATGGAGCTTTCGACCTATTTCCGTATCAATGAGCGCCAGACCGGCCAGTTTGAACGCACATTGATCATTGCCGACGAAGGCTCTTACGTCTCCTACCTCGAAGGGTGTACCGCGCCGATGCGCGATGAAAATCAGCTTCACGCCGCGGTGGTCGAGTTGATTGCCCTTAATAACGCCGAGATTAAATATTCGACGGTGCAGAACTGGTATCCGGGCGATGCCGAGGGCAAGGGCGGCGTCTATAATTTCGTGACCAAACGCGGCGACTGTCGCGGCAGGAAGGCGAAAATCTCCTGGACCCAGGTTGAGACCGGTTCGGCCATCACCTGGAAATATCCAAGCTGCATTTTGCGCGGCGACGACAGCCGCGGCGAATTTTATTCCATCGCTATCTCCAACGGCCATCAGCAGATCGATTCCGGCACCAAAATGATTCATCTCGGCGCCAATACGTCGAGCCGCATCATTTCCAAGGGCATTTCGGCCGGGCAGTCCTCGAACACTTATCGCGGCCTTGTGCATGCGCATCGCAAGGCCGCGAATGCGCGAAACTTCACTCAGTGCGACTCCCTTTTGATTGGCAATCGATGTGGCGCACACACCGTGCCCTATATCGAGGCCAAAAACCTTTCCGCGCAATTCGAACACGAAGCCACGACGTCGAAAATCTCCGAAGACCAACTGTTCTACTGCATGGCGCGGGGAATCGGCGAGGAAGAGGCCGTAGCCTTGATCGTCAACGGCTTCGTTCGCGACGTCATCCAGCATTTGCCGATGGAGTTCATGGCCGAGACCCAGAAACTCATCGGTATCAGCCTTGAGGGAAGCGTGGGCTGATCGGGGCCGTAACCAAGCGCTGGAGAACCTTCGGCGGTCTTTCGTTTAAGGAAACAGACAGTGAGCGCAATGCTTGAAATCACCAATCTACATGTCGAGGTCGAAGGCAAACCGATTCTCAAAGGGATCGATCTTGCGGTCAAGGCCGGCGAGGTTCACGCCATCATGGGGCCGAACGGTTCGGGGAAATCGACGCTTGCCTATGTTCTGGCCGGCAAGGCCGGATATGAGGTGACGGAGGGGTCCATCGCTTTCAAGGGCCGCGACCTTGCCGAAATGGAAGCGCATGAACGCGCGGCGCTCGGCATGTTTCTCGCCCTGCAATACCCGGTCGAGATCCCAGGCGTTACGCTTATGACCCTCCTCAAAACGGCGCTCGACGCCCAGCACAAGCAGCGCGGGCGGGATGCTCTGTCCACGCCGGATTTTATTCGCCTTGTGCGCGGAAAAGCCGGTGAGCTTGGGATATCCGATGAGATGCTCAAACGCTCGGTCAATGTCGGTTTTTCCGGCGGCGAGAAAAAACGCGCGGAAATCCTGCAAATGTCGGTTCTCGAACCCAGCTTATGCGTGCTCGATGAAACCGATTCCGGCCTCGACATCGATGCGTTGAAAATTGTCGCCGAGGGGGTGAATACGCTTTCGACCCGGCAACGGGCCGTCATCGTCATCACCCATTATCAAAGGCTGCTCAACCATATCGTGCCCGACCGGGTGCATGTGTTGTCGGGCGGGGAGATTGCGCGTTCCGGCGGCCGGGATTTAGCATTGGAACTGGAACGAAGCGGCTATGAAATCTACCGGAAAGAGACTGCCCGCATGAAGGCGGGTGTCGAGGAACGATCATGAATATCCCGCTCCATAAGACCGCGGCGGAAATGGCCTATATCAAGGCCGGCGCGCGATCCAAACCTGCTTTGGCGAAGGCGGGCTGGATCGAGGCCGGACGCGAGGCCGCCTTGCGCTCATTCAGCGCCCACGGCCTGCCGAACCGGCGGGTCGAAGAGTGGAAATGGACCGATTTGCGCCGATTTTTAAGCGAGGCTTATCCGCCAGGTCTCGCCCCTGCCATGGATCGGCGAGTCGTGGAGGCCGCGCTTGCGCCATTGCCGTTTGCCACGGTTGAGTGTCGCAGGCTCATTTTCATCGACGGGCATTTTGCGCCTCAATGCTCCGACGCACTCACTCTCGACGGCGTCGAGTTCCACGCCCTGCGCGATGTCCGGGCCGACCCGCCATCATGGGCGCGCGAAGTGCTCGACCATGGTTTCGCCCCTTATGATCGCGATGTGATAGATGAGCTCAATACGCTGTTCGTCGGCGACGGCGCCCTTATCCGCATCGCGCGAGAGACCGAAATTGCGCCGCCGATCCATCTGGCCTTCGTGAATTCGGGCGTGAGCGCGCGGAGCGTGGCCGTGCGCAATGTCGTCGCCCTTGGCGAGGGCGCGCGGGCGGCGATCATTGAAACCCATTCCGGCCGCGAAGCTACCGATTGCAGGCCCTATCTCGCCAGCTGCGTCACCGAAACGGTGTTGGGCCGCCGGGCGCGGCTCGATCATGTCAAGCTACAGGCCGATAACCACGACGCGATTCATCTGTCGAACCGGCATTTCGCCTTGCAGGCCGAATCGGTGTTGCGCGATGTGACGCTCGGCATGGGGGCGAAACTGGCGCGCAATCAGGTTTTTTTGAAATATTGCGGCGAGGAAGCCGGCGCCGATATCGCCGGGGCTTGCCTCTTAAACGGCAAGCAGCACTGCGACACCACCATAGTCGTCAATCACGACGCAGCGGAGTGTCGGACCCGCGAAGTATTCAAATATGTCATGGAGGATGCCGCGCGCGGCGTATTTCAGGGGCGGATCATGGTGGCACCGCATGCGCAAGGAACCGACGCCAAACAGCAAAGCCACGGCCTGTTGCTGAGCGGGCGGGCTGAATTCGATGCCAAGCCCGAGCTTGAAATTTTCGCCGATAATGTCGCTTGCGGCCATGGGGCGACAGCCGGCGCGCTCGATGAAGAACAGCTGTTTTACCTGCATGCCCGCGGCATTCCCCAAACGCAGGCCAAATCCCTTCTGATCGCGGCCTTTGTCAATGACGTTTTCGCAACGCTTGGCGATGAAACGATGCGCCAAGCGCTCGCCGCCCGGGTTCAGGGTTGGCTCACCGGATCGGGAGACGGCGGCGATGGCTGATGTCAGACTCAAACCGCAATTATCGGCTTTAGACGCCGATACCAGCTTCGATGTTGCGCGGGTCAGGCGGGATTTTCCCATTCTATCGCGCCGGATTTATGGCCATCCGTTAAGTTATCTTGACAATGCGGCCTCGGCCCAGAAGCCGAAGGCGGTGATCGGGGCGATGCGCAAAGCTTACGAAGCAGACTACGCTAATGTGCATCGCGGGCTTTATTTTCTCTCCACCCGCGCCACGCAGAATTATGAAGAGACGCGCAAGACTGTAAGCCGATTCATCAACGCGCCGTCAAGCGATGAGATCGTTTTCACCCGCAACGCTACCGAGGCCATCAACCTTGTCGCCACGAGTTTCGGCGGGCTTACGATCGGCGAGGGCGATGAGATCGTGCTCTCGATTCTTGAGCATCATTCCAATATCGTGCCGTGGCATTTTTACCGCGAACGCCTTGGCGCAACGCTCAAATGGGCGCCGGTGAACGATGATGGCGAGTTTCTGCTTGAAGAGTATGAAAAACTGCTTGGCAATCGGGTGAAAATGGTCGCCGTGACCCAAATGTCGAATGTGACCGGCGCGATCACCCCGCTTGGCGAGATTATCCGTCTTGCTCATAAGCTCAGAATTCCGGTTCTGGTCGATGGCAGCCAAGGGGCCGTTCATTTGAATGTCGATGTGCAGGCAATGGGCTGCGATTTCTATGTCTTCACCGGCCATAAGGTCTATGGCCCCTCGGGGATCGGCGTTCTTTACGCCAGGGCCAAGCATCTCAACCGTATGCCGCCTTTTCAGGGCGGCGGCGAGATGATCGAGGAGGTGACGAGGGATCGGGTGACCTACGCGCCGCCGCCCTATCGCTTCGAGGCCGGCACGCCACCGATCGTTCAGGCTGTTGGTCTTGGAAGCGCGCTGAACTATATGACGAATATGGGGCTGAACACCATTCAGGCTCATGAGAAAGCATTGGCCGATTATGCTCTGGAACGGCTGGGTGAGATCGAGGGGCTGCGCATTTTCGGCAAGGCGCGCGAGCGCGGGGCGATTGTCGCATTCGCCGTGGAGGAGATCCATGCCCATGATGTTGCCGCCGTTCTTGATCGCTACGGGGTCGCCATTCGCGCCGGAAACCATTGCGCCATGCCGCTTTTACAGCACTTTGGCATGACCTCGCTTTGCCGCGCATCCTTCGCCATGTATAATACCCACGAAGAGGTGGACAGGTTGATCGATGGGCTGCGGGCGGCGATCCGCCTTTTCGCTTGATGATGGAAATGAGCGCGCCCCCCGCCGAGGAAGGAGCCTCGACAATGAGTAATGAGCATGACGTCATGACGCCGGATGAGAGTGTGGTCGGCGCGCCGGCGTCGGCTAATGCGCCGCCATCTAAAAAGGCGCCACCCCGGACCGAAAACGCGATCCCCAAGGCTGAGCTTGACCGACTCACCGGGGATATTGTCGCCGCGCTGAAAACGGTGTTCGACCCCGAGATACCGGTCGATATTTATGAGCTTGGCCTGATTTACAAGGTTGACGTCGATGATGATCGTATGGTGAGCGTCGATATGACGCTGACCGCTCCCGGGTGCCCGGTGGCCGGCGAGATGCCCTGCTGGGTGGAGGACGCGGTTTGCGCTGTCGATGGTGTGAGCGGCGCAAAGGTTCAGCTTGTCTTCGATCCTCCTTGGGGGCCGGAGCGCATGTCGGATGAAGCCAGAATCGCGCTCAATATGTGGTAAGATGTTTAAAGACGGAGAGTGGATTATGGGCATGGACGAAAAAACCTCTCGTAAAGTCAAAGCCATGAGTTTGACGGACAGCGCGGCCCGGCGCATTCGCGAATTGATGGCGAAATGCGATCGTCCGGTTGCGGGGTTGCGCGTCGGCGTCAAAAAAGGCGGTTGCGTCGGCATGGAATACACCATGGATTATGTTGAGCGGATCGCGCCGCATGATGAAATCGTCGAGGATAAGGGGGTGACGGTGCTGATCGATCCTTCGGCGCTTTTGTTTCTTCTCGGCACGCAAATGGATTATCGGGCTGACACCTTGTCGTCTGGTTTTGTGTTCAATAACCCCAATCAGACCTTGGCCTGCGGCTGCGGCGCATCGGTCGCGATCACGCCGGTGGCGGAAATGGCGAAGCCTGGATAAAATCCCGACTTTGTCATCTCGTTTGGGGGCGTCATGGATATTGCAACGCAGATTGCGACCTTGGCTTTGGTCTATTTTCTGGCCTGCATCAGCCCGGGGCCGGATTTCATCGTCGTAACATCTCATGCGCTTTCTGGCCGCAAGGCCGGGCTTCATGCCGCCTTGGGCGTCGCCTGCGGCTGTATGCTGTGGGTCGGTCTGGCGATACTGGGTTTGGGCTTCGTGCTCTCCGGGCTCGCCTGGCTTCATCAAACTCTGCGGATGATCTGCGCGGCTGTATCTGGTTTATCTGGGCGTTCGTCTGCTGGTGTCGGCATACCGCCATGACGGATCGCTTGCGGGCGTCGCGGCCGTCGCAAATCCGCATGGCGCACTCAGACGAGGCTTTCTCGCCAATTTGACAAATCCGAAGGCGGCGGCGTTTTTCGCCAGCCTGTTCGTCTCTTCGATCCCGGCGACGGCCTCGCCTTGGATCTTGGGCATGATCGCCGTTCTTCTCTCGGCGATTCTCCTCGCATGGTTTTGTCTTCCTGCGCTGATGCTTTCAACATCTCGCATGCGCCGCGTTTATGAACGCGTCCGCAAGCCAATCGACATGATTATAGGTGGGGTTCTGGCCTTGCTGGGAATCAGGCTGGCAATCGCGTGAAGCTCACCTCCCCCAAAGCGGCCTTGGCAATGGCCCCGCCATTGCCGGGCGATACCATCCGATCGCATCGGCAATCCGTTTTCGCAACCGACAGACAGCCCTAACCGACGGAACGCAACAAAAAAGCCGGAACCTGCTCGGGCGGTAGATTTGCAAAGGCAGTGGCGTCGGGGACGGCGTTCGCAGTCTGGTCTCGCGAAGGCTTTCCGGTTTTGGTCTTTTTTGGAGCCGGTGACGTCTTGGGGACCGTCGCCCGATCCATTTTTTCGTTGCCTGTTTTGGTCGCGGCAGACGCGGATTTGCCTCTCAGGTCGTTGGCGCGGGGAGTACGAGTCTTTCTGCTACTATTGGCGGGCGATGTCGTTTTGTCGGACGTTTGGGACCGGGCGTTTTCATCCGGCGGCGGGCTGAGCCAGGCAATATCGCGTTTGATCAGCGTCTTGATCGCCTCAAGGTATTTCATTTCTTCGGTCGTAACCAGAGTGCAGGAAAAACCCTCTCGTCCGGCGCGGCCGGTGCGACCGATACGGTGAACATAGTCTTCCGCATGCGTCGGTACATCGAAATTAAAGACATGGCTGACGGCGGGAATGTCAAGACCGCGGGCGGCGACATCGCTGGCAATGAGAAAAGTCACCTCGCCGTTGCGGAACCGCTCAAGCGTATCGAGACGGCTGTTCTGGTCCATATCGCCGTGGAGGGCGGCGCAATTGAGGTCGTGTTTGCGCAATGAGCGCTCAAGAATGCGCACCGTCGCCTTGCGATTGGCGAAGATAATGGCGTTGGGAATCTTGCCCTGTTCACCGATCAGCCTGCGCAAAGAACGGCGTTTGTCCGGCGCGGGTGAAGGGGCAAAGACGCAATGTTGCGCGATGCCGGATGCAGTTGTCGCCGGCGCCGCGACCTTTACCGTGACCGGCCGGCGCAGAAACGTGTCGCTCAGCGTCTCGATTTCCGGCGGCATGGTGGCGGAGAAGAACAGCGTCTGCCGGGTCCGCGGCAAAAGCCGATGAATTTTCTCAAGATCAGGGATAAAGCCCATATCCATCATGCGGTCGGCTTCATCGACGACGAAGAGCTCGACGCCATGCAGCATCAGTTTACCATTCTCGGCATGATCGAGAAGACGCCCCGGTGTCGCGATGACCACATCGGCGCCGCGATCAAGGATTCGATCTTGCCGGCTGAACGACACCCCGCCGATCAATTGGACAATCGTTGTCTTGCTGTTGGTGGCGAAGGTCGAAAAGGCATCATGAACCTGAACGGCGAGTTCGCGCGTCGGCTCTAAAATGAGTGCACGGGGCATGCGGGCGCGGGCGCGCCCCTTTTCAAGCAGGGACAGAATCGGCCAGACAAAGGCCGCCGTCTTGCCCGAACCAGTCTGAGCAAGGCCAAGCACATCGCGGCGTTCAAGGGCCGCGGGAATGGCTCGGGCCTGTATGGGGGTCGGCTCCTTAAATCCGGCATCCCCGACGGCCTCAAGGACCTTCCGACTAAGACCCAGCGAATCGAACATCATATGATTATGCAATCCAAACCACCGCGAACGGGGGCACCGTCGCATCGCGAATACTTAGAGGCCGCCATGGGTCGACTCTTACTCCGTGATACCCAGATGACAAAACCCTAAAGGGACATGGGAGACGCTCCTCGACAATTCGTCCCGATCAGAACTGTCGATCAAGCCATGAGGCTTCGTCCTCAACGGCCACCTTATCAGCCTGTGCGGCCCCGGTAAACAGGAATCGCATAATACCACCGGCCATTGCCGCCCCGATTAACGGCGCGCACCAGAACAACCAGAGTTGTCTCAAGGCCCAACCCGACCCGAACACCGCGCTCGCCGTCGAGCGCGCCGGATTGACCGAGGCTCCGGTGATCGGCAACAGCCAGATATAGACCGCGGCGAGCGACACTCCGGCAATGGCTGATCCGGTCGATTTGCTGTGCTGACCTTGCAGGCGGCGCAAGGCGCCGAGCACCAGAAACGCGCTCGCCAGGATCTCCGCAAGGGCTGCGCCGTAAAGCGAGAAACCGGCCGGCGAATGCTCGCCGAAGCCGTTGGCGGCAAAAGCCTGAAACTGGCTGTCCGGCGCGAAGGAAAATACCAAGGAGATGATTGCGGCGCCAAGAACACTGCCGATCAGCTGGGCAAGACAGTAGAATGCGCCCGAAAGCGGGCCGATATATCCCGCGATCCACGCGCCAAAGGTGACCGCTGGATTGAAATGACCGTCGGAAACGGGAGCTAATGCATAAGACGTTGCGAAAGCGGTGAAACCGACGCATAAGGCAATGCCCGGGACACCGCCGCTGAAGATGGGCGGAAACTCGGCGACAAGCAGAATGGAGGCACAAATGGCCGCAACGATTATGAAACTGCCGAGGGTTTCGGCGACAAGTTTGTTCAGCATATTCTCTCTTTACAACAGATCATTTCTAAAATCACTGATACGCCATGGGCCGCGCGGAGTTGAAATTATATCAAAATTTCAGACAATTCAAACAGGCTTTGGCTTGTCAAAGACCATGACCGGCTTTAGACAGGCTCTGTCTGCCCGGTTGGTTTTCCCCGGTAGCAAAAATTGGTGACAGCCTCATGACAGCCTTCAATCTGCTTTTATTGCCCGGAGACGGTATCGGCCCGGAAGTGACCGCACAACTCAAACGCATGATCGACTGGTTCGGCGCTCAAGGGATCGTCCGACTTGAAACCTGTGAGGATCTTGTCGGCGGCGCGGCTTGTGACGCCCATGGCCAGGCGATTTCCAACGCCACTTTGCAACGCGCCAGAACCGCCGATGCGGTGTTCCTGGGCGCGGTCGGCGGTCCGAAATGGGAAAATGTGGCGTATGACCGGCGTCCCGAAGCCGGGCTTTTGGCATTGCGCAAGGAACTCGGTCTGTTTGCCAATCTGCGTCCCGCCATCTGCCATCGCGCCCTTGCCGACGCCTCTTCCCTCAAACGCGAGCTTGTCGAGGGGCTCGATATTCTCATCGTTCGCGAATTGACCGGAGGGGTTTATTTCGGCGAGCCTAAACAGCTTGTCGATCTTGAGCCGGGCCGCAAACGCGCCATCGATACTCAGCTCTATGAAACCCATGAGATCGAGCGCATCGCGCATGTCGCCTTCGAACTGGCCCGCGCCCGTCGTCGCGCGGTGGTGTCGGTAGACAAGCGAAACGCCATGAAAACTGGGGTTTTGTGGTGGGAGGTCGTTTCTCATGTGCATGCGCAAGATTACAATGATGTGACATTGGAGCACATGCTGGCCGACAGTTGCGCCATGCAACTGGTGCGTCGGCCCGCTCAATTCGACGTCATCGTCACCGATAATCTGTTCGGAGACATTCTCTCCGATATTGTCGGAGCGCTCACAGGCTCGCTCGGCATGCTGCCCTCCGCCTCGCTCGGCAAGGCCGACGCGGAAACCGGCCGGCGCAAGGCGCTCTATGAACCCGTCCATGGCTCAGCCCCCGATATTGCCGGCCAAAATCGCGCCAATCCGATCGCCATGATCGCCTCTTTCGCCATGGCGTTGCGCTATTCCTTCGGCCTTGGCGAATGGGCCGACCGGCTTGATGACGCCATAAACGAAGTTCTGGAACAAGACTTGCGCACCGCCGACATCATGCAGGAGACCACGCGCCTGGTATCCACCGACGCAATGGGCGGGGCAATCCTTGACGCGCTTCAGCGCAAGGCCGCCTGAGAGAGACGAATTCGGGCAAAAGCAGGCCGACGGCATCGATGAAAATGACCCCTATCGGCGGCCGCGGCGAGCGAACCGCAAACCCCGGTTTTCGATCCAGCGATCGTAAATGAGCAGTGCGGCGCCTGAAACGATCATGACGTCGGCAAGGTTAAAGACATACCAGTGAAAGCCGTAAGCGTGGAGATCGAAAAAATCGGCGACGCGACCGTAAATCACGCGATCGGCGACATTGCCCAAAGCCCCGCCCTGCACCAGACCGAGAGCGGCCGCGGTGACCGGCCGTCTTGTCGCCGCGATCCAGAAAGCCAGAGCCACGACCATCAAAATCGCCATGGCGACCAGCCCCCAGCGTCCGGCCGCCGTATTCTGTTCAAACAAACCGTAGCTGATACCGCGATTCCAGACCAGCACCACATTGAGAAAAGGCGTCGGTGCGACCGGTTGGCGATGGACAATGTCGAACACCGCCAGAAGCCACCATTGGAGGGATCGATCGGCGAGGAAGCCGAAAGCGGCGATCCCCCAGCCAAGCGGGCTGAACAGGCCCCATAGGCGCCGGTAAATCCGGTTCATGACGACGGTTTCCTGGACGTTACAAGCATCGTCGGCGATTTCGGGCCTCACGCGGCGGTTTCGCGAGTTTTGTGACGGGAAAGCCATTCGCGCATGGCGGCGGCGTCGCGCGGCGTAAGATCGGGGAACTCGCTGTCGCAACCAACCTCCGGCAATATTTTCCAGGAACGGGCGCATTTGCGACCTCTCGCCATTTTCACCACGACGGCAATGTCGCCCGAACGGTAAGCATCCGTCGGAGCCTCGCCATTGACCAGCCTGGCCTGGCTGGTGATGGCGATTTCGGCAAAGTCAACGTCTTTGACCACCTCATAAAGAGCTCGATCGTGGAGATAAATCTCCGGCGCTGCCTCCAGACTCGAGCCGATACGCCCGGCCGCACGCTCGATTTCCAGCGCAGTGGTCACGACCTGGCGTATTTTAAGGATTTTCTCCCATTTCACGGCAAGCGCATCGTCGCGCCAGCCATGCGGGCAGTTGGGGAAGGTCCGCAGATGAACCGAAGGGTCGCGGGGGAAGCGCGCCAGCCAGATTTCCTCCATGGTAAAGGTCAGAATCGGGGCGAACCAGACCGTGAGGTAGGAAAACAGCGTATCGAGAACCGTACAACAGGCGCGCCGAACAATGGATGAGGCCGGATCGCAATAAAGCGCATCCTTACGAATGTCGAAATAAAAGCTTGAGAGATCCACCGTGCAGAAATTGAACAGACAGGTAAAGACGCGGCGAAAATCAAACGCCTCATAGCCTTCTCGAACCTGCCCGTCAAGCGTGAACAGCCTGTGGAGAATGTAGCGCTCAAGCTCCGGCATGTCTGCGGTCTCGACCCGGGAGTCTCCGTCGAAATGGGCGAGATTGCCGAGCAGAAACCGCATGGTGTTGCGTAAACGGCGATAGGATTGCGCCGTCGTCTTGAGAATCTCCGCGCCGATACGCTGATCTTCCGTGTAGTCGCAACAAGCAACCCACAACCGCAATATATCGGCTCCATAGTGCTTGATCACATCCCTGGGGAATATCTGATTGCCGAGCGATTTCGACATTTTGCGGCCATCCTCGGCCATGGTGAAACCATGAGTGATCACCGTGTTGTAGGGCGCGCGGGCGCGAGTGGCGCATGACTCCAGAAGAGATGAACGGAACAAACCACGATGCTGGTCGGACCCTTCGAGATAAACATCTGCCGGCCATTTCAACTCCGGGCGTTGTTCCAATACGAAGGCATGGGTGCAGCCGGATTCGAACCAGACATCGAGAATATCATTGACCTTGCGCCAGAGTTCAGGGTCATAGTCTTCACCGAGGAAACGGGCCGCGGCCCCTTCGGCAAACCAGGCATCGGCGCCTTCGACCTTGAAAGCCTCGATGATACGCGCATTGACGGCTTCGTTTTCAAGAATCTCACCGGTTTTTCCGTGAACAAAAACGGCGATCGGAACGCCCCAGGCGCGTTGGCGAGAGAGAACCCAGTCCGGCCCCCGTTCGATTATGCCGCGCAGCCGCATCCGGCCCGCGCGGGGCACGAATTGCGTCTCGTCGATGGCTTTGAGCGCACGCGCCCTTAAAGTGTCGCCGGGTGCGGCGAGATGGCGGTCCATGGCGATGAACCATTGCCGGGTGTTGCGGAAAATCACCGGTTTGCGCGAGCGCCAGGAATGCGGATAGGCATGTTTGAACCGGTCGCGGGCCACCAGCATACCGGCTTTGAGCAGAGCCTCGATGATTGCGGCATTGGCGTTTCCCGTTTCGCCTTGCGCGGTAAGAACGCATTTGCCGGTAAATCCCGGCGCATCAATGGTCAAAAAACCGTCGGCGTCCACGCTGTGGGGAATGGTGGTATCGATCCCGCGCCGTTCAAGGACGGCCTTGTTGGCGGTCCACAGTTCAAAATCCTCCACACCATGGCCGGGAGCGGTATGAACAAAGCCGGTGCCGTCCTCATCGCTGACATGGTCACCATCGAGCAGCGGCACGGTGAACTCATAGCCCAACTCGCGCAAGGGGTGGTGGCAACAGGCTCCGCCAAGCCGGTCGGACGGCACATCGCCGCAGCGGGTATAGGTTTCGACCCGCGCCCGTTCCATCACCCTCGCCGCCAGCCGATCAGCAATGATGAAGCGATCGCCCGCCCCCACCCAATTCTCGGTCGGGGCTTTCGTCACCTCGTAAAGACCATAAGAAATCCGCGAGGAATAGGCAATGGCGCGATTGGCGGGCAGCGTCCATGGCGTGGTGGTCCAGATGAGAATCGAGGTACCTTGCGGATCGTCACCGGCATCGCAGAGCGGAAATCTAACCCAGACCGCATCCGAAACATGTTCATGATATTCGACCTCGGCCTCGGCAAGGACGGTTTTCTCCACCACCGACCACATTACCGGTTTCGAGCCGCGATAAAGCTGTCCGGAGACGGCAAATTTCATCAATTCTTCCGCGATCCGTGCCTCGGCGGCGAAATTCATGGTCAGATAGGGATTGTCCCAGTCGCCGAGCACACCGAGACGCTTAAATTGCTCGCGCTGTATATCGACCCAGCCCGCGGCGAAATCGCGACATGATTTGCGAAACTGATTGATGGGTACACTCTCCTTGTCAATACTCTTGGCGCGATATTGCGCCTCGACCTCCCATTCGATCGGCAGTCCGTGACAGTCCCATCCGGGCACGTAATCGGCGTTGAAGCCAAGACAATGATGCGAGCGCACCGCCATGTCTTTGAGAATCTTGTTGAGCGCGGAACCGACATGAATATTGCCATTGGCATAAGGGGGACCGTCATGAAGGGTAAAGGGTTTGCGCCCTCGCGCCGCCTCGCGCCGGCGGGCAAAAAGGTCGATCTCGCGCCAGTGCCGAAGAATTTCGGGTTCCCTCTCCGGCAGCTTCGCCCGCATGGGAAAATCGGTTTCGGGCAGGAACAGAGTTTTGCGATAGTCGTATTCGGTGGTTTTCGTGTCGTCTGTGTTATTATCGCTCATGAAAGTTAACCTGTTTCGTGAAATGGCTTTATGATTTTCAGACCACCTTTTATCAATGGTGGGGTCGATAATCAATATCCATATTTATGCTGTCGGTTTAAGAAACAGCAGTTGCGTATCGCCGTAGAGTCGGCGTTTGTTTATGACGAGTTCAGGCGGCGGGGTCAGTGTTGCCGTCTTGTGCTCCTCCACCATAATCGCGGCATCCGGCGCGAGCCACTGCCCGTCGATGAGCGAAGCCAGCGCGGCGACGCCCAACCCCCGCCCATAGGGCGGGTCGACAAAGACAATGTCAAACGCCGCCATGGAACCGGCACCCAGCCTTGTGGCGTCGCGCCGCCACAGTCTGGTGGTTCCGGTTTGCTGCAACAGCTCTATATTGCGGCGAATCAACCCGCGCGAGCGCGGGTCGCGATCGACAAACAGGCAAAACCGCGCCCCGCGCGACAGGGCCTCCAGACCGAGCGCGCCGCTGCCCGCGAACAGATCGAGCACGCGCGCGCCCTCAATGGTTTTTGCGCTTTTGCCGTGGGTCAGAATGTCAAAGATGGCCTCGCGGGTTTTGTCGCTGGTGGGGCGAATGGCCCGGCCGGCAATTGGGGCAAGCGCCTGGCCCTTATGACGACCGCCGACGATGCGCATTGCGGGTTTTCCCTGACGTGTCGGGACCGGACAGGCTGGACATGAGTTTTGCCCCGAGTTGGTCGCGCAAGACCCGACACGGGACTTCATCGACCTGCTCGCGCGCCAGATTGCCCAGTTGAAAGGGGCCATAGGCGGTGCGAACGAGTTTGCGGACTTCAAGGCCGAGATATTGCAAAACCCGCCGAATTTCGCGATTTTTGCCTTCTTTCAGACACATGGTAAGCCAGTGTTCTCCATTTTCGACGGTGTCCAATGTCACAATGATCGCACCATAGTCCATACCCTCTACGGTGGTGCCTTGCGCCAGCCGGTCAAGGCGGGCTTTTTCCACCGCGCCGCGCACGCACACGCGGTAACGTCTGGTCCATGCGGTCGCTGGCAACTCCAGCCGACGCGCCAGCATGCCGTCATTGGTCAACAGCAACAGCCCCTCGGACGCGAGATCGAGCCGCCCGATCGAGATGACGCGCGGCAGACGTTTCGGCAGATGGTCGAAAACCGTGGCGCGGCCTTGAGGATCGCGATGGGTGGTGACAAGGCCCGACGCCTTGTGATAGCGCCATAGCTTCACGGGCTCGGGCGGCTGTAAGGGTTTGCCATCGACTGTCACCGCATCCCCGGGCTTTACAGTGACGGCGGGCGAGGTAAGGATATGTCCGTTGAGCCTGATCCGGCCGGCGGCAATGAAGCGTTCGGCCTCGCGGCGCGAACAGATGCCGGCCCGCGCGACCGCCTTGGCGATACGCTCTCCCGCTTGTCGCTCAGTGTCGGTCTTATCCGGTTGAGGGTTTCTTAACATGACAATGGCCTTGATAGCGCAAGAGTGTCACAATGCAATAGGGCACCTCTGGAAATCTCAAGTCTGGATGCAGTGTGAGGAGATGGGGTTTTCAAGAAGCGGAATTCACTCAATACGTTAATGAGCATCAAAGACAAGCCCATCGACGATGTGAATAGCGCCAGAATCGAGGTTTCCAAGAGGTGTCCGAAAGGGTTTCGGCCTGAGGATGAATGAGCGAAAATTCATGGATCTGGCGCTTCGCGAGGCGCTTAAGGCCGGTGAACGCGGCGAGGTGCCGGTGGGGGCGGTGATTGCCGATGCGCGCGGCGAGGTGCTGGCCTATGCCGGGAACCGTAACTTGGAATTGAACGATCCGACGGCCCATGCCGAGATCGTGGCGATCCGCGCCGCCTGCGCAGCAATGGGGTCGCAACGCCTTGAAGCCTGCGATCTCCATGTGACGCTAGAGCCTTGCGCCATGTGCGCCGCGGCGATCTCTCTCGCCCGTATGAGACGGGTTTATTATGCCGCGGCGGATGAAAAAATGGGTGCTGTCGATCACGGTCCGCGGTTTTTCGCCCAAGCCTGTTGTCACCACCGGCCGGAAATTTACGGCGGCATCGGCGAGGAACCGGCGTGCAAACTGCTCAAGGGCTTCTTTGCCGCCCGCCGCTAAGCGGCCGGACTCAGCCAACGTCACGATCCAAGGCGCGCCAGCCAATATCACGCCGGAACATCCCTTTAGGCCAATCGATGAGTTGAACCGCGTCATAGGCGCGTTTGCGTGCTTGCCCGATGGTTGCCCCAAGCGCACAGATATTGAGTACGCGCCCACCGGTCGCAATAAGCTCATCCCCATCATATCGGGTGCCGGCATGGAAAATTTCCACCTGCTCCATCGCCGTCGCCGCCTCGACGCCGCGAATCCGCGAGCCTTTCTCATAAACGCCGGGATAGCCTTCAGCGGCCATGACCACGCTCACCGCGACTTCGTCGGACCATTTGAGAGCGACGTCGTCAAGTCTGCCGTCGCAAGTCGCCACAAAAGCTTCAAGCAGGTCCGATTGCAGTCGCAGCATCAGCACCTGACATTCCGGATCGCCGAAGCGGACATTATATTCGATGAGCTTCGGTCCCTCACCGGTGATCGTCAGACCGGCATAGAGAAGGCCGCGATAGGGCGCGCCTGTTTGCGCCATGGCGCGAATGGTCGGTTTGATAATTTCATTCATGGTGCGCTCGCAGATTTCCGGCGTCATCACCGGCGCCGGCGAATAGGCGCCCATGCCGCCGGTATTGCGGCCAGTATTGCCCTCGCCTTCGCGCTTGTAATCCTGAGCGGTGGCGAGCGGCAAAACGGTCTCGCCATCGACGAGGGCAAAGAAGCTCGCTTCCTCGCCATCGAGATACTCCTCGATCACCACCTCCATTCCAGCCTTGCCGAAGGCGCCGGAAAACATCTCAGCGATCGCCGCTTCAGCCTGTTCGCCAGTGTGCGCGACAATAACCCCCTTTCCGGCGGCAAGGCCATCGGCCTTGATGACCAGCGGCTTTTCGTGCTCGCTTATATAGGCCTTGGCCGAATCGGCGTCCGTAAAACGCGCATAGGCCGCGCCCGGAATGTGAAAACGCCCGCATAAATCCCGCGTAAACCCCTTCGAGGCCTCAAGACGAGACGCGGCGCGGCCAGGGCCGAATGCCCTTATGCCAGCCTCGTCGAGACTATCGACGATTCCGGCCGCCAGTGAGGCCTCCGGGCCGATGACGACGAGGCCGATGGCGTTCTCGCGGCAGAAGCGGACAATGTCACTGTGGTTGGCGGGGTTGAGAGCGACACATTCACCAACGCGCCCGATACCGCCATTGCCGGGGGCGCAATAGAGCCGCGCACATCGCGGACTCTTCGCCAAACTCCAGCACAGAGCATGCTCGCGCCCGCCTGAACCGATCACGAGAACGTTTATGCCCGAAGCCGGTCCACGATCATAATGCCGCACCATTCAACTCCATATTCAATGCTTCATGCGCACGGGGATATATAGGGGATATTCGCACGGGACAAACCGGAGGCATTGCTATTAACAGAATATCGTTCCGGTTCGGCCTTTTACAATGTTTTCAAGGTCATCAAGCGCCCCAATGGCGGCAAAACCGTTGCCCTGGCCTGCAAAGTCGCCGGCGGCCTCGATTTTCGGTCCGATCGATCCGGCCGCGAAATCCGCCGGATCAAGCTCCGAAGGCTTGACATGGCGAAACGGGGTTTCCCGCGCGGTTCCGAAATATCGCATGACCGCGGCGACGTCGGTGAGCAGGATCAAACCGTCGGCCCCGACATCGCGCGCCAATACGGCCGAGGCCAGATCCTTGTCGATCACCCCTTCAATTCCGCTCCAGACGCTACGATCATCGCGAATAACCGGTATGCCTCCGCCGCCAACCGCAATCACAACCGTATTGTCATTCGACAGAGTTTGGATAGCGCGCTTCTGCAGGATGCGTTGCGGTCGCGGCGAGGGCACCACCCGCCGTTTGCTCGCCCCATCATCGACCATGGCCCAGCCCCATTTTCGTTGTAATTCTCGCGCTTCGGCATCATCATATTGGGGACCGATCGGCTTGGTTGGGTTTTGGAAGGCCGGGTCCTCGGGCGAGACTTCCACCTCGGTGAGAAGCGTCGCCACTTCCCTGCCGCCGGCCAAGACATTGCGAAGTTCGATTTCGAGCAGATAACCGATCATCCCCTGGCTTTCGGCGTCAAGCACATCCAGAGGGTACCCCTCCACTTCGCGATACATCGCATTTTGCAGGGCGATCAAACCAACTTGCGGGCCGTTGCCATGGGTCAGAATGATCTGGTGGCGTTGTGCGAGTTTGGCGATACCTGACGCCGCCAGACGGATATTGCCGCGCTGGTTTTCGACGGTCATTGTCTCGCCGCGACGCAACAGAGCATTCCCGCCCAGCGCAATGACCAGCCTCATAATGGTTCTGCCCCCATGGTTGCCACCAATATGGCCTTGATGGTGTGGAGCCGGTTTTCCGCCTGGTCGAAGACGATCGATGCCGGGGATTCGAACACCTCTTCGCTAACCTCCATACAATCGAGGCCGAACTTTTCCTTAATATCGCGACCGACCGCGGTATCGGTATTATGAAACGCCGGCAGGCAGTGCATGAATTTAACCGCCGGATTGCCCGTCCGTTTCAGCAGGCTGTCATTGACCCGATAGGGGGTCAGAAGCCTGATCTGCTCTTCCCAAACGGTGTCGTCCTCGCCCATCGACACCCAAACATCGGTGTATATGAAATCGCAATCGGCGACAGCCTCGTCAATATCCTCGGTCACGGTCACTCTGGCGCCGGTTTCGGCGGCAAGCCCGCGGCAGGTCTTAACCCATTCGGGTTTCGGCCAACGGGATTTGGGTGCGCAAAGACGCACATCCATCCCCATCTTCGCGCCGCCGACCAACAGGGAATTGCCCACATTGTTGCGGGCATCACCCAAAAAACAGTAACGTACGCTACGAAGCGGCCGCTCGCACTGTTCGTTCATGGTCAGAAAATCGGCCAATATCTGGGTCGGGTGGAATTCATCGGTCAGCCCGTTGAACACCGGCACCCCGGCCCAGCGGGCGAGCTCCTCAACCACGGTTTGCGCAAAGCCGCGATACTCGACGCCATCATACATCCGCCCGAGAACGCGGGCGCTGTCCTTGATGGATTCCTTGTGTCCGATATGCGATCCCACAGGCCCCATATAGGTCACCAGCGCCCCCTGATCGAACGCCGCCACCTCAAATCCCGCTCGGGTTCGCGTCGAATCCTTTTCAAACACCAGGGCAATATGCTTAGCCACCAGCCGCGGCTGTTCTCTGCCCGCTCGTTTCGCCGCCTTCAGCTCGGCGGCCAAGCGCAACAACCCAGCGATTTCCTTCGGCTGGAAGTCCTGCAGCTTGACGAAACTGCGTCCTTTAAGATTGCAAGGCATTTTTCCGTCTTTCGCATCAGGGTCAGCAGGCATCGCGTTCGACCGGGCAACTCATACAGTGGCTGCCGCCGCGTCCACGGCTGAGTTCGGCGCCTTCAATGGTAATGACTTCCACCCCGGCCTTGCGAAGCAGGGTATTGGTGTGAACATTACGATTGTAGGCCATAACGACGCCGGGCTCGACAGCCAGCACATTGTTGCCGTCGTCCCACTGTTCGCGCTCCGCTTCGTAAGCATCATCATGGCCGCTTGAAATGGTGCGCAGGGTTTTAAGATTCAGCGCTTCGGCGATCGTATCGATAAAAGAGTTTTGCTCCGCCCGCACGTCGATTTCACCGTCCTTGTCGCCGGGGCGGATTGAAAACGCCCGAATACGCTCGACCACGGAGGGAAACATGACCACCAGGTCGCGATCACAGAATGAGAACACCGTATCGAGATGCATAAAGGCCCGATCACGCGGCAAAGCCGCGGCGATGACCCGATCCACGGCATTGTGGCGAAACAATTCCCGCGACAGGGATTCGACCGCGGTGGGTGTCGAACGTTCCCCCATGCCGACAAGAACGGTGCGGTTGCCGATCGGCATGACATCGCCGCCTTCGAGTGAAACGCCTGCCCGGACCTGTTCGTTGTCTCCCCACCAGATGGAAAACTCCGCCGCCGCGAACATCGGGTGAAAGCGGTAAATGGCCGCCATATTCAGCGTTTCCTGCCAGCGGGCCGACCAATGCATGGGGTTTAGGGTCACGCCGCCATAAATCCATGCGGTAGTATCGCGAGTAAAGAGCTGATTGGGCAAGGGGGGCAGGACAAAATCCTGTGAGTTCATCAGGGCAATGGGCAGGCTTTTGCTTTTGAATGGCAATTCGCCGACGGCAATGCCGCCGATCAGATGTTCTGCAAGCTGTTCAGAGGCCATTTCCCGAAGCCATGGCGTTATTTCACCGCGCAACGCTGATCCCAAATGTCCCGAAGCCAGACGGTGTTCGAGCAGCCAGTCGCGGGCGTCATCGTCTTTTACGGTTTCGGCCAGCAAATCATGAACAAGATGGACTTTTATTCCCCGGCTTTTCATTTGATCGACAAAGCCGTCATGTTCTTGTCGGGCTCTTTGGACCCATAAAATGTCATCGAAGAGCAAATCCTTGCAGTTTGCCGGCGACAGCCGCCGCAGGGACAAATCGGGGCGATGAACGATCACCTGGCGCAAGGCGCCGCATTCGGATTGAACGGAGAGTCGAGTCATATCAGTCTACCTTTCATTATAATGGTGGAGGAAAAGTGCGCGCAAACGACCTTTCCCGACCCACCGGGAGGGTTAAAGATGAATATGCCCGCCGGCGAAAGACCAAATCGCGACGACGCCAATCAGGGACACCAGTATCGCGAAAACGATTTCCGCGTTGGTGAAAACCGCTTCATCGCGGTTTAAGCCGCGCCGCGCTCGCCAGAACAGCGGAATGCCTAAGGCGTAGAAGGCCACCGACATCAGCAGATAGGCCAACCCGGCGCCATAAAGCAGCCACAACGCATAGATCGTGCCCAGAACAGCGGTTATACCCGCGCCATTGCGCGATGAAATCCCTTCGGTTTTGAAGTCGGGGGCAAAAGCCAGCTTGCACAGGTACAGGGTGCTGGACAGATAGGGCGGCAAAACCATCATACCGGCGACGCTGATCAAAAAAATCCATGCATCCTGCGCGAACAGCACGACAAACATCGCAAGCTGCATGACGATGCTTGAAAGCCACAAGGCCGGGGCCGGCGTATGGTTGCGATTCTCGTGGGACAGACCCTCGGGGAACAGCCCGTCGCCAGCGGCGGCAAACGGTACTTCGGCGGCCAGAAGCGTCCAGGCCAACCATGAGCTCAACACCGAGATCAAAAGCCCGAGATTGACCAGGACGCCGCCCCACCCGCCGACGATATGGTCCAGAAGATAGGCGGTTGACGGGTTGGGCAGCGCGCTCAACTCTGCTTGCGAAAGAACGCCGAAGGGCAAAATCGTAATCAGCGCATAGAGACTAAGGCATGTCATCAACCCCACCAGGGTCGCGCGCCCGACCAGCTTCTGTGAACGGGCGCAACCGGAAATCGCGCACGCCCCTTCGATACCGATGAAAACCCACAATGTGACGAGCATGGTGCCCCGAACCTGGCTTAAGAGAGACCCAAGCCCCTGGCTTTGCCCTAGGACGTCGAAGGTGAACCGATCCCAGCGCCAGGCAATGGCGGCGATGATCACCATGAGGATGATCAGGACGATTTTGGCGACAGTCCCAACCACATTGACGTAACTGGCCTGGCGCACGCCACGCAGAACCAGGAAATGCATCGCCCAGATCAGCACCGATCCGCCGACAATCGACGGCCAGTTGCTTCTGTCACCGAAAACGGGCAGGCAATAGCCCAGACTCTGCATCACCAGAACAACATAGGCGACATTGCCGAAGATTACCGACAGCCAGTAGCCCCAGGCCATCTCGAAACCGACGAAGCGCCCGAACGCATGACGGGCATAGGCAAAAACACCGGCGGTGACTTCCGGCTTTTCATTGGCGAGAATGCGAAATGAATTCGCCAGAAAAGACATGCCGACACCGGTAATGATCCATGCCAGCACAATCGCGACCAGGCCCGCGCCCGAAGTCATGTTTTGGGGCAGGTTGAAAAACCCCGCACCGATCATCGAACTAATCACCAAGGCGGCCAGAGCGGTCAGCCCCAGTTTTCGGGTCTCGGGGTTTGTGTCTTGGGATATGGGTTTGTCGATCATACCGAATGTCCTTATGCCTATTCCGGGCGGAGAAACCAGTAAAGCCGCCAAATTCTGAACGGAACTTATTTCCGAATTAAATACGTTATCGATTTATAAAATAATATTCAACCCTATATAAATATTTTTTTAATAAAGCTTTTATATTTCTTATTATAAGCTTTTACATATAATTATAGCTGCGGGCGAAACGTGCAGTGACGTGGCGAGAAAAGCCTGTAATCACTGAAGCGCACCCGGGTAAAATAGGGCTTCGACCTTGGCTTTTTAGGGGAGAAAATCCGCCGCGTCCGGTAAGGATACGGCGAAAACCGGCCATTTCGGCGTCGCGAAAGTTTGGCAAAAGGATAAGCCCTTCTCAGCGCTTGCCGCTTTGCCGAAACTGGACGATTTTCGTTCAAGCGCGCTCCAAATCCTGGACGCCAACAGGCCCCAATTTTTCACAACATCCCAAGTGAAGTTCGCCCGAGTTTCAGTCCATGGAAAATGTTCATGGAGAATCAAGCATCGGATTGTGTGGTGTGACCAGGGCGCAAGCCAAACGCGCCTCGGCGGAAAAGCGGAGCTTTGCGTCTTTAGGAAGCGAACAAAACCAATATCGTCGAAGGCTTGAGAGCGCCATTCAATCCGATCGAATCAAACCGGCGCTCTTAATTTTTATTTCGTCCGCATAATCTTGTCGATCCTCGCTTCTCCGGATCGGATTATGCTCTGCTGGTAAATTGTCCATGGCGCCCGAACCGATCAGCAGGACCGTTCAAGCCCGGCCACAGCCAAGTCATCATCATAACGCTGCACAACCATTTGGCCGCACATCGAATGCTTCCAATGGCACGGGAAATCAATGGGTCCGCATTCCGAATTTATTGTGCTGTAAAGAACCTGTTGATCGTGCTATAAATGGCCCATTCACGATCAGCATAATGTTCTGCTTGGGGAGAGGCTATGGAACAGTGGCAAAAAGATCGGGCATTGACCCGTTATCATGATTTTGGCTTGGATGAGACTCCGTCCCCCTTGGACGAAGGCGCCAGCGGCGCCGAATGGCGGGCTTGCCGATCCGTAAAAGAGGTTAGGGAATATTCTGTTTTTACCGCGCAAGGCCCGCCGCCTGGATCGCCAATTCTAACATGGACGCAACCTGCTTTAAGGGTGAACAAACCATGGGGGCATTATCGCAATGTGCACCGCAATGACGGTGTGCGGATCAAGGAGATCGTGGTCAATCCGGAGGACCGACTGTCATTGCAGCACCATCGTCACAGGAGTGAACATTGGGTGGTGGTCCAAGGCTGCGGGCTTGTGACTTGCGGTCTGGAAACGACAATCATCGGCCGCCACGCCGCGATTGTCATCCCCTGCGGCGTGGTGCATCGTCTGGCCAATCCCGGCGCGGTTCCGCTTTACCTCATCGAGATCCAGCTCGGCGACTATCTCGAAGAGGACGATATTATCCGCCTGAGCGATGATTATGGGCGTCTTGTCACCCTCTGATTATCACGATAATATGAAAGTAAGTTGTTCATATTGCTGTTTTAAAGTAAGGTGACAAATAACATCGGGCCTACATTTTCAGCGAAAACCGCCAGGGGAGATCGGCATGCTCAAGAGGGTATCGAGGTTGCTGGTCGGGTTGGTCGAGCGTTACCTCCCCGATTCTTACATTTTCGTGATCATCCTGACTGTTGTCGCGATGTTGGCGGCCACACTCTTTGAGGGGTGTGGGCCGCTTCAAGTGATACGCATGTGGGGAGGTGGCCTCTGGTCGCTGCTGCAATTCTCGATGCAGATGCTCCTGGTGCTGGTCACCGGTTACATGATGGCGGCAACACCGCCGGTGCGTCGGGGGCTATCAGCCATCGCCAACCTCCAGAATTCGCCCGCCATGGCGATTGTTTCCGTCACCTTGGTTGCTCTGGTCGCCAGTTGGCTCAACTGGGGGTTTGGCCTCGTGGCGGGCGGGCTTTTCGCAAAGGAGATCGCCCGCAGGATTCGTGTCGACTATCGTCTGCTCATCGCCTCGGCCTATTCGGGTTTTCTAGTCTGGCATGGTGGACTTTCGGGTTCGATACCGCTGTCGATCGCAACGGAGGGTCACCCTTTTCAGAGCATTATCGGCATCGTTGCCGTGCAGCATACGCTGTTCTCAGGCTTCAATATCGCTATCGTTATCGCGCTTTTCATCACCCTGCCTGTGGTCAACATGATGATGCTGCCAAAGGACGATGACAGCGTCTATATAGACCCCGCAAGCCTCGGGAGTTCCTCTGAAAGCGTTGGTACAACCGGCGATACCCCATCGGAAAGGCTTCTCGACAGTCGCGGTCTTACCATACTGATCGGTCTGGCGGGGCTAGTCTGGCTGATCGATTATTTCATCCATAAGGGCGCATTGACGCTCAACGTCATCAACTTCGCGTTTCTGTTTGCCGCCATCATCCTGCACGGAACACCGAGACGGCTGCTTGCCAGCCTTAACGAAGCGGTGAAGGGGGGTGGGGCCATCATTATCCAGTTCCCCTTCTACGCGGGCATTATGGCGATCATGACCGGATCGGGGCTTGCGATGTCGATTTCTCATGGCCTGGTCTCTCTTTCCAGCCAGACCAGTTTTCCGTTCTGGACCTTCCTCAGCGCGGGCCTGGTCAATTTGTTCGTGCCCTCGGGCGGCGGACAATGGGCCGTGCAGGCCCCAGTGATCCTGCCCGCGGCTCAGGCGATGGGAGTGGATGTGGCGCGCGCATCAATGGCGGTGGCCTGGGGAGATGCCTGGACCAATCTGATTCAACCTTTCTGGGCGCTGCCTCTCTTGGCGATCGCCGGCCTCAAGGCCAGAGACATTATGGGCTTTTGCATGCCGCACTTGTTCTTGTCGGGGGTCATTATTGCGGTCGGTCTGGTCTTGATATAGCATTTGTCCGCAAAAGAACTCGCAAAAATGTTCTCTTTCCTGCTCTTATAATTGCAATGCCAACAAACTTTTGTCGAATATTGCAATATCGTGTTGAAAAGGTTGGTTTACATGTATTAAGAAGTGAAGATTGCCGCCGAGTCAGCAGACGAAGGAGGAATTTTGTTATGAACCTCGATTAAGACACTTTCTCCGGCAACCGCCTGGCATGAAACGGTGTTGCTGTCGGGGCATGAGGCGTGGGCCGGATGTCGGGCATTCACCAACCGTAGCGTTGGCCGTTGAGGCCGGCGATGTCGTCGGCCACGAGCGCAACGGCAACGACCTGATTGCGTTTCTGGCGGACGGCGAGACGGCCCTTCTCTTCCGGTTATTTCCTTGATGATGGAGATGGCAAGTCGGTCCTGCAACTTTGGGATGCCGAGACGGGTGATTATGTCGATGCCGGTTTTGCCGGCCGTTCGGTGCTCCCCGCGCCCCCGATGCCCATAGGGGGCATTGCCGGTTTCCTGGGATCGGTCGGGGTGCCGTGGTAGGAGTTGCAGGTGGCGTTGCCGTGGCGGTCGGTGCCTTTGACAATGATGACAGGAATTCGGGCAGCAGAGCAAGAGCACTGGGGACGGTGAGACTACCGAGAAAGAGCAGCAGAAGCGAATTTCACCGTCGATGAGGACCACAAATCCGTCAGTGGGACTACCGAAAACAATGTTATTACCATAGAGGAGTAGGACTCATCGGACACAGCCTAATGGGATGGATGGTGGGAAAGACACTGGTACCCTTGTGCCCGCCAATGGTGTCAACCTGACCAGGGTGGATCTTCAAGGGATCGAAACCGTTGAGAAAATCGACCTGAGCAATGGCAATCACCGTCCCACATTAACAACGGTTTTGGTAAAATCTATCTTCGGCGGCACGCAGTTGACCATTGACGGAGAATATGATGACATGGTGGAGTTGGCGAGATTTACGAAGAGTGGCGCCGCGGGAGATTATGACATAAACACTGCCCGTAACTTTGGCGGTAATACCCTCGCCGTGAAAGTCAAGCAGGGTGTCATAAGGTGATGCGGATGATTCTGTCAGTTTAGGTAATAGCGAAAGCACGTCAACCGGCGTGAGCGATGACACGATCACGGCAACCGCCATGGACTTCAAGAGCATGGATGGCGGTGACGGTTTTGACACTGTCCAGTTTCCAATGGCATTAGCCCTACCCCGGAGGATCTTCAGCATATCAGAGGCGTCGAAAAAATCGACTTGAACACCAAGGGCGGCAACGATAATCTGATCTTAGACAAAACGCTGGTAAGAAGTATTACTAGAGTATACATTGTTGAAACAGCGTTGTACATTAACTAAACTAAAAATAATAAAATATTTTTGAAAGATTTTGATTGTATTAGAAAGGCCAAAAAATTTAATTTGAATGATAGTAATATCACCATGTGAGATATATAATCCAATAGGAATGTCACTCTATATGCTCGACACTGTTACGATAAAACGAAACCCTCAATCATTAATTAAGATTATAAAACAGGGTTTTTAATAAGAACTGTTGCGAAGAGCTGGAGCAATGGGGATCGCTCCGGCTTTTTGTTTGCGGCTTTTGCCGACAGCACGGTTATGTGGTTTTAACCACAATGCCCGTGCAATTGCTTTCAGTTTTCTTGGTGGTCGTGGATTGCCCGCCCGCGGCTTGGCCGCAGCTTGCAAGAGCACATGCCTCGCCCCATGAAGCCCAAAAAAGCCCAATCAGGGGCTTCAAATGGGGCAAAGAGAGTTTTCCGGCCGTTCCCTTGTCCTTCAGACCATGTTATGGCAGCGTTATTCATGAACTGAATTATACCGATACAAAATTATTCAGCGCGGAATGAGTGAGCTTTATGGCAATTTTCATTATGTTTAATATCTCTTACAGACAGATGTAAGCATGTTGCTTTATTCCGGAGAATGTATGGTTTTGGTTATCGATAGCACCAATCTCTAACTTTCTGCAAAAACACTCAATTTTGGGATTGATTACAAAAGACTTTTAAATTCTTTCAGTCAAAAGGGCGTCTCATTCGCGCGATCTATTATACCGCACTCACGGATGAGGCGGAATATTCGTCGATTCGGCCTGTTATCGACTGGCTGGACTGTAATGGCTACACGGTCGTCACCAGGACGGCGAAAGAATTTACCGATGAGCTCGCTCAGCGTAAGCTCAAGAGTAATATGAATACCGAAATCGCCGTCGATATTATGGAAACGTCGCATGCTCTGGATCATGTTGTATCGTTCTCCGGTGATGGTGACTTTCGTTACCTGACAGAAACCGTCCAGCGCACGGGCGTTCGGGTCAGCCTGGTTTCCACCGTCGCAACCAAACCGCCCGGTCCGCGACGAGCTACGCCGTCAGGTGATTAGTTCATCGAACTCAATGATTTGCGCGGCGAGATTGCGCGTGACGCCACACAGCACAATGCGCCTTGCGAAGAGGTTTCGCCGAATGAAAGGTTTTAAAGCGCCCGACAGGCCTTGCCGGCCTCGGCTCTGAAACGGGCCAACAACGCCGGCGTCCCAGAGAACGTCCGAAAGCTACAGACGCACTTTCATCAGCCCAGCCGCCTGATTTATTTCAAGCTCGATTTTGTCTTTCACGGCTTTTAGGAGATGCTCATAACATCCTGGCACCGACGCATGAAGGCAACCTCTTGTCGCCTGTCGGCCCATCAGAGGTCGGAACCCCCGCATGATTGTTCATTATGCAAGCGGCTGGCGGCGTTTCGCGCCCGTAACCGGACCCTTTTTCCCGATTGGTTCAATGTGCGGGTTCTCTCTTTCGGCGATCGCCATCGCGCAATTTCCCGTGGTTGGCCTGGCCCCGGGGCTTCAAGGGGCAAACCGAACCGGACGGTCTTTTTACCGGCGATTTTGCCGGCATATTGCTCCTATAAGTCCCTGATCGCCTGGAACTTTGCCCATGGCGATTATCGGGCCGACACCACCGACACAAGCCACCTTGATGATTGTCTGATCACCAATGCCGTGCGCCGCGTTCCACCGCGAAACAAACCGACCGGCGTGGAAATTCGCCTTTGTAACGCCTATCTTGCCAGGCCCGTTGCCGACATGAAAAATCTGAAGGCTATCCTCGCCTTGGGCCGCATCATCCACGACGCCATATTGACAGCCTGCACCCTCAAACGCGCGGCCCACCCTTTCGGCCCTGGCTCAGTCGCACGATATAAACGGCGTTGCCTTATTCGACACCTACCATTGCCCACGCTATAAGACCTGGGACTCGTCGTGTGACGCTGGAGATGTCTCATGCGGCGATTGCGGCCATCCGTGCCCATATCGGTTGACGGGGCAATAGAACCCCCGGCCTTATGCCGACCATCTACCAGGCAAATCGCTCGCCCAGATAAAGCCTGCGCACATCGTTGTTAGCGACGATTTCACTCGGTTTGTCTTCCATCAAAACCCGCCCCTCATGGATGATGATGGCTCGGTCGATGAGGTCAAGCGTTTCGCGCACGTTGTGATCCGTAACAAGTACCCCGATTCCCCGAGAGGTAAGGTGTCGCACCAGGTCGCGTATATCACCGATCGCAATCGGGTCGATCCCGGCGAACGGCTCGTCAAGGAGCATGAAACGGGGCCGGGTCGCAAGCGCTCTTGCAATCTCGACACGTCGGCGCTCACCGCCAGACAATGCCACAGCCGGCGTATTCCGCAGATGTTTGATCGCAAACTCATCCAACAATTCTTGCAAGCTGCTCTCGCGCTTATCCCGGTTTTTCTCGGTGAATTCCAGAACGGCGCGAATATTGCCCTCCACCGTGAGACCACGAAAAACCGATGCTTCCTGCGGCAAATAGCCGATACCGAGCCTGGCGCGACGATAGACCGGCAAAGATGTGATATCGCTCCCGTCAAGCTCTATAAAACCGGCATCGGCCGCGACAAGGCCGGTGATCATGTAGAATACGGTGGTCTTCCCGGCCCCGTTGGGGCCGAGCAACCCTACGGACTCACCCTGGCGAACCGAAATATCAACGCCGCGCACCACCGGACGACGCCCGTAACTCTTGGCAAGAGCCCGTGCGACAAGCCCCTTGGTATTTCCAACGCCGTCTTTCCCGCTGGAAGCGGCGCCACGAAGGCAAGAGCCCATAAAACGCTCCACATCACCATTGCCGTCTTCTCCAATCACCAAATCGCGCTTTTCCAAATCGCTCTATTCCTTTTGATTGTTACCCGCCCGGGGATTAACAGCGGGTAAAATACGCGAATTGTCAGGAAAGTTAAGGGGGCCCTTGCGACCTTCAAGGAAGGTATAAGGAAACTCTGGGTCCTAATCCGGTACGAATTGGCCGCTCACTCGACCGCCAGTCATTTTGCTACGGCCGGTTTTGAGATCGATAACAAGCTTTTTACCCTTGAGCAGCGTTCCGTCCTGCTTGAATTCAACGTCATCGCCCAACGTCACCGTCCCGGCGTCGGTTTCCATACGCGCCCACTGACTATATATAACCGTATGATCTCGGATGTGTATCACCACATTTCCCGTAGCGTTCAACGAGGTTGCATCGTTTATCGACCCCTCATATTCAATGACCAGCCTGTCGCTTGCCAAAGTCATATCGTTGCGGACGGCCCGCACCTTGCCGGTCAACTCGATCCGATGTTTGTCTCTATCGATAGTCATGGAATCAGCCGTGAAATCAACTGTTCCCTCTTCTCTGTGGAAAGGCGGCGAATTTGTCTTTTCAGAGCCTTGCGCGGGGGAAGCATACGGAATGTTTAAAGCGCAAAAAACAACAGACACCAGAGCCAATATCCGGATTATGGACCGACCTTCCCATGTCATTGCATCACAGGCGCGGTAAAGGGGGTTATGGGGCATCATGTTTGTGACCGGATGGGGTTTTGTTCCAATTGGTGGATAGTGTGCCACGCACTGTGTTGAAGAGCAAGATTTGCCGCCCCTTGTCGCAAATCCTAAGACTGTCGGCGCGAATGGAGCCATCCGTGAACGTCAGTTCGACCGGATCATCTGAGCGCAGTCGCCAGTTTCGCAGGAAGATACGGGCCGAATGCATGGACACGCTGAAATCCCCGGTCTTGGTCACCCGGATATTCCCTGACAAATCAATCGTATCGGTTTCCCGGTCATATATCCCCGCATCGGCAACGATCATTATGCTTGCGCCGCTGGACTTGACGCCGTCATCGAGGATAAGCCTGCCACGCACGGATTTGAGAAGGATTTGGCCAGGCCGCTTTTCGCTTTGACGAGCAGAAAGCATACGGATCGTATAGGGGTGGTTCTCGTTGTCAAAGCTGGTGAAACTGGGGTTTTCAAGGGTAAAGAGTTGGGGGGCGGGAGCATCTTGCTCTGCGTTTGAAGGCCGTGGGGACGGAGTAACCCTTAGAAGACCGGTCGCGAAAACGACTATGGTTACCGTCAAAACCACTATTGCGCATAGCAGCATGACCGTCATCGGTTTGCGCCGCGCCAATCCGGCACCGCGGTTGCCGGATTGTTGCGCGGTTCCAAAACCCAATCTGAGAAACGGCGTTTTCATCCGCAAACCAGTCTTCGCGCGCGTGGTCTCTTGCCATGAGTTAATGCGCAAAGATGTCCTGTTGCGACCATCCGGCAAGGTCGAGCGCGGCGCGAACGGGGATGAAGTCAAAACAGGCTTGTGCGATCGGCTTGCGGCCTTCGCGCTCCAACATTATATCAAGCCGTTGTTTCAGCGCATGCAGGTGTAAAACGTCGCTCGCGGCGTAACGTCGTTGCGCTTCGCTTAAAGGGTCAGCCCCCCAATCGGAACTTTGCTGGACCTTGGAAAGATCGACGTCAAGCAGCTCGCGGCACAGATCCTTAAGCCCATGACGGTCAGTATAGGTTCGGCTCAATCTTGAGGCGATTTTCGTGCAATACACGGTTCCAATTTCAGCGTCGAGATAATGCTTCAGGACCGCCACGTCGAATCGCGCATAGTGGAACAGTTTCAGGATGCGATCGTCTTCAAGGACGGCTTTCAGATTGGGCGCTGTAAATGAGCCCGGATCGATTTGCACGAGATGGGCGTTACCGTCGCCGCTCGATAACTGGACGAGACATAACCGGTCGCGATGAGGATCAAGCCCCAGCGTTTCGGTATCCACCGCCACCACCGGACCAAGGTCCAGCGATGTGGGAAGATCGCCTTGGTAAACACTGATTTTCATGGTTGCCAATCTTACCTTTTTCGCGATAATATGAGCATCATATCATCGTCTTGGAGCTAAATCGAAGAACAACCCGTTTTGTCCGGGCTCAATGACATTGCCGGACCCGCCCGTCGCGACTGTGAGCAACGACTTTTTCACAGAGCAAGCGAGACGGTGATCATACTGTCTTCAGGCTTCCGGTCTTTTATCCTGAAACCGAATTTTCGGGCCATGTCCACCATGGCGACATTGTTGCGCATGATGTCGCCCCACACCGTTTTAAGGCCAATGTTTCGGGCATGGGCCACAAGCTCGCTCATCAACCGATGTCCAAGCCCGGTCCTTTTCAGGCCGGGCCGCACAATAAGGGCAAATTCTGCCTTTTCCTTGTCGGGGTCGGCGTCGAGGCTCGAAATGCCGCAAATCCTGTCCTGATCTTCGCCTTCATCGAGACCGACGGCGACGAAGGACATGCTGCGGTCATAGTCGATTTGGGTCATGCGCGCGACGAAGCCATGGTCGAACACCTTGTGGGGCCTGAAGAACCGCATTTCAATGTCTTCACCCGCGCAACGTTCCAGCATCTCCACGACGGCGGTTTCATCTTCGGGACGAATCGGTCTTAGAAGATAGCGTGTTGCATTCGATGTTTTTATGTCACGGATCAAAGAACGCGGATAAGGCTCGATGGCCAGTCTTGCCGTTCCCTCAACCGCGGGTTTTTCAATCGCGATTCGGGCGTCGAGGGCAATCACGCCATCGGTATCGGCCAAAAGCGGGTTGATGTCGAGTTCAGCGATTTCAGGCCGATCGATGGCAAGTTCGGCAAGGCGCACGAGTACATCCGCCACCGCGTCAATGTCGGCGGCGGGCCGGTCGCGGTAGGCGGCAAGCAGACGCGAAACCCGAGTATGTGAGATCATATCGCGCGCCAGAACCCGGTTCAGCGGCGGCAGACCGATGGTACGGTCGCCGACGACCTCGACACTTACGCCCCCCTGTCCGAACACGACAATCGGTCCAAATACCGGATCGACGGCAAGACCGGCGATGAGTTCGACCGCCCCGGGTCGGCTCACCATTTCCTGAACCGTAAAGCCGGTTATGCGTGCCTGCGGTATGCAACTCGTCACGGTGACCAGCATTTTTTCGGCCTGTTCGGCAGCTTCTTGCGGGGTTTCAAGATTAAGCGCCACCCCGCCGACATCGGATTTATGGGTCATGTCGGGCGAGAGAATTTTAAGGGCAACCGGGGCAGCAATGGAGCGGGCGACCTCCCTGACTTCATCAGGGTTGCGGGCCATACAGGTTCTGACGACTGGTATGTTATAGAGTGCCAGCAATTCCTTCGATTGCATTTCATCCAGAGTGGCGCGGTCTTGCCCAAGTGCGTTTTTCACCATGGCGCGAGCGCGTTTCCTGTCCGGCCTGAACGGGCTGTCCGCATGATCTGGCGTTTCCATGAGCAGGGACTGAACGCGACGATAGCGCACGAGATGCCCATGCGCGGCCACGGCGTCCTCGGGAGTTGCAAAGGTCGGAATATTGTTTTCCGCAAATATTGCGCGGGCCTGTCTGGCCGCACTCTCCCCAATCCATGCCGTCAACACCGGCCGATGCGGATGCGCCCTGATGGTCTTCACAACGGCGGCTGCGGCATCGCCGCTATCGGCAATGGCAGTCGGACAATTCAGAACCAGTACCGCTCCGCCGTGAGTGTCACCGAGCACAGTTTCAAGAGCAGCGGCATAGCGCGAGCCCGGGGCGTCACCGATAATGTCGATCGGGTTCCCACGTGACCAAGTTGCGGGGAGGCTTTTATCAAGCGAGGCAATGCATGAATCGTCGAGCCGACGCAAGGCAATGTTACGCTCACCGGCCTTGTCCGCGGCGAGAACCCCCAAGCCTCCGCCATTGGTGATGATCGTGAGGTCGTCGCTGTCCATGCAAACGCCGCGCCCGAGAACCGCAATCGCATCGAACAGATCGGCAAGATTGTCGATTCGCACCAAGCCGGCGCGTCTGAAAGCCGCGTCATAGACACTGTCCATACCGGCCAGTGCACCGGTGTGAGATAGTGCGGCGGCGATCCCGGCCTGCGAACGGCCGACCTTGATGACGACGACCGGCTTGGATCGCGAAGCTGTGCGCGCCGCGCTCATAAACTTGCGGGCATGGTCGATCGATTCGACATAGAGCACGATAGCACGAGTTTTGCGATCAAGCGCCGCATAATCGAGAAGATCGCCGAAATCGACATCCGCGGTATCGCCAAGCGAAACAATGTGGGAAAAGCCTAAGCCACGCGCACAGGCCCAGTCGATGATAGCGGTGGCCACCGCGCCGGATTGACTGAATAACGCAACCCTGCCGGGCTCTGGAGCCAAATGGGCAAAACTGGCGTTGATACCACGATGCGGCACAACAATGCCGAGACAGTTCGGACCGATGATGCGCAGGCAATGAGGCCGCGCCGCATCGAGCATCCGGCGCTGCAATGCCTTGCCCGCGGCCCGTTCGCCCTCGCCGAAGCCTGCGGCGATGACGATGGCGGCCCGACAGCCACGCTTGCCCAGCCCGGCAATAATATCGGGAACTGTTTGCGGTGGCGTGGCAATGACCGCTAGATCAGGCGTTTCAGGTAATTCGTCGATCGAATGAAAATTAACGACGCAGTGGATCGCCCGCTCTTTCGGGTTGACCGGCAGAACCAGCCCGTCAAACCCACCTTGCAACAGGTTGCGCGCAACCACCGATCCCACCGATCCCGGCTTGTTGCTGGCGCCAATGAGTGCGATGACTTTAGGCTCAAAAACAGCATCAAGGTTACGAACGGACACCGGAAAGGGCCTCCCGCAAAGTTATATAAGCGGCTTTTTTGAGCCTTGAGCTGTCCGTCAGGCATCATCGGCCTGTTCGCAATATTCGGGGCTCACACCCACAAACATCTTTTACCTGCGGTTGCCGAACAGTTGCAGAAGCATCATGAACAGGTTGATGAAATCGAGATAGAGCCGCAACGCTCCCATGATCGCCTTGCGCCCGGCGACGACCTCCGAATCACCCTGATAATATATTTCCTTGATTTGCTGGGTATCATAGGCTGTCAGCCCGGAGAAGACGAGCACCCCAATCACCGAGATCATGAATTGCAGGGCCGAACTGGCCAGGAACAGATTGACCAGAGAGGCGATGATGATACCGATCAGCCCCATGAACAGGAACGAACCCATGCCGGAAATATCGCGTTTGGTCGTGTAGCCCCAGAGGCTTAAGGAACCGAAAGTCGCCGCGGTGATGAAGAACACCCGCGCGATGGAGGCATAGGTGTAGACCATGAACACCGAGGCCAGCGACAACCCCATCAGAAACGAAAATGCCCAAAAGGCCGTCTGCCCCGCTGACACGCTCATTTTACCAAGACGAAAGCTTAAAAAAAACACCATGGCCAGCGGCGCCAGGATGATCAACCATTTCAGCGGGCTTACGAACATCGCATAGCCGATATCGGTCAGCATCAAACTGCCGGCCTGGGCAACGGCCATCGACGCATCCGTCGTGACCGACACCGTATAGACCACAAAGGCAGCCACACCGGTGATTAGGAGGCCGGAAGCCATGTAATTATAGACTCGCAGCATATAGGAGCGCAGCCCCTCGTCGATCATCGTCGCGGAGGAGCTTGCGAAATGACGGGCAGTGCGTACACGGCCCCGATCGTCAAAATTAGCCATATCCTCAAACCTTTCTTGCCATTTCATTGCGAAAAGGTCACCTCGCCATTTATATAATCCAAAAGTAACGGAGTTGCAAGGTGGCGCACTCGGCAGGATTCGAACCTGCGACCTCTGCCTTCGGAGGGCAGCACTCTATCCAACTGAGCTACGAGTGCTCCAGGTCAGTTTTATGCAAACCTGCCGGTCACGACCCCAGCCATTCCCAACCCGCCGCCCAAGCGATCCAGCAGAGCGGAGAACCAAAGCCGGCTCAAAATCGCTCAAGAGACCGACGGAACGGCCTTCCCCCATGAAACCGTATCGGCGGCAGCCAAAGTGATATAATACCCTTCATATCCCAATCACTGTTATGAAACAAGATGGCCCATGATGGATCAACCGGCTTTCAGATTTGGGGCTCGGGTTTTTTTAAGACTGTGCAACCCTGCCTTATATGTTTGAGCGTCAGAGGGTTGGAGTTGTTCTTTAAGAGCGCGGGCCAATACGGCAACCACGTCCAGCCGACATTGCCGACAAGGACCATCCTCGCCATTGCAACACCGGCTTCTTTCCGGGGTATCCGCATCGACCCTTAAAATCCTTGGACTTGATCTGGCTCCCAACCTCGGTATACAGGGTAGCGGTTTTGTAACTCAGTTTATCGGCCCCGTTCGTCTAGTGGCCGAGGACGCTGCCCTCTCACGGCAGAAACAGGGGTTCGATTCCCCTACGGGGCGCCATGCACGCGATAAAATCATAGCGAAAACGGCCTTTTAGCCTTTCCCCGACAGGGAGGGGCAAAGCAGCCGGAAAGCCCGCGCCCAAGGGCGCAACCTCACCTAGACAACGCGCCGCCGGACATTCCCGCGGGACCGCGATTTTGCCGCCTGAAACCGCCCGCGACAGAATCTTATCTGTCATTTCCACACCGAATCAGGTCGAAAAATCGAGTCTGAAGATTGGGATCTGCCTTGAATACACCAAGAAACCGGGTTGTTACGGTGGTGGCATTGGGCTTGCGCACCCCTCGTATTGACATGCATTGGTGCAATGCATCGATCATGACGGCAACGCCTTTGGGAGCAAGCGCGCCATCGATGGCCTTAGCGATTTGCGCCGTCATGGTTTCCTGGGTTTGCAATCGGTGGGCATAAATGTCGACCACGCGGGCCAGTTTGGAAAGGCCGACAACCTGCTTTTGCGGGAAATAAGCGATATGAGCCCGGCCGATGATCGGGACCATGTGATGCTCGCAATGTGAATTCACCTCTATGTCACGCAGCATAACAACATCGTCATACCCCCCGACATCTTCGAAAGTGCGCGACAAGACCGCGATGGGGTCTTCGGCATAACCGCAAAAGAATTCGCGATAAATCGCGGCGACCCGTCCTGGCGTATCGATCAGCCCTTCGCGCTTCGGATCGTCACCGGCCCATGCGATCAGGGTTCGCACCGCGTTTTCGGCATCCTGACGGCTGGGAGACGCGATTTTCCCGCTGACGTCATGTTCGCTGCCGGGACAAACACTAGGTTCGATAACATTGTCCATTCTCGTCAAGCTCCTTGGAGTTCGTCCAGCCGGGTTTGACCATCCACCGCGTTCATAATGCGAAGACTGCGACCAATGGGTATCCGGGGAAAGCACCCTCTGCATGGCAGGTTTTCGCAACCCCTAGCACAAAATGAAGCGGCATGATATGTAAAGTCACGTGTTTTGGCCATTGAATGACACTGGCGTGGTCGGTTCCCCGGCCAGAGCGTCCAATGACTGTTCCCGTCAGATCACAGGCGTTGCCAATATCGCCATAATACCTCAGGATTGAAGAGGGTAATCGAGTGTCCTCAACCGTGCAAGTGACGGAGACCGAGCCGAACGAAATCTATAATCGGCGCATTCTGGAATTGGCCGCCAATCCGGCACCGAGCAATCGTCTTGATGCGCCGGACGCGAACGCCACGGCTTACTCCAAGCTCTGCGGCAGCAGGATCAGTGTGGACATCAAGATGGACGGGCAACGCGTAACCGCCTTCGGGCAGGATGTCAAGGCCTGCGCTCTCGGACAGGCGGCGGCGGCGATTGTGGCGCGCCATGTGCTTGGCGCGACGGCCGACGAGCTCTACCGATTGCGCGAGACGATGCATGCCATGCTCAAACACAATGGCCCCCCCCCTTCGGGCAAGTGGTCTGATCTGGCGATATTGGAGCCGGTTCGCGCCTTCAGGGCGCGCCACGCTTCGGTTCTTCTGGTGTTCGATGCCGTTTGCAAGGCGATGGATATGATAAAATCCGGCCATCCCGCGGCAGAGAATTCGGCTGGGCTGGTTGCCCCCTGAGCCGAGATTTGAGAAACAGAGGGTTTACATTCGTGATACCGAAACGACATAAAAACGCTTTGGAACATACAACTCACATCGGCTTGGCGGAGCGGGTGATCTTGGGCCTAATCCGGTTTTATCAACTGACAGTGTCGTCCGTTATGGGGCGCAACTGCCGCCATTGGCCGAGTTGTTCGCATTACGCCGCGCAAGCCGTACGCCTTCATGGCGCCTGGCGCGGCATTTGGCTGGGTCTTTCTCGTGTGGTGCGCTGTAATCCTTTTGGCAGTCATGGTTTCGACCCGGTTCCGGAGACATTGCCCGATCATGGCTGGCGCTTCTGGCTCTATGGCCGCTGGAGCGCCCGTCATATGACCGAAAACGCCGATGGGGACGGGCAGAAAGACTGTGCCGCTTCCGGAATGGACGCCATTGGTCGGTGGAAAGCGACAAAGGCTGCGACGCATAACGACACTCAAGAACTGCCTTGGGGAGGAAGTTTCTCTTCAAATGAATAGTAAATTTTGTCATAAGGCTTCAAAAATTTTACAACCTCTTGCTTAAGAGTTTCAATACCTTCTTCATCTTTTAAAATTGCATCGGTTATAAAGTCCGCAATCTGTTCCATTTGTTGAAACCTCATCCCGCGACGCGTGACCTCGCACAAGCCAAGGCGAATGCCGTGCGGCACGGCGTCTTGCGTATCCGAATCGTCGGGAATGAGCATCTTATTGACAATAATATTGGCTTTTTCGAGTTTTCGGGCTATTTCGATACCATCTCCGAATCTTGAAACATCGATGAGCAACTGATGGGTTTGTGTGTACCCTTTTTCCTTCCCAAGCACCTTCAAGCCTGCCGTGCAAAGCTGTCTTGCCAAATATCTTGCGTTTTCAACAACATTGGAAAGATAGGCGCGTCCGAACTCCATCAACTCCAAAGTCGATATGATCAGGGCATAGACGCGATTGATCTGATGACTGCCCGTCAACACCGGGAAGATGGTGTGTGTAATAGCCTCTGAAAACGTCGGATTATTCCAGAAAATCAAGCCGCTTTGAGGGCCGCTGAAGGTTTTCCCTCCCGAACCCGTCATAATATCGGCCCCCTCGCCGAGCGGGTTCGGATACAGGCCGGATGCAATAAGACCGGCTTGATGGGCTGCGTCAAAATAGAGCTTTCCATTCCACCGTTTTATAAATTGAGACATCTCCTTGACAGGTTGGGGAAAAAGGGTTGCCGTCTCTCCGATTGCAACAAGCGTTGGTTTATAGCGTTCCGCGATATCATAAAAGCGTTGAAGATCAATGGCCAACGTCTGCTTGTCAAACGGTATGGGAATAATTTGGGCATTTCTCAGACCGGGGGGACCGTTTTTCAGATTCGAAGAATCGCCCCCCGATGATTGCGAGAGCGACATGACCCTTGCGCCATGCGGCGCAAAGGCGGAGTAAACCACATTGCACGCCGCCAGTCCTCCCATCAATCGATGGTCGGCAAAATCGCATTGAAAGAGCTTTTTCAACAATTCGATTGCCAGAGCCTCAATTTTATCGATGTAGAAAGACCCCTGAAAACAGCGACTGTCCGGACCGATATGCCCCCCGGACGCCCGATAGCCCAATGGAGATGACAAGGCCCTGCGAACACTGAGAGATGTCGGGGCCTCCGCGGCAATGAGGTTCAGGCATTTTCTGTCTCGGTATATACGGTGCTCACGTTCCAGGGACTGACAGGCACCCAGTATTTCCGTTGCAGTTTTGGTTTCAACCAACAACCGTGCCTCTTTCAACAAAACTTCATCGTGTCCTGTTCCGGTTGTAAATACCATTTCGTCACCTTATCGCGTAACTCCGACCATGGCCAAACCCCATGGGTTTGGCGAGTTCGTCGTTTGCCAGAACAGGACTCATTGCAATCTTATACGCAAGATAAAACATATAAAGAGAGGCGACACCCTTGAAGACAAGCAACAAAGTATCGGAAATATAATAGGAACCACCAACAAACAGGGGGCTAATCAATAAATTAATAAAGAAACCAATAATAATTCCCGTAAAGAGAGGAAGTGTTTTGTATAAACCGTATTGTATGCCACTGGAAAAAAGAGTAATGACGGCAGGCCCCGGCGTTCCCAAGAGTACCACCGAAAAAATGAACGCTCCCGCATAGTTCTCGAACATTAGTTTTTCTTCATGACCTCCGCGGTGATAAGGCTCAGGTATTTTCTGTCTCGGTATACACAGTGACCATACTCCAGAAACAAGAAAATATTCAGTATTTCCGTTGCGGTTTTAGCCTCAACCAATAACTGCCCTTCTCCTAATAGGATTTCATCATAACCTGTTGTGGTTGTAAATACTATTTACTCACCTCAGCGTACAAGACTGGCGACGACCACAAAAACCATGACCAGAGCCAATACGATATTGATCATTCGGTTATAAAAAGAATTTCTGAATAGAGGGCCCAATCTTTCTCCCAGAATAATCCAGGCACCTTGAAGAATGATCGAAATCACCATATTAATGACTATAATTATTATTATGGAAATAAAAAATTCAGTTTTTATCAAAAAAACTGAAAGGCTTGAAAAAGAGGCTATATAAGCCTTAGGATTTAATAAATCCAGTAAAAATCCCTGAAAAAAACTTAACGATCTAGCAGAGCTTTTCTGTAGGAGAATAGGACTCGTCGCGATTTTGTAAGAAATATATACAATGTAACCTAAAGAAATAATTTTGAAAACAAACAACAAAATTCGAGAAATATAGAAAGTGCTTCCAATTAGTAGTGCACAGGCTGTCAAATTGAGAAGAAACCCGGTGAGAATGCCTATAAAAAATGGCAACGTCTTGTAGAAACCATAGTTTATACCACTGGAAAAAAGGGCAATGACGGCAGGCCCCGGCGTCCCTAAAACTATGGCGCAAAAGACGATCGCCGAATAGTATTTTTCAATCACTTTTTTCGTTATTCCTTTAAATAACGTCTTTGCGGTTTTAAGTCAAATCCCGTTTCAGATATAATCTGAAGAACATTACTCTTTTTTCTAAAGATTTTTTGCCTTCTTCACCGAGGCACTCTCCCACCACCGGTCCTCCTGACTCTCCTTTAGGTTTTTCCCTCCTTCGCCGGCAGAGGCGTAGGTCATATTGAGAATGATTCTATTTGCGTCTTTGGACAGGGGGATCGTCCGGTGCAGGGTGGTATCGGTGCGCAGAAAATACACATCCCCGGGAACAAAGCCGTATGTGTAAATAGGCGATTGACAAAGCCATTGGTTGATCCGGGGGGTCTCCTTGTCCCAATAGCTATGGGGAACGCACTGTAACATCCCGCCATAGTCAACGGCCGGCGTATCGATGATCCAGATCAACGCGAAGCTGTAATCTCCCCAATGCCACCCATGCGTATCCCCGGCTTTCGTCTGGTGGGTAATCAGATACTCTTCGTCATCGGAGACAGCGAAATTTATCGACTCGCCTGCTATGCTCTGCAACAATTCGACGATGCATTGCGAGCGCGATAGATCGACAATTTTTCGTCCATGTTCGCGAATGAAAGAGCTTCTGACGACGGACATTTTCCGTGGCGTCCCCCCAGTCGTTTCAAGAGCCAGATCACGCCTTTCACAAAATTTCTTGATCAGGGCATATGTCTCAGCCTTGACCGCCGATATGTCGGAGGCAGAAAGCATATCCTGCACCTTGACAAAGCCATAGCGCTTGAACCGATGGCGTTTTTCCATTTGATCATCTTCCTTATGCTCTTAGCCGTTTTTCACCATACGCACGAGCCGGTGAACGCCGAAATTCTCCCATGGCCTATCAAACTGTCTTCTTATAATTGGGGTGATCGTATCCTGCTCCTGAGCTGCTTGTCAAGCTAAAATTTTCGTTGCGCCATAATGATCCAATAGCAATGCCGTTAATGAGAATATTATAGCTGAAACAACCTGATGTGTTTTACCCGCACAAATACTCGAACTCATAGCCCTGCTCGATGATCAGGAAGGCCATCATGGGGGACTTCAAATACTGCCCATCGACAATGAAAGGGTCGTTCTGCTCAAGCGATATGCGCCGCGCCCGCATGCTGAAATAGCCATCGGGCAAATGGCGCTCCTCGCCGCCATACAAGACGGATAGGACATGGCGGGCAATCGGCCGGTAGCGGAGAGGCGATCACCCAACCTTCTGCACAGAGGTAGGATATAAACCCTAATGACAGGAATATACTCTATAAAAATTATATTGCTACATGAACATTAGTTCTGATTGCGATTCGAAAGAAAAAATAGTCCAAGACCACCAGCGGCGCCGAGCGCCGAGATAAAGAAAGCCATGGCATAGGTCTTCATAATTCCTGCCCCCGCAATCCAAAGGTAAACGACAAGATAAAATATCAGCACACTTGGAATACCAATCATTGTACCGCGTATTACGGCCTTTGCCGAGTCCTTTCCCCCCTGGACGTGAGCAAACACGATCAACGGCCACGCGACGACAGGGATCGAAGCAAGAAGCCCGCTTAGGGTCGGTCCAAGTTGGCGGGCAAAACTGGTGGTGCCGAGGACCAGAATGAGTGATGAGAAGATGCGGGCTTCCATATCCCAACGGGGCCTAGGCTGCATGGATTGCAGGCTTGGTGTGGATGGTCGCGTGACCCCTGGAATTGTAATCATCGACATGAATACCATAAAAACATAAAAAAATATATGAAGTTCTCTTATAAAGAGAGCTAAAATGATAAATATAGATAGTGCTATCATGCAGCAAAAAGGTGGCAAAAGAAGCCGAAGACAAATCGCGTACACAATGTATGTGGTAGCGACAGCGGCAAGTCCGACCAGGGAACCGAGAGCCGCTTGCTCCGCGAATTTCGCCCCATGTTCGAGCGCAAGATATAATGAAATGGGACCCGAACTAATCGGGAGGCCCGCTGCCAGCCCCCCCGCCAAGTTTCCCCATTTCCGGGCTGTCAACGAGACCAGCCACATGAGCAGTGGGGTCACCGTAACCTTGAGAACGAGGAGATCCACTGCATTTACCTTCTGGGATGTGCTGGTCGGGCGGGCGCATAGCACCGTTTCAGGGTCGGGACTCATAGTCGTCACTACGCCCCGCAGTCACACGGGTTTATGATGATTCCATGGCTTCCAGGCGCATCACCATGTCATCCCAAAAGCCAAGACGTAGTTCATTAAGCTTCGTGACTTCGTCAAGCGCGGCGCCGAAGGTCTCCGGTAAAAGCTTGGTCATCACCTTCAACGCCTGGTCCCGGGCATCCTCCGCATGGCCTTCTTCCGCCGCGCCTTCCCAACCCACCGCCTGACCGGCCTCCTCATCGTTGTGTGCCTCGGTCCAGGCACGCGCACGTTCAAGCTGGCAAGACGATAGTTTCGGCGCCAAATGTTCGACCACTTGACCCCATGCACCAATGAAGGAAAGACGATTCGTCTCGTGCTCATCGACCGAACTGGCCTCCCGCATCGCCAGTTCGAGACAACGAATCGCGAGCCAACCGCGATCATATGGATTTCGTTCGGCGACAGTATCGCCACGCTCGTCGAGACGCGTCTCTGCCTTTATCACCACAGAATGAAGCTTAATCAACTCAGGACCATACTTGTTTGCGTAGTGAAGCGCAATGTGAATATCATTTCGATCATAATTCGGGGCATGCAGATCGGCGTTATCGAGATAGATTTGGATAGCATCGACGCCGGTGAGGTTGGTTGCGGTCCGCCGCCGTCCGAGCAGAATCAGGCGCATGATGTGATAACGCGCTGGGGTAAGAACCGGGATGTGCAAGGCCTCCCCGATCACGGCGAAGCAATCATAGAGCAGAGTCGAGTGAGGTGTGTGTATTCTGTCGCCGGTCTCGTTCTTTGCGTTCTCGTTGAGGATCGCCGCATCCGCATGCTCACCAACGAGAGCGAGATGGGCAACAACGCCGGGGATCGTGCCATAGGTCGAAGACGAGCGTGCGATCATCCCCAGCATCATGAGTTCCAACTGTTCTGGCGAAAACGCGATCCTGTCCGCCGGGGCGTTTTTGATTCTCCCATCAACATAGCCGACAATCGACGGCATTGTGGCGCAGGTTCGGCGAAACGCGGCGAAGCTGTCCACCACAACACGGCTTTCGAAAAAATCTTGACGGCTACGGATGAGATTGTCGAAATCCCGAACAAGAAGGCGAGTTGCAGAGTTTATAAAATCATTATCCATTGGATTGTCATCGATTTCAGTCAGGGAGTGCAAGGGCTGTATGCAACATTTTTCCCAAAGGGCGTCCCCGAATTAAGGCTTGTTGACACTTAGGTTTCGGGCACAGCGCGGAAGTATGTCCTGCACTTTGACAAAGCCGTAACGCTTGAACCGATGGCGTTTTTCCATTTGATCATCTTCCTTATGCTCTTAGCCGTTTTTCACCATACGCACGAGCCGGTGAACGCCGAAATTCTCCCATGGCCTACAAACTATCTTCTTATAATTGGGGTAATCGTATTCTGCTCCTGAGCTACTTGTCAAGCTAAAATTTTCGTTGCGCCATAATGATCCAATAGCAATGCCGTTAACAGGAACATAATAGCTGAAACAACCTGATGTGTTTTACCCGCACAGATACTCGAACTCATAGCCCTGTTCGATGATCAGAGGGCCATCATGAGGGGCTTCAAAATACTGCCCATCGACAATGAAAGGGTCGTTCTGCTCAAGCGATATGTGCTGTGCTCGCATGCTGAAATAGCCATCGGGCAAACCGCGCTCCTCGCCGCCATACAGGACGGATAGGGCATGGCGAGCAATCGCCGGTGGCGGAGAGGCGATCGCCGTGGCCCGGATTGCCCCCGGCTTGGCCCTCTCGCCCCCCCAGAACGGCCTTGCTCTCAGCACCAGCCTGTTGAGCGTGGTGGCCAGAAACAGTAACTGGTCGCCGTCAACCCACGGTGTTTTGTCGATGGCGATGGTCATGGGGCATGGGAAATCGATACGAGTCCCGCCACCGGATGTGGTCGGTTTGAAGAAAAGCACTCCAACAAGGGCTTTGGCAAGGATCAAGGCCGGGGCGGAAAACCGGCCGTCGATCGGTGTCCCGCCGGTCAGTTTCTGGCACGCAACCGCGCCGCGCCATAAGGCGCCCGCGCCGAGAAACATGCCATGTTGGGGGGGGGTATTGCGGGGATTGACGATGCGCAATGTCGCCCGTCTCTTGATCGCCGTGGCGTGGCGCAGGCATGCCGGATGAGTGATCATATCGGCAATTCTCTGCAGAGAACGATATTGGAAGCCGAGCTCCGCCGCCGTCATATTGGTGGTGCCATGGGACAAAAGCGCGAGCCGGGGAGGCTGTGTTTCGAATGGTTTTTCCTCTGCGATCAGCGTTTGAATCGCCTGCGCGGTGCCGTCGCCGGCGCTGATGAACAGCGTCTTAACTTCTGCTCCGGCAAACTCTTCAAGGATTCGCGACAAACCGGCGAAATCGTCCAGAATGGCAAGTTTTACATCCGCTTTTCCAGCCACGAGCCGGGCTAGTTTCAGACCTTTGAGGTTTTTACCGCCCGCGGCCGGGTTGATGATGAGGCCGGTTGTCATGAGCGCGAGGAGGTTGCTTGGTCCAGCCATGAAGACAACGCGCCTTTACGCCTTTTCTCCCCCAGGGCCTGAATGAGTTGGAGGCCATGCAAAATCAGACACAGTCCCGTCCATAGGGCAACGGCCTCAACCCCCCAATCCGGTCGGGCGACCAGTGCGCTGACGGTCAGAAGAACGAGATTGGGGTTGCGCCGCGCCGTGACCTGTCGAAACATGGAATCGATGCGGCGCCAGATATGGATGTTAAGGCGTAACACCTTGATGGCTACACCTTCCATCAGACGTTGAAGTATGTAACCGGCAAAAATGACCACCAACAGCCAGACCATAGCCCCCGAAGGCAGTATAAAACCGCCGTGCTCAAGCCCAAACCCCCAGGCCATATACCAGAAAGGCGGATGGATAAGGTCGATGCCATGGTCGAAAATATCGCCCCACTTGCTGGAGGTGAGAGTCACCCGCGCCAATTTGCCATCGACCGTGTCAAGGAACGTCATTGCCCAGGCGCAAGTCAGACCTTCCGCCCACACGCCCTTAAGAAACAGGAAAAAAGCAGCAACCATCAGGATTGCACCCACTGTAGTGACCATATTCGGCGTCACCCGACGCGTCGCCAACCACCGCGTCACCATGAAGGCTGGCCATGGCCAGATATATTTGGTGACGAAATCGGTCGCGCCTTTATAAGTCCCCATAAACATGCGCCACTCAATGGTGGCACGATCCGCGCTACTTACTGTCATGGCGTAGGGCATTTCGCGTTTGCGCAATGATTTCCGGAAATTTGCTCCGAGTTCACCCGGGCCGCGCGCCGTCAGATCGAGGTCGGTGTCCGGCATTCCCCCTCTTGTCAGCAAGGCGCGGATCCGGCCACCCTGTTCAGGGGTGACATGCGCGGCAAGCGCAATGGTCCCACCGGTGCCCTCGCCGGTAAGCACCAGTCCCTTTTCCCTGACCAGAACTGCAATCAGAGGCTGGTCGATGATCGCGTCGCCACGCACGAAAATGACGGTCCCGTCCTCATACGCCGCCTGGCTAACGACGATGAACCGCCCGACACCGGCTTCGGAGAATTGTTTTTTAAGGCGCTCGCCGAGCATTCGCCCCCATAAACGGGCGTTACCGTCACCAATGATGCACAGGGCCGGATACCGGCTGGTTTTGTCCGTTTCCCGCATGCGCGATTTGGTGGTTTTTGTGGCCATGGCGTCGTTTTTTTACCTTAACTCCCCATAGGCAACCCGAATATGGGCGCGAAAACGAGCGAGCGACGAAAGACCCCGGAAAGCATCCCGTAAGGCTATAATCTCTCAACGCGAAATGTCATTATGGCCGCACTTGCCGCAAAGATAAAGATCGGCGCCCAGGCGGCGATCCATGGCGCCAGAAACCCGACTTCGCCGAGCGTCATGCACAGCCCGTCAAGGATGAAGAAACCGAAACCGAGAGCGACGCCAAGAGCGAACATGACGCCAAGCCCCCCGCAGCGCCGGAATTTCGCTGCAAGCGGAACGGCAAGCGCGACCATCAACAGGCAGATGAACGGCAAGGTCAGGCGGTTGTGCCACCAGCTCTGGTAAATCCTGACGGGACGAATCCCGAAGCCCAGATTCTCAATGAACCCACCAAGATCCGCGATCGACATTTCTTCAGGCTCGCCCGAGCGCGCCCCGACCGCCGCGGGACGCAAAAATTCGCCGTCATAGCGCAGAGTGGTGATCCGGTCCGGCTCCCGGTTATCCTGATAATAGATTGTGACGTCAAACAGCATCCAGTGGCCATTTGTAAGCTCTGCCTGCCTGGCCATGATTTGTTGCGACAATGTGCCGTCATGGTTGCGTTTGAAAATAATGACATTTTCGAGTTTGGTCGTCTCGGGATTGCTTTTGCGCGCATGTAGAATGTCCGTGCCCTGGCGCAGCCATATCTGATCTCCCTCGCCGATATTGAGTTTCTTGCGGCTATAGTCCCCGATACCCCATTCATGCAATATCCGCGCCGTATAGGGAATGACGCGGTCCTCGAGCAGAAAATGCAGGCCACCGACCAAGAGCGCGACGGGCGCGAGCATGACGATCACCTTAAATGGCGACAGGCCCACCCCCCAAATCATGATCAACTCGCTATGAGCGCCCAGTTCGCTCAACATGAGCAGCATGGCCAGCATCGTGGAAATGGCGATGAAACTCGACATGATTTCGGGAAGGCGCAGCAGCGCGTAAGCGATAACCGCGCTGACGGCGTTTGCCTTAAGCACGAGAATCTCGCCCGACCGGGCGATGGCGTCAAGGGTGACGACGAACACCGAGACGCCGAGCAAGATCGCGACAAAGCGCACGATAAACAGACGCGTCAGCATCACTGAGAGGGTTTTCATCATTAGTTTAACAGGTTTTTGGCGACGTGGCGAGGCAAGATTTATGTCCCTGACCGACCGGCAACGCGCCCCAACCGGCGGGTTGGAATAATACGACTAGCCTGACAGTAGCGCCAGGCGGAAAATACGCCAAGCAGGGCGAATGGCGTCCATAAGGCGACATAGGGCGAGGCCCGTCCGGTTTGCACGAGCAATGTGGCCTGCTCCACAATCTCATAGTAGCCGACCAGAATGACAATGGCCGCGCCGAAACGATAGGCACTGGTGGCACGTCGACGCGCGAGGGCAAAGGGAATGGAGAGGAACGGCAAAATCGGCAGAGACAGGATATTGACGAGGCGTTTGTGCAATTCCGCGCGCATTTCATTGCGCGTGGTCTTCGCCGGCGGGTCGTCAAGCCGGTTCACAAGTTCAGGCAATGTCAATTCACGTTGATTCTTGCCGCGATCGCGAAACAGAGCGAACCGTTCTCTGCCGATGGGCACCTCGGCGGTCTTGAAACGGCCGGTCACCGGGGCAAGTGGCTTTTGCTCGGGCGATGCCGGCCGGATTTTCAGCCGACGGCCATTTTCAAGGCGCAACAGGGGGCGTTGTCCATCCGGCGTTTCAATCAGCGCTCCACGTTCGGCGGTAATGGTTTCGCTTCCCCTTTCTCCATTGTCCTCAAACAGAAAAATATGCTCAAACACATTGGCGTTTTTCTTGAGCGTATCGAGAATGAAGGTCCGCTTGCCCACTTTCATGAACACGCCTTCTTCGGCAAGATAAAACACATCGATATTCTTTACTGTATAGAGCAAGGCGCGATAGGCGTAGCGCGCATAGGGTTGAATCCAGCCAAAAACGACGAAAGCCACAAGCATCAAAGCGCAGGCCAGGGCAAAGACCGGTCGGGTCAGCCGGTGCAGCCCTATTCCGGCGGCAAGGAAAGCGTCGATTTCGCCATTCCTCGACAGTCGGCTGAAGCCGAACAGCAAGCCGATAAACAACGCACCCGGAATGGCAAGCCCCAGATAATGCGGGATCAGATAAGCCAGCATCTTGAGGACGATCGCCAGAGAATTGCTCTTGCCAAGCGTTATATCGAGCAATCTCACCATGCGTTCCGCCAAAAGCACCATAAGGCCGATGAGCCCGGCGGCAAGGAGCGGACCTCTCACCTGGCGGATGATATAGCGTGACATTATACTCATAACCGGCATCGCGGATCAGCCTGTTAGCGCCTTGCCGCCGGGCCATAATGCGGCGAGAGCCGCGAGCAAGCGATCGCGCTTAAGGGGGGCAAGCGTGATCGCTTCGCCCAGTTCCGGCGGTCCGGGCCAGCCGCGATCGCGATAGGTGACGCCGTCGAATTCCCGCGCGCGCGCATAGCGCGGCAAGACATGAAAATGCACATCGCAATCGACCATCATCAGCATGAGATAATTGATCTTGTCATAAGGACACAAGGCTGAGAGCGTGGTCTCGATATCGGCCGTGACCTCGGCCAGTTCGGTAAAGGCGTCACGCGGGATTCCCGGCAGGGCGCGGGCTTCGCCCTTGCAAATCAGCACCAGAGCGCCGAATGTGACCTGTTGGGGGCGCAGCAAGACGCGCCAATGCTGGTAATCAGCAATCAAACTCTCCGGATAGCCGAATTTCAACATTGTCCGGTTGGTCATGGATTCACCTTGAGCTTTGTTGAAAAAGACATGAGCCTATGTGATCAAACATAAATCCACCGGTACCTTATTGCCTCGTAGACAGATCGAACTCCACACTCTCCCCCGCCACGAAACGATCATTGGTCTCGTCGTAAGTCCGTGTGCTCATGGTACATCGCCATAACCCCTTGCCGCGGCGAATTATATACCGATTCCAGGCGGCGCCCGGCCGCCCTCCATGGGCAACCGCTGAAGCCGACGGTACACCAACCACATGCACGCGACCATACCGGGACCGTAGCTGTTTTACCGAGCCACGATGAGTGTGACCATGAACTATGAGTTCCACACCGTCTTGTTCCACGATAGCAGCAAGGCGTTTAGCGTCAACCAGTCCTCTGCGTTTTGGATTCATGCCAGGCGCCGGGGGATGATGGATAAGGATAATCCTAAAAAAACCGCGCTCGCGCAGGATGGACAGAATTTTGCCCAGAGCGTCCGTTTGAACCGATCCAAGCCGGCCCGATGCGATGAACGGCGCTGTCGGCGCCGCGGTCGACAGGCCGATTAGCGCTATATTGCGTCGCACCCGCACGAAGGGAAAACGGCCTTGTTCGGGTAAACTCTCCAACGCAAGGTCGCCGCGCATGTAATCCGCCCACAAACCGACACCCTCATCATACGGGGCGGAGACATAGGCATCGTGATTGCCGGGCACCACACTGATCCACTCGGGCGGCCCGAATCTCTTCAGCCATTGCGCGGCATTGTCAAATTCCCGCCGGAGCGCGAGATTGACGAGGTCTCCGGTCAGGGCGACATGGTCCGGGGTGTGACGGCGAATATCCTCGGCCATCAGATCGACAACGTGGCGACAATGGATATGACGGCGTCGCCCGCGCCAGGACAGGTGGCCGAAAAATCGTTTCGTCGCCAGTTCCCGCAAAGATGGCCGGGGAATCGGGGCGAGATGAAGATCGGAGAGATGGGCCAGAGTGAACATTGGCAAAAGATCCGATACCGGTTTTGGGGGCTTGACTTCGGTGAGGTTACGATGCAATCGAAAACTGGCCGGGGGCGGTCCGTCGATCGAGAGATAAGGTAGCGTCATGAAGGTTTTGATCCTCGCCGCGGGCCAAGGCAAGCGGCTTTTGCCATTGACTAACGCTCTTCCCAAGGCACTGCTGAAAATAGGCGCGCGCGCGCTGATCGCCCGGCAGATCGACGCCTTCGCGGCATGCGGCATTGAAGAATTCGTCGTCATAACCGGTTATGGCACCGAACTGGTGGAGGAGATGCTGGGCAGGCTCGCGCGTGACTTGTCGGTCGAAATTCGAACCATCTTCAACCCGTTCTATAGGGTGGTGGATAATTTGGCCAGTTGCTGGATGGCGCGTCATGAGATGAAAACCGGTTTTATCCAGGTGAATGGCGATACGATATTTCGCGCGGAGCTGGTCAGACATTTTCTGTCCTGCCCGTCGGCCCCTATCCGTGTGGCGATAAACCACAAAGAACACTATGACAATGACGATATGAAAGTCATGCTCAAAGGGGGGTGTATCGTGCGGATCGGCAAGACCCTGCCATCAGACAGCGTCGATGCTGAAGCGATCGGTCTCTACCGATTCGGCGAAGACGGGGCGGGGCTTTATCGCGATGTTCTTGAACGCACCATGCGCGACGGTTCGGGACTAAGCCTGTGGTTCCCTTCCGCGGTTGCCACGATCGCCGAAAGCACCGAAGTGGCAAGCTGCGCCATCGACGGGCATGACTGGTGTGAGGTCGATACACCAGCCGATTTGCACTCCGCCCGCCGAATGGTCTCGTCATGGCCGTAGTAACTCTCGGTTGCGCTAGGTCTTCAGTTCTTGGGCCAATATTGCTGGAACACGCACCGGACCCGACCGCCGCGCGGACTTCGTTTACGATCTTCAGGTTCCTTGTATTTTCCCTACCAATATGGCAGACTAAGCGACAGATTTCGATGAAAAGGCTGCTTGTCGGGAGTCTCGTAAGATCATGAACCAACCCGAATCGGTCACATCGCGGAGCGATCAAACCGACGCTTTGAGGGAGATTTTGCGGCGGGCGGAGCGAAAATGCGTCCGGTCGGGCGTTCGTCTGACCCAATTGCGCCGTGAAATATTGAGTATCATCGCATCGGGTCAAAAGGCGGTCGGGGCCTATGACATTATCGAGCATATGGGCGCCCTCAATGGTCGCCGCCCGGCGCCGATCGTCATTTACCGCATCCTTGATTTTCTCCGCGAACATGAGCTGATCCACAGGTTGGAAGGCAAGAAAGCCTTTGTGGCGTGCAAACAAGACCATTGCCACGGCCGGGATACGATGTTCATGATTTGCGATGAGTGCAGCAGCGTCACCGAGTTCCCGGCGCCGGACGTTCTGACCTCGCTTCGACGCGCAACCGGGAATCGCGGCTTTCGAACAAGACACCGCGTTGTGGAAATTTATGGCCGATGCAGAAGCTGCCGCGAGACGTCGTCACACTCAACCCCGCCATCCGTAGCCCCGTCCTCCGTGACGCCATGCTAGGCGGCTTGCTTTTGTTGAATTGCCCTCAACCGCCGACTTTAGCGCTTTCAGAGCGTGATGGGCCAATCCTCAAAACGATAGGCGCTGTCCCAAAACATCCATTCAAACCGCACCGCATATTTGTAGGCGGCCAGCATTACGTCACGCTCGGCCCTGCTCTCCAGCGCGGCCACGCGATCGACGATGGCTTTGACTGCATCTGTTGACGCGGCGAAATCGGGATCGGAGTAGGTTTCGATCCAGGCATCGTAAGGGTTGTCGGGCCCAGCCTGCGCGGCAATGTGGCCGCCGACCGCCTGGTAAATCCAAAAGCAGGGCAAAAGACCGGCGATCAGTTGGCCATAAGAGGACCGACATGCCAGCGCCAGAAGAAAATTGCTGTAGCCATGGCAGGTCGGCGTCGGCCGTGCCTGCGCCATTTCCTTTCGGTTCACGCCAAACCGTTTAAAAAAACCGCCATGAAGGCTGCGCTCGACCAGGATGGCGCCCTGGGCGGATTTGCCGAACACATCCATGGCTTCCGCGTCCGGTGCTCTGGCCGCCGCAATCGATAATGCGCGGGCGAATTCTTCCAAATAAAGCCAGTCCTGAATCACATAAAAGCGGAACCGAGCGGCATCGAGCGTACCTTCAGCCAATTCCCGAATGAAAGGCAGGTTGAGGATTTTGGCGTAATTGTCGGCGGTGGCCTGCCAGGCCATGTCGCAAAAGCTGGTTTCAACCATAATCATTCTCCCGCAAGAAGATTCAAGACCTGACCACCATACCAGCTTCGCGCGCCCCGTATCACGACTTATTTACGGCGTCAGGATTCTCCAGGCGTCGCCTCGAATCGCATTTCGCAAGACGGGGTCTCCGCCTTGGGCTGGGGAGGGAACGACCATCAAAGTTGTAACAAAAGCAAATCTCACGGACGTTTTCCACCTAATACGCCCAGACAGAATCCGTCGCTTGGCAAGGATTAGGAAAATCTTGAATCGAGAGACGCCCCCTAAGGTTGCGCCATCATGGGAGGCGTATTTTCAGAGTAGAGGCTACGGAATTTAGAAACAACGGGCCTGAACGGCCCATAGGGTAGCTCCCTTATGAACCGCACGGACATCTGGACTCGCGGAATTCACCTGGAGCAAGGCGCGCTTTTCGCAACTATCGTCATCTCAGGGAAGATGGTAAGGGGTCCCGCGCGGCGGCCAACTCCATAGCGGTGATCCGCATGCCGAAGCGGCGGGCCGGTGATACCATCACCATTCCTTGCCGGCACGGTCGTCGGCAGCGCCGTCACCGCGCAAACCGGGTCACGGGAGACGGATTTGCCCGGCAATGATTTGGATAGCGGTGGGTCGTCTTGCGCGAGAGGAGAGGAGCGACCAGCCCCGAGGGATATTGGGTTGGCGGAGGATAACAGTGTTATAGAGCCAGATGACGGCGCGACGATTTCCGACACCACCGCGACGATTACCGGCAAGGCGGAACCGGCGGCGACGGTGACTGTTTCCGTCAAAGGCCCTGGTGAAGCCAGGCCTGTCATTTACGGTTGCCAGTTGGGGCCAGTCAGACTACAATTGCCGCCAAAAAATGAGAGGATATGAGAGTAAGTCATTGTCTTTCCCATCGCAAAGTGGTGACTGCGTATCGGGTTAAGTTGCTCAAGACCAATGCCATTCATGCTTCAAGAAGACACAACGGGCCGAACGCTGCCACCTAGAGCACCGTTCGATTTGATTGAATCGAGTCGGCACCCTTAACTCTTGATTTCGACCGCGTAATCTTGTCGATCCTCGCTCGCGCTTTGGTCGGATTATACTCTAGATTCTCAGGTGGTGATGTGAGGCGAATGGCCCAACGGGCGATATTGGCATGAGCGATAACGGCGCGCAATTCCGGCTGATTCTGCTGGCTCCTTTCATTTTCTCGACGCTTTCCCAGACGTCAGCCGTTCTGGCGCTCTTTCTTGTCGTCGATCCGGGATACAGCTTTCCCAAGAATCGGTTGGTCAATTTCTCCGAGCTTTATGCTGGCCATGTTCATATGACCCTTCATGGCCGTCACATCCGATTGGGAAAGCGGCGCGCGCCTCGTTGTCCAGCGGCATCATGGCGCCTTCGGTTTTCACGCCGGCAGTTTGCTCTACTGTTACGCGATTATTTTTCCTATATGGCGATTTTCACGACGGTGGCTGTTCTTGCCGCATCATTATTGGCCCGGGTGCTGAGCGCTTGCCATGGTTTTCTCGCTCTTCATGGCTTACGTGACCCTGGCGGCACGCCGTGGGCAACGCGGTTTCATAATCGGCCCTGACATTGCCGCCGCCGACCTTGGCGCCGTGCTCGGTATGATCGCCATGCAGTTTTCGAGACGCTTGTTTGAAGGATTTTATAATGCTACGGTGTTCTTAATGGTAATTCGCTAGGGAAGGTAATTCAGTGAGCCGCGCATTCTGGCCCGTTGCGATATCGAACGTCGCCATGGCGAAGGGACATGGCAGCGAATTGTGTTTTCGGAGTTTTCCTCGTTGATGGGGAGCGTGGAGCGCCCGTTCCCGTGTATTTTCGGGGTCCGGGGTTACAAAGGCGACCAGTTGCGCTATGTCTTTCATGACAGTGTCGATGTTCGCTCGCTGGCGGTCTCCCTCGGCGCGTTTCTAAGCCAAGCGCGATCCTTCGGCCCCAATACCTCCCTGGTTTTGTTCACCAAGCCGGACGCGATCCTGCCTCTCGATGTTTATCGCAAGAAATTCTGGTCCCTGCTGCGTGAGCTTGTTCGGCAAGACAACCGCCCGTGGCCGGATCATATCCCCGTCGAGCTCTGCGATCCGCTGTGGGAGTTCAGCTTCGCCGGGGAACCCGTCTTCGTCATTTGCAACACGCCCGCGCATCTGTTGCGGCAGAGCCGGCGGTCCAGTTGTTTTATGGTGACGTTTCAGCCGCGATGGGTGTTCGATAAGATTCTGGGCACCGACAAGGCGGCCGAGCAGGCATTTTCCACGGTCCGGAAACGGCTGGCCCCTTATGATTTGGTGCCGGTGTCGCCTTCTCTTGGCAAATACGGCGCCCCCGGTGTTTATGAATATCAACAATATTTCCTCGGTGACGACAATGAGCGGACCGCTTGTCCGTTTCGCACACTGTTCGAGACGAACCGCGCGAATCATCATCATGGAGAGTGGGCGACACCATGACCGAGATCGTCAAAAACGCCGCTATCGGTTTTTCCTCCATCGACCGCATCATCGGGATGCTCCCCGAGCAGGGTTGCGTCGAGATTCAACGCGATGCGCCCGGGAAAGTCCATGACTGGCACCACCACGCCAATGCGGAAACGCTGATCGTCCTGGAAGGTGAAATGACGTTTTCGCTTGAAGGGGGCGATCATCGCTGTGGTCCGGGCGATGTTTTGCGCCTTTCGGCCGACGCATTGCACAAATCGACGGCGGGATCGCAAGGCGCCATCTATATCATTGCCTTTCGCGACCTTCCCATTGGCGCGCGGTGACAGGCCATGACGCGACACTCTCCCTCTCCGCCCCGGTCGTTGGATGGCCGCGATTTGTCCGGGCTGGCGGTCGGCGTCGTCGATCCTAACTCCGCCGGTGCCTTCATCGCCAAACGCCTGATGGAGAGGAATGCCGATTGCGTGGCGATCTTCACCCGCGATTTTGAAGGAACCGAGAGTGTCTTTCCGGCCATCTATCGTCAAACCGATCCCGATTTCATTGCCAAACTCGACCGGGTCGGTCTGAATGCCGTTATTCCCGGGGCTGAAAGCGGCGTTCGCCTCGCCGAAGAGCTGGCTTCACGCTTCGGCCTGCCCGGCAACGATCCAAAAACCACCGACAAACGCCGCAACAAGACCCGGATGATGGCGGTGGTTCAGGCAAACGGAATCGAAATTTGCGCGCAGAGGCGCTGCGATTCGGTTCGCGCTTGCCTGGCATGGGCCGAAAAGGTGGGATTTCCGGTCGTAGTCAAGCCGGAAGCCAGTTCGGGAAGCGATCTGGTTCGCATTTGCCATGATCGGCGTTGTCTCGAACGACATGCCGCCTTCATTCTTGAACATGGCGATAAATACGCCAACAACACCGGCGGGGTTCTGGTCCAGGAATTCATGCGCGGCGTTGAACACACGGTGGACGGGATCATGTCCGCGGCGGGGCTGACGGTCTTCGCCGTGGGTCGGTATCGCAAGCTCGATCGCGAGGGGGCGATGATCTATGACCGGATCGACTTCCACGCTCCCAATGATCCGGCCATCGACCCGAGAATCATTGCCTATTGCGAGACGGTGGCAAGGGCGGTTGACATCGAGGTTGGAGCGGTTCACGCGGAAATCATGCTGACTGCGAGCGGGCCTTTGCTGGTTGAAATCGCCGCCCGCGCCCATGGCGGTATCGGGGCTTGCGTGATCGATTCCAATATTCAGCCGTCTTTCCTTGATGCGTTGATCGACGCCTCTCTCCCCTCGCGACAGCGCGGGCGCGATCCGCTTACCATCAGAAAAATCCGCGCGGCATCGGTGTGTTTTCTTGGCAATGAGCGTTGCGGCCTTCTGTCGGATATTCCAGGCCGAAAAGTTATCGAGTCGCTGCCTTCTTTTGTGAAAGCGTGCTGGCTTGTCAGGCGAGGAGAAGCCATCGCCGAAACCGTCGATCTTGTCACCTGCCCGGCCATGATCGAATTGTCTCACGACAATCCGGCAATTGTCGAAACCGACATTGCACGGATTCGGGACCTCGAACGACAAAACCTCATATTCACGATGGAGGACATGAAGCGATGAGCAAAAAATCCATTTTCATCTTTGTCTTTCTGCTGGCGGTCACCATGCTCGGTGAAGGAATGGTCACGGTCGGGCTTTTGTGGACCAGCGCCAGGCTCGGCCAATCGCCTTTCGTGATCGGCGTGACCCTTTTCGTGATGAATATCGTTCCCTTTCTGGCGCAGTTTCTGTTCAAGCCATTGCGCAACGCCATCGACCGGCGACCGCTGTCGATGATCGTTTTCTCCCGTATTGTCGGCATTCCCGCGGCGCTTTACGCCGGTCTGGCCATCAGTGACTACACCCTCTTGTCTCTGGTGATCATCGCCGCTTATCTGACCTTTATTATCTTTATCAGCCAGCAATGCATTGAAACCCTGATGGGGCAGTTGACCATTGCCGGAGTGCTTGATGCGGACCAGGCTTCAAGATTATCGCAAACGGCGATTCAGCTTGGCGTCTTTGCCGGCAATGCCCTGGCCGGTCTGCTGATCGCCCAATTCGGCACCCGCTATGTCTTCATCGCCATTGCCGCGAGTTTCGCCGCCAGTCTGTTGCTTCTGTTTTTTGCCGATGCGTTTCACTCGGCGGCTCACCAATCGCGCGCCCAACCTCATGACGATGGTCCGGAGAATCCTTCAGACAGCAAGGGCAGAAGGCAAATTCTTTGGATTCTCACGGCCTGCATGGGCATTCTGGCCATTCAGATCGGTGGATTCAACTTTTTCGTTCCGCTTATTTACGAAAGCCGGGAGAGCATGACGGCGGCCGATTATGGCTTGGTGAGCGCCGCCGCCGGGGTGGGTGCGTTGATTGCGACCTTCATCCCCCTGTCCTCGTGGAAATATCTCGCCTATGCGGCCTGTTTCGCCGTGGTGGTGGGCGATGTGGGTGTCGTCTGGCCGCTTGGAACGGAATTGGCGCTCCTTTTTTCCTTCATCATCGGTTTCGGCTTCAATTCGACCCGCATCAGAATCCGCCGCGGTGTTTTCGGGCAGCTGCGGAGCCACAGGGACTCGGCGTTGTGGGGCGGTCGGATCACCGTGGCGTTCAGGGCCGTCAATGCCGGGCTGCCGCTTGTGTTCGCTCTGGCGTTATTCAATGTCCCGGCCAGCTTCGGCAGCGTGATCTTCCCCTTGACCGGGCTGGTCGTCATGGGAATTGCCATTCCGGCCTGTCTTCTGTTTGTCGAACAGAAATCCGATGGACAGAACGGCGCAATCGTCAACCCCGAAGACGAACGAACCTGGCCGATGTGAACGGCCGTATCAACGTTTCGTCAGGGATTGCCCGTTTAACGGCTTGCCGCCGATGGTGGCCGCGCGAGTGACGATGACGGCGTCATAGCCCTTGATTTTACCGGTGGCCGCGACCGGCAAAATCAGATTACGGCCGAGAGATTGAGCATAGACCAGCGCAAACCAGACCCGGTAGCGTATCGGATTTTTGGCAATGCGTTCCAGTTTACGCTTCGATTGCCCGGCGACCGGCTTATATGCCACCCGGCAAACAAAAGAAGGTCCGCGGTAAACACCGGCATCGCCGACACCGAAAGTGTCTGCTTGCAAAAATTTGAACTCAAGGTCGAACACTTCCTTGCCGTCATAAATGCGCCTTTTGCCTTTGCACGATATATTCTCCGCCTCAAGCGCATGCCGCAATACGGTCGAAATGGGATCGAACATATCCGGTTTCAACACTTTGCGGATGGCGGAAGCCCTCTTGGAATCAAGTGTGTAGGAGCGTCTGGTCCTCACCTCTGTACCCGACCAATCAACGTCGATGAGTTTCGTTCGACTACCTTTGCTGTCCTCCAGATGATAGTGTGCCGCACGGGGGTTGCCGTTAATGAAGGTTCCCGACACACTTGAAGAGATGGCCTCGTCGAAAAACCAGCCGGCAAGCCCGACTGTGTCGGTTTCCAAGGTAGCGTCGTAACCTTGTGGCTTGAGGTCAATCTTAAGGTCGATGGTGGAAACGCGTATCCCTCTGATGGAGACGTCATAAGCCAGGGATATGGGTTCGATCTCCGCCGTAGCGGCCGGTTGCGAAAGCCCGATGGCGATAAGGGCGGAACTGAACAGAAAAAGGCGGCGCTTCGATAAAAAATGGTTCGATGAAAAAAACGTCATGGTCGAGAGTCCTAGTATATTTTCGGGGCCGACGCCGCATAAGTCGACACGCCATTCGGCACTAGGGCATTTTCCATGATTCCATTGCCACGGAAAATACCATAATTGATTGTTTTTTAAGCATAATCTTGTCGATCCTCGCTCCGCTCCGGTTGGATTATGCTCTAGCTTGACGATAACGGTCGCACGTCCTATAGGAGTAAACTGTTAAAATTCTCTGCCGGCCGCGAGTGCGTTCAGCTTGGTCGGGTTGCTCATGTCGACGCCGACCGGCAGAGGATTTGAGGAACTGAACATCCTTGTACCAGGAGATTGAGGAGTATTGTCATGGCCCGTCGTTGCGAATTGACCGGAAAAGGCGTACTCGCAGGCAATAATGTCAGCCATGCGAATAACAGGACGCGCCGCCGTTTTCTGCCCAATTTGTCCAATGTGCACCTTGTGAGCGATGCCATCGGGCAATCTTATCGTTTCCGCATCAGCGCCAAGGCCTTAAGAGATGTGGAGCATTGCGGCGGGCTCGATGCCTTTCTGGTCAAGGCCCGCGAGCAGACCTTATCCCTAAAAGCGCGCCGCCTCAAACGCCGTATTCACAAGAGTGTCATCGCCAATTCTTCTCCAGACAGACCATGAGACGTAGAAAACAGGTGCTTCGATACCTGGTAAAGTCCTTTCCATGGTTGCGATCGGCGCCATGGCCATCGTGGTCATCACCTCGAATATTCCGGTGCAATACCGGTTTGAACCCTTTGGGCTTGAAAACCGGCTAACCTGGGGAGCGTTCACCTATCCGCCGGCCTTTTCGTCACCGATCTGACCAATCGCCGCTGTGGACCGGCTATTGCGCGTTATATGGTTTATGCCGGGTTCGCGCCGGCGGCAATTTTATCAACGATCCTGGCCACAATGCGCATCGCATTCGCCTCGGCCGGTACTTTCTCGATCGCTTAAGCTGCTTGACGTTTTCATATTCGATCGCCTCGGACACGAAAAATGGAGGGGCCTTTGGCATCATCCATACTCGGATCATTGATCGACACTGTCTGGTTTTTTACCTTGGCTTTCGCCGGTACCGACCTTGAGACGACCACCTATTCCCTTGGTTGGTTTAACATTGATGCACCGATTTGGACAGGTTGGGCCGGCGGCGATTTTTACGTGAAACTGAGCGTCGCTTTCGTTCCGCTCGCTCCATTCGGACTGTTGCGCCGTCTGGTTCCCTCACGCGAAGCCGCCGAACGCGATAGTGCCTGTGGAGGCAGTCTGAAAAGCTGTTTTTCAGACCGAAGATGCCACCCTCGCGCGATTTTAAAATCTTTCACGTAATGCACAAGACCATAACCGCCACTGTTTTCGCAGTTGCGACACATCGCCTGTCTGTTTTACAGATTGCGCTACCGCGCTTTCCAACTGTTTGAGATAAAGATCAACCAGACTGACCGGTAGAAACGCCGGTAGCAGGCGGGGCGGCAGGTTTTGTGCATACATCCGCGCTTGTGACAGCCGATCGCGCACGATGCGGCGCAGCGTTGCCAGGACCTCGCCATAGGGCCTGCTCCACAGGCCGGAGACAATGTCGGCGCGGGTCATCGCGTGCATTTTGAGCAGATCGGCTGGTATGTAACATTGTCCATGCCGGTTATGGATCGGCAAAGCCCGCATCAGCCCGACAAGACCGTAGGCAACGCCGGCTGCTCGCGCGGCCGTCGCCCCACCCTCTCCGGCAAGAATGGAGCAGGCCATTTCAATCAGCGACGACGATGTCTTGTCAAGGTAGCTCTCAAGATCATCAACTGTCGGCATAGAATCATCATAGAGGTCGAAACGGCGGGCTTGCAGCAGAGTCTCCAGCCCTCGCCGCGACAGTCTTCCGCTCATCGCCGGGCCAGAGAGCGCGCGCAGAACCGGGTGATCGCCAACCCGGCCGGCAAAAAGCCCGGCCACCTCGCCATGCCACCATTCCAGCCGAATTTCTCCCAGCATCGGCTCGCTGATATGTTCGCATATACGCGCCGTCTCGACATTGAAGGCATAAAGCGCCAGAAGCGGCATGCGGTGTTGGTCCGGAGCAAACAGGGCCGACAGGAAGCGGTCCTTATCGGTTTTGCGCACCAGATCGAGGCAGTAGCGCCAAGCCTCGCCCTTCCCTGCCCCATCTGCAATCCTAGTGGCCCTCATGAATAAGCTGGATAAAAACATGATTGTGGCGGCGAGCGGGCAAAACCGTTAGCACTGCGAGGTATGGGTTTGTTTTTGCGGTGAAAGATCACCCTGCCCCCTATTACGCTTCATCATACCCAGCGTGATCAGGAGCGGCGAAGCCACGAAAATCGATGAATACGTCCCAACAACCACTCCCCAGAGCATGGCGAAGGTAAAATCACGGATCACCTCCCCGCCGAAAATGTACAAAGCAAGCAAGGCCAGCACTGTCGTGAACGAGGTCAATGTCGTGCGTGACAGGGTTTCGTTGATCGAGAGATCGATGAGCTCCGGCAGTGGCTTCTTTTTATATTTACGCAGATTTTCACGAATGCGGTCATAAACGACCACGGTGTCGTTCAGAGAATAGCCGACAATGGTGAGCAACGCGGCAATGATCGATAAAGTGAACTGGAACTGAAAAACACAGAATATTCCAATGGTCAGCGTGATATCATGCACCAGCGCCAGCACCGCGCCAATGGCAAACTGCCATTCGAAGCGCAACCAGATGTAAATCAGGACCGCCATCACGGCTGCCAAAACGGCAATGGTACCCTGACGGGCAAGCTCTTTGGAGACCTTCGGGCCGATAACCTCGGTGCGACGATAGGTGACGTCGGGCCCGAGGGCCTGTTTGAGCCGGCCGACGGCGTCTTGTTGGGCGTCATCGCCCCCCGGTTGGCGCACCAATCTTATAAGTATGTCGTCGCTGGCGCCAAACTGCTGTATTTCAACCTCGCCAAGGCCGAGCGTCGCAAGCGTTGAGCGCAGCTCGGCAATTCGGGCCGGGGTTTTCGTTTTGATCTCGACTAGAGTTCCACCGCGAAAATCGATGCCATAGTTTAGTCCCATGGTGAAAAACAAGACAAGTGAGGCAAGAAGGCCAAGGCTGGAACACAGATAGGCCACACGCGACAGGCGCATGAAGGCGATGGCTGTATTGTCCGGAACGAAGCGAAGCAAACGCATGACGGGTTTCCCTATGCTGGGCTTGAGCCTTTTGAGTGTGGATACGCACTAAAATGGGATGGTTTTGGGCCGGGTTCTGCCAACCCACAGGGCAACCAGCAATCTTGTCAGGGTGAAGGCGGTGAAGACCGAGGTCATGATGCCAAGAGCAAGGGTCACGGCAAAGCCGCGTACAGGACCGGAGCCCAGACAGAAGAGAATGGCGGCGACGATCAGGGTTGTGATATTGGCATCAAAGATTGTGCCCAATGCCCGTTTGAACCCGGTATCAATGGCATTGATCGGAGAACGTCCGGCCCGCCATTCTTCACGAATACGCTCGAAAATCAGGACATTGGCATCGACAGCCATGCCGACCGTTAAAACGATACCGGCAATTCCGGGTAATGTCAGCGTTGCCCGCAGGAATGACAAAAGACCAAGCAGGACAACAAGGTTCGCCGCCAGGGCAATATCGGCAAACATCCCAAACAGCCCATAGGTTATCACCATGAACAGGACAACAGCGATGATGGCAATGATCGAGGCCAACTCACCCGCGGCGATCGAGTCGGCGCCAAGGGTCGCTCCGACCGTGCGTTCTTGAATGATGACAAGTTTCGCCGGCAGTGCGCCCGAACGCAACAAGATTGCCAGGTCATTGGCGCTCTGTAGCGTGAAGTTGCCGCTGATCTGACCGGTCCCGCCGAGAATCGGCTCATGAATGACCGGAGCCGAAATAACGGAATTATCAAGAATAATGGCGAAGCGACGCCCGACATTGGCTTGTGTCAGGCGGCCAAAGCGCATCGCGCCATGCTGGTTGAAAAGAAATGTAACAACAGGTTCGTTGGTTCGCCCGGCAAAATCCGGTCGAGCCAGAACCAAATCCTCACCATCCACACCGGCACTGCTGGCGGTCTGAACGAAATAGGGCCTTCCGGCGGGATCGCGCGAATACAGCAACTCGCAGCCCGGTGGCGCGCGCCGGGGCTTTGCACTTTTTGGTTGGTCCCGGCAAAGCAGTCTGAATTGTAACTTTGCCGTTGCACTTAAGAGCTCTTTCAATCGCTCAGGCTCCTGGAAGCCCGGCACCTGTACAACGATCCGGTTTGTACCTTGACGCCGTATCGTCGGCTCGGTCGTGCCCAGCGCGTCGATTCGACGGCGGATCACCTCAATCGCCTGCTCGACCGCGCCGGAGATTTTGGCATCCACTCCCTTAGCGGTGAATTGCAGCGTGATCATCCGACCATCACTGCACACGTCAACATCGCGCTCCCCGGCGAGGGGTCCGATACCCCTTGGGGAGATCGGTTCGGCAAGTCCCTTGATTGCGTCAAGGGCCTTTTCAACGTCGGAGGCATTACGGATTCGTACACTCACACCCTGGGTGCCACGCTTTAAATCGACATAGCCTATATGATTCTTGCGCAAGATTTGGCGCACATCACCTTGAAGTTGTTTAGCCAAATGCGCGACGAGATCCTTACGATCAACCTCAAGCAGAAGGTAAGAGCCTCCTTTAAGGTCAAGACCAAGATTGACCGTGTCGGAGGGCAACCATCCTGACAATGCGGCGCGAAAATTCGCGGGCAAAACATTCGGCGCCGCCAGCAATGCGCCGAAACCGACGACAGCGACAATCAGGGCAATTTTCCATCTGCTGAAATAAAGCATTGATCGTTCCGTGCCCCATCCTTCCCCGAGCGGGGAACTAACGTTTTTCGCCATGGGGCTGGAGGCCGCTCAATCGCCAACTCGGCTAACCGGCGTTTTCGTTTTTGGCGGCCGGTTTGCTTTTTGCGCGGACATCCGAGACGACGTTTTTGAGCACACGAACACGAACATTTTCAGCCAGTTCGACTTGAATTTCAGTGTCGTCGGTGATTTTGGTCACCTTGCCGACAAGTCCACCGCCGGTCACGACCATGTCGCCACGGCGAATGCCATCGACCATTTCCTGGTGCTGCCTGGCCCGCTTTTGTTGTGGGCGGATCAACAGAAAATAGAAGATGATCATGATCAAAATGATGGGCATGATCTGCAACAGCCAATTATTCTGGCCGCCGCCTGCGAGGAGGCCCTGAGCGTAGGCTGGGGTCACAAACATTCAATCAACTCCTGAAATTGACCATCTCGTTATCGCACTTGGCGGGAAGCGTGGGCATGACTATAGCGACACTGGCGACGTTTGCAAGTCGAGCCTTTCGACAATGTGTTTTTGCGTGGTGTTCGGGCTGAGACCTCCCTTTATGTTATCCGTTCCACGAAAAGGGGCGTTTCACGTGAAACATTGACGTGGAATATAGTTTCCGGCACCCCAAGCCTCGCCGTTTCAGTTGGCGGACAACCCCGAATCAGCGAGATAATCCAGCGGATCGACGGTTTGCGAGCCTTTGCGAATCTCAAAATGAATCTGTGGACTTGTCACTGAACCGGACCGACCTGCCTTGGCGATAATATCTCCACGCCTGACCTTGTCGCCCTGGCTCACGAGCAGCTTGTCATTATGGGCATAAGCCGTTACCCAATTATCCAGATGACGGATCAAGACAAGATTGCCGTATCCTTTCAGCTCATTGCCGGCATAGACGACAACGCCCTTTTCCGCCGCATGGACTTTTGTTCCCACGGGAACGGCGATGTTGATACCATCATTGGACGATCCGTCGTCCTTCGGCCCGTAGCGCGATATGATACGCCCCTTGGCCGGCCAGCGGAAATTGGAAATGGATCCGCGTGTCAGGGCTGGTGTCTGGCTAGATGTGTGATGAGAACCGGGCGGAGTGGCAGTGGTCGCAGTGGCGCCCGAGGCCGTTGCAACGCCTGAAGCGGCGATTTGACCGGTTACGGCCGTGGTCTCCGGCTGGTTGGAAGCACCGCCGGCAATGGGCATGGAAGAAACCGTTTTCACCCTCGTCCCTTGCTGCCTGTCGGTTACACTTGTCGGGAGATTTGAGTTGGGATCAGAGTGACGCATCGGAATGAGGACAGTCTCGCCAATGCGAAGATGGCGGGATTTTTCAAACCCGTTGAACGCTGCTATCTCACTTGGCGGCAAACCGTAGCTTCGGCCGAGACTGTAGAGTGTTTCGCCCGGACACACGATGTGCGCCCTTGACCCAACAGAAGATTGCGCGGAAGATGCCGGTGGCGCTAAGGTCCTGGCGCTTTGCGCCGGCATTGCCGAGCGGTGGGTTGAAAGAGGGATCCAAAGACGTTGACCCGCTTTGAGATGGTAAGGCGGAAGCAACCCATTGGCCTTAATAACGTCCTCGGTGCGCACACCATTTTGTCTGGCGACGGCGTAAAGGGTCTGCCCCATACCCACAATTACACTACGACCATTCCCGACGGAGCCAGTACCGCTATAAGGCTGGTGGCCCACACTATTCGCACCGCCCGCGTTTTTCCCACAACCGGAACAGACACCGGGAATCGAGCTATCGGACAACCTCTCCGGCCCATCCGCCTTGCCTTTGACGCTGATCGGCGCGCTATAAACGACGTCATCATTCACCGCGGCCGACCGCGCCGGCTTGGCGAGCGTCTCGAATCGCTCGGCAGAGCTGGAACAGGCCGCCAGAAGACCCGCCAAGGCCACAAGCTCCGCAAAAGCCAAAAGGCGTCCGGCAGTCATCGTCTTCAAAACAACTTCACGCATAACCGTACCCCGATACGTCATCGCTGAGGTGGATAGTGACACAGTGGGGTTAATAAAGTTTTACACAAAATCCTTGCATGTCCAACCGTTCAGAAATATAGATATGCTGGCATTAAGACTGACCATCGGCATTGTAAAATCAGCTTTCCTTTGCGACCCCCTTGATCATGGGAACGAACCGCACGGGCAGAAGCGCTTCAAACTGCACCCCCTCGTCGGTGCGGGTGATGCGCCGAAGTTCCTGTTTGCCCGGCGAGATGTCCAGAGGGATTATCATGATTCCACCAATATCGAGCTGATCGACCAGAGATCGCGGCACATCGCGCACCGCGGCGGTCACGATGATGCGATCGAACGGGGCCTGGGCAGGCCAGCCATTGAGCCCGTCGGCAACCATACACACGACATTGTTGATCCTCAGCGTCTTGAACGCCTGCTCTGCGCTGTGCAAAAGCCGACCATAGCGTTCAAGCGTATAAACCCGGCGGGCCAGATAAGCCAGGATAGCGGTCTGGTAGCCCGATCCCGTGCCCACTTCCAGAACTTTCATACGATCCGTGAGCTTCAAGTGCTCGCTCATGAAAGCGACAATATAGGGCTGGCTTATGGTCTGGCCACAGGCAATGGGCAGGGGTTGATCGGTATAGCTCTGATCGGCGAAGGCTTGAGGTACGAACGCATCGCGCGGCACCTTCTCAATCGCCTCGAGAACTCTGGTGCTGCGAATACCCTGGTTGCGCAGCTGCATCAAAAGCTGGATACGGCGATTGTCGATAGTGTTGTCGTCCACAGCCTGCCTGGATCGAGGCGAGCAGTGTGATGATTGTGACGGCGGGTTCGGCATGGCGGCGCACAACTCCCCATAATCGCTTTCAGAATGTAAACCTTGGCAGTGTGATACCAGCTTGGCAATCCTTGCCTGTCTTGAATTCCGGTCATGGCGATTATATCTTTGCAAAAGCCGGATGAAAAGTGTTACGCTTACCTCAGTTCTGCCGAGGCGTCCGGTGATCCAGGAGACGGCCTGGCGGATGTTCCGCCTGGAATCGACGCCATTCGCAAGCAGCGTTGGCAAAAACGATGAATGTGGTGTGGAACCATAACCTTCAGGAAGGTCGTGTGATGAATATAGTGGTGAGCAAGAACAGGACGTCCATGACACCTGCCGAACTGGCCTCGCTGGGTGGCGGGGAAATCGGCTATGTTCGCGAGATCGATCTGGATAAGGCCACGGAATTGCTGGGACCGGCGGTCAGAATCCCCGGCGGGACGACCCTGTTTGCCCTTTACTCCGCGAATGGTACGCCTGTGGCCATTGCCGACAGTCGCGAAGGCGCGCTGGCCAATGCCCTGGAGCACGATCTCAAGCCAATCAGCGTCCACTAGAGCGATTGGCGCGGCGTGCTGCCCATAACCCTTGAGTATTGGCAGACCGTCAGGTGGTAATGTCGCCAACCGTGCGACATGTATCTTCGCGATTGACTTCGCTGGCCTCGGCAATCGTGGAGTCCGGACGGCATTGAAGGCGCGTCCGGCGCCAGATGTTTGCACTACCGGCGCTGCTTTCACAACTCATCTTTTCATTGCTCACCTTGGCAAGCGGGTACCCACGTGAGTGGTTTTTGCACCACGGAAGAGCAGATTCGCTTGGAAAACAACCTGAAATTGCGTATAATTGCGGCCCGGTGCATGATTGACTGATTGTGAGCGCATGTTCGTGACGGCCCCCTCCCCGTGCCTTACACTGACATAACGCGATCCGACGGGGCGCGGGCATGAGCCTCTTAAGCGCGGATAACCGCAAATCCGCATATTTTAAGGGGTGGTTCCAGGCAATGCCCCATCATTGAACTTGAGGAGACTAAAAATGCTTATTGTGCGCCTTTCCAAGATTTCGATGGTTGCCGCGATGGCGTTTTTCGCCACGCTGGTGACGTTTGGCAACATCACGGACTATGGAAGCAATTTTGCGTTTGTTCGCCATGTTCTGTTGATGGACACCATCTTTCCCGACAGCACGATAAAATACCGCGCCATCGAAAGCACACAATTCCATCATGCCGCCTATACTTTCATCATTGCGATCGAGGGCCTGACAGCTGTTTTATGCTGGGCTGGAGCATGGCGGTTATGGCACGCCCGCCACAGTGCCGCCTCCGCGTTCAACACCGCCAAGTCTTGCGCCGTTGTCGGTCTGACGCTGGGCTTCCTGATGTGGCAGGTCGGCTTCGTGTCGATCGGCGGCGAATGGTTCGGAATGTGGATGTCCGATATCTGGAACGGGACTCAATCCGCTTTCCGCTTTTTTGTGACCTTGCTGGGCGTTCTCATCTATCTTACCATGAATGATGGCGAGATCGTACGAGACTCTTAAGCCTTGTCGCCACGGTCTTGATAAAGAAATTATTCTCTTGCTTACAGGGAATGGGGAGTGGTAAATTGTTAAACGGTTCGTGGCAAATCCTCCGGTAAGCCAAAAGTCTGAGGATGGTAGTATGCAACCTCGTGTCGTTTCCGCCGGCGTGGTGGCGTTCGCGCTTTCCGTGTTCTCAGCATGGGCGGGCGGGACTGTCATGGCCGAAGAAGCCAAGCCATTGCGCTGGGCGACATCATCGGTGGGGACGTCGGCCTATCGTGCATTGGTGTCGCTGTCCACGCTTCTCAACCGAAAATTCGACGGCTACGATATAACCGTATTGCCGACAGCTGGAAATGCGGCGAGTTTGCGTGGATTCGCCGCCGGGCAGTTTGACGGCTATACCGCCGCCGATATTGCATTTCATGAAATCGCTCATGATACCGGCCGTTACAAGGGGTTTAAGGCGCAAAGGCCATTGGTCCAGTCATTCTGGGCCTTTACCTACGAGGTTGGCCTCGGCGTGCGCAAGGAAGAGGCCGACAAATATTCCTGCTGGAGCGATTTGCGGGGCAGGCCGGTCTACACCTCGCCCGCGCCATGGGACACGCGCGCCGCGCTGGAAGGGGCCATGAACGCCGTCGGCGTCGGGCATAAATATGTCGAGATCGACAAGGGGCTTGCGGGTTCTTTCCTAAACGAGGGGACGATCGATGGCATGATTATCTACACGGCCGGTCGTCGCGGCCCCGCACCGTGGATTGCCGAGGCGATGCTCGCCGCCGATATCGGCATCCTCAACCCCTGTGATAAAGAGATTGCAAAGCTGAACGCCGCCGGAATCGACGTCGTGGACGTTGACGCCCATGTCTTCAATGGCGATGTCGGCGTCGGGACCGCCAAATTCGTGCCCCTGTATGTGGGCTTTCATCTCGGTCTCGACATACCGGAAGAGGATGTCTACGCCATGCTGAACACCATCAAAGACAATGCCGCTGCGCTAGCCGCCTCCGATCCCAGTTTCTCCCAGACTGCCGCCGATATGGTCGGTCTGCAACGTCGCGCCATCATGGCGACCGGCGAGACGGTCGCCATTCATCCGGGGCTTGCTCGTTTCCTGCGTGAAAACAATGGCTGGGACGACGCCTGGAATGATCGAATTGCGCGATAGCGCCGGGAGAGCATGGTCATAACCCGCAAGGGAATGCGCGAGGTGAGTAACGGGCCCGTTCATATTGACGGCAATGCGATGGATACCACCTCCCTAAACACTGCCGCGGGCAGCAAATCACCGTCCGTTCAGGCTCTTCGGGTCGCAAGTCGCGTTACCTTTTACCTCGTCTCCACCGCCTTCTCTTGCTCTCTATTCTACTATTATATGACGGGCCATGGTGGCTCATCGCGGCTTGCCGTCATGGCCGTGCCGATGGTCATGATCATTCTGATAGTGAATGATCTGGCGACAGGCCGGTTCTACCCTCGCTGGAGGGTGGGGGTCCGGTACGGTGTCGCTCTGGCCTATAGTCTGCTCTGCGTTTATTCGGCATGGTATCTTACCCATGAGTTCGACGTCATACGCATTTATCGCATCGGGGTGTGGAATAACCATGACCTCGCGGTCGGCGGCCTCATGGTGGCGCTGGTTCTTGAATACACGAGGCGACACTATTTTATCCTGTTTGTCTTCAATCTCATTCTTATCGCCTATACGGTTTACGGCTTCGTCATACCGGGATTATTTCACCATCCCGGCATGCCATGGGCGCGGGTTTTGAGCGCCACCAGCGTGGAAATGTCGACCGGCATTTTTTCACGTCTTCCCCAACTCGCCCTGACCCTTATCGGGTCTTTCATTCTGGTGCTGGCCGCGCTCAGGGCATTCGGTTGTATCGATTCGATTCTCACCGCGTCGTCGCGCATTGCCCGGCGTCGCCCGCGTCTTTTGCCCCAGACCGCCGTCATCGGCTCGCTATGTGTGGCCGCCGTCAGCGGGTCCGGCGCGGCCAATGCCGCAATCACCGGTTCGGCCACCATCCCGGTGCTGATCAAGGCCGGATTTCCGCGCACAACAGCCGCGGCGGTGGAAACCGCAGCCTCACTCGGCGGCCAGATCACTCCGCCATTGATGGGAATCGCCGCCTTCATCATGGCGGACTATCTCGGCAAAAGCTATTTTGACGTTGTCGCGCGTGGCTTCGCGCCGGCCCTGGTTTATTTTATCGGCGTCGCCTTCTCGGTTTATCTGCTTGCGACCAGATACCACCGCCATGCCACAGTGCCAGAGATGGCGGAGCTGACCGGCGTCGATAAACTCAACCTCGCAATCTATGCCATGAGCGTTATCGGGCTGATCTGGCTCATGGGGGTGATGCAACAACCCGCCATGGCCTCGGCGCGGCGTGTCTTCATCGTCATGACCATGGCCCTGACAGCCCAGTTTTTATGGCGTGTCCGGCGAGAGGGTATATTCAGCCTGAAAACACTGGTGCGGCCGTTCCTGAAACTGATCGAATTCTTTTCCGTCATTACCGCCGAACTGACCCATCTCCTCGCCACGCTCGGCATTCTGACGGCGCTGTTCACCATAACCGGGGTTCCCACCAAGCTGGGAACCCTGCTTATGGCAGGTGCCGGCGTCAACATCGCCGTTCTGGCGCTGGTGGCTTTCGGTTTCGGTTATATCGTCGGCATGGGGCTACCGGTCTCGCCCACCTATATCATCACCGCCGTGGTGATTGCACCCTTCATGATCAAGGCCGGTCTCGACCCTTGGGTGGTTCACTTCTTTGCCTTCTTCGTCGCGGTCTTCGGTGAATTGTCGCCGCCGACCTCGGTTGTGGCCGCGGTTACCTCACGCATCGCCAACGCCTCTTTCATCCGTACCATGATGGCGGCGCTTGTCATATGTATGCCGCTGATGGTGATGATGGCCGCAATATTCGCGCGACCGGAGTTGGTCGTAGCACCCGGATTCGGCCAAATTCCCGCTTGTCTCGTCGTGAGTATCGCCACGCTGGGCTTGTCTCTGGCCTTTCAGGCGCGACTCCATCAACGCCGTATCCTTGATATTGCGCTGCGCCTCGCTCTGGCCGGGCTGTGCGGCGTGACGATCTTTTGTCCCGATTACCGGATTGTCGGGCCGGTCGCCGGGCTTGCGACCATGTTTATCGCGATCGGTCTGATACGGTTCCACCGTCTGACCGCCGTGTCGGGCCCTTCCTGCCGAGATAGGATATAGAAGACCAGACCAGCGGCCCATGGTGGTTGTCATTCGTGTTGTGCTATGCTGGATATTCATATAAACTGAAGTCTAGGGATTTTTTCTGAACTTTACCGGTCACTACGAAACAATAACCATGGGAGCTTCTTGTCTTATGTTGAGCAATCCGGACACTAAATACCGGCCATTCGATTCTGGAATCGATTTGCCCGAGCGTACTTGGCCCTCGAAACGTATAAACTCCGCGCCAAGATGGTGTTCGGTCGATCTGCGCGACGGCAATCAGGCTCTCGTTAATCCCATGACCATTGAGAAAAAGCTGCGGCTTTTCGACCTTCTGGTCAAAACCGGTTTCAAGGAGATAGAAGTCGGTTTCCCCTCGGCCTCGAAAACCGATTTCGATTTCATTCGCCATTTGATCGATACGGTGCTAATCCCCGAAGACGTGAGCATTCAGGTTCTCACCCAATCTCGCGACGATCTGATTTCGCGCACTTTCGACGCTTTGGATGGTGTCGGCAGAGCCATCGTTCATTTTTACAACGCCACCGCGCCGGTTTTCCGCCGCACGGTGTTCGGCATGGATAAATCGGCGATCATACAACTGGCCGTTTCCGGCGCGAAGCGGATTGCGGACGAAAGCGCCAGACGACCCGCCACACAATGGACTTTTGAATATTCGCCGGAGGCCTTTTCATCGACCGAACCCGAATTTGCCCTGGAAATCTGCGAAGCCGTGCTGGAGGTTTGGCGACCGAGGCCGGATCACCCAGTGATTTTCAACCTGCCGGCAACGGTGGAGAGCGCCACGCCGAATATTTACGCCGATCAGATCGAATGGTTTTGCCGCAACATTTCAAGACGCGATTGCGTGACGATCAGCGCCCACCCACATAATGACCGCGGAACGGCGGTGGCGGCCTCCGAGTTTGCCGTCATGGCCGGTGCCGATCGCGTGGAAGGGTGCCTGTTCGGCCATGGCGAACGCACCGGCAATGTCGATCTGGTAACCCAAGCCCTCAATCTTTACTCTCAAGGCGTCGCTCCCGGCCTCGACTTTTCCAATATCGACGAGGTTGTGAATATGGTGGAATGCTGTACGCAAATCCCGGTTCATCCACGCCACCCTTATGCCGGCGATTTCGTGTTCACCGCTTTTTCCGGTTCACATCAAGATGCGATCAAAAAAGGCTTCGAGGCCCGCGAGAAGCGCAATGATTCCATCTGGAACATTCCCTATCTTACCGTCGATCCGGCGGATCTGGGGCGATCTTACGAGGCGGTCATCCGCGTGAACAGCCAGTCGGGCAAAGGCGGTGTGGCTTGGGTTCTATGGCGTGACAAGGGTCTGAAACTACCGCGCCATCTGCAACAGGATTTCAGCCACAAGGTCCAGGCCATCACCGATGCAACCGGCAGGGAACTGACGGTTCGGGACGTCTGGGATGCGTTCACGAAAACCTATTGCCTTGACGCGCCGCAGCGTTTCTCGCTCATCGATTATACCGAGAGCGGTGCTGACACACCCGATCGGGCGCGAGCTTTTAAAGGTCGCATCCGAGCCGGCAATGAGGAACATATTATCTCCGGCGCCGGGACCGGCCTCGTATCCGCAGCGCTGGACGCGCTCAAGAACGATTGCGGCGTCGCTCTGGCGGTTGTCGATTATCAAGAACATGCGCTGGGGAAAGGCACAGACGCCCCCGCCGCCGCTTATATCGAATGCCGCACCGGCGACGGCTCCACGGTTTTTGGCGTCGGTATCGACGCGGACATCGCGACGGCCTCGCTCAAAGCCGTTCTCAACGCGGCGAATGTGGCGTTTCGCGATCGATCGAGGGACAAGCCGAATTACGGGCCCAAAACCGGTAAAGGGTGAGCGCCCCTCTGTCGATGGCTGTCATTCGCCTCGCGAAGTGTTCATAAACCGCCCTTTCTCGGCAAACAGGATGCTCAATAGCGAGGCAAGGCCGAAAACCACGAAACCGAGCGTCATGGGGATGATGGTGTGGTTATAGGCTTGACCGACAAGGTAGCCCAGAACCCCGCCGCCGGCGGTTTGGGTAAAACCGATGAAAGACGAGGCCATCCCGCTGATATGGCCCACCTTATGCATGGCCAGGGGGGTGAAGTTCGACACGGCGAGGGCATAGGCAAACAAAATCGCGCCTATCATGATGCAAAACCCGACCAGCGGGACAACGCCGGCTGAAGCAAGCAGGACCAAGAGTGCTCCCATGGCGATTATGCCGATGAGCGCCGAGTGGGAGAGCAAGCGCGTACCCAGACGCATAACGAGACGGTTGTTCACGAAAGAGCCGACAGCCGCACAGCCCGCGATCATGGCGAAAAAGGCCGGAAAGCTTCCATGCACGTCGTAAATATCGGCGAAAATCTGTTGGGCGGAGGTGATCCAGCTCAGCAGACAGCCAAACATGAACATGATGGCCAGGCTATACCCAAGCGTCTGACGGATGGCCAACATCGCGGCGAACGCTTCCGCCATCGCGGCCATGGAGAACGATTTGCGCTTGTAGGATGGTTTGGTTTCCGGCAGGCGAAGGTTGGTCCAGAGCATAACGGCCAATGAAACAACGAACAAAAACCAGAAGATCCATCGCCAGTCGCCAAGGGCGAGCAGCACGCCACCGATACTCGGGGCAAACATCGGCGCCAGAACGAAAACGGTAATGATCGTGGACATGACCTTAGCCATTCGGCGTCCGCCGAACATATCGCGGATCACTGCTATCGCGATGATTCTGGGGGCGGCGCACCCAACCCCCTGGAAAAAACGACCCACGAGAAGGAATGTAAAATTACTATTGAAGACAATAAAGAGCGAGGCGAGGCAGGAGACGGCAAAACCGACCATCAAGAGCGGCTTGCGCCCTAAAGCGTCGGAAAGCGGGCCATAGAACATTTGTCCGAGCGCAAACCCCAACGTGTAGATTGTGACGGTGGTTTGAGCCGTATTGGCGCCGGCCAGGGAAAAATCACGCGTCAATGTAGGAAAGGCAGGAAGAGTAATGTCGATGGGCAACGACACCATCGCCATCATCGCGGCCATGAGGGCGATAAATTCCATCACCGAAGGAAAGCGACGTTTGTGCTTACGGGGCAATTTCTGCTCCATATTGGGGAGGCCTTTCGGATCGATTTTTCTGGTGGGAAAACAGGAATGCGGTCATTATAAAATGGGCGCTGCACAGTTTCAACATATAAGTTTGTCGCCAGGCCCGATTACGCTATGATGTAAGGGGTAATGTCGTCATCGTGGCCATGGCGGCTTGCACCGATAAACCGCCCGATCATGGAGCTGTTTCCCGCACCCTCCGTTTGGACAAAGCGAACGGGTCTGCATCCAGACGAAACACTAAAGCATAATCCGATCCGGAGAGAGCCAAGGACGATCAAGATTATGCTTATAAAATAGAATGTTAGAGCGGTATTGCGATTCAATCTGAACGCAATCCGCTCTAAATTGAGGATATGGTATCAAGCATGTCGAAGGATACGAAACTTCAGGCGCTCGGCTATCACCGCAACACCAGGCCGGGGAAAATCGAGGTTGTTCCGACCAAGCCTTTGAGCAACCAGCATGATTTGGCTCTCGCCTATTCCCCGGGCGTGGCGGCCGCATGCGAAGAGATCGTGGAGCGCCCCGATCAAGTCGCCGAATTGACGGCGCGCGGCAATCTGGTCGCCGTCATCTCCGACGGCACGGCGGTTCTGGGCCTCGGCACTATTGGCCCGCTCGCCGCAAAGCCGGTGATGGAGGGCAAGGCGGTTCTGTTCAAGAAATTCGCCGGTATCGATGTGTTCGACATAGAAGTCTCCTCGCGCAATGTCGATCATCTGTGCGATGTGGTGGCGGCGCTGGAACCGACCTTCGGCGGGATCAATCTCGAAGACATCAAGGCGCCGGAATGTTTCGATGTCGAGGCCAGGCTGAGTGAGAAGATGGATATTCCCGTTTTTCATGACGACCAGCATGGCACCGCGATCATTGTCGCCGCCGCGGTGACCAACGCCATGATCCTGACCAAAAAATCCCTCGGCAACATCAAGGTCGTGACATCGGGGGCGGGGGCGGCGGCGATCGCCTGCCTCAATCTTCTGGTTTCGCTTGGCGTCAGCCGAGGCAATATCTGGGTCAGCGATATTGACGGTGTGGTTTATAAGGGCCGCGACGAGACCATGAATCGCTGGATGGCGGCCTATGCCCAGGACACCGACAAGCGCGGCCTCGGCGAGATTATCGATGGGGCGGATATTTTCCTAGGGCTCTCGGCCGGCAATGTCTTGAACCCCGAGATGGTGAAACGCATGGCGCCGCGCCCGCTGATCATGGCGCTGGCCAATCCGGCGCCGGAAATCATGCCCGAGGAGGCGCGCGCGGCGAATCCCGAAGCGATGATCTGCACCGGCCGCTCCGATTATCCCAATCAGGTCAATAATGTCTTATGTTTTCCCTATATCTTTCGCGGCGCGCTCGATACCGGCGCAACCGCGATCAATGAAGAGATGAAACTGGCGACTGTCAACGCTATCGCCGAACTTGCGCATGAAGCCTCCTCCGAGATTGCCGAACAGGCTTATGGCGGCGAGGTGCGCCTGTTCGGACCCGATTATCTGATCCCGACGCCGTTCGATCCCCGACTGATCTTGAGAATTGCCCCCGCCGTCGCCAGGGCCGCCATGGAATCCGGCGTGGCGCGCCGCCCGATCGAGGACTTTACCGCCTATAACGAAGGCCTCGTCCGCTTTGTGTTTCGTTCCGGTTTGATCATGAAGCCGGTCTTTACCAGGGCGAGGCTCGAACCGAAACGGGTGATTTACGCCGAAGGAGAAGATGAACGCATTTTGCGCGCGGCCCAGACCTTGATCGAGGAAAAAATCGCCGAGCCGATCCTGATCGCCAGGCCCAATGTGATCGATACGCGCCTTAAGCGCTACGGCCTGTCGATCCGGCCAGGGCGGGATTTTGAGATTATCGATCCCAACGACGATCCGCGCTATCGCCAGTATGTCGAAAGCTACCTTGAGCAAACCGATCGGCGCGGCGTCACGCCCGATCTGGCCCGCACCATCGTGCGCACCAACACCACCGTCATTGCCGCGCTGGCCGTTCATCGCGGCGAGGCGGACGCCATGATCTGCGGGCTCGAGGGCCGTTTTGACCGCCATCTTAGCGATATTCGCGACGTCATCGGGCTCGCCCCCAATGCCGATAATTTCGCCGCTCTCAGCTTGATCATCGTGGCGAGTGGAGTCTATTTCCTCGCCGACACCTACGTCCAGCCCAACCCCGGCGCCGAAGAACTCGCAAAGATGACCCGGCTTGCCACCGAGCAGGTTCGCGCTTTCGGCATGGAACCGAAGATTGCCCTACTGTCGCATTCGAGTTTCGGCAGCGCCGATACCGAAACCGCGATCAAAATGCGTGACGTCCTGGACATTCTGCGAAAAACCGCGCCAGACCTTGAAGTCGAGGGGGAAATGCATGGCGACGCCGCCATCGACGAAACGCTCAGAACACGAATCTTCCCTCATTCCATTCTCAGGGGCCGGGCCAATATGCTGATTATGCCGACGCTCGATGCCGCCAACATTTCCTACCAGCTTATCAAAAGCATGGCGGACGCCCTGCCCATCGGACCGATCCTGCTCGGTCCGGCGCGGCCGGCCCATATTCTGACGCCATCGGTCACCGTGCGCGGCGTGATCAACATGACCGCCCTGTCGGTGGTCGAAGCCCAGCGTCTTCATGAAAATCGTCAGAATCGAGGGCCCGTCCGGCGCTAGAGCATAATCCGAGCCACAAGCAAAGCGAGGACGATCAAGATTATGCAGACGAAATAAAGAGTTTAAAAGCGCCGGTTCGATTCAATCGGATCGAATGGCGCGCTAGAGTGAACACCAGATCCGCGCCTTGAGCGACTTTGTGCAAGACACGCAAGATTGAGAAGCGCATGGCCGACGATGTCGGCCGCGAGCGCCGCATGCTCGCGGGTTTTGAGTTCGGCATCGCCGATATTGTCCGCGGCGATGAATAATGCCTCGATAGTCCAGAGGCCGAGCTGGCGCAGAAACGAAGTGCGCCGTGCAAAAAATATCGGCGGCCGGGCACTGGCGACGACCGTTTGCGCCGATTGCCCCGCGGCGATCCTTGCTTTCAAGCGTTGCAACAGGGCAATGTGATTGGCTGCGGTAATAGTAATCGACGTCACCGGTAGGCCCGCGCCGGTCAGCCGTTCATACGTTTTCTCGGCGCCGTTCGGATTGCCCTCAAACACCGCGTCAAGCATCGATTCGAGGGCGAGAGACGAGGTATCGACGCCAATGGCGTCAACATCGCGCAGCGTGACCCGATTTTGGCCGTGGCAATAAAGGACGAGTTTTTCCACCTCCGAGCGTGATAACATCCGATCGGCCCCAACCCGGGACTGAAGACGCGCCAGCGCATCGGCGGCGATCGTCAGCCCGTGCTCTTCGAGCTGGCCGAGGATCAATGTGCGCAATGAAGCGGTGTCGTCAGGGTAACAGGCCACGGCGAGCGCGTTGGCGCGTCGCTCGAAAAGCCGCCGTAACGGATCGGTCTTGCGCAGCCAGCCCGCCTCGGCGACGATCAGGCTGTCTCCGAGAGCCTCGGGCAGGTAATTGCCGGCGGCGCGGGCAAGGCCTTTTCCCGCATTGCCGATCCACACCACGCGCCGCCCCCCCATGAGCGAGATCGCGCGCGCCTCGTCGGCGAGCAGGCCCGGATCGGTCAAAAGAGCCTTGTCATCGAGTCTCGCAATATTGAAAACATCATCCACGGCTCCGGCGACCACCGCCACCAGCTTGCAGGCATATTCGCGCACCATCCCCTCATCGGAACCGTGAATCAGAACCGCCTTGACCGCCGGAACCGGATTTTTCATAAAAGCATCGATGCGCGCAGCCTTGAATTCCATCATGATTCGGTTTCCATTCGAGAGTTGCCTTCATGCTGGCGGCAAAGCCTATAGCCGCCGGCTTCACTGAGCACAATGTCCCGGCATGGCTGTCCGCCTTGCATTTTCCGGCGCAAATGATAAATGTGGGTCTCCAGCGTGTGCGTCATAACCCTCTCATTGTATCCCCAAATCTCACGCAGCAGAACCTCGCGATTGACGATCCCGGCTTCGGCCTTGTTGAGGAATTGCAGGATCGCCGTTTCCTTGCTTGTGAGTTGAATGACACTGCCATCATCATGGATCAGGCGGTTCATCGCCGGTTGAAACCGGTAGGGTCCGATGGTCGAGCATGCCGCGTCTCTGCGCCCGTGAGGATCGAGAGCGGCGCGAATACGCGCAAGCAAAACGCTGAAACGCAAGGGTTTGGCGACACAGTGACAGGCGCTTTCGCCGGTGCAGGAGATGGCCTCGGGCGAAGGCCCTTGGGCAACAAGCATAATGATCGGGGCTTTGACGCCGTTCATGAGCACAGAGTCACAGATACGCTCCGGCTCTCCCTTTTGCCCTTGGTTGCCCTGTTCATCCGCCGCGGGCGGGTCGGCGTCGATCAACACAAGATCGAAGCGATTTCTCTTGGCAATCTCGATCGCATCGGCAATGGCGGCAACGGTCTGGACAGTGAATTCACCCGACAGGGTCAATTGCTCGCTCAGCGCTTCGCCGAGCGTATCGTCGCTTTCAACCATCAGCAGCCGTTTTGCGTCCATCATGGCTTTTTCCCGCAAGATATAAAGCGTTGGATCCGGGTGACATAATCCGTATATTATAATAGCATTTTCAACTTGAGGTCAGCGTGACGGACCGGGCAGGAAAGGCAGCATATTTAATTTCTGATGGATTTTGCTCGGTCCCCAGGGAAGATCGGAAGATGGGCTCGGATAAAGTCCATGACATTTACGTCACCGCCGCCACGCTCGGGACAAGCCGGGGCCGGCTGCGCCTATCGCCGCTTGAGTTTCCCTGCGCCCTCGGCCGTAGTGGTCTCACCGACGACAAACACGAAGGCGACGGCGCCACTCCTATCGGAGTATGGCCTCTGCGCCAAGGCTATTACCGACCGGATCGCTTAGGCCTGCCGCAAACGGCGTTACCGTTCCGACCGCTTGCTCCAAATTGTGGCTGGTGCGACGACCCCAGCGATCCTCGTTACAACCGTCCGGCCAAACTGCCCTGCCCGACCCATGCGGAAGCTTTGTGGCGCGAAGACGGGCTTTACGACCTCATGGTGATTTTGGGTTACAATGACGATCCGGTAAGGCCCGGTCGCGGCAGCGCGATCTTTTTCCACATCGCACGGCCGAATGACGCGCCGACGCAAGGTTGCGTCGCGTTGTCGCGCCCCGCCATGGTGAAGATTTTGAGCCTGTGCGCGCCGCCCACTTTTATGCATATTAGCGTCGCCACCGCGTGAACAAAGCCACATGACCGCATGGCAGCGTCTTGATCCCGTGCCTTCTCGCTCATAATTTTCTCAGCCAGACTTGACCGACTTCATGACCTTGCGTTTTACACAGGATTAAATCGGCGCGCTGGCGGGTGGGCAGGATATTATCGCGCAAGTTAACCAGATTGATGCTCTCCCAAATCCGATTGGCGGTTTTTTCAGCCTCGCCATCATCCATCGTCGCAAAATGATGAAAATAAGAGCGCGGATCGCGAAAAGCCGTGTCGCGCAACCGCAAAAACCGCTCGATGTACCATTGCCGCAACAAGGTCTCGTCGGCATCGATATAGATCGCAAAATCGAAAAAATCCGAGACGAAGGGGATGGTTCGCCCCTCACGTGGCAATTTGGCGGGCTGCAAGACGTTCAGCCCCTCAACGATTAGAATATCGGGCCGGTCGATCGTGATCCACTTGCCATCGAGCACGTCATAGGCGAGATGAGAATAAATCGGTGCCTTCACCCGGTGTCGGCCTGACTTGACCTGCGATAAAAACCGCAAAAGCGCGGCAAGATCATAGCTTTCCGGAAATCCCTTGCGCGCCATCAGATCTTCTTGTTCAAGCGCTCGATTGGGAAGGAGAAAACCATCCGTTGTCACCAGCTCCACTTGCGGGTGATGAGGCCAATGTGTCAGCAACTCGCGCAAAAGGCGCGCCGTTGTGGTCTTGCCGGCGGCAACCGAACCGCCGATGCCGATGATATAGGGAACCTTGCCATTATTGCTGTCGAGGAAGTGTTGCGTCGCCTTGAACAATGACAGGGTTGCGCCGACGTAAAGGCTTAAGAGACGCGATAAAGGCAGGTAAATCTCGATCGCCTCGGCCATGGAGACCTGATCATTGAACCCATGGAGCCTGTCGAGATCGGCTTCATTCAATGTCAGCGGCGTATCGGCCCTGAGCCGCGCCCATTCGGCGCGCGAAAACACATTATAGGGTGAAATGTCCGCTCTGTTCGTGTCCATATGCGATCTGTCCTCCATGACCCTCTCAGTGATGACCTTATACAGGGGGATTGTCCCTCGAGCGCCACCTCCCGGGTTTGACCTTTACGCAAAAGGCGCGGAAGACCCCCTATCGCCGCGAAAACAGCCGTTCAATGTCTGAGAGTTTGAGCTTGATGTAAGTCGGACGGCCATGATTGCACTGGCCCGAGAGTGGTGTTCGTTCCATTTCACGCAACAGAGTGTTCATCTCCTCGATCCTCAGCCGCCTGCCCGATCTCACCGCCGCGTAACAGGCCATGGTGGCGAGCAGATGGTCTAGCTTTTCCTTCAGCGCCAGGCTTTCGCCCTCCTCCGCGAGCTCATCGGCAATATCGCGCAAAAGCCCCTTGGCGTCGATCTTACCGAGCCGGGCCGGAATTTCGCGGACGATCACGCTGCCGGCGCCGAAATCCTCAATGGTCAGCCCCAGTTGGGCCAGCCTGTCCGCGACGGCGAGAACGCGCTCCGCCGCCTCCTCGTCCAACTCCACCACCTCCGGCACCAGCAAGGGCTGGCGCTCGATACCATCGCGCTCAAGCGCGCGCTTCATGCGCTCATAAACCAGGCGCTCATGAGCCGCGTGCTGATCGACGATCACGATCCCATCCTCGGTCTGGGCGACGATATAGTTTTCGTGAAGCTGCGCGCGCGCCGCGCCGAGTGGCCGCGCGATATCGGCATCGTCAATCGCCTTCAAGGACGCATCCTGCGCCGAGACCTCGTGAAAGCCGGGCAGAGGGGCGTTATGGGCCGAGATTGCTTGCCGGACTCCGGCCATACCGGGCCGCTTGTCGCCACCAGAGGAATGCCGGGTCGGATCAATTGAGCGGTTTGACATCGCGGTTTTGAGAGTATCAAGCGCGGAATCGGCAAGGCTGGTCGAGGTGCGATGGCCGGATTCGGCCACAACCGCGCGCAAGGCGCTAATGATCAGCCCACGAACCAGGCCCGGATCGCGAAAGCGGACTTCCGCCTTGGTGGGATGCACATTCACATCCACCTCTTCGGGCGCGCATTCGACAAACAGCACGATCATGGGGTAACGTCCACGCGGCACCGCATCGCCATAAGCAGCGCGCACCGCGCCCGTCAGTTGGCGGTCGCGTACCGGGCGGCCATTGACGTAGAGAAACTGCATATTGGCATAGGCCCGGTTCAGCGTCGCCAGCCCGGCGAAGCCGCTAAGCCTTATGCCGCCACGCTCGGCCGACACCGATATGGCATTATCGATGAATTCACGCCTCATAATATCGCCGAGCCGCCGGCGAAAACCGGCATCGTCACGCGGTGTCGCCGCATAATTGAGGATATTGCGCTCATTGCCGGTCAGCGTAAAGGCGATTTCGGGGTGAGCCATGGCCAGACGTTTGACCGCGTCGCCGGCGGCAATCGTTTCCGCGCGATGTGATTTGAGAAATTTAAGCCGCGCCGGTACGGCGAAGAAAAGATCGCGAACCTCCACTCGGGTCCCGCTGCCAAGGGCTACCGGTTTCGGCGCTCTCACGACCCCGCCCTCGACAAAAATCTCGTAAGCAGCTTCAGCATCCAGCGGTCTTGAGGCAATGGACAGCCGGCTCACCGCGCCGATCGAGGGCAAGGCCTCGCCGCGAAACCCTAAAGTCTCGATCCGCAACAGCGCCTCATCGACGAGTTTGGAGGTTGCATGGCGTTCGACCGCCAAAACCAGCTCCTCGGCGCTCATGCCGCAACCGTCGTCGCTTACTCTGGTCAGGCCGCGCCCGCCTTGCGCGAACACCACATCAATCACCTTCGCGCCGGCGTCGATGGCATTCTCGACCAGTTCCTTGACAATGCTGGCCGGACGCTCGATGACCTCGCCGGCGGCAATCCGGCTGACAAGCCCCTCGGGTAACCGTCGAATGCGCATTTCTTCTCCATGCGGGCCAACGGGATCGGCCCGAAACGCTCAAGCCTGTCCGCTAAAAGCGGGATTCCACCTCTGTCTCCCCCTATCGGACTCTCTTGAAAGGGGCATCCAATCAACCGACGCCCCCGATCTTGGCCGCGATCATACTCATTGCGAATAAAAAATGCACACCTTAATATACGAAAATCGTATCTTTGAAGCTTGCGAAAAAGTCACGAAAATCGTAGTCATTCACGAAACGTTCCCTCAGGAGACATGCTCAACGCGATGAGGCAATATCTCGATCTCCTCGACCGGTGTCTTACCCATGCGCCGGTGAAGAATGACCGCACTGGCACCGGCACATTATCCTTGTTCGGCCATCAGATGCGTTTCGATCTGGCCCGCGGTCTGCCCTTGGTGACCACAAAGAAGCTGCATCTGCGGTCCATCATTCACGAGCTGTTATGGTTTATCCGTGGCGATACCAATATCGCTTACCTTAAACGAAACGGCGTCGGCATTTGGGATGAATGGGCCGATGAAAATGGTGATCTCGGCCCGGTTTACGGCCGGCAATGGCGGTCATGGCCTGGTGGAGACGGCAAGAGTATTGATCAGTTGGCCGACGTCATCAAGGCGATCATCAAGGACCCCGATTCGCGCAGATTGGTGGTTTCGGCATGGAATCCGGCCGATATGACCCGAATGGCGCTGCCGCCCTGTCACTGCCTGTTCCAGTTCTCCGTCACCGAAGGCCGGTTATCCTGCCAGCTTTACCAACGCTCGGCCGACATCTTTCTCGGACTGCCGTTCAATATCGCATCCTATGCGTTGCTCACCCATATGGTGGCCAAGGTGAGTGGGCTTGCAGCCGGCGAATTGATCCATACCATCGGCGACGCTCACCTCTACTTTAATCATGTCGATCAGGCCCGTGAGCAGCTCTCACGCCAACCCTATCCGTTGCCAAAGCTCGTCTTGAACAATGACCGCAAACGAATCGATGATTTCCGCTTCGACGACATTGAAGTCGTCAACTACCGCTCGCACCCACCTATTACTGCCCCGGTCGCGGTATAACCGAGCCGAGGGACGACCCGGCTTATCAGTCCGCCTTCAGGACGCAGGGGGTGGATAAATTATAGGCGACAACGGTCGGTGTCGCCGCGACAATCGTCTGGGTGAAGTACACTCAACCGTTTCGTCCGGTCTTAAGGTTCCGCTTAATTTACAAGCTTAACGGTTTTTTCATCCGAGGGGCCAACATTCCCCACTATGGGGAGTTAGAAAAATGAGTTTAATACGTACCGGGACCGGAATCGCCGTGGCCTCATGTGGTGCCGTCTTGCCGATGGCCGCACACCATTTCGACCGGATTAATAGATACTGACTCTAAGCATTGCAGCGGGGGTGAACTTAAGCCACCGGATCGACTGGGAGCGCCGATACCGGCTGATAAGGGTGCATAGGCTGCCTTCATCTTCCGTGCGGCGTCATCGAGGCATCGGTTACCGGCCGTGCGATCGGCGAGGCGAAGGGCCGCCTTGATTCCGACCTTCCCCATTGCAACCTTGCAACAAAGCGACGATCACTTGAGGAATTAAACCGTCTCATAGCAATGGACAGGCTCATTTCCAGCTTCATCATCAGGGAAAACGTAAATGAGGAGATTCAAACGTCCGACCCGAACCGCTTCGGCAATGCCGCCGGTCATTGACGGGGGCGTGCGGATCGTTGAAATCGCCGGCATTGATACGCGAACCCTGTGACGGCCCCCTTGTGAAAGCGACATCGGAAATCGGTGAGGTTTACTGCTCGAAAATAGAAAAGAAAAGCAGGCATAACCAACGCTTTCGCATCAGATTCGGCTGATCGACACCAGCTGGAGCGACCCACTCCTCGAGCCATGTTGCAGAAAGGCGGCGGGATCTGTCGCACCAAAGAATGTGTGGGGGCCTTTATTTTGCACCCGGCTGCAATGGCGTCGGCATTGCCCGACCCCAGAATCACACCCCTGATAAGAGCAGGGCTTCGAATCAGTGTTGAGTGACGACGTCCCCCAAATCCTCTTTTCGACTTTCCTCAAGAATGAGCCTGTCGCGCTTGTCCGCGATTTGGCGGTAACTGTCGAGAACGCGGCCGGTTCCCGCCGGAATAAGACGACCGACAATCACGTTTTCCTTCAGCCCGTTCAGCATATCGACCTTGCCGGTCACGGCGGCCTCGGTGAGAACGCGGGTCGTCTCCTGAAACGATGCGGCGGAAATGAAACTGCGGGTTTGCAAGCTGGCTTTGGTGATGCCGAGAAGAACCGGACGAGCTGTCGCCGTCTCCTTGCCCTCTTTTTCCAAGGCCTCGTTAACCGCGTCGAATTCGGCGCGATCGATCTGTTCGCCCCGAATCAGGAGACTACCTCCAGGATGTTCAACTTCGACTTTCTGCAACATCCGGCTGACAATCACCTCGATATGCTTGTCATTGATGTTCATACCCTGGAGCCGATAGACCTCCTGAATTTCGCCGATAATGTAACGCGCCAGCTCCTCGACGCCCTTGATGGCCAGAATATCATGGGGTGCTGGATGTCCATCCATGAGATACTCCCCCTTTTCGATGCGATCGCCCTCCTGAACCGGGAGATGTTTGCCCTTCGGAATGAGATATTCCGCCGGATCGCCGCCATCATCAGGGAGAATGCGAATACGGCGCTTGTTCTTGTAGTCCCGCCCGAACTCCACGATGCCGCCGATTTCGGCGATAATGGCATGATCTCTCGGACGGCGCGCCTCGAACAACTCCGCCACCCGCGGCAGACCGCCGGTGATGTCACGGGTTTTGGCGCTTTCGGTCGGGATCCGGGCGACTACATCGCCCGGATTGACGCGAGCGCCCGGCTCGACCGACAAAACCGCATCGACCGAGAGAAGATAGCGCGCTTCGCCGCCACGCGGCAGCTTGGCCACCGAACCGTCTCCGTCGCGCACAACGATGGCGGGCCGCAGCCCCGCCCCCCTCGGCGTATCGTGCCAGTCCATGACCACGCGGCTGGTAATGCCGGTCGCCTCATTGGCCACTTCCTTGATCGAAATCCCCTCAACCACATCTTCAAAGGCGATACGGCCCGCAACCTCGGTGATAATCGGGCGAGTATAGGGATCCCACTCGGCCAGCCGAACGCCCCGCTTGGCCTTGTCACCATTATTGACATGCAACCTGGTGCCGTAAACAACCTTGTGCGCGGCGCGCTCATTGCCCTTGTCGTCAAGGATAGCCAGCACCATGTTGCGGCCCATGACGACGAGCCTGCCGGAAGAATCGCGCACCACGGCCTTGTTGCGCAATGCAACGACACCGTCCTGAGAGGCTTCCACGAAAGATTGGTCAAGAACCTGAGCGGTGCCGCCGATATGGAAGGTGCGCATGGTCAGCTGGGTGCCGGGCTCGCCAATCGACTGCGCCGCAATGACCCCGACGGCCTCGCCGAGATTGACCGGCGTACCGCGGGCGAGATCGCGCCCGTAGCATTTGGCGCAGACCCCGAATCCAGTCTCGCAGGTCAACACCGAGCGAATGCGCAATTCCTGAATGCCCGAGGCCGTAATCCGCCCGATATGCTCTTCGAGAATCTCATCATGGGCCTTCACGATAACATCGCCCGTCACCGGATCGATGACGTCTTCAGCCGCGGTCCGGCCGAGAGCGCGCCGCGCCAAGGGCACGACCACCTTGCCGGAATCGACCAACGGCACGCATTTGATACCGGCCTTGGTGCCGCAGTCAAACTCGGTCACGATACAATCCTGTGCGACATCGACCAGACGACGGGTCAGATAACCCGAATTCGCTGTTTTCAACGCGGTATCGGCCAACCCCTTACGAGCGCCATGAGTCGAGTTGAAATACTCCAAAACCGACAGCCCCTCCTTGAAATTGGAGGTAATCGGCGTTTCGATGATCGAACCGTCGGGCCTCGCCATCAGGCCGCGCATGCCCGAGAGCTGTTTCATTTGCGCCGGCGAGCCGCGCGCGCCGGAGTGAGACATCATATAAATCGAATTGACCGGCTTTTCGCGCCGCCCGTCGGACTCGGTTTCCCGTGCCGAAATTCTCTCCATCATCTCATCGGCGACCTTGTCGGTGCATCTGGCCCAAGCATCAATCACCTTGTTGTATTTTTCCCCCCGGGTGATCAGACCATCGACATATTGCCGCTCATACTCCTTGACGAGCTGGCGGGCTTCGTCAACCAGCCCCTCCTTGGTTTCGGGGATCACCATGTCGTCCTTGCCGAAGGAAATGCCGGCCTTGAAAGCGTAGCTGAAACCAAGAGCCATAATCCGGTCGCAGAAGATAACCGTCTCCTTTTGGCCGCAATGGCGGTAAACGACATCGATCATTTCGGTAATCTGGCGCTTGGCGAGCAGGCGATTGGCCAGATCGAAACCGATTCCCGGCCGGTGCGGCAGAAGATCGGCGACCTTCATGCGCCCCGGAGAGGTTTCATAAAGTCTGGTGACCGTGTTGCCCTGTGAATCGACACCGGTGTAACGCGCCTTGATTTTGGAATGCAGCGTCACCGCGCCGACATTCAGCGCATGTTCGATTTCATCCATATTGGCGAAGACCATGCCCTCGCCCGGTTCATTTTGGCGTGTATGCGACAGATAATAAAGGCCAAGGACAATATCATGCGATGGCACGATGATCGGCGTACCATTGGCGGGGTGCAGGATGTTGTTGGTGGACATCATCAAGACGCGTGCTTCAAGCTGGGCCTCAAGCGACAGGGGAACGTGAACGGCCATCTGATCGCCATCGAAATCGGCGTTGAAGGAAGCGCAAACTAAGGGGTGTAACTGAATGGCCTTGCCCTCGATCAAAACCGGCTCGAAAGCCTGTATCCCTAAGCGATGCAAGGTCGGCGCCCGATTCAGCATAACCGGATGCTCGCGGATCACCTCATCGAGAATGTCCCAGACCTCCGGCTTTTCCTTCTCAACCAGCTTTTTCGACTGTTTGACCGTGTGAGAAAGCCCCTTGGCGTCAAGCCTGGAGTAGATGAAGGGTTTGAACAATTCGAGCGCCATTTTCTTCGGTAGGCCGCATTGATGCAGCTTCAATTCCGGACCCACGACAATAACCGAACGCCCCGAATAATCGACGCGCTTGCCGAGCAGATTCTGCCTGAACCGGCCCTGCTTACCCTTCAGCATATCGGACAGCGACTTCAAAGGCCGCTTGCCGGCACCGGTAATCGTGCGCCCGCGCCGGCCATTGTCGAACAGGGCATCGACGGATTCCTGCAACATCCGCTTCTCATTGCGCACGATAATATCCGGCGCCTTAAGCTCGATCAATCGCTTCAAACGATTATTGCGGTTGATGACCCGGCGGTAAAGGTCGTTGAGATCGGAGGTCGCGAACCGTCCACCATCCAATGGCACCAGAGGGCGCAATTCGGGGGGAATAACCGGCAGGACGGTCAGAATCATCCATTCGGGACGATTATGCGAGGCGATAAAGGCTTCCACAATATTGAGTCTTTTGGTGAGTTTCTTCTGCTTGAGTTCGGAATTGGTCGCGACAATGTCACGACGCAAATCATCGCGCAATCGCTCAAGCTCGATGCCCGCCAGCAATTCGCGCACGGCTTCGGCGCCGATCGAGGCCCTGAATGTGTCCTCGCCATACTCTTCCTGCAAGGAGACAAACTCTTCCTCCGTGAGCAATTGGCGGGATTTGAGGGGCGTCAAGCCGGGTTCAAGCACGATATAGCTCTCGAAATAGAGAACCCGCTCGATTTCTTTCAGCGTCATATCGAGCAAAAGGCCGATACGGCTCGGCAACGATTTCAAAAACCAGATATGGGCGACGGGAGCAGCCAACTCGATATGTCCCATGCGCTCGCGGCGCACCCGCGACAAGGTGACCTCAACCCCGCACTTCTCGCAAATAATCCCCTTATACTTCATCCGCTTGTATTTGCCGCACAGGCACTCATAATCCTTGATCGGACCGAAGATGCGCGCGCAAAACAGCCCGTCACGCTCCGGCTTGAAGGTGCGATAATTGATGGTTTCGGGTTTCTTGATCTCGCCGTAGGACCACGACAGAATCTTCTCCGGAGAGGCCACACTGATCTTGATCGAGTCAAAATTCTGCATCTGCTCGCCAGAGCCGAAGATATTTATAATCTCCTGGTTCATGATTTCCGCTTCCTTATCACCAGTTCATCCCGAGCACGCTCCCGATTCGACCCCTTGATACGGTTCGCGCTTTGAGCTAAGGGGTTTTAACGGCCTCTCCGCCCCGGTCAGGCATTTATAGTACTGTCGGCCAGTTCGACGTTGAGCCCCAAAGAGCGCATTTCCTTTACAAGAACGTTGAAACTTTCCGGTATGCCCGACTCGAACGCATCGTCTCCACGCACGATCGACTCATAGACTTTGGTGCGGCCGGCAACGTCATCCGACTTCACCGTCAGCACTTCCTGAAGCGTATAGGCCGCGCCATAGGCTTCGAGCGCCCAGACCTCCATCTCGCCGAAACGCTGGCCGCCGAATTGCGCCTTACCGCCCAGCGGCTGCTGAGTGACAAGGCTGTAGGGACCGATGGAGCGGGCATGGATCTTGTCATCGACCAAATGATGTAATTTCAGCATGTAAATATAACCGACCGTCACCTTTCGGTCGAAAACCTCACCGGTGCGGCCATCATAGAGGGTTACTTGCCCGGAGGCGTCAAGTCCCGCCTGATCGAGCATCTCGACAATGTCGTCTTCTCTGGCCCCATCGAAGACCGGGGTTGCAATCGGCACACCCTTGACGAGCGTTCGCGCCGTTTGAACCAGTTCGGAGTCACTCAGCGTCTCAATCACCCGATCGGCGCCATAAACACGACCAAGTTTCGCTTTAAGCGCGGTGGTGTCATTGGTCTCGCGACAGGAGTCCAAGAGCTCGCTGATTTGGCGGCCAAGGCCGGCACAGGCCCAGCCGAGATGAGTTTCAAGAATCTGCCCGACATTCATACGGGTCGGCACGCCAAGCGGGTTGAGAACCATATCGACATGGGTTCCATCCTCAAGGAACGGCATGTCCTCGATCGGAACGATTCTGGAGATCACACCCTTATTGCCATGACGGCCGGCCATCTTGTCGCCGGGCTGTATCTTGCGGTTCACCGCCACGAAAACCTTGATCATTTTCATGACCCCGGGCAGCAAATCGTCGCCACGCTGCAGTTTTTCCACCTTGTCTAGGAAGCGTTGCTCCAGCTGTTTCCTCGCATCTTCATATTGCCGGCGCATGGCCTCCAACTCGGACAGGGCATTCTCGTCGCTAAGCGCAATATCCCACCAGCACGAATGCGCCACGCCACTTAGAATATCCGGCGTAATCGGGCCCTTAAGGTCCTTGAAAACCCCACCTCCGCCGGCAGCCTCCTTGCCATTGAGGAAAACGGCCAGACGGGTGCGGATGTTGCGTTCAAGGATCGCCAGCTCGTCGCTGCGATCCTTGGCAAGGCGCTCGATTTCACCGCGCTCAATCGCGAGAGCACGTTCATCTTTTTCAATACCGTGACGATTGAAAACCCGAACTTCCACGATCGTACCGCGAACACCCGGCGGCAGACGTAAGGAGGTGTCGCGCACATCGTAGGCCTTTTCACCGAAGATGGCGCGCAAGAGCTTTTCTTCCGGCGTCATCGGGCTTTCGCTTTTCGGCGTGATCTTGCCAACCAGAATGTCACCCGGCGCAACCTGCGCTCCGATATGGATAATCCCGGCCTCATCGAGGTTTTTCAGAGCCTCTTCGCCCACATTGGGAATATCGCGGGTAATGTCCTCCGGTCCCAATTTGGTATCGCGCGCCATGACCTCGAATTCCTCGATATGGATCGAGGTGAAGACATCATCGCGCACCATGCGCTCGGAGATTAATATGGAATCCTCGAAATTATAGCCATTCCAGGGCATGAAAGCAACCAGGACATTACGACCGAGAGCAAGATCGCCGAATTCGGTTGAAGGCCCATCGGCAATGATGCCGCCGGCTTCGATCCGATCGCCGACATTGACCAATGGGCGCTGATTGATGCAGGTGCTCTGGTTGGAGCGCTGGAATTTCGACAGGGTGTAAATATCCACCCCGGACTTGGTTGGGTCGGTTTCATTGGTGGCGCGAATGACGATGCGGCGCGCATCGACCTGATCCACCACGCCGGAGCGGCGCGCCGGGATCGCGGCGCCGGAGTCGCGAGCCACGACGGCCTCCATACCGGTTCCAACCAGAGGCGCATCGGCGCGCAGCAGCGGCACGGCTTGGCGTTGCATGTTTGAGGCCATCAATGCCCGGTTGGCGTCATCATTTTCCAAAAACGGAATGAGCGCCGCGGCCACCGAAACCAGCTGTTTGGGCGAGACGTCCACATATTCGATGCGATCGGCCCGCACCACGCCGACATCGCCGGCAAAGCGGCAGATGACCAATTCATCGGCGAAGCCGCCATCCGCGGAGAGTTTAACATTGGCCTGGGCGATATGGTGGCGCGATTCTTCCAGGGCAGAGAGGTAAAAAACCTGATCCGACACCTTGCCGTCGATCACCTTGCGATAGGGCGATTCGATGAAGCCATATTTATTGACCCGCGCATAGGTCGCAAGGGAATTGATAAGGCCGATATTGGGCCCCTCCGGCGTTTCGACCGGGCATATTCTGCCGTAATGGGTCGGATGGACGTCGCGCACCTCAAACCCCGCGCGCTCACGGGTCAAACCGCCCGGTCCCAAGGCGGAAAGACGCCTCTTGTGAGTCACCTCCGAGAGCGGGTTGGTCTGATCCATGAATTGTGACAACTGCGAGGAGCCGAAGAATTCACGCACCACGGCTGCCACTGGCTTGGCGTTGACAAGGTCATGCGGCATGATGGAGTCAATCTCGCTCGACGACGACATTCGTTCCTTGATCGCGCGTTCCATGCGTACCAGGCCGATACGGAACTGATTCTCCATCAATTCGCCGACCGAGCGTACACGACGGTTCCCGAGATGGTCGATATCGTCAACCTCTCCCTTGCCGTCGCGCAGATCGTGCAGCGTCTTGACAACCGCTAGAATATCTTCGCGACGCAGTGTGCGAACCGTATCTTCGCATTGAAGATCAAGACGCATATTGAGCTTGACTCGGCCGACGGCAGAGAGATCATAGCGTTCTGGATCAAAGAACAAGCTCTCGAACAACGCTTGCGCGGTTTCCCGGATCGGAGGCTCGCCAGGCCGCATGAGACGATAAATCTCGATCAGGGCCTGCTCGTAACTCTCCACCTTGTCGATTTTCAAAGTGTTACGGATATAGGGCCCAACCGTGACATTATTGATGTTGAGAAGACGCAACTGCGTACAGTGCACGTCACGCAGGGTGTCGAGCATCTCCGTCGTCACCTCGTCGCCGGCCTCGGCATGGATTTCGCCGGTTGACGGGTTGACCATCTCCTCGGCCACAAAACGGCCTAGAATATCCTCATCGCGGATTAGGAGGTCCTTAAGCCCGTCATCGGTGAGCTTACGCGCAAGACGGGGGGTGATTTTGCGGCCGGCCTCGACGGCAACCTCGCCCGTCGCCGCATCGACCAAATCGCGCTCGGGCTTCAAACCGCGGTAGCACGCGGCATCAAAGGGTGTACGCCAATCATTGCCAGAGCGCGTGTAAGTGATGCTGTCGTAAAACTGCCCTAAAATCGCTTCGCCATCAAGACCCAAGGCATAGAACAATGTCGTGACCGGCAATTTGCGGCGCCGGTCGATACGAACGCTCACAATGTCCCTGGCATCGAATTCGAAATCCAGCCACGAACCACGGTAAGGGATGATCCGCGCGGCGAAAAGCAGCTTGCCGGAGGCGTGTGTCTTACCGCCGTCGTGATCGAAAAACACACCCGGGGAGCGATGCATCTGGGAGACGATAACCCGCTCGGTTCCGTTCACGACGAAGGTGCCATGATCGGTCATGAGCGGTATATCGCCCATATAAACCTCTTGCTCCTTAATATCCCTGATCGACCTCGCCCCGGTATCGGCGTCGATATCAAAGACGACCAGACGCAGGGTTGCCTTGAGAGGCGCGGCAAACGTCATGCCACGCTGCTGGCATTCATCGGTATCGTATTTAGGGCTTTCAAAGCTGTAACCGACGAATTCGAGCGTGGCCTGGCCGGAAAAATCGTTAATCGGAAAAACCGATCTGAACGCGGCCTCCAGCCCGACATCCTCTCGTCCGCCTTCCGGCTCCCCGACTTGCAAAAAACGATCATAGGAGCCTTTTTGAACCTCGATGAGGTTCGGCATTTCCGGCACTTCCCTGACATGACCGAAAAATTTGCGAATCCGCTCGCCTCCGTTAAATGTCCGCGACATTCTTGTTGACCCTCTTAACCGCTACGGCCGTATGGTATATAAACGAACCAATGCGTTGTCTCTAAGGTGCCCCCGAGGCTTACCCAGAGGGGGCGGTCTTGTCTCAAGCCGACCATACCAACCCCGCAGCCTGCATGCCCCACGGAGAGACCGCGAAACACAAAAACGTGAGTGTTCCCTAAAATCACGCATCATGCCAATATCCCATGGCCACGCGCGGCGCATGAAGATCGCGGGAACGCTAATATGGCCACTGTTTGAAATTCCGCCTACCAGTATCATGCAACTCAAAACACCTCGAGCGGAAGAACACGAAGGTTGTGTTATGCGTTGAACTTGCTTGTCACACCGGCCTTTCCGCAGCCCCGGCCATAGTCTAGGAGATAGGGCCATGGCAGAGGCGCGGACATTACGCGCGCAAGTCTCACTTCAGCTCGACGGTGGCACCCGCCCCTTCCATTTTTGCCTTGATATCCTGGGCCTCTTCCTTGGAAAGGCCCCCTTTAACGGGTTTCGGCGCACTCTCGACCAGATCCTTCGCCTCTTTCAGACCAAGACTGGTAATAGTGCGTACTTCCTTGATGACATTAATCTTTTTGCTTCCTACGGCTGTCAGGATTACAGTGAAGGAATCCTGTTCCTCTTCCGCTTCGGCCTGGCTGCTAGACGCAGGCGCGGCACCGGCCAGCGCGACCGGCGCGGCGGCGGACACACCCCATTTTTCTTCCAGAAGCTTGGAAAGATTGGCGGCCTCAAGAACGGTCAGGGCGGACAAATCATCGGCAATTTTTTCAAGATTAGTCATTGTTTACACTCTTTTTCAATCGGTTGGTTGGACGTTGGAACACGCTCTCAAGCAAGACAGGCCATCAGGCGGCCTCATCCCTTGTCGCATAGGCATTGAGCAGACGAGCCAATTGGCCGGCAGGCGCTTGCAGAGCGCCGGCCATCCGCTTCGCCGGAGTGGAGATCATACCGACCAGCCCAACTCTGAGTTCATCAAGCGAGGCCAGATTGGCGAGAGACTTCACCCCCACGGAGTCAAGGACCGTTGGGCCTATCGCTCCGCCAAGGATGACGAGATTGTCATTGTCCGTGGCAAAGGTGCACAGAACTCTAGGCGCGGCGACCGGATCACCGGACATCGCAACAACCGTGGGCCCGGTGAAAAGGTCCTTGATTCCCTCCGCGGGCGTGCCCTCAAGAGCAAGCCTCGCTAGACGATTCTTCACCACCCTCAATGTAGCGTCGGCTTCAGCCATCCGGCCGCGCAACAGATCCATTTCGCCAACCTTCAGGCCCTTATAGTGGCTTACAACGATCACCCCGGCGGCCACAACGGCCTGGTTGAACGCTGTAACGAGCTTTTCCTTCTCAGCCCTGTCCACCTGCCTGGTCTCCTTCTTAAGTCATAGCCCCGCATCGCGATCACCCACGGGCCTTGCGGGTACATTCCACTTAACCGTAAAAACGAGCCGTTGCAACCGCCATCAGACAGATGCAAGGCCCATTCAGCGGCGCTCGCCGCCTGTCTTGGCCACCCGCCCAGCATCTTGAAGGCGACCGGAAAGGCTTCTGGCGAAGTCCGAACCGACTCTCAAACCCGACCGCCCTTAAAGGCGGCTTGCCCGAAACCGAACTGTCTTCCCCGTCTCATGCCGGCTGGCCAATTAAGCGACCTCATCACGCCGCACTTTTGCACTCTGGGGCAGGTCTTCTTAAAAAGGGTCACAAAAAGACAGAAACAAGCACGACCTCCCCGAACCCACTGCCTGACGCACATCATTTCCCTGATTCCGCGTCGGTTAAGCAACCCGAATGTTACTCCTCCAAAAGGGCTTTCAGCCCATTATGCTGGCAAGGTCGACCCCGATACCCGGCCCCATCGTGGACGTCACGGACACCTTTTTGAGATAGGCGCCCTTGGCGCCCGCAGGTTTAGCTTTGACGACACTCTTGACAAACGCCTTGACATTGCCCACCAGATCGTCTGTCGAGAAACTAACCTTACCAATACCGGCATGAACGATACCGGACTTCTCGACGCGAAACTCAACCGAACCCGCCTTGGCTTGCCTGACCGCCGCAGCGACATCGGACGTCACCGTGCCGATTTTGGGGTTGGGCATCAGACCACGCGGCCCCAACACTCTGCCCAGCCGCCCCACAAGCGGCATCATATCCGGCGAGGCGACACAGCGGTCGAAATCAATGTGACCCTTGGCAACCGCCTCGACCAGATCCTCGGCGCCAACCACATCGGCGCCGGCTTCTCTGGCGGAATCGGCCTTATCGCCTCTGGCGAACACACCAACCCGCACCGTGCGGCCGGAGCCGTTCGGCAGCCGGCACACGCCGCGCACCATCTGATCGGCATGACGTGAGTCGACACCGAGATTGAGGGCAAGTTCAACCGTCTCGTCAAATTTCGCACTGGCCAGCGTCTTAATGTGCCGCAGCGCTTCGTCAAGGGCATATTTTCTCGACCTATCAACCGCTTCGCGAATCGCCCTGACACGCTTCGTCATTTTTACCATAACGTCACCCAAAAACCATCGTCACCATATCGAAGCTGCCGCCGCCGAATTGCCCGGCTTACGCTCACCCCGCGATCTCCAAACCCATGGAGCGTGCGGAGCCGGCGATGATTTTCGCCGCCCGATCAATATCGCGCGCATTCATGTCCCTAAGTTTCGCCTCGGCGATTTCACGAATCTGCGTCATCGTCACCTGCCCGGCCGGATCGCGACCCGGTTCCTTGGAGCCTTTGTCAACTTTGGCCGCCTTTTTGAGATAATAGCTCGCCGGTGGGGTCTTTATATCGAAGGTAAATGACTTGTCCTGATAGATCGTAATGATCGTAGGGCAAGGCGCACCCGGCTCCATATCCTGAGAAGCCGCGTTGAATGCCTTACAAAATTGCACGATGTTAAGCCCGCGCTGACCGAGCGCGGGCCCGATCGGGGGAGACGGCGTCGCTTTTCCGGCCGGCACTTGCAATTTGAGGTATCCGGAAATTTTCGCCGCCATCGTTCAAAATGTCTCCTACCGGCCCGTACCCGCCGTTTACAAACCAAAACATAGCGGCACCGCCAGACGCAAGGGCTACGTCATGGCGCGCCAATCTCCAAGCCGCCACTCTCAAACCAACAGGCCCGTTTTTTAAGGCTCGTCTACACGAATCGCCGAACATCCCTACACCGACCGAAAGGTGTACACAAGCGATACAAAACTCCAAACGCAGAATCAACCCCTACGCTAGAGTTTGTCAACCTGAGCGAACTCCAACTCAACCGGCGTCGGGCGACCGAAAATAGAAACCGCAACTTTCAGGCGCGCGCGCTCTTCATCGACATCTTCCACATGACCGTTGAATGACGCAAAAGGCCCATCGGAAACCCGCACCTGTTCGCCGACCTCGAAAGTGACCGACGGACGCGGCCGTTCCACGCCTTCCCTGACCTGATCGAGAATACGCCCAGCCTCAACGTCGGAAATGGGAACGGGTTTGTTGTTGGCGCCAAGAAAGCCCGTGACCTTCGGCGTGTTTTTGATCAGGTGATACCCCCTATCCGTCATGCTCATTCTGACCAGAACGTAACCTGGGAGGAAACGCCGTTCGCTGACGGTCTTGCGCCCGCGTTTGACCTCCACCACCTCTTCGGTCGGCACCATGACTTCCTCGATAAGGTCTTCCAAATGCGCCGCCGCCGTCTGCTCACGGATCGATTCGGCGACCTTGTTTTCGAAGTTGGAATAGGTATGAACAATGTACCAACGCTTTTCCATGACCCCCCAATCGCCGCTTTCAGGCGCCGATTCCCAGAATGTAACCGACCATCCCACCAAGAACACTATCGGCCACCAGGAAAAAAATCGACGCAAAAACCGACATGACCACAACCATGACCGTTGTAATAACGGTTTCCTTGCGCGTCGGCCAGGTTACTTTCGCCACCTCGGAACGAACCTGCCGGATAAACGCTAACGGGCTCGTCTTAAGCATTTTTCCCGCCAATTCCAGTAGCCAATGACACCGCGAATAACCTCAAGCCGGCCATCTTATCATTTTATACGCAACGCAATCGAGAAAACCTGTCCGCAGCCCACCCTGCCCTGACCATCTGGCAGGGGCGGAGGGGATCGAACCCCCGACCTGCGGTTTTGGAGACCGCCGCTCTACCGACTGAGCTACACCCCTAATCCGTCTCTTCACCGCAGACGACGAAAGCGCTCCTTATACCACATTACCACGCAGATCAAGTCGATCATGAAATTTATTCTCTTAATAGACCACATGGATACCCCTTAAGCGCCTCATCTCAAAACGCCGGAATCACGAGAAAGCGCTTAAGAGCAAAATCAATCCGGTTGCCGCGCCCACGGGCAGAATTTCCGCAGATAAGGCGCATTCGGCGCAAAAGAATGTTTCCGCTTGACATAACCGAATCTGGCCGCTATAATCAAGCTATAGCTTCGGGAAGATCTGTTTTTCAAGGCAGAAAAACTTCCATAAGGAGGCTTTGAAAATGCAACGCTTTTACCAACTGCCAAGTGTTTTGATCCAAGACCCCCGAGTCGGTTGCGCCTATCTCATCGATTCGCAGGCATTGGCGAATTATGAGATGTCGTCGGAAAAGTTGGTTCACATCGATCACGGCGTCGTCACCTTTTCGATCCCCGACAATGAGCTGATCGAGGCGACACCCCCGTTCAACGCATCGGGGACCGGCCAGCCAACTGTTATCATTCAGCATCTGGCGCGGAATAAGTCGTATTTTTTGACCTATGATCAGCTTCAGGCCTATCGAATCGAGCAACCCTCGGACTATGGCGGCTACGGCATTTCCTTCGTGATCCCGTCCGGCAACGAGTTTCTTGAGGATTTAAGCCCGGTTCAATATGCGATGTTGCAATCCGGCGAGTCCGGTTCTGTCGATCCGTTCCATGGTTCGCCGAACTTTGCAAAAAACAAGGAAAGCCGCGTAGAGACGGTTTCTCGGTGATGTTCTCGGGCAACGGCATCCGTCGTTGCCCGATGGGTCCGGTCCGAGCGCTGATTTGAGAGAAGCGTGGGCAAGAGTGACTTCTCTATGGTGACCGGCTATCATCCGCAATCTTTCGATGTTTGAGCATATCGATTGGAACAAGGTGTCGCGTGAATACTGGAAATCAGGCGATTCACACGTCGTCATTGACGATTTCATGACGCGGCAGGGTGCGATTCGTCTTCAGGACGAGTTGATTCGCAACCAGATGTGGAGACTTAAAAATCCCATCTCAAAGCATTTGCATAATACAAGGCCGAAAACGGATATGGCGGTGAGGGTTGTTGAGGCCCTGGAAACGCCAATAAGGAGAAATTTCGGCCGTCAATACCGTCTGGCGGAGTACTGGGCGCTTTTATATGCGAAAAATACCGACGGCAACGTCCATGCCGATTTCGGCGATTTGACGATCACCTATTGGTTGACGCCCGATCGGTATAATCTCGACCGTGAGACCGGCGGGTTGGTGCTTTACGATGCGCGGCGGCCCGCTGATATGCCGTTCAGCGCGTATCTGGCATCGGGAGAGGCGTCTAGGGCCTATGTCGGGGAACATGCTAGGCAGGCGCCGGTGGTCATACCTTACCGGTTCAACCGGGCGATCCTGTTCAATCCGTCGATCTTCCATAAATCCAACCGGCCCCATTTCGATCTCTCACACCCAAGTCGCATGCGAATGAATATGACATTTTCGTTTCGCGATCCTGAAGAAACCCGGCGTCAGATGGAAATGGTCCGATGAAGCAGGCTGTCGGCAAAAACGTCGATTCGGATATATCCCATTTCGACACTCTTGGTTTGCGGGTACAGCTTGAGAGCGCCTGCCGTCGGACCAAGGCCCATATCGACCATCACCTCTATATCCACAGAAGACCGCCGGAGGAGCGCTCCCCGGACTTTATCGTGCGGCTGAGAGAGCCCCTTGAAAAGGACCGCTTTCGTTATCTCTTTCGCTGCCAGCCGCCCGGGCGGTGCCAGGATCTCGGCGTTGACATCCGCAACTGGGGCGGGCGCTGGGCGAAGTGGCGTCACCCAGACCCGGTGCTCCTTCCCTATTGCTTGCCTCAGCTGCGCGATCGCTACAGCGCCTTGCATGGCGGATGCGTGTTCAACCCCGATACCGGGCGTGCAACTTTGCTATTGGGGGAAAGAGAAAGCGGCAAGACAACGGTATCTTTGCATCTCTGCCAAAGGAGCGGGTGGCGTCTCTTATCCGACGAAACTTCGGCGATCGAGAATTGGTCGAAAATGGCTTGGCCGCTCCTGCGCGCGCCTCTGGTCCGTTGCGGCAAACACAATGGCCGCTTGACCAAAAAACCCATGTCAGTAAATGAGATGCGGACCACAATTAAGACAGGTCCCTTAAGCCCCATCGGGCGGATCGTCGAGCTGGTCCATATCAAGGGCCTCGCCGAACCTAAGGTAACGCCAATCGATGATCCCTTGATCGCACTGTATTGCCTGTTCCGGCATAATCGGGCTTTCGGCTCGACAACAGCAACAACCACCCGCACCCTGGCCGACATTGCGCGATATGGAAGCGCATATCGAACAATGGTGCCGGTCGAACTGGTATATGAGCCTGCTCGCCTGGCTCAATATCCGAGCCTGCGGCACCGATATTTCCGACGAAAATGCGCCGGACAACAGGCGACTGTCAGCAAAAACGCCACCACTGGCCGAACTCAGATCGGTATCGATGAAGAGGCGCACGACGCGGAATTTCCGCGATGAACCTTTGTCCCGTGACGTGTTCGGCAATCTTGTAAAGGCCGTGGCAAAATCGGCAGAATTCACCCGGCCCGCCATTTCTGCGCGGATCGCCAAGTTTCAGGGGGATGTCGGCACCCTGTATGATATTTCGCGAACGGGCCCTGGACCCCTGGAGAGACAGGGGGAACTGGAGCGGGAACAAGTCGTCGCCAACAGCATCGGGCAGTTTCCGTTGCGAAAAGCCGGAGCAGTTTTGTGGCTGTGCGTTAAGGCGGATTGCGATGCTCCGGCCAGCTATTGCGACGGATTGCTGGCTCTGGGCCGAATCGGCCAGCATATCTGTCTCCATTGCACCCGAACCGGACTCGGCGTTTTTCTGACGCCGGCCATTATCGACGATCGCACCCAAGACATGCTCGCTTTGCCGTCGGAGCACGATGACATGATTTATCTTTTCGCCTTCGGTTGGCCTGAGATCGGCGCTGGAGACCGAAATTCGCAACCTTTCGCCGCCTATGGCAGGCTCATCGGCAAGAAGCAGACCTACATCGCAATGAATACGCCGGCGGGTGGCGTCATCATCTCGAGTGATGGAAGGGTGCGCCGGCAAAGCGCCATGCCGGCCTACCCTGATTTATGGGAAGCCCCATGTGCGATACTCCATAATACGGGCGATGGCGAAACTGCAAAGCATAATGATTGAGAACCGGGTCCGATGAACGTTTTACCCTTCAGAGATTGGAAATACCGGCCCAATGCCCCTAAAAATATGTCGTTTAGAAACTCTGCATTGCTCCTTATAGCGATCAATATCTGCGGCGTAATATTGGTCAATGTCAGAAATATAGCGATTGCGGAGTCGATCTCGCATGCCGCTCTGGGGCAATTAACGATTCTGTGGTCCTATGCCGCCATTCCGACCATGGTTTTTTCATTGGGATGGCCGGCAATCTTGACCAGGAATATCGCAAAAGACCCGGAAAACATTGTCCAGCTTGGCTTTGCCATTTTTTCGACACAGCTGCTTTTGCTTGCCTTTTGCGTTTTGGTATGGATTGCGCTCTCTTTGTTCGGTAGAGACGTCCCCTTTATCCTGAAAATGGCTTGCCCGGTTTCCGCTGTGGGGATTCTTTCTTCGCTCTTTTTAGCGACTCTGGAGGGGTATCGAAAGGTCATATGGAGCCGGTTGATGCAGGGTATTATCCGACCTGTTCTGACTGTCGGCATTACGGTGTCCATGTTTTATATTGGTAATATTTATCCATCCAAATCTTTTTTATATGGACAATTATTATATTTACTAATTATTTTAATAATTTTGAATTTTTTTATTAAAAACCATGGATATAAATTAACATATTTATTTGAAAATCCAGCTATAAAAACCAGATTCAATCTAAAACGCGAGCATATGCTGGTTCTGGCGATTTCCGGTCTGAATACGTTGATGTTGAGCGAAGACGTCCTGATCCTGCACTATTATGTCAATGACGCCGCAATCGGCCAATACGGTATCATAACGGCGATTGTCGGGCTTATTGCCATTGGAAAATCGGCGGTGAACGCCATTTTCGTTCCGGATTTCGCCAAATCCATCCAGGAAAAACGAAGCCCGGATGCAAAAAACCTGTTCAATTTATCCAGAACGCTATCGACCCTATGGGCAGTGTTCGCCCTCGGGATTCTCTTGCTGGTTTTCGCGTTCGCGCCGCAGTGGGTCGCCATCCCGAGGAAGAGCATTTTCCTCTCCATCATCATTTTCCTCGCATTGGGGAAATTGTCGAGCGCCATGATCGGCCCATGCACCAATGTGATGTTCATCAACGGCGGGGCGGCGTTGATCGCTTGGTCCGTCCTTACCGCATGCGTGCTGAATTTCTTCGGCAATCTTGCCCTGGTTCCCTTTTATGGTTTGCTGGGCGCGGCCATTTCGACCGGGCTTTCGATAATGGCCCTCAACCTCTGGCAATTCGCCCATGTTAAAAAACGCTACAAATTCTAGCGGCAAGGGTCGCAATCGGCAAAAGCTCGTCCCCCTCACCCATGGCAATCTTATAGGCGATCACCTCGCTCCCGTCATTGCAAGCTCTCCGACGATCCCGCCCTCGTCAACATGGCGCGCGATGTGGGCGTACTGTTCGCTCAACTGGACTCACCATCCATTCCGACCAAAAGCCAAAACCCGCCCCTTCACTTTTCCATTACGCATTCAGGTCACTTACAGCGCCGCGGCGCGGCTTTCATCGATATAAATTTGACGAAGTTGGGAGGCGATCAGGCCGGGAGATCCGTCGCCGATCATGGCGTCGTCGATTTGTACGACCGGGCAGACGAAGCCGGTCGCCGAGGTCGAAAACGCCTCCCTCGCCGTCTTGGCGTCCTCGACGGTAAATTTGCGCTCTTCCACCTTGATGCCAAGCTCGCGCGCGCATTTCAAGACCGCACGGCGCGTAACCCCATGGAGAATCTCGTTGGAAAGATCGCGGGTTACGATTTTGTTGCTGTCAGGCACGATAAAGGCGTTGTTCGACGATCCTTCGGTGACAAAACCGTCCAGCACCATCCACACATCATCGGCGCCCTGCCGATTGGCGAGCGTCTTGGCCAAGGAAGGGTAGAGCAGCTGCACCGTTTTGATGTCGCAGCGTCGCCATCTATGGTCGAGAACGGTCATGATACGCTGACCCCGCGCGGCGAGCGCGGCGTCGATAATCTTCCTCGCTTGGGTGAACAGCACCACTGTCGGCTCCAGCCCCTCCTCGAGGAACAGGAAATCGCGATCGGCTGCGCCGCGCGAGACTTGAAGATAGACCAGCCCTTCATCGAGCGCGTTCAATGCCACCAGTTTCCGATGAATGGCGAGCAAATCTTTATCACTGAGCGGCAAGCTCATGGAGAGTTCCTGCAACGAACGACGCAGACGCGCCATATGACCGGGGAAATCGACGAGTTTACCCTCAAGAACCGACACCACCTCATAGACTGCGTCGGCAAACAGGAAACCGCGGTCGAAAATCGAGATTTTCGCCTGGTTTTCCGGCAAATAATCACCATTGACGTAAACGACGCGCATGCAGTCACCCCCAAAGCTTTTGCGATGGCGGATCGATGAGCGATCCGCGGTAGTTCAGCCCGTCGGCGCGGTCGCGGGCTAAAAGCAACGGGCCGTCGAGATCAACATAATCGGCATTTTGCGCAACCAGAAGGGCCGGCGCCATAGCCAGCGAGGTCGAAAGCATCGAGCCGACCATGATCGCGAAACCGGCCCGCGCGGCTTGGCGCTTCATGGCCAAAGCCTCGGTCAACCCGCCAGTCTTGTCCAGCTTGATATTGACCAGATCGTATTTGCCGCCAAGCTGGGCCAGCGAAGCGCGATCATGACAGCTTTCATCGGCTGAGATCGGCAATGGCCGCTCTATATCGGCCAATACGTCGTCGCAGGCGGCGGGCACAGGCTGCTCGACCATGGCGACGCCCAGTTTAAGCAATTGCGGCGCCAGTTCGAGATACTGCTCGACGCTCCAGTCCTCATTGGCGTCGACGATGATGGTCGATCGACATGCGCCCCTCACCGCCTCGATGCGCTCCAGATCGCCCTCATGGCCGAGCTTGACCTTGAGGAGCGGTCGCGCGGCGTTTTTCATCGCCTGACGCGCCATCTTCTCCGGCGGCGCCAGCGAGATGGTGTAGGCGGTGGTTACCGGCAGCGGCTTTTGCAACCCGGCAAGGGACCAGACCGGCTTGCCCGCGCGTTTGGCCTCAAGGTCCCAAAATGCGCAATCGACGCCATTGCGCGCCGCCCCCGCCGGCAAGCGCGATTGCAATCGGGCCCGGTCAAGCCCGTTCGCCAGATCCGTTTTAAGGTCGTGAATGGCCTCGATGACCCCCTCGACGGTTTCGCCATAGCGGGCATAGGGGATGCATTCGCCGCGCCCGCTCGCCTCGCCATCGTGAAGCTCCACCGTGACCGCGCGAATTTCGGTTCGGCTTTCGCGCGAAATGGTAAAGCGACCGGCAACGGGGAAGCGCTCTTCAAAAGCCTTAATCGTCATGCCGCTCATAACGCCTCCAGGGCTTCGGCCAGCCTGTGCGCCCCGTGGCGGACGGGATCAAGCGTGGGGAGATTCAACCGCGCCTCGATGTCGCGACACCACGTCAGCGCGGCGTCTTCGTCGAGCGCGGAAGTATTGAGCGAGACGCCGACCGCCTTGCAGGCCGGATTAACCATATGGGCAAGCTTAAGCGCAATGTCCCTCAAGGCCTCCAGACTCGGCAGGGGATAATCCGGCAGGCCGCGCATATGCCCACGGTCCGGCACATGACAAAGAATCAGCGCATCCGGCTGACCGCCGTGGATCAACGCCAGCGATACGCCGGAAAAGGAGGCATGGAACAAGCTTCCCTGCCCTTCGATAATGTACCAGTGATCGGGGTCGTTATCGGGGGTCAGGGTTTCGACCGCTCCGGCCATGAAATCGGCGATGACCGCATCGAGCGGCACGCCGGAGCCGGTAATCAGAATGCCGGTCTGACCGGTGGCGCGAAAATGCGCTTTCAGCCCCTTCTCGCGCATGGCCTTTTCCAGGCAAAGCCCGGTATACATCTTGCCGACCGAGCAATCGGTGCCGACGGCGAGCATTCTTTTGCCGCGGCGTTTTTTGCCGTTGGCGACGGGATAGGACATGGAGGGCGCCCGCACATCATGGAGGGTGCGACCATGCTTTTTTGCAAGGCCGGTCAGATCGGCGTCGTCGCGCAACAGATGATGCAGACCGGAGGCGATGTCGATTCCGGCGGCCAGAGCCTCGCGCAGGACGGATTTCCAAGCCGGTAAAATCACCCCGCCGCGATTGGCGCCGCCGATCACCAGCGTCTTGACGCCGCGCCGCGCCGCTTCGGCGATCGTCAGATCGGGCAGGCCGAGATCGGCCTTGCATCCCTCAAGGCGCAACTGGCCGAGAGCATATTCCGGCCGCCAGTCGCGAATGCCCTTGGCGACCTTGACCGCGAGCATGTCCGGCGCATTGCCGAGGAAGAGAAGATAGGGCGTTGCAATCATCGATGGTCATCTTCGGTAACAGGAATCAATTCATCTTTTATAAAACGGGGATATTTTGTCAATCGGCCCTCGGCAAAATACGGGCCAGAGCACGTTAGAGCCCGGCGAACGCATCCGGGTAAAATCTTCGATAGGCGCCATCCAGCTCGTCTTGCCCCATGACGGCCAGTTTCGACAGATGGGGAACGGCGAGAGCGGCGAGGAAAAGAATGACGCCGCACAGACTCAACGCCATAAAAAGACTTCCCCTCACGAGCACATGGCCGAACAGCCACAGGCCGGCCGGTATGGAACTCATGCAGATCAGAAGAAAGGCCGATTCCATTTTGGTTCTGTATGGAGACGGCGTCGCCAGGCAACGGATCGTGGTGACATTGACGTTGAACAGAGCCAGCCCCATGCCGGCAACGAACTGATACAGACCATACAGGGCGAAAAACGGCGTTGGCGTCAAAGCATAGGCCAGGATTGCAACAGCGATCAGCGCGCCGCCGAGCGCAATGGCGTTGCGCATGCCGATCAGGGCGTTCACGCGCTCGACGACAAAGCCGCCGCCCAGGAGGACGCCGGCGGCGAATGTCGCCTGAAGCAGGCCGACCTGAAACGCCGTCATTTTATAATGCCCCATGATGAGGACGGGCAGAATTAAAATCAGGAACGGATTGAAGACACGGTTGAAGACCACGGAAATGATGGAACCGCAAAGCTCGGTTTTGATTTTAAAAACCAGATTGAAGCCATTGACGGATTTTTCATCGGTTCGCGGATTTGTTGGTGAAAAAGCAAATTTTTCTCTTATAAAGATTAAACTTATGAGAGAAAGGCCGACTCCAACGAAACCCAGAAAAAACCGTCCCCCGAACATGGATATGACAAACCCGCCGAGCATCGGCCCAATCACGGCTTTAAGGGAAAATATGGCGGTTTTTTGCGAAAACGCCGTTTTGGCCCGGTCGTCGGCCACAAGCCGTGGAACCAGCGTAACGCTTGCCATCGCGGCAAAGACCCCGCCGGCGGCAAGCCAACATGCCGTAACCGTCAACAGCCCCGCGGCGATTGCCCATGATTCATAACAGCGGCGCCGCAGATCATAAACGCCGCCGCGCAAGGAAACGCAATGCTAAAGAATCTTTCCTTCCCCGATAAATTTAATAAGGAACTCAACAATAATTGACTAAAACTTGCAACCGAAGCCAGGCTTAAACTTGTTCCAAGGTAAGTTTCAGAAATATTGTTTTCAGTGAAAAATCGTGTCATATAGAGGTAGAATGAATCGGGAGCGGCGGACAAGAAGAGATAAAGACATTGCACCCGATAAAATTTAACCGGAAGCCTCTCCATTTCAGTCTTCCTTTTCTAACGCCGTATAAGTGTCATGAACCTCCTTTAGAATAATAGCCGCGTTCATTGCCCTTGAAAAACCGGAAAAAACCGAGTTTTGTATCAGAATTTCCTCAATTTCAGAACGTGTAAAGCCCAGATGAAACGCCGCCAACATTTGAAACCGCAGTTGCGGCTGCGTGTCGCCCATGGCGACCAAGGCCGACAAGGTTGCGATATGCCGCTCCCTGATCGTCAATATTTTTCTTTGATAAAGATCGTCGTAAAGAGCCTGGACCAACCGGTCAACCAATTCCGGCGCGAGCGGGCCTACTTTGCGTTCCAGCTGCTCGCATGCGTCGGGAGAAAATCGCTTGAGCATAGCCTCTGCTTTTTCAGACAGGGGTCGCATCATGCATTTGCTCATAGTTTCGCACGGCTTTTTCACAGCTCGCCATCAATGCGGATCCATATTCCGTCAACCGACCTTTGGCCCGTATGACCTCATAGGCCGCATCGAATTTGACGATATAGTCTGAAAGTGAGCGCTCGATCCCTTTGCGATCACGATCGGATAAGCAGGATGTGCGCAGTAAGTGATGAAAAGCAAGAACGATTCTGTATATGACAAACGCGGCATGGTATATCCCGGTTAAAGTGCGCCCCTCGGTTCGCAAGGGCGATTTGTAACGTTCACGATCCGGATTGAGCACAACCTCCTCCTCAAGCATGATTGCAAGCAACATTTGATGGGCGGCCTCGTGAACCAGCTTATCGGTCCAGAAGTACAAGGGATGCTCGGCCATCGCGGCATTTATAAAAACACAAACCAAATAGTTCAGTTTGCTGCCTGAGTACATGACGGCGCTACTATCGAGAGGTTGGATTTTAAAAAAGCATATCCTCTGGATAATTGTTTTTATTTCCGAATAGAGATCGGGACAACTCCCCTCTATTTTGTCGAGGCAAAACTTGATGAGCGAGACGGACGCCATGAATTCTTCATTGGACAATTCGACGGGAGCAAATGAAAAGGTATCGTCTCCAATCTTATCGATAAGCTCTGCGAGACATGATGGCAAGGAAACGGCATCGGCCGAAATATAGCCTATCGTTTCCGCCTTTTGACCAACCGGCATAATTGCAAAAGCTCTCAACAGACCATGAACGCCGGAAATATTTCTCTCCTGATTACGATGGCCAGCTCGTCAACAAGCCTGAACAGTAGAGGATCGACGTCTGAAGCGACGCGGACACTATCAATTTTTTTCCGGATAAAATGATAGAATCTCGTATCGATCTTATCTCTACAGCGATCAACAGGCTGGTTCAGGGTGCTCGAAAGCTTTTGTTTGTTATTCGCGACCAGCCTTTCCGCAAAACAGGCGCTGGGATAAGGATCGCTGACGAGCCAGCCAGACATTGAGAGGCCTTGAATGCATTAAAAAAGAGGCAGGCTCAAACGCCTGCCCAAAAGATCATTGGTTGACCGTCACAACGTCAACGCATTGCGAACCGTTCTTGAGAGAGATCGTCGCGGCATCGCCGCAAACGGACCCGCCCTCGGACGGTTGATTAACGGTTTTTTCAGTAGAATCAGACATTTTATCCTCCTTTAGATGTAGGGCACTATCACCCATATGATTCTCCTAGCACGGCAGTTTCGGCACTATCAACGTAAATTTAAAAACAGGCCGCGCCACGGCTGTGCAAGCAGTCTATAAGCCCAAGGCGCAGATTTATTGACTCGGGAATGCACTCGTTCCGCCCGCCGCGCCACGGCAACCGCCGCAGGCCTTCTGTGATATGTCATGCTTGCGTGCGCACATGTCTGCGCCTGTAGCCCTCACACGACCCGCCTGATAATATCGCTCACGATATGAGCCCTCCGGCCGCAACACGCATCGACACGCCGCAACATCCATGAATAAAGTCGCGCATCGTCTCGCGGGCCTCGCCAATCGGCGGCGTTTTATGCTCAGCGTCGTTCTCGGCGGGCTGAGCGCGCTTGCCATGCCGCCTTCCAGTCTTTGGCCCGTTTTGTTCATCGCCATGCCGGCTGTGGTGTGGAGTCTCGATGGCATCGCCATGCGAACCAAGCGGCGCTTGTCCGCGATGGGGTCGGCCTTCGCGACCGGATGGGCATTCGGGTTTGGCTATTTCGCGGTCGGCCTGTATTGGATCGCCGCGGCGTTTCTGGTCGATCCTGCGCATTATGCCTGGATGATTCCTTTCGTCGTGACCGCACTGCCGGCGGGGCTGGCGCTGTTCTGGGGCGGCGGTCTCGCCCTTGCCATGGCGAGTTGGAGCTCCGGCGCATCGCGTCTTTATATATTGGCGGCGGATCTGACCCTGGCGGAATGGCTGCGAGGACACATCCTGACCGGATTCCCCTGGAACACATTGGGCTATGCGGTTTCCTCCCTCGATTGCCTGTCTCAGCTCGCCGCCTATATCGGTCTCTACGGGCTTTCCTTTCTGGTGATATTCGTGGCGGCTTCACCGACCATTGTGACCGATGGCGGGCCAGGCAAGCGGCGTTGGCCGAGCCTCGCCATCGCCGTGTTTCTTGCACTCGGCGGTTGGATCGTCGGCGCGCGTCGCCTCAACGCGGCGCAACACAACGCCGCCTGTAACACACCAAGGGTGCGTATCGTGCAGCCCAATATCGCCGAGCGCGACAAGGAAAACCCTTATCTGCGTCGCGCGATTTTCGAACGCATGCTGGCGCTGTCCGCCAAGCGGACCGCTCAGGCTCCGGGAGGATTGCTCGATGTCGATATCCTGGTCTGGCCGGAAAGTGCGCTGCCCTTCTTCGTCAAGGAAAAACCGGAGGCGCTCAAAGCCATAGCGGCCCTCCTGCCCGCCGGCACCATACTCGTGACCGGCGCGCTGCGCCGTGAGGCGTCGAATTCGGGGCGGATCCATGTTTTTAACAGTATCCTCGTCATTGACAGCACCGGCGAGGTGACAGGCCACTACGATAAGCGCCATCTCGTGCCCTTCGGGGAATACCTGCCGCTCGCCCACTGGCTTGAACCCCTCGGTTTGCACCAGCTCGTCAGCGTTATGCCGGGATTTTCCAAAGGTCAAACCCCTGCGCCGCTTAATCTTGGCGGGACGTCACTGGTCAGAGCCTTGATTTGTTATGAGGCGATTTTCCCTCACCCGTCCGGTAAGACAGGCGCAAGACTCGACTGGCTCGTCAATGTCACCAACGATGCTTGGTTTGGACCCTCCGCCGGCCCTTACCAACATTTCGCACAGGTCCGTTTGCGGGCCATAGAAGAGGGGCTGGCGCTGGTGCGCGCCGCCAATACCGGAATATCCGCGATCATCGATCCTTATGGACGAATCGTAAGCCGGCTGGATCTTGGCGAGGCTGGTATTATTGACGGTCCGGTCCCATGTCCGCTCGAACTCACGCTTTATTCGAGATTTGGCGGGTATATACCCTTGCTTTTGGTTATTGGTATCGTGACTACAATTTTAAGTTTTAATAGAAGATATTTTCACTTTATAATAGAAAAATACACCGAAGATTGACCAAAAGTTGTCGTTTTTAGGCCGAAACAGCAAACTAGCTTTGCTGAATTGTCAAAAATTCAATAGATTCAGGGTTGCTTTTGTTATAAAGTTGTGTCAGAAACGAAATTCAACGCTTGAATGCGTTTTCCGAAAAGCGGAATATCGGGCCGGTCTGAAATGGCTTGAGAGGTAAAAATGGTTAAAAAAGGTCCCAACCCTATCGACATCCATGTTGGTAGCCGTGTTCGTATGCGTCGGATGTTGCTTGGTATAAGCCAGGAGCGTCTTGCCGAGCAGCTTGGCCTCACCTTTCAGCAGGTGCAAAAATACGAGAAGGGCGCAAATCGCGTGAGCGCCAGCCGACTTTACCAAATGTCGAGGATATTTGCGGTGCCTGTCCAGTATTTTTTCGAAGACATGCCGGGCGAATCGACAAAGCCCTTCGAACCCGGTTTCGCCGAGAGCGCCGGAGAGCCCGGAATCATGACTTTCCTGGCGAGTTCGCAGGGCCTCCACCTCAATAAGGCGTTCGCCCGCATCAAAGACAGTTCGGTGCGGCGCAAGGTTATCGAGCTTGTCCGGGCAATGGCGGATGATTCCCCCGAACCTGATTGTCGCTGAAAAGCTTAGAAAAAATATTTTCCTTGAAGTCACCCGCCCTTTGACTCTTAGATGTTTGAAAGGCCTCTCGTTCATGATGGAATAGACAAAATCCGGCCAGCTTTTCACTTTGCAGCCATCCGAATCGCCGTTTTGGGCGACCCATTTGAAACGCCCCCATCATCTTATGAATTGCCGGGACCTTGAGACAAGGATTCCGCCTGATTTATCGCTCTTCTTGTTTTACCGGCAGCAACGAACCGGCCAAATCGATGGACGGTTCGCGTAAACGCATTGGGGCGTCCCAGCCGCAACTGTGTGGAATTGTTCCACTCAATCCCCCAATCGAGCGAAACTCAATTTTGTGCTTTAGGATCCTCTCGAAAGCGTTGGCCAGTTTTGAGCGTAAGCATCGGCATAGGTTTTAGCCATCCCACTTGACTTGACCGGCATTCCTTGCGAGAACGCCAACTGGCTTGGATCGCCAATCTCAAGGCTTTTGCCGTTTTTGCGGGTTGGGTGTCGGGCGCCGTAACGGTCAAGCGGCGCTTTGGGCGTCTGGAACCAGGAGAGCGGGTTGACGTGACGAGAAAAAACCATTTGTTCACCAGCGAGTCGGTCGCCGAAGGCCATCCCGACAAGGTCTGTGATCGTATTTCCGATGCAATCCTCGATGCGCATCTTGCAGCGGATTCTCATGCGCGCGTGGCGTGCGAGACTTTGGTGACGACCAATCGAATCGTCATCGCCGGAGAGGTTCGCTCGGCTGCGCCCATCCACAAGAAGCAAATTATCGCAATCGCGCGCGATTGCGTACGCGACATCGGCTACGAGCAGGACAATTTTCCCTGGAAAACCGCGAAAATCGAGGTTCATCTCCATGCCCAGTCGAGCGATATCGCGCGCGGCGTCGACACCATCGACAGCAAGAATGAAGGCGCCGGAGATCAAGGAATCATGTTTGGTTTCGCCTGCCGTGAAACCGATGTTCTCATGCCGGCACCCATTCACTTTTCGCATCAGATTCTCAAAAGCCTGGCCGAGGCGCGTCGTTCCGGCGCCGAACCCTGCCTGATGCCGGATGCCAAAAGCCAGATAACCCTGCTTTATGAAAATGGCAAACCGGTGCGGGCGACCTCGGTTGTGGTGTCAACCCAGCATTCTCCCAATCTTACGCTTGCTGAGTTGCGCGAGATCGTACGCGCTCATGTGCTCAAGGTGCTCCCCGAGGGCTGGATGTGCGAGGAAGAGAATTTCTACGTCAATCCGACCGGAAAATTCGTCATCGGCGGCCCCGACGGCGATGCTGGGCTGACCGGGCGCAAGGTCATCGTTGACACTTACGGCGGCGCGGCCCCCCATGGCGGCGGGGCTTTTTCCGGCAAAGACCCGACCAAGGTCGATCGTTCGGCCGCCTATGCCTGCCGCTATCTGGCCAAAAATATCGTCGCCGCCGGGTTGGCGGAAAAATGTACGATCCAGGTTTCCTACGCCATCGGCGTTTCCAAACCGCTGTCGCTCTATGTCAAGACCCATGGCGCCGGGCTGGTTGACGGGCAAAAGCTGGAGCGTATTCTCACCGATCTGGTCGATTTATCTCCGCGCGGCATTCGCGAACATCTCAACCTCAACCGTCCGATCTACGCGCGAACGGCGGCTTATGGTCATTTCGGCCGCGATCCGCAGGCCGATGGCGGATTTTCCTGGGAGCGCACCGACCTTGCCGATAAGCTGCGCGCGGCCTTGCGGTAATGGAGCATGCGGCGCGCGGGAACCGATCCGGTCGGCGCGCGCCGCAACATCACCGACAGGCAAAAAGATGACGAATGACCCTGCCGCCATATCGCCCAAGCCCCCTCGCCGCTCGGTTTACGGTCGGCGCAAGGGGCGGCCCTTGCGTCCAGGCCGGCGCCGCCTGCTTGAGGAAAAACTCCCGGCCCTGCGCATTGCGCTCGACACTCTTTCGCAATGCGGTCCGGCGGCGCTGTTCGCCGGTCATATGCGCGAGTTCTGGCTTGAAATCGGCTTTGGCGGCGGCGAGCATCTGGCCTGTCTGGCCGAACGTCGCCGCGACATCGGCATACTGGGCGCCGAGCCTTTCGTCAATGGCGTTGCCCGGTTGCTCTCGGTCATTGAGGATCGCAGCCTGCGCAATATCCGCATTCATGACGACGACGCCCGATTGCTGCTCAAGGCGCTGCCCGATGCGAGCCTCGCCCAAGTCTTCATTCTCTTTCCCGACCCCTGGCCCAAGGCCCGACATCGCAAGCGTCGTTTTATCTCGCCGGAGGCGCTTTGCGCGTTGCATCGCGCGATCAAACCGGGGGGCGAGCTGCGCTTCGCCAGCGACATGCCGGACTATGTCTTGTGGACGCTCGACCATATCCGCGCCCATGGCGGCTTCATGCTCGACAGGCGGGCGCAGGATCGCCGCCGTCGCCCCCACGATTGGCCCGGCACCCGTTACGAAGCCAAGGCGGCAAGCGCCGGACGCGAATGCGCTTATCTCTCCTTTCGGCGTCGCTGAGGCTTTTTTTCGACGGCGCGACAATGATCGTCTTCACCAAGACAAGGCAATGGGGTTGCGCGCGGGTGCAAACCGATTATAATCATAGCTGTTCGGTTACCAATCCGATGGCTTGTCTTCAAAAGCTGGTGAGCCGGCGTAAACTCGTAAGGCCGAGGCTCTTTGGAGGCTCGCTTTTTTGTTTTCAACGAATATGGCGTGAGGCACAGGGGAAGAATGGCGTCGAATCATGCAGGGCGCAAACGCCTTGAGCGCGAAGAGGGGCTGGCCCGAATCGTGGCTGCGCGGATTGAGCCCGTGGTTGAAAATATGGGGTATCGTTTGGTGCGGGTGCGCATGATCGGCAAAAATGCGACCACAGTGCAGATCATGGCCGAGCGGCCGGACTTTACGATGACGATCGATGACTGTGAGAGGCTCAGCCGGGCCATTTCGCCGTTGCTGGATGTCGAAGGTATAATGCCCGGCGCCTATAATCTTGAGGTCTCTTCGCCCGGCCTTGACCGGCCGCTAGTGCGTCTTGAGGATTTCAAACGCTGGCGTGGTTACCGATCCAACATCGAGATGATGGTCGATCGGGAGGGGCGTCGTCGGTTTCGCGGCACCCTTCTGGGGGTGGAGGGGAATTGTGTCGAACTTCGCCTTGAGGGAGAAGAGGGCGGAACGGTTCATCTGCCCTTTAATGAGATTGATATGGCCCGGTTGTTGATAACGGATGCTCTGATCAGGGACTGTCTGGCGCGCCCGGTGCAATGAGGCCGTCATATGACGGTGGCGCGCGGTGGATTTTGCAACAGCATGCGTGAACGATTTGTCCACGGCGTGGGCGCGAGTGGACGTCATAATCGAAAACGATCGGTTCCTTAAGATGTTGCGGCTGGAGTATGGCGATGGTGGAAATGGCGGTGAGTGCGAACAGGCTTGAGCTTTTACAGGTCGCCGACGCCGTGGCGCGTGAGAAATCCATTGACAAGGAGATCGTCCTGCAAGCGATGCAGGATGCGATCCAGCGCGCGGCGCGTTCGCGTTATGGCGGCGAAAACGACATTCGCGCCGAAATCGATCCCAAAACCGGCGAGACCTATCTCGCGCGCATTCTGGAGGTTGTGGAGCAGGTCGAGGATGAATACACCCAGATTACCCTGGACGAAGCGCGCCGCCGCAATCCGGAAGCCCGTATCGGCGATTTTATATCCGAATCGCTTCCCCCCTTCGATTTCGGGCGAATCGCAGCGCAAAACGCCAAACAGGTCATCGTGCAGAAGGTTCGCGAGGCCGAACGCGAGCGTCAATACAAAGACTACAAAGATCGCGTCGGCGAAACCATAAACGGTGTGGTCAAGCGTTGCGAATACGGCAATGTCGTCGTCGATCTGGGCCGCGCGGAAGCCATTATGCGGCGCAACGAAGCCCTGCCGCGCGAGACGTTCCAGAATGGAGAGCGTATCCGCGCCTATATTTTCGATGTCCGCCGCGAGCAGCGCGGGCCGCAAATCTTCCTGTCGCGGACCCGTCCGGAGTTCATGGCCAAGCTGTTTGCTCAGGAAGTTCCTGAAATTTACGACAAGATCGTCGAAATCGCATCGGTTTCGCGCGATCCCGGCAGTCGGGCGAAAATCGCCGTTCGCTCCAATGACCCTTCTATCGATCCGGTTGGCGCCTGCGTCGGCATGCGCGGCAGTCGGGTTCAGGCCATTGTCGGGGAGCTGCAAGGCGAAAAGATCGATATTATCCCATGGTCGCAGGATGTGGCGACCTTTGTCGTCAATGCCCTGGCTCCGGCCGAAGTCTCCAAGGTGGTTCTGGATGAAGAGGCTGAGCGTATTGAGGTTATGGTTCCCGACGATCAGCTCTCGCTTGCCATCGGGCGGCGCGGCCAGAATGTTCGTCTCGCCTCGCGGCTTACGGGATGGGACATCGATATTCTGACCGAAGCCGAAGAATCGGAACGTTGGCAGAAGGCCTTCGCCGAGCGCAGCGCGACCTTTATGGCAACATTGGATGTCGATGAAACGCTGGCCCAGCTTTTGGCTTCCGAAGGTTTCGATAGTGTTGAGGATATTGCCTATGTCGCATTCGATGAATTGTGCGCCGTCGAAGGGCTTGATGAAAGCATGGCGCGGGAGTTGCAAATACGCGCCGGCGAGCATCTGGAGCGTGCGGCGGCGGAATGGGAAGAACGCCGCAAGGCATTGGGCGTCGATGATGAGATGGCGACGATCAAGGGCATGAAGCCGGAAATAATGGTGGCGTTGGGTGAAAACCGGATAAAGACGATCGAGGATCTGGCTGGTTGCGCCACTGACGATATGGTCGGCTGGGTCGAGCATCGCCGCGACGAGGATGATATCTCTCACCCCGGACTGTTGTCGGAGCTTGAGGTGAGCGCCGAAGAGGCTGAAGCCATGATTATGGCGGCTCGGGTCAAACTCGGCTGGATATCGCATGAGGAGGCTGAACACGACGCCAGCCTGCCGGAAGATAATGAGGAGAACCCGGAAAGCGAAAGCGGTGAAAATGCGGGGGCGGAGTGATCTGTCACGGATGATGGCATCAGGCAATGCTCGCGCCATAAAAAACACTGACGCAAAAAAGCCGTGTGAGGCGGATGTGCGAGCGCAAGCTCGCATCGTGACACGCCCGGCGCGAGCAAAAACGGCGTCGATTCGTTTCGCTTTGTCGCCGGACCACGGGGTTGCTCCGGATCTAGAATGTCGCTTGTCCGGGCGTGGGGGCTGGGTCGGCGCGCGTCATGATATAATTGTCAAGGCCGGAAGGGGCGGGTATTTCGCCCGCGGGTTTCGCCGCCCGGTGACGGTGCGGCCGGATTTGCCCGATCATGTCGGCCTTCTCCTCGGCAAACAGGCTTTGGACTGCTTTAATCTCGCCGATCGGGCGGGTTTGGTGTGCGCGAGCTTCAAAAAGCTCACCGAAGCTGTTGCCGCGGGCAAGGTCGTCGCGCTGGTCGAGGCGCGGGACCGGACCGTCGATGGCGGAGGCGAGCATCTCCAGCGTATCGAAAGACACTCCGAAAACAAGGTCGAACGCGTCATCGCGTTCGATTTGGCTGAAATCAGGTTGGCCTTGGGCGGTATAAATGTGCTATATGCGGGCATGAGCGCGGGGAGACTGACGGAAATATTCCTAACGTCCGCCCGCAAATATCAGGCTTACCGGCCCAAACGTCAAAGGCCGGCCAGGCTTGCGGGAGCCGTCGGGCAATGAGCGGAACACTGAGTACACATGATGGCAGAACATCCCGGGGCGCCGGTACGCTGAGTGTGCGCCGCACCATCGAGCAGGGACGCGTGCGCCAGAACTTCTCGCATGGCCGTTCCAAACAGGTGGTCGTCGAAAGAAAGCGCAAGCGGTTTGTCGCCAAGCCGGGGAAGAATGGCAAACCGGCTATTGAGCGGGCCGAGACCGCTGTTTCCGTCGCGCGCGCCGCCGCTACGGCGAGTACGGCCAAAGCCGCCGCCTCTCCCCGGCCGTCAACCAAATCGCCACGCCGCCGGCCCGCGCCGTCTTCATCCAACGGCGGGTATTCGGGCCGGCTTTTGCGGGATCTGACCGACGGGGAGAGGGATGCGCGCGCGCGCGCGCTGTCGGAAGCGCGCCAATATGCTTTTGAAGAGCAAAAACGGGCTGAGGAAAAAAATCGCCAACGCGGCGAGTATGAAAGAGCCGAGCGTCTTGCGAAAGAAAAGGCGGCCGCCGAAACCGAGCACCTTGAAACCGTAAAAACCACGGGAAAAACACCCTCTGCCCGCGGAAATGAGGTAGAGGCCGCGCCATCGGCGCCAGAGGCGACAGCCGAGCAGGGGACAGCCGAGCCGACGCCTGCTCCCAACAGGTCCAAATTGGCCGCACCACCCGAACTCGCCGGAAAGAGAGAGGAAAAACCGTCCACGCGCCGCGGCGCTTCACGGCGCGAGGACAAGCCGTCGGTACGCGCCAAAGGCCATGTCGAACGCCGCCGTGGTCGGCTCACCATCACCAATGCTCTTGAGGGCGATGAGGCCCGCGAACGCTCATTGGCCTCTCTTCGCCGCCGCCAGGAGCGCCAGAAGCGGCAGGGAGCGCGTATCGATCAGCCGCGCGAGAAAATATCGCGCGAGGTGGTTTTGCCCGAGGCCATTATGATTCAAGATCTTGCCAATCGTATGGCCGAGCGCGCTGTCGATGTGATAAAGCTGCTCATGAAACAAGGCCAAATGCTTAAGATCAATGACGTCATCGACGCCGATACCGCCGAGCTTGTCGCCGGGGAAATGGGGCACCGGGTCAAACGTGTTCGCGAGGCCGATGTTGAAATCGGTTTGATGGGAGAGGACGACCGCCCGGAGGAGCTACGTCCGCGCACACCGGTTATTACCGTTATGGGCCATGTTGACCACGGCAAGACGTCGCTTCTCGACGCCATTCGCAAGGCGGATATCGTCACCGGCGAGGCTGGCGGCATAACCCAGCATATCGGCGCCTATCAGGTTGAAGCCAGCGCGGGCGCGATCACCTTCATCGACACCCCCGGCCATGAAGCCTTCGCGTCCATGCGCGCGCGCGGGGCCAAAATAACCGATATTGTGGTTTTAGTCGTCGCCGCCGATGACGGTGTAATGCCGCAGACAATCGAGGCGATCGGTCACGCCCGCGCCGCGCAGGCGCCGATCGTGGTGGCGATCAACAAGATCGACAAACCCGACGCCGATCCCCAGCATGTGCGCCGCGAGCTTTTGCAACATGGGATGGTGTTGGAAAGCATGGGGGGCGAGGTGCTCGAAGTCGAGATTTCCGCGATCAAACGCATCAATCTGGACCGGCTTCTCGATGCGATTGTGCTGCAAGCGGAAATGCTTGAGCTTAAAGCCAACCCGGATCGCCCGGCCGACGGCGCGGTGATCGAGGCTGAGCTCGATAAGGGCCGCGGTTGCGTCGCTACGGTTTTGGTCCAGCGTGGAACCTTGCGGATCGGGGATATTGTGGTTGCCGGATCGTCCTGGGGGCGGGTTCGCGCCCTGACCAATGATCGCGGCGTGAATGTGGATCATGCCGGGCCGTCGGTGCCGGTGGAGATTCTGGGCCTCAATGCCGCGCCGCGGGCCGGCGATTCGTTCGTCATTGTCGCCAATGAGCAGCGCGCCCGGGAAATCACCGCCTACCGCGAGCGCAAGCGTCGCGAGATAAAAGGAACGACAGCGGCGCATATCTCGCTTGAACAGATGATGAACCAGCTTCGGGACGGAACGCGAAAAGAGCTGCCGGTTCTCGTCAAGGCCGATGTCCAGGGCTCCGCCGAAGCCATTGTTCAGACGCTTGAGAAACTGGGCAATGAGGAAATCCGCGCCCGCGCCATATTCCATGGTGTCGGTGGCGTCTCCGAATCGGATGTGACTCTGGCCGCGGCCTCAAACGCGCTCATTCTGGCCTTTAACGTGCGCGCCAACAGACAGGCCCGCGAGGCGGCCGAACGGGTAGGCGTGGAGATACGGTATTATACTGTCATTTACGGTCTAGCCGATGATATAAGAGCCGCTATGGAGGGTATGCTGTCGCCGGCGGTGCGCGAACGTTTCCTCGGCAATGCCGAGATTGCGGAAATCTTCTCGGTGTCCAAGATCGGCAAGGTTGCGGGCTGCCGCGTGAGTGAAGGCGTGGTTCGGGCGAGAGAAAATGTGCGCCTTATCCGTGACGATGTCGTGATTCACGAAGGCGCGTTATCCTCGCTCAAACGGTTTAAGGACGAGGTCCGCGAGGTTGCCGCTGGGCAGGATTGCGGCATGGCCTTTGCCAATTATCAGGATATGCGACAAGGTGATGTTGTGGAATGCTATAAACTGGAAAAGGTCGCACGTAAATTGTGAGGCTTGAGCGCTTAAAACCGGCCGGCCGGTCGCGCGGGGCCGGTTATTGGCGGCGAAAGTCGAGGGTTGCATGAGACACGAGGGGACGATTCCCGACATGAGGCAAGCCGTGCCCTCCAGCCAGAGGCAATTGCGCGTCGGCGAGACGATTCGTCATGCTCTAGCAGATATATTCGCTCGCAATGACATCGGCGATCCCACCCTTGAGGAGCATAGCGTCACGGTGCTTGAGGTGACGATCTCTCGGGATCTCAGACATGCGACCGTTTATATCAGGGTTTTTGCGCATCATGATCCGAGGGTGGTTCTCGAAGCGTTGGAGCGCGCCGCCAAGTGCATTCGCGCCGCGCTTGCCACCAGAATTCGGCTTAAATTCCTTCCCCATTTGCGCTTTCGTCTCGATCACTCGATCGATTACGCACAAAAGATTGATGCGCTTCTCGCACGTCCCGAGGTGATGCGCGATCTCGAAGGCTTGTGAGTCGTGGATGGAACGGCTGAAAGAGTGTCCGACACATATATTGACTTGCATAGAGGCAATGATTCGTGTACCCAAAGACCGCTTGCCCCCATCATGGGCTTGGCCCGTGGCCTTTAGGCTATTCTGGCCGCGCTTCGGCGCCGGGGCGCATAAAATGGTCCGGTTGCCGTCGATACCGCAATGTCTTTGGAAGAACGCGAAAAATTCGCGTCATATAGCTCATTGGGAATATTCGCGAAGATGCGAGTTTGCAGGGTTTTTACGGAAGTTCCCCCTGTCGCGTCGCAACCGCGCTGGACGACATCCCGGCGTTGGCTGTTGACGGACAATGGGCAAGTTGCCCGCATTCGAGTGGGCAGGGCGTTATCATGCGTGGATGCGATATGACCCTCCTCCGTCGGCGGCGGGTACCGGAGGGATCAAAGTCCGAAAGTGTGTTTGCAAACACGGGACCTGACCTTTTCAAGGCCAGCTTGAGATAAGCTAAGGAGTTTTTCGATCGATGTCGATCACACAAGAACGTAAACACGAACTCATCGGCGAGTTCGCCACCGCCGTGAACGACACCGGCTCGCCGGAGGTTCAGGTCGCGATTCTCACCGAGCGGATCAAAAATTTGACATTGCATTTCAAAACTCACAAAAAAGACAATCATTCTCGCCGTGGGCTTCTCAAGATGGTCGGCCAGCGTCGTAAGATTCTCGACTATGTCAAAAACCATGATGAGGAGCGTTACCGCAGCTTGATCGCGAGGCTGGGCCTGCGCCGCTGATCTTTGGAAAGTCGTGGTTTTCGCACCCCTTGCGAAGGATGGCAATGGGGCCGTTATTTTAACCAGCCCGCAACAGTGTCGCTTCCCTTATGGCGTCAAAGATCGTAAGGCAAGGCCTGCCAAGAGGGCTTTTATAAAAAGGGATCGCCAATGTTCAACGTCCGTACCGAGGAAATCGAATGGGGGGGGCGACGGCTCAAACTCGAAGCCGGACGGATCGCCCGTCAGGCTGATGGGGCGGTCATGGCCAGCTATGGCGAGACCTGCGTTCTTGCCACCGCCGTTGCCGAGAAATCGCCGAAAGCCGGGATCGATTTTTTTCCTCTGACGGTCAATTACCAGGAAAAGACCTATGCCGCCGGTAAAATTCCCGGTGGTTTTTTTAAGCGCGAAGGCCGTCCGAGCGAAAAGGAAACTCTTGTCTCGCGGCTGATCGACCGGCCGATTCGCCCGTTATTCGCGAAAGATTTCCGCTGCGAAACCCAAGTGATCGCCACCGTGCTTTCCCACGATATGGAGAATGACCCCGACATTGTCGCCATGATCGCGGCGTCCGCGGCATTGGCCCTTTCCGGTATCCCATTTCCAGGGCCTCTCGGGGCCGCCCGTGTCGGTTACGAAAACGGCGACTATGTGCTCAACCCGACACTCGACGAGATGGAGGATGCCGCGCTCGATCTGATCGTCGCCGGAACCGCCGAGGCTGTCTTGATGGTCGAATCGCAAGCCCGGGAGTTGTCCGAAGACGTCATGCTGGGCGCCGTCATGTTCGGGCACAACGGCTTCCAGCCGGTTCTCGATGCAATCGCGCGCCTGGCCGAGCAGGCCGCCGCCCCGCCCCGCGATATTGAACCTTCGGCCGATGAGAGCAAACCCATCGCCCGGATGCTCAGAGAGAAGGTCGCATCCGATTTGATGACGGCTTACCGGATCGCAGACAAAAGAGAACGTCGCGACGCCATCGGCGCGATCCGGCAGAGGAGCCTCGACGATCCGGATTTCGGAGCGGATACCGATCAGGCCGCCATTAGCGAGTCTTTCAAGACGATCGAAAAAGAAATCGTGCGCGGCAATATTCTCCAAACCGGAACGCGAATCGACGGGCGCTCTTTGGAAGAGATTCGCGGTATTTCCTGTCAGACCGGCATTGTCCCGAGGGTTCACGGTACCGCTCTGTTCACCCGCGGCGAGACCCAGGCCATGGTGTTCACGACGCTTGGAACCGGCGAGGACGAACAATTTATCGATGCGCTGAACGGCACCTACAAGGAATCGTTCCTCCTGCATTATAATTTTCCGCCCTACAGCGTAGGCGAGACCGGTCGTATCGGTTTCACCGGCCGGCGCGAGGTCGGTCATGGCAAGCTGGCCTGGCGGGCCATCCGCCCGGTTCTGCCTTCTAAAGACCGCTTCCCCTACACCATTCGCGTGGTCTCGGAGATTACCGAATCGAACGGTTCGTCTTCCATGGCCACGGTTTGTGGCGCGTCGCTCTCGCTGATGGACGCCGGCGTGCCGCTGGCCCGTCCGGTGGCCGGCATCGCCATGGGGCTGATCAAGGAGGGGGACCGCTTCGCCATTCTGTCCGATATCTTAGGCGATGAGGATCATCTTGGCGATATGGATTTCAAGGTTGCGGGAACCCGAACCGGCATAACATCCCTGCAGATGGATATCAAAATCGCCGGTATCTCCGAGGAGATCATGCGAACCGCCCTCGACCAGGCCCTTGAAGGGCGAATGCGCATTCTAGGCGAGATGGCCAAGGCCCTTGGCGAGGCTCGTCCGGAGCTTGGCGAACATGCACCACGCATTGAGGTGATTGCCATTCCGGTCGACAAAATCCGCGATGTGATCGGCGCCGGCGGCAAGGTGATCCGTGAGATTGTGGAGAAGACCGGAACCAAAATCGACATTGGCGAAGACGGCGCGGTCAAGATCGCCTCGGCGGACAATTCGGCCATCAACTCCGCCGTCAAATGGATTCGTTCCATCACGGCGGAGCCGGAAGTCGGCGAAATTTACGATGGCAAGGTTGTCAAAATTGTCGATTTCGGGGCGTTCGTGAATTTCTTCGGTTCCAGGGACGGTCTGGTTCATATCTCGGAATTGTCCCGAAACCGTCCAAAGACGGTCGGCGAGGTCGTCAAGGAGGGCGATACGGTCAAGGTCAAGCTGTTAAGTTTCGACAGCCGCGGCAAGGTCCGCCTGTCGATGAAAGTCGTCAATCAGAATACGGGGGAGGATATCGGCCCTGCCGGAAAGGCGGTCGGCTGAAACAACGTTTCCGAGGGGTCGGCCGGGCGGGCGTCTTGAAAAATCCCGGTGACTAGGGTCTGTCGACGTTTAAGGTCAGGGCACGGGGGGCCCGCGAGACGGGTTTTCTCTTGGGACGGGAGAAAAGCGCGGCCACGGCGCACTCCGGAATGAGGGCCTTGACGCGCTGTTTAGGGGGAAAATCCGCAACCGTCCGATCGGGATACGGCGAAAATCGTCCATTTTGGCGTCGCGGAAGCTCAAAGCAAAAGGCCAAGGCCCTTCTCGGTGCCATTGCGCTCCTTGAGACTTTCACGATTTGCGCTCATACCGCGCTCCAAATCCTAAACGTCAACCGGCCCTAACGAGCCATGCGCCGAAACATAGCTGTTACTCGTAAGCTTCACCCTCTCCGGTCTCGCGCCTGAGCGCGACTGGCTGCGGCATGGAGATGATATTATAGCCGCAATCGACATAGTGAATTTCACCGGTGACGCCCGCTGAGAGGTCTGACAGCAGATAAAGCCCGGCGCTGCCGATATCGTCTATGGTGATCGAACGTTCCAATGGCGCGTGTTTGGCGTGATAATTGAACATGGCGCGGGCATCGGCCACGCCCGAGCCGGCCAGCGTGCGGACCGGGCCTGCGGAAATGGCGTTGATGCGGATATTGCGCGCGCCGAAATCGATGGCCAGATAGCGCACGCTGGCCTCAAGCGCGGCCTTGGCGACCCCCATGACATTGTAGTTCGGCATGACGCGGCCTGAACCGCCATAGGTCAGCGTCACGACAGAGCCGCCATCGGGCATCAGCGGCGCCGCGCGCTTGACGATCTCGGTTAGGGAGAAACAGGAAATCAGCATGGTGCGCTGAAAATTCTCCCGCGTGGTGTCGGCGTAAAGACCCTTCAGCTCATCCTTGTCGGAATAAGCGATCGCATGCACCACGAAATCGAGACCACCCCAGACATGGCGAATTTCGGCGAAAACCGCATTGAGAGAGGCGATGTCTTCAACGTCGCAGGGCAGAATGAGCCGGCTCTGCAACGCTTTCGCCAACGGCCTGACCCGGCGGCCGAAGGCTTCGCCCTGATAGGTCAGGGCCAGCTCGCCGCCTTCGCGATGCAACGCGCGCGCAATCCCCCAGGCGATCGAATGATCATTGGCGACCCCCATGATCAAACCGCGTTTGCCCTTCATCAGCCCGTTGGTTTGAGAAGTCATTCGCGTCTATCGCCTCCCAATATCTTTCCGACCCGGTCTGCCTCCGGCGCGGGGGATCAATCGATGTAACGCTGAAAAACCAGCGATGCATTAGTGCCCCCGAAGCCGAAACTGTTCGATAGCACAAGATTAAGCTCGGCATTGTCGATGCGCTTGCGCACGATCGGCATATCGGCGAATTCCGGATCAAGCGTTTCGATATTCGCGCTCTTACAAATAAAACCATGATGCATCATAAGGAGGGAATAGATCGCCTCATGCACTCCGGCCGCCCCGAGCGAGTGACCGGTGAGCGCCTTGGTCGCCGAAATCGGCGGTATCGTGTCGCCGAAAACCTGGCGGATCGCCTTGATTTCGCAAGGATCGCCGATCGGGGTCGCGGTGGCGTGGGGGTTGATGTAATCGACACGCTCGACCGTGCCGGCCAGCGCCTGGCGCATACAGCGCACGGCGCCTTCGCCCGAAGGCTGCACCATGTCGAAACCATCGGAGGTTGCGCCGTAGCCTACGAGTTCGGCGTAGATTTTGCCCCCGCGCGCCCTTGCATGTTGAAGCTCTTCGAGCACCACGACGCCGCCGCCGCCGGCGATCACGAAACCGTCGCGATCGACATCATAGGGCCTAGAAGCCGCTTGCGGAGTGTCGTTGAAGTGGGTCGACATGGCTCTCATGGCGTCGAACAGCGCCGACAGCGTCCAATCGAGTTCTTCGCCCCCTCCGGCGAAAACGATGTCCTGCTTGCCCCATTGGATGAGTTCGGCGCCGTTGCCGATGCAATGGGCCGAAGTCGAGCAGGCCGAAGAGATAGAATAGCTGGCGCCGCGAATGCCGAACGGCACCGACAGAGTCGCCGAATTGGTGCTCGACATCGCCGCCGGCACCGCGAACGAGCTGATACGGCGCGGAGTCTTCTCGCGGATCTTGTCGGCGGCGGCCACAATCGTGCGGGTCGATGGACCGCCGGACCCCATGATCAACCCGGTGCGCTCATTTTTTATATCGCCCTGCTCAAGGCCGGCATCCTCGATGGCCTCGCTCATGGCGATAGAGTTCCACGCCGCGCCGTCGCCCATGAAGCGGCGCAGGCGGCGCTCAAGCACCTGGTCTGGATCGAGCGAAGGGGCGCCATGAACCTGACATTTGAAGCCGAGGCGCTCATAATCATGCGCCTTGACGATACCGGAGCGGGCCTCGCGCAGGCTGGACAAAACCTCTCCGGCATTGTCGCCGATGCTCGAAACGATACCGATACCTGTTATGACGACGCGCCTCACGGGCTGGCCTTTCCTTGAAAAGGAACTATCCGGATATAACGATTGAGAGCTTATGCATGGCTTGGGACAAACAGCCCGACCCTTAAGTCTTTGGCTTTATAGATGGTCTTGCCGTCCGCTTTCAACATGCCGTCGGCAACGCCGAGCGTCAGCTTGCGCTGTATGATTTTTTTCAAGTTTACGACATATTCGATTTTCTTGATTGAGGGAATCACCATGCCGGAAAACTTGACTTCGCCCACGGACAATGCGCGCCCCTTGCCCGGCGCGCCCAACCAACCGAGGAAAAATCCCAAAAGTTGCCACAAAGCATCGAGGCCGAGACATCCCGGCATCACCGGATCGCCGGCAAAGTGGCACAGAAAGAACCACAGATCGCGTTTGATTGCAAGTTCCGCCACAATCTGCCCCTTGCCATAGAGGCCACCACTTTCGCTAACCGTCTTGATCCAGTCGAACATCAGCATCGGCGGCAGCGGGAGTTGGGCGTTGCCGTCACCGAACAGTTCTCCGCGCGCGCATGAGAGGAGTTCCTCATAATCATAGCTCGATTTACGCTGGAAGATTTTTATCTTCGGTCTCATGTTCATCGTCTCGCACACCTTCGTCTACCTGCACCGCCCACGATAAAATCCGCAAAGCAACAGCTTCGGGATAATGTCATAGCGATCCGACACCTCTGCGACTGTCCACTTTCTTGTCATCATATCATACCCATGGTGCTGTCAAAAGCCCGTAACCATCAATGAATAGCAAAAACCAGCAGGGCATGACGAAACGGGGTTGCCTCCCATCGCAAAGAATGTTACTTGAGAATCGTGATCATTGGGTCTGTGGCCCTTACCCTTGCGATAATGTCTCTCCATACGGTCAAGGGCTGAGGGTGAAATGATGTTTGTCTTGCAAGGAGGCTACCGCTGGAACGTGCCGGTAGCTGTCGGTAAGGTGGGGTGTCACCGGTCAATCCGATTATGGCGAAGTCTGGGCACAAATTCACAAAACCGTCCGTGGTTGAGCGATTGCGCATGGCCGGGCTACGCCCGACGCGGCAAAGGGTTGCTCTTGGCAAAATTATTTTCGGGGAAGACGATCGTCACTTCACCGCCGAAGACTTGCATGAGGAGGCCCTGAACGCCAAGGTCATGGTGTCCTTGGCGACGGTTTATAATACGCTCAACCAGTTCACCAGCGGTGGTATTTTGCGCGCGGTGGCGATCAACGGCACCAAAACCTATTTCGACACCAATACATCGAATCATCAACATTTCTATGACGAAGAATCGGGCGCGCTCCTGGATATTGAGACCGACACTTTAAAGGTCAGCGGTCTCCCGATTCCCCCGGAGGGAACGCGAATCAGCGGTATTGACGTCATCGTCCGCCTTGCGCCGCAAGATTAATAGATCCCTGGCCGTCCTTTCGGTTCATGTCTCATGGGTGTCGGAGCCCCTAGAGCAATGTCGGCAAAGGCGTCATACGCTCTTTGCACCCGCAATTGCGACAGAATGAAGAGCTGGGGCATTTCGCGCGATTCCGTTTCAGCTGAGATAAGGCCCTAGTCGATTTCCTCATCCGGATAGACACCCCAGAGCATGTCCCGCGGCACCCAGCCCTTATAGTCTAAAACGGCTATTTTACACCATTTTTCGGCGCATTTGAGGAGTTCACCAATAACGCCGGCCTCAAGCCTGGCGATAATGCTGGCATTGTTCGCAGGCTCGCTCAACAGCGCAAGAAGGCGCCCTTTCCCCCTTTGCCAAGGCATCACCAGAGCCGTGCGCCGGTTGGTCAACAGGCTGTAATAGACCCAGCCCTCCTTGCCTTCACTCCCGCGCACACGCCGCCAGTGCCCATATTCGGCAATGATCTCCACCGGCAGCCCCTTGCGCAGAAATATCCATGACACCGGATACCCTGTCCCCGGGCCACGACGCATATTCACGCGATTCGCCTTGAGGCTGGCGAATCGAGGAATAAAATGGCGATCGGGCGCATCGTCGCCATTCGACGAAGCGACATTTATGAACAGAAGCGCCGCATCCGCCCGCATCGCGCTCGCCCATGACGGCGCAACGGCGACCGCCATGGCGGCAATGGTCACCATCGCCTTCATGGGTAAGATTATTGGCCGGCAAAAAATCATTCTATGGTGCGCTCTAACGAATGATCACGGCCTCGGTTGCGGCAAGAACATCCTCAAGGCCGACCCCCTCGGCCAGTTCGACAACCTTTAAGCCTCCCGGCGCGACATCGAAACACCCGAGATCGGTGATGATACGATCGACGACGGCTTTGCCGGTCAAGGGCAAGGTGCATCTTTCAAGCAGTTTCGGAGCGCCCCGCCTGGTGGTGTGCTCCATGAGAACGACGATCCGTTTCGTGCCGGCCACGAGGTCCATTGCCCCCCCCATGCCCTTGACCAGCTTGCCGGGGATGGTCCAGTTGGCGAGATCGCCGGTTTGCGAGACTTGCATCGCGCCGAGAATCGAGAGGTCGATATGACCGCCGCGAATCATCGCGAAACTTTGCGATGACGAGAAATAGCTGGTGCGGTCAAGTTCGCTCACAGTCTGTTTGCCGGCGTTGATGAGATCGGCATCGACGTCATCTTCGCACGGGAACGGTCCCATGCCCAGCATGCCGTTTTCCGATTGCAACGTGACGTCCGCGTCTTCGGGAATATAATTCGACACCAGAGTCGGAATGCCGATACCGAGATTGACGTAGAAGCCGTCTTTAAGCTCGCGGGCGGCGCGTTTCGCCATGTGTTCACGGTTCCAAGCCATGTCGGATTCTCCTCAATCCGCACGCACGGTGCGGTTTTCGATGCGCTTTTCGCACACACCCTCGAAAATGCGGTGTACGTAAATTCCCGGCGTGTGGATCGCCGCCTTGTTGAGAGCGCCGACGGGCACGATTTTATCGACCTCGGCGACAGTCATCCTGCCGCTCATCGCGCAATCGGGGTTGAAGTTCATTGCCGTGCGGCGATAGGTCAGGTTACCCTGGGCATCGCCGCGCCAAGCTTTGACAAGCGCCAGATCGGCAACGATACCACGTTCGAGAATATAGGTCTCGCCATCAAAATCCTTATGGTCCTTGCCTTCGGCGACCACGGTCCCGACGCCGGTTTTGGTGTAAAATCCGGCGATCCCGGCTCTGCCGGTGCGCAGACGCTCGGCAAGGGTTCCTTGCGGATTGAATTCAATCTCAATCTCGCCCTGGAGATACTGGCGCATGAACTCGTCATTCTCCCCGACATAAGACGAAACCATTTTTTTGATCTGATGCGTTTCCAACAGAAGACCCAGACCGAAGCCATCGACGCCACAATTGTTCGAAACCACGGTCAGACCGGTTATGCCCGACGCTCTGACGGCGGCAATGAGATTTTCCGGCAGGCCGCATAAGCCAAAGCCACCCACGGCAAGGGTCATGCCGTCGAACAGACACCCTTTAAGCGCACTCTCGGCAGCTTCATAAACTTTACGCATCTTTTAAGTATCCCGTTATTTCACCACACCGGAACAGCGTCTTCGATCGGGTTCAAAAGACCGGAAAATCCCTCAAAGCCCTTCTGGCGAATTTCGCCGATCGCGATTTTTTTCAGACACCTCTGAATTTGCAACACGGCAATAACCGACTATAATAGTCAATTCTATCATATGGAAGGTGAAAATGCCGATTGACGAGCTTTTGGTCGCGGGTGACAGCAGCGAAGCCGGTAGGGCGATACCGATCCGGCTGGTTGGCGAAGACACGCTCGCGACGGTGCTTCAGGGCCTATCGGAACCGCATCGCGCCTGGGCCGAGGCCCAGGATTTCAAGGCGCAAAGCGAGCATATGGTCGTCTTGCCAGCCGCAACCGGACGCCCGGCGGCCGTGCTGTTCGGCGTGGGCGACGAGGCGCAAACGGCGGATCCCTTTCTTCCCGGTCGTCTCGCCAGTCTCGCGCCGGAGGGCGTTTATTATTTCGCCAATGGCCGGCGCTCATTGCGACTGGCCGCCTTGTCTTGGCTTTTGGACCGTTATCGCTTCGATCTCTATAAAAGTCGGCCGCGCGAAACCACGGCGCGCCTCGTCATACCGGATGGCGTAGACGGCAAAGCCATCATTGCCGAGGCCAAGGCGGTCGCTCTCGCCCGCGATCTCATCAACACGCCGTCAAACGAGATGGGGCCACATGAGCTTGCGACCGCAGCGCAAGTCCTCGCCCGCGAATTCGACGCCGAGATCAAGGTCGTTCATGATCATGAGCGTCTTAAACATGATTTCCCCATGGTGCATGCGGTCGGCCGGGCCAGCACGCGGGCGCCGCGCCTGATCGATCTGGTCTGGGGAGTTGACGACGGACCGCGGGTAACGCTGGTCGCCAAGGGCGTGTGCTTCGACACTGGCGGGTTGAACCTCAAACCGGGGCACTCGATGGCGCTGATGAAGAAGGATATGGGCGGGGCCGCCAATGTGCTGGCGCTGGCCCGCATGATCATGGCGGATCGCCTGCCGATCAGGCTGCGGGTTTTGATCCCGGCGGTGGAGAACGCCATCTCCGGCGATGCGTTCCGCCCCGGCGACGTGCTCAAGAGTCGTAAGGGTCTGAGGGTGGAAATCGGCAATACCGATGCCGAGGGCCGTTTGATTCTGGCCGACGCGCTGGCCCTGGCCGATGAGGACAAGCCTGAGCTGCTGATCGACATGGCGACGCTGACCGGCGCGGCGCGGGTCGCGCTTGGGCCCGGTGTGCCACCGTTCTTTACCGATAACGACGATCTGGCCGACGCGCTCCAGAGGCATGCCATGGCGGAAAACGACCCGCTGTGGCGATTGCCGCTATGGCGTGACTATGATCGCTGGATCGACAGCGAAATTGCCGATGTCAATCATATCGCAGACAATGCCTTCGCCGGTTCGCTGGTCGCGGCTTTGTTCCTCAAGCGTTTTGTCGAGAAGGCAAAGGCGTATGTCCACCTTGACATTTACGGCTGGACTCCCAAAGCCCGACCGGGACGGCCGGCCGGCGGCGAGGCGCAAGGAATCAGGGCGTTGTTCGCTCTCCTCAAGGAACGCTACGCCACGGCGTAACCGTCATCGGGGCGGTTGTTTCACGTGAAACAATCGCTTAAGGGACGCAAATCTTCCTGAAACCCTCGGGAGGGTACTTGGCGCATTCATCTCATGCCGATTGATTTTATGCCGATTTTTCGTTTCAGCGTCCTTTAAGGTCTGCAAATGACGGTTTCTCTTAACCAGGGACGGGAAGGTTTGCTCTGTCAGGTGGTGAGTCCCGCTCTCGCCATCCGCTGTGCCCCGAAAGACGATGCAGCCCTCCTCACCGAGGCGCTGATGGGAGAGTATGTGCGTGTCCTTGAGGAAAAGGATGGCTGGGCCCGGCTGCAAACGGACAGAGACGGCTATGCCGGTTACGGTCTGGCCGACGAGCTTGCGACACCGGCGCAGCCTGTAACCCACTGGGTGAGAGTGCCGCAAACCTTTCTTTACCCACGGCCCGATATCAAGTCGCAACCGGCCCAGGCCATTACGCTCAATGCGCAGCTCCAGATTACGGATAGCGCAGGATCGTTCGGCAGACTGAGCGGCGGTCGGTTTGTCTTCGCCCGTCACATCGGCTTAATCGGCGAACCCGCATCCGACTATGTCGCCGTGGCCGAGACCCTGTTGCACGCTCCCTATCTGTGGGGCGGCAAACGACCAAGCGGACTCGATTGTTCCGCCCTTATTCAGCTCGCCCTGCATGCCGGCGGTCATGCCTGTCCGCGGGACAGCAACATGCAAGAGCTAGAGCTCGGCCAGTCTCGTCAATTCGATGAATCGAGCACGCCGGCTCGCGGCGATCTGGTGTTCTGGACAGGCCATGTCGCTATGATGCTGGATCGCGAAACCCTGCTTCATGCCAGCGGGCATCACATGCAGGTGGTGCGCGAAAGGTTGCGGCAAGCCATTGAGCGCATCGGCCGCGACGCCGTCATCATTGCTCGCCTTGCCCCGGCGGCGTAAAAGGCAACCGCTCTGCCGACGCCGGATTGCCGTTTGCTTCGGATGCCTTAAGGATTTCTCATGAGCCGGCTACTCCCGCCCCCCCCGATCGTCGTTCCGGGTATGCGTATCGGCCTCTTCGGCGGCTCATTCGATCCGGTTCATGACGGGCACATGGCCGTGGCGCATGAAGCCTGCAAACGGCTCGATCTGCACCGTGTCTGGTGGCTGGTCTCGCCCCGAAATCCCATCAAAAGCCACGATCCCGCCGGAAGCTTCGACGAGAGGCTGGAGGTGATACGTTCAGCGCTCGCATATGAACCCCGCTTTGTCGCGACCGACCTTGAAAGGCGGCTCGCCTCCGCCAATACGGCGCAAACGCTACGCCGCATGGCCCCTCTCCTGCGCCGTGCGCATTTCGTATGGATTATGGGGGCCGACAGCTTTTCCACTCTCGATCGCTGGGTGAGATGGCAGGACATCCCCAAACGTCTTCCGCTCGTGGTGTTCGATCGCCCGCGCGATACGCTGGCCGCCTTGCGCTCTAAGGCGGCCGGAAGGCTCGCCCCATACCGGATTCCAACCCGTAACCTCGCCGCATCGGTCACCCACCCGCCGCCAATATGGGGCTTTTCGCCCATGCGGCGCCATCCGGCAAGTTCGACAGCCTTAAGGCGGGACCATATCTAAGTCCTTTGGAACCGTATATTGACCCCCGCCTTGCGACGCGCTATGATTTCGCTTCCGAGATATTATTGGACAAAGTTGGTTGCCTGCTCACTTTAATGACAATAGGCATTGAGGAAGTTGTGCGAGCGAATATGGAGCGATGACACCCCGAACCGACAATGTGGGTTCGGGCGTGCGGGCCGGATGCAAAAAGGACATAAAACCCTGACACCGCACTCCAGTTATAGCGCCAAGATTCGGCAAACGTCCGAAAGGGTGGATTTGTTCGCCGATACGTCTTTGCTGCGCCTTGTTCTCGAACGTCTTGAGGACGCCAAGGCGGAAGACATCGTCTCGATCAACATTGCCGACAAGACGCCTGTCGCCGACCGGATGGTGATCGCTTCGGGGCGTTCCGGGCGTCATGTCGGTGCGATTGCCCATCACGTTCTTGAAGCCGTGAAACGGGCCGGTTACCGGGGCATTCGCGCTGAGGGGTTGAAGTCGTGCGACTGGGTTTTGATCGACTTGGGCGATGTGGTGACCCATGTTTTCCGTCCGGAGGTGCGCAGTTTCTACGAGCTGGAGAAATTATGGTCGGCCGATGCGCCGTCGGAAAATACGGTTGCGCAAACTCAATTGAAAGCAAATTGCACTTAGCTTGGGCCGATTGTGTTGAAGCGGGAGCGAAGTTTCAACCGACACTCGGGGGTAGAGGGGAAATCCAGCGATTCCGCGCGGGGGGGGGGCAACGCCGGCCTTTTGCGAGTCCGCAAGCCAAGATCCGACACGGCAATCCAACCACAATGATCGCCCCATACCCTATGGTTTGATGCGACCAATCGCCTTGGCAAGCAGGAGGTAAACCTTTCCGGCTTCAGCCGCTAGGCATGAATCGACCAGGCGGTCGCCGTCACCGAGCTGGGCAACCGTATCTAGAAGCGGTTCAAATTCGCCTATGTAATCGTCGATAAAGGATTTTACCGCGGGTTCCGCGGCGTAACGCTCAGCGATGGTTGCCCGCGGAATGTGCTCGCGCAACTCGTAAAGCCGCTTCATGAAAGCATCCCGCTGTCCCGCCTTCAACCGCCGCCACAGATCGCCAGGCAGCCGCTCGTCGAGAAGACAGGTCAGATCGACGGCAATGTCGTTCAGCCGATCGAAGACCCGCCCCGCCCGATCGGACGGATCAGTGTCATCGTGGACGACAGAGGCGGAGTCCGAAGCCCCCTTTGTCGGCGCAGGCCGAGGTTTTTTGGTCGATATCGCGGGGGAAGCGGCCATATGACCGGGTTCAGGCGCCGGGACCTCGATGGCGGGATCTGTTCGAGTGACCTTCTCCGTTGTATCATCCGATTCCGCGTTCACCATCGGGGCGTCATCGGTTGCCGCATCCGTTTTCGCTTCGCCTTCAGTGGCCTGCGATGGGCCGGACGACACTTTTGCGGGAATGTCGGACAGCCCGGATTCGCTGGCCTGTTGCGAAGCAGGCGTGGGGGCGTCCGGCTCAAACGGAGGAACCGACCGCCGGCTTTGCCTGACGGCGTCAACCAGCACACCAAGCGTGTTGACCTGATCGGCGACGAATTGACGCAAGGAATCGGCGGTCGTCTGCGCCTGCTCGGGAATTGCGGCGGCAGTCTGACTGAACCCGTCATGCACCGTCTTGATTTCGCGGATGATCTGCCGGGCGGTATCGCGCATACTGTCCGCCGTCTTCGTGAAATCACTGCCGGTCAGCGCAAAACTTTCGCTTAAAGCAGAGAGCATGTCCTCATATTGCTCTTGGAGTCTGGAAGCCGCCCTGGAAATTTGTTGTCCGGTCAGGCTTTCCAACTCGCCGAGATTTTCGCGAAAATCACTCCGAATATTGCGGGCCTGGCCGGTTAGAATCGCAGCGATGTCACCGGTGCGTTTTTCCATCGCGATCAGGGCGTTGTCGATCAGGGACGCGAAGTCGCGCATCCGTTTATCGACATCATCGGTTTTGCGGTTGAGACGCTCTAAAAGCTCGCCCAGCGCCTTCTGGCGGGAAAGCGCCATATCTTCAACCCGTCCGGAGAGCTTCGCCATGGCGATTTCAATGCCCTCGGCGATCTTATCGACATTCTCAACTCGATCGGTCATCGTTTTTTCGGTTTCTTGCAGCCGTTGCGACAGGGCGCCGCCGGCATTCTCGACTTTCTCGGCGATCCGGTCGCCGCGAGCGGTCACGGTCTCGCCAATATCGCCGCCGATCTGTTGCAAACGCTCTACAAGGGCATTGCCGCCGGTCTCAATGGTCTGGCCGATCGTTTGCGACAGGTTGGATATATCGTTCCTCAGCCGGTCGGACATGTCGGTCAGCGTGTTGGACAATTGCGTCCCCGCCTCGTCGAATTTTGCGCTGTCCCGCACCGTCTCCATTTCAATATCCTGGCTGAATTTGGCAAGCTCGGTCGTCAGCCGGGCGCTTGTTGTCTCCAGATGTTCGGCAAGGCTAGCGTCGCAGCTGGCCAGCCATTTTCCAAGCCGATCGGAGGCTTGTTCGATCTGCCCGGTCATGACCTCGCCGGAGTGATCGAGACGACAGGCGAGCCCGTCCCCTGCGCTTTCGATCCGCGTGGTAAGAGCGGCGCCAAGGTTTTCAAGCCGTTCGGATATGGTCTGCGACGTCTGGGTCAGCCTGCGGCCAAGGCCGAGGCTCTGCTCTTCAAGCCGGCCGGCAAGCCGTTCGGCGCGATCGGTTATATCCGCGCCATGATTTTCAAGTCTCGTCAACATCTGATCGGCAATCGATTGCAGAGAGTCCCTCACGCCGCCTGAATGGTCCTCAAAGCGTCCGGCTACCGATTGCGTCATAGTGCGCAGCTGCATCGAAACGGCGGAGCCAAGCTGGTCGATGTCTTTTGCAAGCTCGGTCGCGACATGGTGGACTCGATCGGAAAGCGCGGTCGCTGCCGATTCCATCTTTTCATCCATTCGACCCGCCGCGTCAGCGAACTTACCGGCAAAGTCGAGAGTGGTTACCAGTTTCCCATTCACATTGTCGGCGATATGATCCATCCGTGCGCCGGTATCGTCGAAGCGGCCATCGAGATTTTGCGCGGTTTCATGAAAGCGCGCGAGGACCCGCTCTCCGGTTTCCTCAAGCGAGCGGCCCATCGCATCGGCGTGATCGCCGAACCGCGACACCACACTCT
>JBAJNN010000002.1:0-137317 GCA_036881905.1 Hyphomicrobiales bacterium | reverse complement strand
TATCGTGAGTTTCCATTCGTGCAATATATAGCACAAAATCAGCTGTGTCCATACCGCATTGCCGCGCCGCAATATAACAGCCAACAGTGACGATCACTCCACCGGCGCGATCATCGTCAGGCCGTGCGCTTATCCGGGACGGGGCAAAATCGCGGAATAAGTTGGGGTTGGTCGGGTATGAAGGGCAACGCCCGGGGGTCAATTGGCCTGACGTCTCAGAAAAGCCGGAATTTCAAGCTGATCATCGTCAGGCGAGGTGCAAAACATGGGCCTCGACGGTGCCGGTGCCCACACTGTCGAGGAGTTTAAGAGCTTCATCGGCTGCGCAGGCTCCGGCAAGATTGTAGCCGCCAAGCGCGAAACGCTGAGCGATCGGGTCGCATCGAAAATCAGCCCATGGGTGAGCAGACTCCCGGCATCGCTCGCCCCGTCATGTTCCGGTTATAAGTCCCGCTCCCGACGGGCTGAGCGAAACGCGATATTGCCCGATTCCAAACCAATCGTTCCCGACGTCATATAGTCGATATCCGATTGGTCATGACTGGATACAAGGACAATGCCGCCCTTGTGTGCCGAGAGTATGGAAGCCCGAATTTTCTCGCGAGACTCTGAGTCTATGCTCACGGTCGGTTCGTCGTAAATCGTCAGATCCGACCCGAAACAGACGACGCATTGCACCGCGAACCACCGTTTCTCGCCGCCACTCAACACGCCGTAACGGCGGTTCAACAAATGGCCGCGACCGTCCTGTTCCAAACGGGATGCGACCGCCTTGACAATGAATTGGCCGCGAACCGCGCTCAAAAGCTCCAGATTCTCCCTCAGGCTCAATAGGTCGGAAAATTCCGTTCTCTGCAACAGGAACGATTTGGTTGAAATGCCCTCAAAGGATATGCGGCCCCGATCGGGTTGCCGCGCGCCCATGAGAAGATCGAAAAACGTGGTTTTGCCCGAGCCGTTGGGCCGATGACGCCATAGAGCCCAGGCCCTTCGAGTTCGAGCGAGACGTCGTTCAGGATCGATGGACCATTTTTATAGCGATAGGACACTCCCTCCAGCCGCACCTTCATAGCCTATGCACCACCGCGTTTGGGCGAAATCGGGTCAGGGATATAAAAATCCCGAATGCGCAGAGGGGGACAAAAATCGCTATAAACAAAAAATCCTGACGCTCTATGAACATCATTTTCGCCGAGATGGGCAGCGGGTTGACGAAATCCGCCAGACGAAGGCCGAGCGGCGCATCGGAGCCTGAGGCGTTTGCGTATATGGTGAGGGCGGTAAAGGGAACGATCAGGATATTGATGGCCGCCGAGGCGCTTCGCGCCGTTAAGAGCGCCAGGACAAAACCGCCGCACAATACTGAAAAAACAAAACACCAGATGACCGCGCGCGCCGACACCTCAAACATGAAACTCCAATCAATGACTGACATCATGACCGCGAAAACCGAAAGAACGGCAAGGCTTGCGACAAGCAGCAAGCTGCAGGCGATGGCATGGCCGACCAAAAGCCTGCGCCAGCTTGGCGCATCTTGCACGAACGATTTCAGAAAACCGTCTTCCCGCTTCCAAAGCAACGCCAAGCCACACCCGTAAACCGCCGATGTAAACACGGCATAGCCGACGACGCCGATTGCCACAGAGCGCCCCGCCTCGCTCCCACCGGCCATATAATACAGCCCGCAGGGAAAGGCGATCAGCCAGAACAGCATGATCGGCTCCCTTGCGATTTCCAGAAGAATCCAGCGCCAAACCTTCATGCCAACCTCACGGAAAGGGAATTTGAAAATCGCTCGGCAAGGGTTTTCCTCGCAGAAAGTCCTTGTAGAACCGGCCACGCCCACGGAGTTTTTCCTCTCAGGCTCATTGTCGGAAAAAAGTCCGGTGAAAGTATTTTCGCAGAGATAAAACTCATGGTGCGCGGAGCGAACGAACACCGCATAGACTTTTTTAGATATTTTGACGATGCTCGATATGACCCTGTTAATATCGACACTCTCCTCCGGCAATCGGCCGCTCCTCTTGCCGGACTCCAGCTTGAATTTCCGCACGGTTTTCTCCCTGCTGGCCCGAATGAAGTTCTTCAGGTAAGCGTCCATATCGTTTTCAGCATTGCATTCCTTATACGTCAGAAGAAAAACTGTGGATTGCCAAAGCTCGCTCACCGCCTTCTCGACCGCTTCCGCTAAACGCAGCCTTGCCGCCATGCCGATACTGTAGCGTATGTCGCAACAAGAGCCATACCCATCCAGAACCGCCATGACGCAGTGGCAACTGAACCCGCAGTTCAGCCGAACCAGTTTGACAGTGCCGAGCCTGCCTAAAACCTGCAGGGCTTTTCTCGTGCGTCTGGCGAGCTTGTCGAGCAGGTTTTCAGGCACGGCTGCAGAATCAATGCAGGCGCCGCACCAAGTGGCGATCAGGGTTTGCCGTTCGCAAAATTCCAGAATTGCCGATTGAAACGCCGCTTCCAGCGTCGGCCCCAGAGCGCAGCCGCAACTGTCGGCATAGGGAAAAAGCCTGCGATTATCCGGGTCGGTTTCGCATAGGGACACCAGGCCAAGGGGCGCCTTAGCGCGCGATCCGGTGTCAATTGCAAAAGCATCGAGCCAACCGGCCTTTTTAATGTCGTCAAGGGACGGGTCCGCGCCGGTCATGGCGGCAGATACGTTTTCCCAATCATGCCAGCGCCCTCCCTCAGGGCCTTTCGTGAATCCGCCGTCATTTATCAGTGAAAAACAGTAACGCCGTTCGATGAATTCGCCAACAGCCGCGCCGACGACGCCTTTGCCGCATGACATCGAGGAGCCGATGGCCCCTTGCGCATCGGCAATGGACATTCCCCTTGGAAGGTAACTGAATGGAGTCGTTTCATACCGGTTCGATGATGGGTTGCGCGGCGCGCATTGTCGGGTGATGAGGTTGATCATGGGAACGGCATCGGTTCGGGACAGGAATCGCAAAACGCTTCTTTTACGGCTGTCGGCAGGCCCCGTCGCGCCGCCGGCACGTCGCCGTTCAAGGCCGGAAGGGACCACAAAAGCTCCGGAGATATGACGCGAACCGTGCGCAATCTGGCGTTTCGCGCCGTTGGGAAGGAAAAAACGTGAAGTTCCGTGACATGCTTGGACATTGTTTCACGCAGAGTCTCCAACCCATCGGCTTGTGTATGTATCCGGGCAATTTGACAGGGCCGGTCCAGATAGCCGTAGTGACGCTCGAAACCGTCGCGGCCCGCCGCCCTCAGACATGCTCCGGCATGTCCGCCCGCGGTTGCGACCGAAATATCCGGATCGAAAAAATACTGCCGGTGAGAATCATAGCTTTGCATCGCCTCATTCAGCGCTTTTATCGCGGCCTTGCTTGTGTTGAGCGATGCGCTTGCGCCGACGGCATAGTGAAAATCGTCCCGCGGCGATTGCACCAGAGCGAAACACACGGCAATCTCGTCGATGAGCGAAACGTCGAACAGGCGCACCGTCAGTTGGCGCGCGTCCGCGGCAATCAAACCGTCGTTCAAGCCGTCGAGAGTGCCGATGTCCAGTTTTCTGGGTGGGAGTTTGGCGCGCCAACTCGCCACGATGGAGGTTTTCTCGATCAGTTCCAGCGCCCCTGTTACGATCGCCTTGCCCAGATCGTCATGCGCTGACAGGCCCGTCGTATCGCTTGGAGGATAATGTCGTCGTTCGCCTTTTATGGAAAAATATACGATCTGAGCGGGCACGCTTGATATTTTGCCGTCGATGAGATCGACGGTGCGTAGAGTCGGCAATACTGTTGCGCCGTCCCAAGGTCGATAGGCGCTTGAATGCAGCTGATCGGGTAAAAAGCTCCGCCAGTTTTCGGCGAATGTCGCGGTAATCTCATTTTCGCGCGCCGCTCTTCTGTTGGCGGGAAACACCGCTTGGCGTTCGATCGTCTCGGAAAGTCCTCTGGCCAGGGCATCGCGTCTGTTTGCGCCTATGGCCCCGGTGGAAAGCGCCACAAGACCGTCTCCGTCGATGAAATGCGTCAGAAAGCGGCTTTCGCACCATCCACGGCGCCGGCCCATGCGCAAGGGGCAGACGGTTATTCTTTCAGCCCCGAGCATGGCCAAGAACCTGTGTGATCACGGGCAGGAAAAACATCCTGTCCAGGTCGAAAAGCTTCAATATCGCCAGGTCGGAAAACCCGGAATTGGTGCATAAGGCGATTTCATAAAGAGGCGCGGAAATTTCTATCTGATGACACAACGCCCCGGCTTCCATCAGGCTATGACGAATGCCGCGATGTCCGTATTTGAAGACGCTCTTGTCTAGATGCTGTCCTTGAATTGGGATTTGGGCACGGCGCGAGACGGATTTTGTTTCTGAACAGAAAAAGACCGCGCCCGTGAAGCCTCCCTCCAAAAGCGGGCTTTGACGCCTTCAGGGGCAAAATCCGCCGCGTCCTGCAAGGATATGGTGAAAATCGCCCATTTTGGCGTCGCGAAGCCTTGAAAGGGGACGGCCCTTCCGGCGTCTTCGCTCCTGAAACCGAACGATTTTCGCTCATACCGTGCTCAAATCCCAATCCAAGGACAGCATCTCAATTCAGGCAGTGCAAAAGCACGATTGCGGCATTATTCCCACGCAAATCGTCGCTGAAAACGCTGTCCAGGCCGCCATCGGCTTTTCCCAAAAACTCCAGGCAGTGTTCCGACGCCACGACGTGGTAAATTCCATTGGCCGCCAGTCGATCGCCCGCGCTCCTTAACGCCAGAGCGAATGTATCGATCGTGTAAAGCGCCCCGGCCGAGGCGTAACGCCGCCCGGCTTTCTTTTCGCGGCCGGTTGTCTTTCTGTCCCTGAAGGTCGAGCTGAGCGGGCCGGTCAACATGCTTGCGGTGATGAGCTTTTGCGAAAAACACCTGACCGAGCCAGCCCTCTCGGTCATTCCGTCGGGATCGATGCCCCAACAAATCTCTCTTTGGGCGTCGGGAGGCAAGAGCCTGAGAGCGGAAAATTCCACCTCTTCGAGCATTTCTCGATCTTCCAGATGCTGGCCGTAAACGTTCAGGATAAACGGGTCCACATTCATAAAATCCGCCGCATAGGCGCGCTGCGCCTCATGCCTGATATCGGGATCGATCTGGCTGCTTATTGCGTCGATCATGCGGAAGGTGTCATTGAACATGGGATAATCTCACTGATTCGAGCACTCGCAAAACGTCCAGTGAAGCGAGATGTCGCGCGCCGGAATTCCAGTGCGGCATGAAATCGACGTCACCAATTTATGATCGTCCGGCGGCAATTTCGGCTCGTTGCTCAGCAGAAGCGAGTCTATTTTCTTCAGGAAAATCGCGCCGACCGAATAAATATCCAATGATGACAACGCGACACGCGGGGGCAGTGTCAGCCCGTTTTCCATGATGAAATCATAGAGGAAAGACCAGCTGTCGCTCTGGCCGGTCTTTTGACTATGAAAGCCCTTTTGTAGCAAACCGACATTGCAATAATGACATGGGGTTCCCCATGACGGAGAATGAATATTGTCGAAATACGCGGTGTCGCCGAGAAAATAAGCGGTTAAAAAGATGGTTGCGGCATGGTCCGCGAAAGCGTTATAGAGGCTGCGCACCCGCCCGGCGTTATAATCGAGCGAGAAATCGGCGACCAGCAGGCGTCCGTTGACGGAGCAAGGGGCGTGAAACCGGGAGTCGGAATCCGCCAGCCGAACCGCCGAGGAGCGAAGCGGATAGTTCTTGAAATGCCGTTGCGAGATTTCCAGGAAAGTTTCACTGTCAGTGAAACAAAAAACACCTGTCGGCGCTTTGGGATAAGCGCGCTGGCGTTGTAATATCCCCAAATCGTCCGATAAATAAGACACCGCTTCGGAAAGTTCCGGTTCCGGCAAATCCGCCGTTTCGGCGATCCCGGCTTCGGTGACGCGCTCGCCCTGCCTGGCTGACAGCCACATAACTAGGTCAACGACATTGGAGCGGTCTATGCGGTCTATCCGCTTTCTACCGGCCACGACGAGACTGTCACCCAGCGGGACATGCTGGACTGTCTACCCGGAACACGCGATTGCCTCCCGATGCGCCCGGACACTGCGCCACAGCAGAGGCCGGGGCGCAGAGTCGTTTACTGCAAGGACACGTCGATGCCTCGGCCGGAAGATTTGCCGACAGCTGGTTCGGCGAGACTGGATGAACTCGAACTCGAGCACGCAGCACCACGCTCGGCCCTCGTGCCGTTAGGCGCGCTACTGAAAAGAGTCGCGCCAAAGGCGGTGGCGGCCGGGGTTACTTTAAACCGGCCATCAGGGTCTTTTCCACGAGCAACGTGGGTCGCGGCAGTCTTGCGAGCAATTTTACGATTATTAGTCATATCTACTCTCCTTGAATCAACCAAACCCTTTTCTTAGTACGGCATAAAAATCGGAAGGTCGCAACATTAAGTTTGACCTCGATTGAAATCGGCGCAAGGCTAAGCCCTATACGCGGCTCAGCGGCAATCGTCAGCGGCCGATGTGGCCATAAGCATCGTAACGATCACCTATGCCCCGGCTCAGCTTCGACGCGATACGAACGGCGTAAACAGTCCAACGACCGCGCAAAGCAACAAGACCGCCGCGCTGATCGCGATCAGCGCATCCATATCACCGCCGAACATGGTGAGCAGGTGGCTGCCGGCCACCCGCGGCAATCGGCATGGGGGATTAGAGCTGATCGTCCGCGTGATCGCCACGGTGCAGCTTAAATATCGATTCGGGATCGATCTTTGCCTCTGCGTGAGTGTGTGAACATTGGTCACCACGGTCATGGTTGCGCACGCCATGGTGACCGCGCGCCCGGCAACGACAATCCACACGCCGAGATTTTGACCGGCAAGCAGCATTGCCGTTCCGGCCGCCGAACCGGCGACACAGCCGAGCACCAGCCTGCCCGGGTGAACCCTTCCGATAAAATATGGAGCCATGGTGGCGCCGATGATCGCTCCGCCCGCCGACAGTCCCAGAACCAGCCCCGTCCACGAGGCGTCGAGATCAAGATTTTCCGTCAGATAATAAATAATGTTTCCAACAATGATATGGGCCGAGAAGTTGACAGGAGCTATTCCCACGGATCAACCCTTGACGGCCCCGGCCGTCATTCCCCTTATGATCTGGCGGGTGGCAAAGAAAGTTGAACAGCAAGGGTGGGATCACGATCAGCGTTCCCATCGCCATGATGCGCTCCCATTCGACGCCGGTATCGGTGAGAAACCCGGTGGCCGCGACCGGCAGTGTTCCGGTTTTCCTCCCGGTCAGCAATAGGGCGAGGATAAATTCGTTCCAGGCGATGGGGAAGGTGAACATCGCCGCCACGGCATAGAAGGACTTCATCAGCGGCAACAGCACGCGAGAGAAAATTTGCAACCGGGGACGCCCAATCGACGATCGCGGCCTCTTCCAGCTCGACCGGAATCTGTTTGTAAAGGCCGAAGAGCAGCCAGATGACGAAGGGCAGAGTCAATGCGGTGTAAAAGAAGGTCAGAACCGCCAGATCGTTTCTGACGCCGCTCAGCATCACGAAGGTGAAAGCCGGAACCGGCCAGAGCAGGGGGCGGCGCCATACACGCCAACAAGGTGGTCTTGGCCAGCTATATGCGGCTCTTAAAATCGAACCAGGCCAGCGCATAGGCGCAAAGACCGGCGGTAAACAGGGTTATGATGGTCGAAGAGACGGCGACACTGAGCGAATCGACGAGATAGCGGTCGAATTTGCCCGGGCCCAGGATGTCGTCATAGTTTCCATCGTTGGGTAGAACAAGAACCATAATGGCGTTGCGCTCTGAACCAGAACGTCATTCTTAAACGATGTGGCAACCATCACCCAAATTGGCGCCAGTGCGAAAGCCAACAAAACGATAAGAGCCGCGTAATGGCAACATTATCGCTAACCGCCTTACTCATCAACAACCATGAAACGGTCGCTTAAAAGCTCAAGTCTGGAGAGGCGCTCCGATGCACAATTATAGGTTTTTATCAGCCAGCGTTTTCGGTGAGCTTCCTCATCGGAAACGCTAATCACGTCACGGCAATGCAAACAGTTATTGTTGCTCACTAGTGCAAGGTCTCCTGGCTTCAGGACCAATAGACGACTATAGCGTCGACAAAGAGCAGACAACACTTCCAGCGCCCCCGCCCCTTCTTTCGTAACAGCTTCGGTACGTTTTTCGAAATATTCAAACTTCCACGGCCTATCAGGCAAATAAACGGGGACAGGTGGCTTTCTTGATAAATTACTTGCTCTCCTGCTTGATATCACCTCTTCTGGTGTGAAGAATGAAGCCTCCGAAAGAATTTTAAGCGACGTTTCGTCCAATTGAGTTAAAATATCTATGCTACGACAAATCGAAGTGGAAACAATATTTGCGGCTGAACTTCGCAGACACACCAAATTAGCCCAGTCCGGACGATTGCTCTTGAACCCCATATCGCAGTGAAAGCCGAACGATACCATGGACTTTTGCGACGGGGTATCTCTAAGGTCTTCCTTCAGATAAATGTCGTGATACAAATCCCCGCCGCTGATCGACGCATAACCAAAAATTACGCTATCAGTTGCCTTGGCAGCCAGCGTTAACAGAGCTTCGGTTACAAAACTCTTCTTCTTTGCGTACTTTTCAGCTACGGGATCATCGTGACCGAAAACCGGTAACGTCTCCTCAACGGGCAAGTTTTTTAAATGGATCACAGGGTCCAGGGAAAGATCCGTCGATAACACGCGCTCGGCCAACTGGTCCGAAAACCGGCCAGCGGGACCGTCCAGCGATAACACCTCCCGGGTGAACTCACCGGGCGCTTGATAGGGATTTGTCTGGACTGCCCCCAATTGCTTCAATAGGTTAGCACGGTCTATCTCGTTCAAGTCACCACCCGCCCCGAACGCCCCTGCGGAATTCTTAGTCTCGTTCAACATCTGGGCTTTCCCTCTTTGGTTGCGATTTGTGGCGAAGCCTTTGAAGTCATGCCATGGAAAGCAATCCAAAGGCCGCCCGCAATCAGCGCCATACCGATGCCATGCGAAAGCAGGAACCGTTCGTTTAGTAAAACGGTAGCCATAATCACCCCGAAGACAGGGATAAGATGGGCGAACATGCCCAGCTTTGCCGGCGCCATTCGCGCGGCGCCGTGGTTCCAAGCCAGAAACGCCACCACGCTTGCAAAAACCGCCACATAGCAGACTGACAACCAGTTTTCTGCTGTTTGGGCGAAAAAACCGTTCGTTGCCAGGTCCCATGCGTAGAACGGAGTCAGCATCGCGACGCCGAACAAGCAGAGTACCCACAGGAATGGAGGTCCGCTCAATTCTCCAGGTTTCTGTCCCAGCAACAAAGTATAGGTAGCCCACGTCATGGCAGCGGCAAACATCATCAAGTCACCAATATTGAATGCCAGCCCGGCGAGATTGCCAAGTTCCCCGCGCGTCACAACCAACAACACGCCAAGGGTCGAGATGGCGACGGCCACCCAACTTCGTTTGGATACGCTCTTGCCGAATGCGACAAATGCGATCAACGGGATCAGCACCGGAACCATGGAGTTGATCAAAGTGGCATTGATCGCTCCGGTCAGCGTTAATGCATAGTAAACCAGACAGTGATAGAGTGCTACGCCGCAAAGCGCCTGCCGAGCGAAGACGCGCCAATGGGAACGAACCGCCGATACCACCGCCGCGCGCGCGCGCCAAGCGAATGGCGTCAGTATTATCCCGGCCAAAAGCCAGCGACAGAAATTAAGCTGGATGGGTGGCACTTCCCCCCCCAAATGTCGGGCAAGAACGAAGTTCCCCGCCCAGCAAAGCGGGGCGGTAGCGACGATCAAAATGGTGCCAGGTTGCAAAGTTTGTGTCATGATACCTTCCGCCTCGCAATCGACGCGGCGGCATCAATGCGTCGCATCCTTTGCAATAAATCATCCCAGTAATCCAAAGCAGTATTCAGGCGTTGATACGCTCCAGACAAAATCAGCGACGACGCTTTGGGATGATGCTTGACCTGCGGACGAATAACGTTTTCCAACCACCCCTGACCATGCAGCACGTCAACAGAAATATGTTCCTCATAATAGCTGAGCCCGGCCGGGTTTGCGGTGCCGACCCCGACACGACGGCAACCAGCGACAAATTTTCTGTACTGATACGGATCCGCCAGCTCGGTCACTGCTAACGAGCCGAGAGCCTCGAAGTAACGGGATTTGTTCAGCCCGTGGCGCATCATCAGATTGTACCCGGCGAGCCCCTGCCAAGACAGATGTTCGCATAGCTCCCAATGGTCCACGACAATTCCTTCACTAGCGAGCATATCCTTATAAAGCTGCACATGTGTGTTTGCAGGGTTACCTTGGCCGACCTCATCCCACAGATTGTGGGCCACCTCGAACCTAATCTCCTCCTCAATACCGATAAGGGAATAGACCACCAAGTCATAAAACCGGATATTAAGCAGATAGTCACTGCGCAGATACTCCAGCACAGCATCCCGACCGGCTTCATGTTCGACATAGTCGAAAATCGGGTGGCTGGCGCCCAATTGCGCCTTCCAAATACGAATAATTTCATTGACTGTCTTATCCGGATCCATGTCTGAAATGGTCTCGGGCAAACGCCGCTGCTCGATCTTGTCTGCCCAATCCTCCAGGCGACGGCGGATCATAATGAAAGCAAAATCGAACTGGTATCCATGTCCACCAGGTGTTGGTGCAGTGATTTCCAATTCGTTGATCAGGAACAGGGCGGCATGAAGTTCGAACTGCGCCTCCTTATTACCTTCCAATGCCCGACGGCCCAAATCTTCAATGACATTTGCCAGATCATAAACGGCAATCGCGACGAGTGAACCGTCTTCCCGCGGCTGACGTGGCAAAATCAAATGCGCAATTTGGGCCGGCAACTCAAGATTTTCAAATAATTTGCAATTTAGAAGATGTGAAATCATAACCACCTCTTTAATGATCATAAATAGTAACCTGATGACCGCTGCATACCAACAAACTTGCGCAAATATAGCTGGAAACAGACCCTCCGACGATAGCAATGTCCAATGTTCCGATGTGTTTCATGTCGGAGCAAACCCTCCTGACCCCGAACCTGATTCCAGATTGGCGAAATACTTTCTATTTTTTTATAGGCAGATAACAGCACGCCAAAAAATCGCTGTCAAGAAAAATCCTGATGTTATTTTCCCGGTGAATCGGTTTTCGTTTCGCGCGGCGCCCGAGCTTCGGGGAAAAATTCATATCGCCTTTTGGATTGATGGGAGGAACCGGCCATTGATGGCCTCTGGTCAGCGACGGCTCCCGATTGGGACCGGGGTGGAATTACCACCCCTCCTCGCCGACGATTTCACCATCGCGAATCCAGCGCTCGTCCGAACCGGATATCTCGGATTGCAGCGTGTTCCTCAGCTTGTCCAGTATTTGCGCGTGGGCCGCGCGCAGACCCGTTTGTCGATCAGGGTCCTGGAAGCACTGGCCAGTTTGAGGACAAAGGACATGGTGTCGGCCACATTCATATGCGGATAGAGCGCATAAGACTGAAAGACCATGGCGATGTCACGCGCTTTCGGGCATTCTTCGGTCACATCCCGGCCAGCAATGAAAATCCGACCGCTCGTTACCTGTTCCAGACCGGCGATCATGCGCAATATCGTGGATTTGCCGCAGCCGGAAGGGCCAACGAACACCACGAACTCGCCTTCAGCGACATTAAATCAAGACCGGGAATGATCGTAACGCGCCCGTAAGCCTTGATGACCTCACGCAGCGAAACGCCACTCATTTCAACGACACTTTCCGTTCATCGCCAATTCCGTGGGCGGGGAAATTGCGCCAAAGCATCTAGCCTCCCGACAATAGCGATCCGATTTTTCAATACGCCTTATCTTCCAAGAGATACTCCTATTTTGTCTCAACTCATGGATTGGTGGCGCATCATATCCCGTGTGACTTTCACGAGGCCGTTGCATCTTCAGGCAGGCAGTGAATTTCGCGATGCAGAAGCGTTTTTGGAAAATCCTGATAGGCGATGGCAAGCGTGCCGACCCGATGTCGCGCGGATATCGGTGCTGGCCGGATAAGGCCCGCCATGCATCATGGCCGAACAGACTTCGACGCCGGTCGAAAAACCGTTGCACAAAAGACGCCTGGCCTTTCCTTCCAAAATAACGGTGAGCTCGGCGGCTAGGGCATGATCGGTCTTTTCCAGATGCAAGGTTGCGGTCAACTGTCCGGCAAGATTTTCGGCCAGTTGAAGCATCTGGCCAGTATCGCCGCATTCGACAATGATTCCAGCGGGGTCGAAGACTTCGTGCTGGAGATCGGGGGGGGGGTCATCCATGTTTGCGCATCGACCCGAAACAAGGCCGGACGCGCCATGCGCGGCCAATCGAGGTGTTGACAAGTGGTCAGCTGTTCTGCGCGTTTAGCCAACTGATCGACGCCATCCACATAGGTCGCTAAATCGCGTCGGTTAGCATCTTTTGGGCATCGATTTCATCAAGGGCGGAGACGGCTGCCGTTTGCAGAGAGTCAAGATCATTGCCCCTGACGGCAATCAGAACACCGGGGTTTGTGCAAAACTGTCCGGCGCCCATAGTTAAAGGCTTAGCCCAACCGGCGCCGATCCTGTCCGCACGCGCCGCCATGGCCGAGAGCAGGCAGAAAACCGGATTGATCGAGCCAAGATCACTATAAAAGGGAATGGGGACCGCAGGGGAATGGCACAGCTTATAAAGCGTGCGTCCACCGGCGAGGGAGCCGGTGAAACCAACAGCCCCGACCTCGCGATGGCTGACAAGGGCCGCGCCAATATCGTGACTGGCTCCCTGCAGCAGCTAAAAGCTGGCTTTGGGCACTGCGCATGTGGCGATGGCCCGATGCGTCAGACGCAAATCCGGCTGCGGCGTGCGATCCGGAAAGGCTTTCTCAATACGGGCATCAAGATAGTCATCTGTCTCGATCAATCCGGCAAACATGCGCAGCTGGCCCGTTGTCCGCCCCTTCTCGCCGACCAGACGCGCTTCGGGTGATCTCGTCGCCCAACACCTCGATTTCTTTGGCGATGGTGCGCGAAAAATCCGCTCGCGCGGCCTTGCAGGCCTCGTCAATCTGTACCGGAGAGGCTTGCGCGAAAGCAACCTCGCTCGGATCGCCATTGTCCATGGTCTCGGGCGAGCCGACCCAGCAGCCGTTGATGAAATGATAATCTTTCAGCATAATGAACATCCCCGGTTTCTAAGGACTCCTAACCTCCCGCTCGCATTCAGCCATGGTATGACATGGTCGGCCAAGGAATGCTCGCACTCTAGGGACCGATATTGATAAAAATCATTATCGACGATGATTTCACGGGGGAGCGGTAGGGGAGCGTCTGTGCGTCCCCCGCGACACGCCGGTTGTGACATCGTGTCGGCGCACACAATGACGGCATTTTCGTCGGTATCATGAATTGCACCGTTTAAATCCTTTCTTGGCGGCGCTTGGTTCCGCCCTCGGCGATTGTTAAGGACAAGGAATTTTCGGTCAAGTGGCTCGGCGAAGATCATGGCAGGCGAGCCGGAAAAACCAACCCTATATCCCACGATAAAAATGCACGACTTCATGCTAACGGTCGATGAGAATTCCCGACATAATGGAGCCGTGCTTGGCGATTTACGAGGCGCGAACGGCGTAGGACCCAAATATCAAAGCCGATCGCGCCTAAGGCGTCGAAATCCTCTTGATCGGTCGGATGGTCTCTTATGCCGTCAAGCCACGACCACAATCTGGAATAACGTTTTGCTTGATTTTGGCAATCATCACCTCCAGACGGAGCTGTACTGCGTCGATTATACCGCATGAAAAACCCGACTTCCAGCCGGTCGGAATTCACGAAGCGGGGTCGGCGTCAAGTTCAAACGCTGGCTCAACCTCGCGATGATGGGGTTGAGGATTTAAGCCCTTCCCTTATTCGATGACGACATGGACCATGTCGCCGCGAATGCGGATCGCCGGCTTGGCGCCGGGCGTGTTCGGCAGACGGCTGTCGACGTAGGACATGGTGGACTCGATCCTATAGCTGATCGGTGTCGCCATCATGAAGCGCAGGCTCGCGTCGAGCATTTTTCCGGAAATGACGATGTTCTCATCATTCATGACCTTCTCGTAGACCACCCGGGCGCGCAGCGCAGCGCCACTAAGCGACAAGACGTCGACATGGCCGTCGATCGCCACGTCGCCGGCGGTGCTGTTGACCTCGACCGTCGAAAAGTCGCCGGCGAGAACGGCTTTAGAGGCGTCCTGATCAATTTTTACGAAAGCCCGCGGCGGCAGGTTGGCCGTCAGCGTCGCCGTGCAGTCCGACCAGTCGGACCAATCCCACCACCAGCTGCGTGGCCAGGAGCGGCCGACATCGACCTTGAGCGTGGCGCCGTCGATACGTATGCTTGTGCCGCCGGCGCAGACGTCGCCCGCCCAGACCGAGCGCCACAGTGCGCCCCAGCCATGGCGGCGGCTTTCCAGCTCGGCGGTAAACGGCGCACTTGTTTTTGCCGAAATACGCAAGTTTGCCCCCTGCCCGTTGACCTCGATCCGCTCAACTCTTGCAAGATCGAGCGTTTGGCCGTAACCGGCGTTGAGACTGTATCGGGAGATGGCGGCGTCGATGATGGGATCGAGTATGACGGAAGCGATAAGAACGCCGCCGCCGATGGCGATCACTGCCCCGGTGGCGAGTGAGAAGCCGCAAATGGCAAGTGAAAAGCCCACGAAGGCGACAACCGCGGCGCCGGCGATGGCGATCCATAAGACCCCGGCGGCGACTGGAAGGACGAAGAAGGCGACCGGAAGGGCGACGAAGGCGAGAAGCGCACCGCCGACGGCATAGAGGATGTGACGTTTTTTCATGACGATTTTCCTTGTTCGGATCATGCATTACTGATGCCCGCAATTTGGGACAAGGCGAAAAAACTGCGACCTAAAACGCGTTTGAGTTCGACCTAAAACGCGATTTCGGTCTATCCTGTTCGGCATGTTCAATCGAAAGCCCCTTGTGCGATAATCTTTGTGCCGCTGTCCTTTGTCGTCTCCTTTCTGCTCGCGGTGATCCTGATCAGGCTTGCCTCGGCCCCATCTGGACAGCGGCGCGCCAACCGCATGTATTTATGTCTGCTGGGTGTCTATTTCATCCAATCGGTGCTGATCGGCCTGCGCTGGGGCTATGGCATGGTGGCGTTCCTGCCGTTCCTCGGTCTCTTCGCCAGCATGATCCCGCCGTTGTCTTACCTGACCTTCCGCGATTTGGTGAGCGAACGGCCGGGCCTGCGCATATCCGACTGGCCGCATGCGCTGGCGCCGGTCGCTCTCGTCGCGCTGATGGTTTTTTGGCGTGATCCGATCGACGTTCTCCTGATCGGAGAATTCGCCGCCTACGGGCTTTGCCTCCTGTGGTTTGCCCGCCATGGTCCCGACGGCCTTATCGCCTCGAGGCTCGACGGCTCGCTGCGCTCGTTCCGGGCGTTGCAGGCGGCAGGCTTGGCGCTGATCGGTTCGGCCTTGACCGACCTCGCCATCAGCATCGATCTAATGCTGAACGGGCGTCATGCGCCCGCAGTCATTTCGATCGCCACCGCCGGCGTTCTGCTGGTGCTGGGCTTCGCCGTCGTCGTGACCGGATCGGAGACGGGCGAGAAGGAACCGGCGGCGGACGAAGCGGAGCCGTGGAGAGCCGGCCCGAGGGACGCGCCGCTGGCCGAGGACCACGAGATTGCCGCCGCGCTTGACCACCTGATGGACGAAAAACAGCTCTATCTCGATCCCGAACTCAATCTGCGGCGTCTGGCGCGGCGGCTCTCAGTCCCGGCCAGGGCCGTCTCCAACGCCGTCAACCGGGTGCATGGCGTCAACATCTCGCAATATGTCAACAATCGCCGGGTCAGAGGGGCCTGCCGCCTGTTGCGTGAGACCGACCGGCCGGTGACGCAAATCCTGTTTTCGTGTGGCTTCATGACAAAGTCCAATTTCAACCGGGAGTTCGCGCGCGTCACGGGCATGAGCCCAACGGCCTGGCGGGCCCAAGCCCGCACACAGCGCTAGCTTTCGTCAGGGAAAACGGGCGTTGGCAAGTAGCGCACAGCAAGCGCCCGGACGACTAAGCCGCTTGCTTAAAAGCGGGAGCTTTGAAGGTCTGGTCGTTTGATGACTTCCCTGACCGTGGCAAAGATGGCGAACCCGGTTGGGCAGCGGTGAAAATCCGGCTAATACCCCTACCCGGCTCCACCCGATAAGCCGGTTATAAAGCGTCTTGTGGGGGCCATAATTTTGGGACGTTCCGCCAACTTCACGAAACCGAAACCATATTCAGCATGCTCAGAGACTAGCGGTGCATCGCCACCTGCCATGATCGATGCGATCACAGCTTTTTCTTGGCAATCCGGACATCTCTAAAGACCCTAAAACTTTGGATACAATGCGAGGAGATGGGGTTTCAAGAGTGGCGTTAACTCAATGCGTTGACGGGCATTAAAGATAAGCGCATCGGCGAGGCGCATCGCGCCGGAATCGGGATTTTTAGAGGTCCCCAATTGTTTTTTCAACATTAGCCCGATATCTGGCTCTGAGACACTTCCTTTTAATTATTATCTTAAAAAGCTTAATTTTTAGAATTTTATTGCATCAATATATGTAGATTCTTCCGGAACTGTCCTGTCGAATTTTTGTGCGTTACGTAAAGGTACAGCTACAGATGCACCAAAATTTATGGTATAACAGCATTAAATACTGACTCATTTAACTTAAAATTTATTTTGGTAAAGAGTTAAATTTTTCTTCAGTCTCTTTAGAAAGTACAGGATTGGCATCTCGAGATACTCTTTTCGTTGGATTTGCTCGATCAGCTACGGCACGAACCAGATAGTCAGTGAGACGCACCGTTTCGGGGGCGATTCCAATCTTTGAAAACCAGTGATTTGTTCGAAAACCGAATGCTGAGAAATCACCCAGCTTTGCCGCATAATAAAATAAGTCCGCATCTGGGCAGGTGATCCTAAATACGCCACCTCGCCCGAGTACTCTAAACACCTCTCGGAATAAGTTTTCTGCGTTATCGTCTTTAATATGCTCTATGGTATGAGAGCAATATGCCAACTCTACCGCATAATCCTTGAATGGAAGCGGAAAATTTTTGGTTAGATCGTATTTGAGAAACCTCGCCGGTTGCACTTTTCGGTAATGATCCGAACTCACATCCAAGTTCGTCTAGTTTGGGTGCGAAAACTTACCTTCGCCAATGTTTATGAAAATACCTGGCCAGTTCCTGTAAGCGTTTGCCTCCCCTTTGTCATAATCATACCCCCTTCGCATAGCAAAGCACCTAATTATACCAACCCCATACTTCATAGTACAGCCTCGCTCTATTTTTAGACAAATAGCCATAAATAATGGCGGAGAGAAAGGGATTCGAACCCTTGAGGCGGGAGAACCGCCTACTCCCTTAGCAGGGGAGCGCCTTCGACCACTCGGCCACCTCTCCGATTTTTTTAAGCTTTATGCCGCAGGCGGTGAGAGAGTTCAAGCTCTTTCCCCTTATCCGGGTAAGTTGCGGCGAAAGGGCCGATACACCCGACCGTCATGAACCGAAACCTGCTTGCGCGGCAAGAAAACGTTCAGCCTCCAGGGCCGACATACACCCCATAGCAGCGGCCGTAACAGCCTGACGGTAAGTGCTGTCGATGACGTCGCCGGCGGCAAAAACCCCTGGAATGTTGGTTGCCGTGGAACCGACCGCCGTTTCGAGGTACCCTCCGGCCCTCATGGCAAGCTGGCCTGAGAACAATTGGGTTGCCGGCTCGTGGCCAATGGCTACGAACACCCCGTCTGCTGCAATTGCGTCACCTTTTGCGTTTTTTACATGGCGCAGCCGAACGCCGGTTACGCCTTTCGGATTGTTCGTCCCGACGATTTTTTCAACCACCCGGTCCCAAAGGATGGTGATTTTATTATTCGCGAACAATCGCCTTTGCAAAATTTTGTCCGCACGCAGCGTGTCGCGGCGATGCACAAGCGTCACCTGCGAGGCAAGATTGGCAAGAAACAACGCTTCCTCGACCGCCGTATTCCCACCACCGACGACCACGACCTTCCTGTCACGAAAGAAAAAACCGTCACAGGTCGCGCAAGCCGATACGCCGCTGCCCATAAAGGCTGTCTCGCCCGGCACGCCAAGCCATTTGGCTTGTGCCCCGGTTGCGATCACCAGCGCATCACACCGATAGACGGCACCGTCATCGGCGGTGAGCGTGAACGGACGATGCGACAAATCGGCTTTTATAATGTGCCCTGAAATGATTCCGGCCCCGACGGATTTGGCTTGCGCGCACATCTGCTCCATGAGCCACCGGCCTTGTATGGGTTCGGCGAACCCCGGGTAATTTTCAACCTCGGTGGTTATGGTCAACTGGCCGCCAGGCTGCACGCCCTGGATCAGCAGTGGAGAGAGCATGGCGCGCGCGGCATAGATCGCCGCCGTATACCCGGCGGGCCCGGATCCGAGAATTGCCAGTTTTGCATGTGTGGGCATCATCTCACCCTATTCCCGAGCGATGGCTGTCGGGTGTGTGTATGATCGTCTGATCCAAAGAGCAAGGCCGCATATGCCTTCGAACCTGTATGAGAGAACGCCCTGTTCCGGCAACGACGCTATGGCTCGTTTCCGGGCTTTTTCTCGGCCAATGTGGATAAAATTTTTTGCAGGGTAAGGGCTGCTATTCCGGGTCTGTTGACTTGGCCCGGTACGGTCACTACTCTTGACGCGTAAGTGTTACAATCAAGGCGTGGAAAAGCCGCAAGCGGACAAATCCGGTATTCGGACGGCGGTTGGATGTGTCTCGTTGGACATCCCGGGCGGCATGTCCGGCAAGCTGGCGGGAATAGCGTTCTCCGACGGCACTTTGACGGTATCTCATCACAAAATTAAACCCGGAAACAGACTGGAAACTCTATGCAAACCCAGATTATCGGAAAGAATTTTACTGTCGGCGACGAGTTGCGAGCGCACATCGAGCAGCGTTTGGAACAAGGTGCTGAAAAGTATTTTGATGGCATGGTTCGCTCTCTGGTGACACTCACCAGAGAACACAACATGTTTCAGACCGAGTGCACGTTGCATCTGACAACCGGTATGACTTTGCATACAAGTGCCCAAGCATCGCAGGCGCGCATCAGCTTCGAGCAAGCGGCAACCCGGCTTGAAAAGCGGCTCAGGCGCTATAAAAGGCGGCTGAAAAGCCATCATGCCGATCGCTTAGAGCCGGTTTCGAGCTTTGCGGCCAGCCGTTTTGTGATTGCCGCCGATTCGCAAGATGATCGGGAAACGGCAGATCTCAATCCGGTTATCATTGCCGAAGACACCACCCAACTTCATGAATTGACGGTTGGAGAAGCCGTCATGCAGCTGGATCTTTCCGATGCCAATGTAGTGTTTTTCCGCAATGCAGTCCATGGCGGTCTGAACATCGTTCATCGCCGCGATGATGGAAATATAGGCTGGATCGACCCGGGCACCGGCGATGCGCAAAATAATTCATATGACCCTTGATATTTGATATAAATAACGCATAATAGCCCTGACAAATTTGGCGAATCAACTCGTCGAACCGGCATGCGCCGGATAAAATGAGGGGCTAAAGCTTTATGGTGAGGCTGCATAATATTCTTTCGGCTGCCGGCGTGATGCCGGGGCTTCAAAATCCTGTAGCGGGGTTCCAACCCGCATGTATTTCGAGAAATTTGGCTAAGAAATGGCGGTTGCGCGTATCGGTCCGTGCGAGGCGGAACCGTTGGGGCATGGAATGCTTTCGGCCCAGCTTTTCCGTGGTGATTTCGCCTTTTTGGCTGAACGCGTCCGCGAGGCGCCGGCCCTTGGCTGTCCCGCCAACTGGGGAGTATAGGCCGACGATACGGGCTGGTGGGACAATTCCCATATCAACTGGCTTGGCTAAAGGCCGAGAGGATAACGCCAAAACCTCCCGTATCGAAATCGAAGTCGCAAGGCCGTTTCTCCGGACAGGTGATCAGACGGCGAAGCGCTATAACGGCGAATTTATACAAGCTCTGGCTTTCGAGACATTCAGGTTCCCGACTTGAACTTTTAGCTCCTGTTCTGAAGTCTATGTTCTCCATTAATTAAGTTTACCAGAAAAATCGTTTTGAGGATTCTAAGAATGAGGTTTTCAGGCTTTGAAAAAACGAATATTTTCAACCGAAATTACAAAATTGCCTTTTGGGCGGGGTTCTGGGGTGGTAACATTGCAAGTTTTGTTAAGTCAGGCGTTGAAGTTTTCTTTCCAGCAAGGTTTCCAGACAGAATTGCCCCACCTATTCAACTCCTTAACGATCTTGGATTTCAAGCAAAGGACATGATATATTCATTTTCGGATCACACGCGAAACTGGGGAGGATTGGGAATCCATTATCTGTTTTCACTTTTCTTTTCTGTCGTTTACTGTTTAATTGCGGAAATTTTTCCCTTAGTAAAATTGTGGCAAGGTCTTGCTTTCGCATTTTTCATTACTGTTCTTTTTCATGCTATAATTTTGCCTTTTTGTGGATGGTCTCCGGCAGTCTGGCACCTTCCTGGCGATGAAATCTTTTCCGAGAGTCTGGGACATGTCGCATGGATGTGGACGATTGAGATTTTCCGGCGCGATATCCGAAACCGGATGACCGGAAAAACGGATCCTGAATTTCAATAGCAGACTTTTTCTTAGGCCTTAAGGGTGTTTGCGTGTTTCACAATCGATCACGGATCATCATGTCGACTCAACGAAGCCCGCGATCTGAGAATCTCCAGCAGCCTTTTGCGCATTGTGCGGACCACTGGCTTTGCGCCATCATTCTCCTCGCGGCGCGCACATCACTGTGCCTGAGCTAAAGCATGGGACTCGGCAACGAGGACAGGCTCATGATCTTGGACAATTCTAAAAACCTCAAATTGGGCTGCGGCGCGAGGAAACGGGTTTTCGAGAAGCGGAGTTAACTCAATATGTTAATGAGCCTCTTAAGAAAACATCGACGACGATGCAAATAGCGCCAAAATCTTAAGCTTTTAGAGGTGTTCATCTGCCGTCTTCAGGCTGATGATCGTGCCGAAATCGTTCATCATCGCCCGTGCCATAGCCACCACCTCGCCATATTCCGCGGCTTTTACCTCGCTTGTTGCGATTACCAGCGATCGATCGACGACGAGGACACCGTTCTCGATTTTGTAGGTTGCGGCATAAAAACTGCCGTTTCTTCCGACACGAACTGTAGGAGGAAGCGTCTGGAAGACTCTACCTGGCGGCGGTGTCACCGTGAAATGCCAATGGAGTTTTTTCGGCCATAAGGCCACCGGATAGCGACGCTGCTTACCGTCCTTGTACCCGGCGAGATAACTTTGCGGTGAGGACTGCGGCGTGAAATCCGGCAATTGAGGTAGGATGAAGCCGGCCGCGTCAAGTTGAAGGGCGTGTGGTGCCAACCATTTCATGGTCAGCGTGAACGGCGTATCGAGGTCTTGCACATTGCTGGTCTCAAGGTAACCGGACCCGACATGGGGCAGAGAGGAAAGAGCCGATTTCATGGCCCTTTGGCGATCGTCTGCGTCGGAAAGCCGGCGTCTCCAATACGGTTCCAGCATAGGCGACATATCGGCTTTGGCGGTCCCGCTGACGCTGCCGTCGGCGACGATGGCAAGCGCGCCCCTGGTCGTAAAATAGGCGTCATCCGGTTTCATACTCGGCGTGTGCGCAACACGAAAGTGAGGGCCTAAATGAACAACCAGCTTGTCCCGTAAAGAGTAGGTGAGAACGCCGAAAGGCGCCGTTCCGTCTGTCGGATTGGCATAAAGCTTATATTCCGGCAGATAGATCATCATATGGTTGAAAGCGGAGGCAGACGCAACGGGCCAGTCCCGACGGCGGTTGCTCCAGTCGACAAGTACGGCTTCCGACGCAATCCCTTTGGCGGATAAAAGCGCCTGAAGGAGAACCACATGATCCTTGCAGTCGCCGAAGCCATTTTTCAACACGGTTGCCGCATCGTGTGGAATCCAATTGGCTTCAGCGTTCAGCCAAAGCGCGACATAGCGAATATTGCCGGCTACCCAGTCATAGAGCGCCTGTGCCGCCGCCCCGCCGGTCTTGCCGGCGCTCACCTTGTCGGCCAGCATTCGGATCTCCGGTGTAAGCGTGACCTTCCCAGCTAAAAGTCTATTGTATATCCTCGCCAAGTCTTGATAGGACGACAGCGTGGAAACGATCAAATGCGGCGACAAATCCCCATAGGCCGGCATATGCCTTTCAGCCCCTGAAACGTCACGCAAATGCGCTTGCGCTTCGATATGCCGCCGCTCGCCCTCGATCCAGTCCGATATCCTGAAGCGGTTGTTCCTGAAGCCTTTTGTCTGGCCGACCGTCAAATGCAGAGATTTTGGCGCGTCGATCGAGAGGTAACAATCGGTCGGTTCAAAAAGCCCTGCGTAAAGACTAAGGTTGAAACCCGTGGAGAAGGGCTTGAACGTTATAATCTCGGTCCTAATATGCACTTTTGTCCCCACTCCCACTTTAGGAAACAGAAGCGTGGCGGTTTTGGTGGAGGTGAACCCAGGAGCACTGCGCGTCGCCTGGCTCGGACGGACAAGCATACTGTCGGGCGCCACCATGGTCCGTTCTCCGCCCTTCTGCTCCACAAAAGCTTCCACCACCTTGAAGGTCTGATAAGCGGGATCGAAGGTAAAGTCATATCGACCGATCCTGCCAATGTCTTTCTCACGGGTGACGACTCTGTCGAGAGTCTCAATCTGACGGTAGGTCATGTCCGCGTTCACATGGAAGTCATCGTGCCAGACGGTTTGTACATTATCCTTGGCGGAGGCGAGCGATCCCGAGCCTTCCGAAAAAGCCAGACAGATCGATAACGCGACGGCAATTATTAATCTTTGCATGATTGAGCACCACGACTGAAAACAGAATAAAACTCAATAGCTGAAAGGGAAGGCCAGTCAGAGATTTTTGTATTCCAGACTTTAATAAAATAGCTCACACAGTCGACTCTTGTCAAACGCTTTTGTATTTCCTATATAAAATCGGCGTTGCCGATCTCCGACTGCGCCATCCCGGTCAGGCGCTGCGGTCGCTTGCGGTTTCGGTCGCCAATTGGTTGCTCGGAGCGTTCTGGTGAATTCGCGAATCTTGTGGGCGGGCTGGAGTTCGATCGGCTTGTCCGCCTGGGCAAGGCTGGAACTCTTCCGGTCAGTAATCACCCTCCTGGCAACTGTAATGACTCTGCATGATTCGTGGTTAGAGATTGTAAAGGTGACGGAAATGGCCAAATTTTGCTCTTGTGAATTATACGGCCCGTGTTTGGGAATAAAAACCGGAGGCCAGAAAATTTACCGGCAAATACAAGAATCTTGTGATAGGAAACAAAATGCACTTGACCATGCGGGAATTTTGGCTTAACGATAAGGTCATTGCTTCCAGTTTTGAGTGAAGGCTTGGGAGCCTCTCATGATTGATCGACTCCGCTTGTGATCGGGGTATGATGGGCTGGCCCTGATCTAATTCAGGGTTGCATTGAGTTGGAAATTCTCGTAATTTCCTTCTTGGTTAAACTTTGGCACGGTCAGGATCGTGCTACAAACGAATGAAGGTGACAAGTATAATGTCGGAAGAAGCCACGAATACGCAACAGGCCGATCTGGTCGAGCTTACGACGGACATCATATCTGCCTATGTCGGCAATAACTCGGTTTCATTGGCCGATATGCCGACTTTCATCAAAGAGGTCTACAAAGCCCTACACGGGGCGACAGAGGATGTGAACAAAAAACCGGTGGTTGAGCAAAAACCCGCCGTTAATATCCGTCGTTCGGTGACGCCGGAATATATCGTCTGTCTTGAAGATGGGAAAAAGTTCAAGTCGCTCAAGCGCCATCTGCGGACACATTACGATATGACGCCTGAGCAGTACCGTGAAAAATGGGGACTTCCGACCAGTTATCCGATGGTCGCGCCGGACTACGCCGCCGCAAGATCGAAGCTCGCCAAGGAAATGGGCCTCGGCCGGAAAAAACGCAAGCGGCGGGCTCAGCGCTGATAAGGCTGTGCCCACTGGGGCCGTTTCCGGCTCTCTCACATGCGGGGCCGTTATGTCAGCGCGGCGCCCGTTTGGCGAGAATCGGCTGTAATGTGCGGCGATGCATACCCAGTTGGCGCGCGGTTTGCGAAACGTTGCGGTCGCATAATTCATACACGCGCTGTATGTGCTCCCAGTGCACCCGGTCGGCCGACATGGGGTTGTCCGGCGGGTCGGCATGTGATTTTGAATTTGCCATGAGGGCCTTGTGGATTTCATCGGCATCGGCCGGTTTGGCGAGATAGTCGATAGCCCCGAGCTTCACCGCCGTAACGGCGCTGGCGATATTGCCGTATCCGGTCAGCACGATCCCGCGCGCATTGGGGCGACGCCTGTGGAGAGCTTCAATCACCTCAAGCCCATTGCCATCATCGAGCCGCATATCGGCAACGACGAAAGCCGGCGCCAGTTTGTGCACCAGGGCGATGCCCTCGGCGACCGTTCCGGCCCAATTCGACGCGGAACCCTCTCGCGCTCATGGCACATCCCCGCCGGTTTAAAAACACCTCGTCATCGTCAACAATCAATAAGGTCTGATCTTCAATATTCGTTTTATCGGTCTCCATCATGGCGCTATCGCCTTCGTGCAAGAGGTCCCTTGGCAAGAACCTTCCATCGTAATGCTTTTCCGCTTCCCCTAGAGTATAATCCAAGCTTGCCAAGCGATAGCCAAGGACGATCAAGATTATGCCTGCAAAACAAAATATTAGAGCGGAATAGCGATTCAATTTGAGCGCAACACGCTCTAAGCGAATACAAGCCTCGGGGGACCCGGGTAAAAGAAGCCATCGCGCCGGCCCTGGGGATTTTGGGGGTAAGCTCCCCCTGCCGGTCGCATTTGCCATGAGGGATCAGACGCCAAGATAGGCTTCGCGAATCATTGGATTATCGACGAACTCGCAAACCGGACCTTCCCGGGTCATGCGGCCGGTTTCCATGACATAGGCGCGATCGGCGACGCTGAAAGCGGCGAAAACATCCTGTTCGACCAGAAGAACGGTGACGCCGCGCTTAACGATGTCGCCCAATATCTCCAGGAGCCGATCGACGATCACCGGGGCCAGACCAAGGCTCATTTCATCGATCATGAGCAATTTGGGTTCGCACATCAACGCCCGGCCTATGGCGCACATTTGCTGTTCGCCGCCCGACAGGCTTCCGGCAAGTTGGCGACGGCGTCGTCCAAGAATCGGAAACAGGGTGTAAACACTCTCGAAACGGGTTTGGACCGCATTCTTGTCGACGCAAGCATATGCGCCCATTTGCAGGTTTTCCTCCACCGTCATGGCTCCGAAAAGCTGCCGGCCCTCGGGCACCTGTACCAGTCGTCTTGCGAACACCGCCTCCGGCGGCAGCCCGGTTATATCCTCGCCATCGAATTCGATTCTCCCATCCGACTCAATTACGCGCGAGACGGCGCGTAGAAGTGTTGTCTTTCCCGCGCCGTTGGACCCGACCAGAGCGACAATCTCACCTTGCCGCACCGCCATGTCGATGTCGAAGAGGACTTGGGATGCCCCATATCCGGCGCATAATTTGGCGATCTTCAAAAGAGGTGTGCTCATTTGCGCCTCTTGCCAAGATAGGCTTCGACAACACGGGGGTCATCAAGCACCCGCACCGGATCGCCCTCGGCAATTTTCGCACCGTGATGCAGAACGAGAATACGGTCCGACAGGCTGCGGATCGCCTTGATGACATGCTCGATAACGAGAATGGTCACCCCGCGATCGCGGACTTTTTCGATCAACTCAACCACCTCGTCGATCTCCACGGGCGTCAACCCCGCCATCACCTCATCGAGTAGCAACAGTTTCGGCTCCATTGCCAAAGCCTTGGCAAATTCAAGCCGCTTGCGGTCGGGGCCACCTAGAGCATCGGCGCGGGCGTCGAGCCGATGGTCGAGGCCGGTAAATTCGAGGAGGTCCCTAGCCTTTTCACGCGCTCTTTTCCGCGATGTCCGACCTCGCCTGGCACCGAACAACGCGCCGATGGCGACATTGTCGAGCACCGAGAGGCCGTGGAACGGTTTCATGACCTGGAATGTTCGCGCAATACCGAGACGGGCGCGCCGGTAGGGCTGAATTTTATCGATACGCCGGCCACCCAGCAGCAACGCGCCTTCACTCGGCCGCAGCGTGCCGGAGATCATATTGACAAGCGTGGTCTTGCCGGCGCCGTTGGGACCAATCAGACCGAGAATCTCGTTTTCATTGAGGGTGAAATTCAGACCATCGACCGAAACCAGACCGCCAAATCGTTTGGTCAATGAACGCGCTTCGAGAATTGGTTGCGCAGGCCCGCCGCTCATAGCCGATTGTCCCGGATATTCCGCATCAGATAGTTTAAGCCGGATTGCCGGACGCCGACAATCACATCGGCAAGCCCACGCGGGGTAAAGATCACGCAAAGCACGACGATTAAGCCGAAGAATAAGGCGGCAGCGGTCGATAGCCAGTTCGACAAAAGCTCATAGACCGCCGACAGCGCGAAAGAACCGACAAGGGGACCGAGCACGGTGCCCGGACCGCCAAAGACGGCCATGATCACCATACGCACATTCAATGTCGGGTCAAAGGCGCTTGCGGGGTCGATGAAAGAGATCCAGTAAGCATAGAGACCACCGGCGAGCGCGGTGAAGAACGCCGACAGCATCCAGGCTATAACCTTAAACCGGGTGGCGTTGACGCCCATTGCCGCCGCCGCCTGCTCATCTTCGCGGATCGCGACGAGCCCGGCGCCGAACCGACTGGCCGAAATCCACGCCACACTCAGCGTACAGGCCACAAGAAGGGCAAGTGACAACTCATAGAACATGAAATCGTTGCGAATGAGCGGCAGCGCCAGCCCGATATTGGCGCCGGCAATATCGAGGTTGGACACCAGGGCGCCCATGGCGGCGGACAGTCCCAACGTGGCGATGGCGAAATACGGCCCGCGCAGACGCAAAACCGGCAGACCGATCACAAGCGCACACAGAAGCGCCAGAATAACTCCGAGCACAAGACCAACGCCGAAGCCCATGTGGAATTGCGCCATGGCAATGGCGGTGCCGTAAACGCCGAGACCATGGAAGACCGAATTACCGAAAGACATATAGCCAGTGAAGCCGCCAATGATATTCCACGATTGCGCCAGCACCGCCATAAGCAAGGCGTTGATCGCGAATTGCATCATTACATCGCTGGCGAAATAGGGCAGAGCGGCCAAAAGGGCGGCGCCGAACAGGATAATGAGAACAAGCCGCCTCATGGTAACGTCGCCCTCAGTGAGCGCACCGGCCGCAAGACCAGGACCAGGACAAGAAGACCGAAGCTAATAACGTCGCTGTAGGTGGCCCCGAGATAGAAGGAGCCGAGCTGCTCGGCGATTCCGACCGCGATTCCGCCGAAAATGACATTAAAAGGGTTGGTTAGACCGCCGATGATGGCGATCACGAAGGATTTTGCCGTCAACTCGGCGCCGATATAGGGGGTGAGATGAGTGGTCAGCCCGAACAGCCCGCCGGCGACGCCGGCAAGAGCGGCGCCGATGCCGAAGGTCATGGCATAGATCCGAACCGGGGCGATCCCGTAGAGCCTCGCGGCCGTTAGATTCTGCGCCGTTGCGCGAATGGCGCGGCCGAGCGGCGTATGGTTGAGCACAAACCATATGGCGGCGGCAAGGATAACAGCAATGATGAAGGCGGCGAGGCCGACCACAGGGACGGTGAGACCGAGGACGCTGAAATTCGCGCCGGAATAGGCCGGATTGATGGTGCGAAAATCGGCGCTGAAAAACAATTGCGCCAGATAGGTTATGATGACGTCGATGCCGAAAGCGATCAATAATGTGCTCAGCATGGTGGCGCGGACAATGAGATTGATGAGAAAGCGTTGCAGAAGATAGCCGAAAACGAACATGAAAAGGGCGGCGATCGGCAAAGCGGCAAAGGGATCGAGGCCAAACAGGGTGAACAGGTAATAGACCATATACCCGCCGAGCATGATTAGCGAGCCATGGGCCAGGTTGAGGATTTTCAATACCCCCCAGACCAGGGCCATGCCGAAAGCCATGAGACCATAGAGACCGCCGGTCAGAACACCGTTGAGCAAAATTTGCGGCAAAAGCATGGCGATTCTTTCCTATAGCCAGCCTGTGCGGCCATTCTGGAGAAACAATGGCAACCCCCTGCCCGGACGGCACACGGCGCGCCTGTTACTCTTCTCGACTACCGGTCGTTCCATGGCGGGATGGGATAGTGCGGCCAGTTGAGGAATTTGTCGGTGTAAATCGGCTTTAATTCGCCGTCCTGGATCTGCACGACGATTTGCGGCAGAATGATCTGTCCCGTTTTGCTGAAGGCGATATGGGCGTAGAGAGAGTCGAAGTCGGATTGGGCGATGGCGTCGCGCACGGCCTCGCGATTGAGCGAACCGGCTTTTTCGATGGCATAGACGAAAGTCTCGACATCGACTGCGGCCGAAGCGGCGTGATAGTCGGGCTCATAGCCGTATTTCGCCTTATAGCTCTCGGCAAATTGGGCGGCGTTGCCGAACCACCTGTCCTTTAAGACAGAGCTCGGCAACCATGCCGTCATGCCGAAGGTATAGTTGGCGTCATCGCCCAAGGCATGGCGAAAATCGGCGGTCGGCACCCCGACGGTGAAGGATTGGAAATACCCCGGGTCGACGCCCAGGCTCTTGGCCTTGCGGATGAAATTCAAGGCGTCGGGTTCATGACAGGCAACCAGAATGGCATCACTGTGGGCGGCCTTGATTTTCGAGAGAATCGAGGAGAATTCGCCATGCTCGTCGCGAAACTGTTCGTCGAGCACAATGGCGATACCGGCTTGTTTGAGATGTTTGCGCGTGCCCTCGGCGACCGACAGATCGAAACTGTCATCGGCGGAGATGAGCGATACAGTTTCAACCTTCGGCGTCAGTTGACCGAGCATATCGATCGTGGAGACGAAATAGTCGCCTGCCGGAGCGAACGTGCCGAAGATGTAGCGGTACCCACGGCTGAATATTTCCGCCGCGGCCCCACCGCCCTGTACCATCGGCACTTGATATTTTTCGGCGACGGAAGAGTCGGTCAACGCGAAGTTCGACGTGTAGGGGCCGAGCAGAAAATCGACCTTGTCGGAGGTGATCAGCCGCACATACTGGCGAACGCTCAAATTGACGTCCGACTGATTGTCGAGAACAACAAGCTCAAGCCTGTAACGCTTGTCGCCGACTTTGATTCCGCCCATGTCATTGATTTTGTCGATGGTCAGGGCATAGGCATTGCGGTAATACCGGCCGGTGTTGGCCTTGGCCCCGGTCAGTTGAACGGATGCGCCGAGTTTGATCACGCCATCATCGGCAATGGCCGGAGATAACAAGACCGAAAACGCCCCGATCGCTCCAGCAATCATCCTGAATACTCTCATGTCCGCTTCCCTTTCATTGGTTTCGCCAAACTCTGTTTCCGACCCAGGAGAAATTTTACGTCCCATCTCCCGATTCAGATGATTTATGCTGAATTTAGCTTGCAGTCAACCACTGGCCATATATTCTCTACCATCGATCGAGAGCACGGTCCCGGTCGTAAGCCCGGACTCGCGCCGCTCCGGAAAGCCTACAAGATCGGCGATCTCTTCCACCTTGCCCAGCTGGCCGACGGGGATCGAGGCGATCATGACGTCGAGAATCCTTTGCGATATGGAAGCCAGCCTTTTGGTGCCGGTGTAGCCTTGGGCAGATGCAATTCACGGTGAGGCCCTTCCTTCGCGTTTTCGAGGGCCAGTGCTTTTGTAAAACCGGCAGTTCCGGCCTTGGCCGCCGCGTAATTGACCGAGCTGATCCGCCCCCTCTGACTGTTGATGGCTGAAATGCCGATGATGCGGCCAAAATTGCGTTTGCGCATGCCTCCGATCAGAAGGTGGGTCATGTTGAACACTGAATCGAGGTTGGTTCCGATAACCTGCGACCATTGATTCCGCATCATTCGATGCGGCATGGTCTCCACGGGTAATGCCGGCATTGTCGATGAGCGTATCGACCGGACCGAGACGTTCTTCAAGCGTTCTCACGCCGTTTTCACAAGCCTCATGGTCTAAAACATCACGTTTGAAGACGAGAATGGCCGATTTCCGCCGGAATTTTAGGGCGTTTTCGTCATTAGCCACGTCATTGGCCACCGCCTTGAACCCATCAACTTTGAGGCTCCACGAAATCGCTGCTCCAATGCCGCGCGTTCCTCCAGTGACGATTGCTACTCTGGACATGTTCGTTCCTCTCTTGCTTGGGCTTTGTCGAGGCTCTCTCTTCACCAGTCAGAAATCGCGGGCGACGCACATGGCGATCCCCATGCCGCCGCCGATACATAAGGTCGCAAGCCCCTTCTTCGCCTCGCGCCGTTTCATCTCGTAAAGCAGAGTGGTCATGATGCGGCAGCCGGAGGCCCCGATCGGGTGGCCGATGGCGATCGCGCCACCATTGACGTTGACGATGGCCGGATCCCAGCCCATATCGGCGTTGACCGCTAAAGCCTGCGCGGCGAAAGCCTCGTTGGCCTCCACAAGATCAAGTTCATCGACGTCCCATCCGGCCCTATCCAGAGCCGCCCGCGAGGCCGGAATCGGTCCGCTTCCCATGATTGCGGGATCGACGCCCGCGCTGGCCCAGGACACGATGCGGGCCAGAGGCGAGACCCCACGTTTTTCAGCCTCCGCGGCGGACATCAGCACACAGGCCGCAGCGCCGTCATTGATCCCCGACGCATTCCCCGCGGTCACCGTACCGTCTTTGGCAAAAGCGGGGCGAAGCTCCCGCAGGCTCTCCAAGGTCACGCCATGGCGTATATATTCGTCATGCTCGACGGTACGGTCCTCATTGCGCTGCCTGACTGTGACCGGAACGATTTCTTCCCCAAAACGCCCGGATTTCTGAGCGGCTTCGGCCTTGTTCTGGGAGGAACCGGCGAAGGCATCCTGCATCTTCCGGGTGATCTGCCAGCGATCGGCCACATTTTCCGCGGTCTTGCCCATATGGTAACCGTTGAAGGCGCACCACAGCCCATCCCTGATCATGGTATCGATCATTGGCATGTCGCCCATCTTCCGCCCGTTGCGCAGATTGGCGCAATGCGGCGCCGAAGACATGCTTTCCTGCCCGCCGGCGACCACGATCCTCGCGTCGCCATTGGCGATTTGTTGCATGCCAAGCACCAGCGCCCGCAGGCCCGAGCCACAGACCTGATTGACCAGCCAGGCCGGGCTGGTTTCACGAATACCGGCGGCGAGCGCCGCCTGTCGCGCCGGGTTTTGCCCCTGACCGGCGCTCAGAACCTGCCCCATAATGACTTCGTCGATTTCAGCGCAGGGTATTGTTGCGCGTTGTGTCGCCGCCTCGATGGCCGCCGCGCCGAGTTCGTGGCCCGGCAGCGTTGCCAAGGCGCCGCCGAACCTGCCCACCGGCGTGCGCGCCGCCGATATGATCATGATGGACTGTGTCGCATCCCTCATTCACTTCCCTCCTTCCCCTCATCCCTGCCCCAGGGTAACAAAGCTTTAAGTGTCATGGTCCAGTGTCTGACAAAGAGCGCTTCCATCGCCGACGCAGGCGCGCAGCTTGAGCCTTTCATCTCCCGACACCGCCAGCGATTTCAGCGTCCCAGGGCCTGCTTCACGGCGGCGGCGAGCTGTTTCAGCGTGAACGGCTTGGGCAGGAAGCCGAATGGGTCACTGTCGGACAGATCCTTGCTGAACGCCTCTTCGGCATAGCCGGAAATAAAGATCATTTTGGCCGCGACATCCTTTTGCCGCAAGGCCCGTAAAAGCGCCGGACCGTCCATTTCCGGCATGATCACATCGGAAATCACGAGATCGATCGGGCCGTCATGCTCATCGATGCGTTTGAGCGCTGCGGTTCCGCATTCGGCCCCCAGCACCGTATAGCCACGCTGCGACAGGGCGCGAACAGCGAACATCCGCACTGCCTCCTCATCCTCGACAAGCAATATGGTGCCCTTGCCGGTCAAATCCGTGGGCTCGGTCTCACGCCTGTCTTCCCGCGCACGCACGGGTTCTGTCATCTCGGGGCGATAGCGCGGGAGATAAATGCGGAAGGTCGTGCCTTTGCCGATTTTACTGTCGCAGAAAATCAGCCCGCCAGTCTGTCTGATAATGCCATAGACCGTGGAGAGGCCGAGTCCGGTACCCTTGCCGACATCTTTGGTGGAGAAAAACGGTTCGTACATCTTGTCCACGACGTCCTGCGGCATGCCGGTTCCGCTGTCGGCAATCTCACAGAGCACATAGTCTCCAGGGGGGGCGATAGCGGATTTATGGCCCTCGCCGTCGCCTATAGTGACATTGGCCGTGCGGATCGTCAGCCTTCCCCCCCCCGGCATGGCGTCGCGGGCATTGACCACAAGGTTGACGATCACCTGTTCGAATTGGTTGACATCGGCTTTCACCGGCCAGAGATCGCGTTGATACGTGATTCGCAATTCTATTTTTTCTCCGATCAGTCGTCCCAAGAGGTGGCCAAGATCGGACAAGACATCGCTCAGCGACAAAATCTCGGGGAGTAGTGTCTGCCGACGCGAGAAGGCCAGAAGCTGGCGCACGAGATTGGCCGCGCGGTTGGCACTCTGTTTGATGTTCATCATATCCCTGAAAGAGGGATCGGCAGGCTTGTGTCGGGTGAGCAGAAGATCAGAAAATCCGATAATTGCCGTCAGGATATTGTTGAAATCATGGGCCATGCCGCCGGCAAGCTGGCCCACGGCCTGCATCTTCTGGCTCTGGGCGAATTGTATTTCAAGCGAACGCTGCGCGGTGGTCTCGACGGCATGAACGATAAAGCGGCCTGACACGCTGGACAGGTTTTCTTCGGGGCTGAAAAAAAGCTGCGCGGTGCGGTTTTCATCCCCCGCCAAACTGGCATCGACCGCAGGAACGATCTGACCATCCCGCGTCTTCTCAAGGGCGCGTTCGACATCAAGGCGTTGTCGCGCGTCAACGAGGTTGCCAAGCAAGGCATTTTGCATCGCCGACTTGCCCAGCAATCTGGCGAATGCGGCATTGGCGCGGCCGATCCGGCCGGTTTCATCGACCTCCGCAATGCCGATGGCCGTGTCGCCGACAAGGCGGGACAAGCCGGATTGGACGGTTTCATCGCTTGCTTTTCCGCCGGTTCGTGCTGCCTCGCGCGCCACCAGAAGGCATGACAGTCCGCGCCGTTCACCCTCGCCATGATCCAGCCGATAAATGGCGTGAACCGGATATTTGCCCCCGTCACGCGTCTTCAGCTCAAAATCGGCGGTCCAAATCGCTTCGGCTGCGCCGTTGGTTGCGTCGTCGCCCATGATTCGTTCCGGAGCGTCGTTGAGAATATCCTTCACCGCGATTGCGCTTTTGCCGACTTCCGCGCGATCGATTCCCAGCCATTCGGCGAGGGTGGCGTTGATATGGTCGATATTACCGTCTTCATCGGCGCAGAAAAAACCGAATGGAGCGTGGTCGATGAGTCCGGCGAGCGGATGGAGACGATCGCGGGCCTGCCGGACGGCCTTATCCCCGCCGATTTGCGCAATACGCCATAAGACCACCGCCGGCTCGCCTTTGCGCGCCTGTTTTACGGGGCTGACCGAAATGCGCAGCCACTTCTCGCGGTCGCGCTCGGCGCCGGCGGCCGGGCTGCCGGGCGGCAGAGAGATCACTTCCTCCGCGGCGATGGCCTGTCGCGCGGCCAGCGTCAGCCGGTAGACGCACGGGGTAATATCGCCATATCCCGCATAAAGGCTCTCGACGCCGACAAGCCGCGGCAACCCGGCCATGGCGACGAGTTCCCGATAGCGGCGGTTGCAGGACATGACGCGGCCGCGTGGATCGCAAATAGCGCAAGCCTCGGGCAGGGATTCGAGCGGATTTCGCCTAAAATACGCTCGTTGCCCCTTGCGGCCGAGCCATATCGCGGCGGCCATGGCGGCAATCACGGCCACGATAACGAAGATGGGCAGCGCCGTGGTCATCGGGAGAATCCATTAGGCAGGATGTGGTGCGATGTCGGTGCGCCTTGGGCACCCGTCATCACCCTCTCCGTCGCCAATATGTCGAAAGACAGGGCTGTATCCATGGCCTCATCGATTCATTGGCCGACAGCGCCGCGCGGAGACCGGCTTTTAGTCGCCATCCCTGTGGACCCGCTCGAAGCACTCATGACGTTCTTGGGCTTCGACCGAGAGCGTCACGATGGGGCGGGCTTCAAGCCGTTTTAAGCTGATCGGCTCACCGGTCTGCTCGCAATAGCCGTAAGTGCCGTTCTCGATCCGCTCCAGAGCTGCATCGATCTTAGCGATCAGCTTGCGCTGACGATCCCGAATTTTCAGCTCCAGGGCGCGATCCGATTCGGTGGCGGCGCGATCGGCAAAATCAGGCGAATCGACCGTCTCATTTTGCAAATGCTCGAGGGTCTCGCGACTTTCGCGTATGATTTCATCTTTCCACGCTAGGAGTTTTTCGCGAAAATAACGATGCTGCCTCTCGTTCATGAAGGGCTCGTCGTCACGCGGCCTGTAACCATCTGTGATTCGCACAACCATCAAACATCCCCAAAGCTCTTGAACCCGGGTCGCTTTCGCCAAGCATGGCCCCCGTATATTCCCTTGTTTAAAAAGGCACAATACCCGGCACGCGGCCTTTTTCCCCAATCGATGAAGGCGCGTGCCGTTTGCGGGCTTTTATGGGACATGCCCGGCGACAGGTGGATTGGCTTTAAGAAAGCCCCCATGTTTCGGTGGCCACCGTCACGCGGGGCTAAAGACGCCGTTGCGACCGGCCAGAAGCTGTCTGGCGCGTTTAAGATCATCGGGCGTATCGACGCCAAGCGGAATCTTATCAACAAGGCCGGCGGCGATTCTCATGCCGGAATCGGGCGCTCTTAATTGTTCGAGCCTGTAGCGGGACTCGCGCGCTGAGACCGGCAGGGCGACGAATCGCTCCAGCGTCTCGCGACGCCAGGCGTAAAGACCGATATGATGAAAATATCGCCCGACATCTTTGCCGTCTCGGGGATCGGGCTTGCGGCGGAAATCTCTCGCGTGCAAAATAACGCTCGATCCGTAGAATTCACCGGCGATCTTGACCACATTGGGATCGTCAATGTCGCCTTGATCCACTATCGGCGCCGCCGCGATGGCCATATCGATCGCATGATCGTTAAGGATCGCGACACAGCTTCTGATGGTATCGGGGTCGATCGTCAGCAGGTCGTCCTGAATATTGATGACAAGGCGGCAATGACGCCATTTGTCGATGGTCTCAAGCGCGGCGTGAACCCGGTCCGAGCCGCTTTCGAGGTCAGGCGGCGTCAATACGGCCTCACCGCCGGCGGCGCGGACTTTCCCGGCAATCTCCGCTTCAGCGGCGGCTACGATAACGCGGCCGATAACGGCTTGCACGGCGCGCCGCCAGACATGCACGATCATCGCTTCGCCGCCAATAGCGACGAGAGGCTTGCCAGGCAGACGCGAAGAGGCCATGCGGGCCGGAATGATGGCCAGGATCTTATCCGATGGTAAGATGTTTGCGGCGTCGGCAATCATGAGCTAAAATGATTGGCGATTTTCACTGGCAAAGCGAGGGTGAGACACTTTGCGAAGTATTGCATAAATCCCTGGATTTTGCCACATTGGCTTCGCATTGATGGTCCCGCTTGTCGCTCCGGGCCGTCAGTCTCGGGGCGCCGGTGGAAAACGGAATTGACCGACCATGATGGATATGTTCGAATTCAACAAGATTGCCGGGGCGATCCTTTCCTCCCTGCTTCTCGTAATGGTTCTGGGCATTGTCGCCGATATTATCTACACCCCTTCGACGCCGTCGAAGCCCGGCTACGCCGTTGCGGTCAAGCAGGAGCAAACGGCTGGAGCGAGCGGGCATAAGGAAAAAATTCCTTTCTTTGTCCTTTTGGCTAAAGCCGATGCGACGAAGGGGCGAAAACAGGCTCGGGTGTGCACCACATGCCACTCTTTTGACAAGGGCGGGCCCAACCGCATCGGCCCCAATCTCTATGGCGTGGTTGGCCGCAAGGTTGCCACCCATGAGGGCTTTTCCTATTCCGCGGCAATGAGGAAAAAAGCTGAGAAAATCGGCAGTTGGTCCTTCGCCGCTCTTAATCAGTTTATTACCAACCCACAAAAATACGTTTCCCGCACCAAGATGAGTTTCGCCGGTTTGCGCAATGATGAGCGCCGGGCCAATCTTCTCGCCTATTTGCAGACTTTGTCCGACAATCCGCTTCCCCTGCCGCAGGCGTCGGAGAACAATCAGCCCGTTGCTGGCGATAAATAGCGCTTGACCCGAATCGGATCATGGTCTAAACTTTGCCAATGGTGGGGAATGAAAATTCCACCATAATGAATTCGCAATCTTGGCAAAAGTGAGGAGGTCGCGAGATATGAAGGGGCAACACCCTGTCACTATGGGGCCGACAGGCGGCGCGTCGGGGCGGCTGATATTAAGACGGCGTGAGGCGCTGATCGGGATCGGGGCCGGAGCGGCATTGCCGTTTCTGCCGGTCAGGGGCTTGTTGACCACTAAAGCGCGGGCCTTACAAACCGGCCGGTGGCTTCATGGGCTGTCGCTTTTCGGCGATGTCAAATACAGGCGCGATTTTAAACATTTCGACTACGTCAACCCCGACGCCCCCAAGGGAGGGCGCGTGTGCATGAGCATGCCCTATGTTTTTGACAGCCTCAACCCCGTTCCGCTCAGGGGTGACACGCCCCCGCTATTGGGCCTGATGTATAACACATTGCTGACTTCTTCGCTTGACGAGCCATATTCTTCATATGGTTTGCTGGCCAGTGCTGTGCGCATTGCCGATGATCTCTCGCGGGTGACCTATCGTTTGCGGCCGCGAGCCGCGTGGCATGACGGTCGCCCGATAACACCTGATGATGTGGTCTGGTCGTTCGAGACTTGGAAAACCTTCTCTCCATACCTTAAGAGCTATTACCGAAATGTGACCAGGGCCCTAAGAAGCGCGGAGCACGATGTCACCTTCAGTTTCGCCCAAACCGGCAATAATCGGGAATTGGGGGTGATCGTCGGTGAATTCCCCATTCTGCCCCGTCATTGGTGGCAAGGCACGGACGCGGACGGCAAAAAGCGCGATATTGCCAAAACCACCCTGGAGGTTCCCTTAGGGTCGGGGCCTTACCGAATCAAACAGGTCACGGCGGGCCGCAAGATTATTTATGAGAGAGTGCCCGATTACTGGGGGCGTGACCTGCCGGTCTCGCTCGGCCGACACAATCTCAATGAGATTCATTTTATCCCCTACGGCGACCGTACGGTGTCTTTTCAGGCGTTCAAGGCTGGCGAGCTTGATTATTTCAGGGATGCGACGGCAAAGAACTGGGTCACGGGCTATGATTTTCCCGCCGCGAAACGAGGGGATGTCGTCAAGCATGAATTTTCACAAAGTCTTAAGGCCACCGGGGAGATGTATGGGTGGGGGTTTAATCTGCGTCGTGAGAAATTTTCCGACCGGCGGGTGCGCCGCGCCTTTAACCTGGCCTATGATTTTGAGGGTGACAACAGGACACTCATGTACAACGTCTACCATCGGATAAAGAGTTATTGGGGCGAGACGGAACTGGCCAGCCACGGGGTTCCGCAAGGGTTGGAGCTGGAGATTTTGAAAAGCCTGAAAAACCCTGCACCCAAAGAGTTGTTCGCCAAGCCCTATGAGCTTCCGGTCTCGGGCACGCCGGTTCGGATACGGCGAAACTTGCGTGAGGCGACCAGGCTTTTGCGCGAGGCGGGTTTAGAGATCGAAAACGACACACTGGTCAATATGGCAAGTAGCACGCCGTTTAGAGTGGAAATGCTCTCCTACCAACCAGCAATGGAAGTTCTCAACAATTTTTACAAAAAAAGTCTGACACGGCTCGGAATCGAATTTTCGTTCCGTGTTGTCGATTCCGCGCAATATTTCGAACGGTTGCGGACATTTGACTTCGATATGATCGCGTTTACACAGGTGCAAAGCCTTTCTCCCGGCAATGAGCAACGTGGTTTTTGGGGGTCGCAAGCAGCCGATCGGCCGGGATCGGATAACATCTTGGGAATAAAGAATCCGGCGGTCGATGAATTGATCGACCGGATTATCGCGGCGAAAACCCGCGCGGAGCTAGTCGCGGCGACACATGCGCTCGATCGGGTTTTGCTGTGGAACGAATATGTGGTGCCGCGCTACACGGCGCCCACCCATATCGCGCTCTGGAACCGCTATTCTTACCTGGAGCCTTTGCCGGAATATTCTGATGGCTTTCCCTCGATCTGGTGGTGGGACGAGAAAAAAGCCCGGGCCATCAAGGGCTAGGGTCCGGCCCCATTAAAAGGCTTCCCACGTCTGGTTTCACGTGTTTCACTGTCTCCAGTGAGAAGGCAGTGAGAATGGTGGATTTCTTTTGGTTTCGGACACGCGATGGGCTCGGATCGAACCCCTTGCGCCGACGGATAGCCGGGGCAAGGATTGGGGATGATCGCCCGGTGTTGAGCGCAATCGTTCACGCACTGAACAATGGTGGATGTTGGGCCGATTGTCCTCGTGAGGTCTAAGGGCCCAAAGGAAACGCTCTATAACCGTTTTGTGCGATGGGCGGAGCGCGGTCTCTAGGAAGGCAGCGCCTTGGGGGCGCTGATGGCGTGCCTGACCGGCTGTTTATCGATCCCACCTGCCTTAAGGTTCACCGTTGCGCCGATGGCGGAAAGGGGAGCCTTGACTCATGTTATCGGCCGCACCAAAGGGGGACGAAACACCAAGCTCCATGCCGTCTGCGACGGCAAGGGCAGACCGCTTGTCCTACTCCTGAGGCCGGGAAACGTCCACGATTGTAGGCCCGCCCGGCCGTGTCTCGAAGCCATGCCGCCTGCCGGGGAACTCGTCGCTGACAAGGGCTATGACAGCAAGGAACCGCGGAAATGGCTGCAAGAACACGCAACATCGGTGGTGATCCCGCCTCGCAAAAACCGGAAGCTCCAATACGACTACGAAAAAGCCGTTTATAAACAGCGCAACATCATCGAACACATGTTTTGTCGCCTCAAGGACTGGCGACACATTGCAACATGGTTCGACCGCAAAGTCAAAAACTTTATGGCCGCCGTCGCTCTCGCTGCTGCCATTATATGGTGGCTGTAATGAGCCCGGACCCCAGTTCCCGTGGCCGTCATGCCGCCGATACCGATTCTTGTGTTGGATCGAACCGGCTCGCTCCGGCGGTATCGCTCGGGAATCGGTTCTCGCCGCGTCAGCATCTTCCCCTGAGGCGTTAATGTGCGATATCATCACCAGCCCGCATGGAAAACACACCGCCAAGGTAATCAGGATACTTATTGTGGAAACATCGCGTCCAGACCCGGCCGCGATAAGCGCCGCGTGAAACATCACTGCGGCCAGGCAAGAAAATATGAACGCCTTAAAGGCCCGCTTCCAGAACGAATCGCGCGCGCCTGTGTCTCGAATATATTTCAGATAAGCAATCATAACCCACTGTGATAGGAAGAACCCCAGGAAGAGATAAAGCGCCCGCGTTAAACTTTCGTTTGCCTGAAAATGTATCTTTAATCCAAAAACCCACCTGTATACCTGCGTCCAGAAGCGCCAACGCGAGCGCCAAGACCGCAGCGACCCAAACCGACTCTATAACCATGGCGCGCAACAACGAAAATCCGAAGGAGATCTTACGCCCCTTCCTCAGCTCTTCATAAACGTCTCTATAAACGCCTCTAAACCGCATCGTATAAATCTCCCGAAAAACCAGAAATCGTATGATCCCTCCAGGGGATATGCGCTTATACATGCTTTGCTAGGCTCGGTGAGGACCGCCGCCATCGCTACCGTCATGGTGGCTGCTGTCTTTTTTAGGCTTGCACTCCTTCGATTTTGCTCCAACGACGGCGCCTACGGCAACGCCGAGGGTACGGCCCAGCGGACCGCCAAGGCTACCGATCACAGTACCGTAGGCGGCGTATTCCCGCATTTTCCAGGCGCAGGTCGCCTTGTCGCACGCCGCCCTATCCGTGGTGCTCGCTTTTGATCTCGGTCGGGATCGGTTCTCGCTATGTCAATCGCGTCGGTTACCCGAACAACCATCCAAAAAAACTCCATCCGTAAGCGACGCGTATATAGTGGAGCACAGAAATTATCAGAAAAAAATTAATAATCCTATAAAATCTATTTTTACTAAACCTGACCTGCCCTTTTTATTCAATATGCTATCCAGAATCATTGTAAATATAACAAACAAGGTCGTCACTATCGCCGAGTTTATGATTACGCTCCTTAGAAGTTCAAAATCCATTTTTGACCTCTATACTGAAACCTTTGATACCTTCAACCCTTCGGGCAATCCGAGGGAAGGGAGACACTCCTTCCCCCGACAGGTCCGAGTTTTGTTAGGCTGAGAAAGAATGGTCGGGGTCTTTTTTATCAGGATCTTTTTCCTTAGATTCTTTTTTCTCGGATTCCTTTTTTCCGGTACAGGCGGGATCGGTCCTCACTGTATGGACCGCCATTCCGACGCCTGCTATAACGGCACCCTCAGCGGCGCCCTTAGCCACCCCGGCAGGACCCAATTTTCTGGCACCCCAAACGGCTCCACCGATAGCATCATCAAAGGCCGCACTCGCAGCGACCCTGACGACAGCATGGGTGCAGGAAGGCCCCTTTTGTTCGGTCGAGGCCTTATATGCGGCAGCGTGGCTGCGATGGGCCTGTTCATGGACGAAGTTGCGCTCCCCGCCACCATATGCACCGCGTTCGGCGTAGTAATTACGCTCAGCGTTATCGCGTCCGGCCAGAGCCGGTGTCGCCAGAACGCCGACCAGACCGATTGCGGTCAAAGCCATTTTCATCGAATTCATGAGCTTAATCCTCCTTATCTAAGTTGCACTTTAAACTACTGGTAATAGTAGCTTCCCCGATAAATTTCGTCAAGAGTTTTATTTTCCGGGGCCGTCATGCGGCTGACGCTGGTTTTTTGCGCTGTTTCAGACCGGCTTGCTTAAACGTCATGGTCCCGGAGGGACGATCAACCGGATAATTGAACGGTTTTCGGGCATGGAGAGAGGGCGCCGCAACGATTGTCGAAGCGGTAAGGCGATTATGGAAGGAGTAAGCTGCTTATTATGCGCATTTTGCCATCTTGATAAACCTATATCGTCGTGGAAACAGGAAAGGGGGTTACAATGGCTTGGCTTTATTTGCTCTGTGCGATTGCGGTCGAGGTTTGTGCGACAACCTCGCCTAAAATGTCGGACGGGTTTTCCGACTGGAGATTTTCGTTACTCAGCCTGACGCTTTATGGCGTTAGTTTCTGGCTCTTGTCGTTGACATTGCGTGTCATTCCCGTCAGCACCGCCTACACCATCTGGTCGGGGCTGGGCGTCGGCTTGGCGGCGATTGTAGGCATCCTATTTTTAAGGAGCCGATCAGCGCGTTGAAGGTTCTTTCACTTTTGATGATCATTGGCGGTGTCGTAGGCTTGAAACTGATCGCCGCGAAACATTGAACCAGACCGTCATCACCCCCCACTCATCCGGAATCGGGGGGTATTGCGATATTGCGGACCCGAGGCCATGAATCAGCGTTATCCTTCTGTTTTGACGAGAAACCCCGATCATCGCTCGACCACCGGTTTAGCAAGCCCCTCGGCGAACGCCTCCCACCCTGCCGCATGAAACGCGGCCGCTATGGCGCGGTGACGACAAGCCCGTCGAACGCCGGTTCGACACTACGGGGCAGATCACGTTTGAGGGTTTCATAGTCGAGATCGAGATGCATATTGGTCAGAATGGCGCGGCGCGGTTTGAGCCGATCGATCCAGTCAAGCGCAAGCGCGACGTTGAAATGGCTCGGATGCGGCGCCGGACGCAGGGCATCGACGATCCAGACATCGAGATTACGTAAACTGTCGATGCTTTCGTCTGGAATATTGCTCACATCCGGCGTGTAGGCGAGCGCGCCGAAGCGAAAACCAAGGACATCCATAGCGCCATGTTCGAGTGTGAATGACTGCGCCTCTATCACGCCGCCCGGTCCGTCCACATTCGCAGTCGATGGCGGCGTCATGATATGGGGATCGAGGATCGGTGGATAATGGCTCGCGGGCGGGGTCTCGAAACAATAGGCGAAGCGTCGGCGCAGAGAGTCCATGGTGGAACGGTCGGCCCAGATGCGCACGCATCTTTTGCCGTTGATCGCGACCGCGCGCAATTCATCGATGCCATGGGTATGATCGGCATGGATATGAGTGTAGAAAACACCATCAAGCCAGCCGGTATCGATTTCAAGCAGTTGTTGGCGAAGGTCGGGTGAACTGTCCACAAGAAGGCTGGTGACGCCTTGTGAAGAATATCGGCGCACCAGAATGGAACAGCGTCGCCGCCGGTTTCTCGGGTTTTTCCGGTCGCAAGCCCCCCAATGATCGCCGATGCGCGGCACGCCGCCGGAAGACCCGCAGCCGAGAATGTTGAACTCAAGGCTCATGGGCCGTGCGCCTTAGTCTCCTTTACGCCCATTTCGGCCCGGTCGGGATCGGCCTTGGCGAACAGGCGGAAGAAATTGGCCGAGGTCCGCATAGCCATCGTCTCTGGCGACACGCCTTTGATTTCGGCCAGCCTGGCGAGGGTGTGGGCGACGAAAGCCGGTTCGTTGGGTTTGCCGCGCATCGGAACCGGGGCAAGATAGGGCGCGTCGGTTTCGACCAAAATTCTGTCCGCGGGCGTCTCGTATGCCGCGGCGCGCAGGGCTTCAGTATTTTTAAACGTGATGATACCGGAAAACGAAACATAACCGCCAAGAGCCAGCGCGCGGCGCGCCAGGGAACCATCGGAGCTGAAACAGTGCAGGAGCGGCATGAACGCCCCTTTGGCATATTCCTCTTCGAGAATAGCGGCGGTGTCGCCTTCCGCCGCGCGGCTGTGAATGACGAGCGGCAGGCCGGTTTCGCGCGCCGCGGCAATATGGGCGCGAAAACTTCTCGCCTGAATGTCGCGCGGGCTTTTGTCATAATGATAATCGAGCCCGGCCTCGCCGATGCCGATAACCTTGGGATGCTCAGCCAGCGCAACCAGCCGGTCGGCGGTCACATCACGCTCTTCATTGGCATAATGGGGGTGAGTCCCCACCGTGCAATAAACACTGTCATGAGCCTCGGCAATGGCCAGCACCCGCTCGAACGCCTTAACCCGAGTGGAAATCGTCATCATGAGGCCGACGCTGGCACGGTGGGCGCGTTCCAAAACCGCGTCGATGTTTTCGGCCAGCACCAGAAAATCGAGATGGCAATGGCTATCGACAATGAATGGTGGCGTCGGCATGGTTCCCTTTCGGCGTGGTGTCGGGGGCGGTTTGCCCTTCCCCCGCATAGCGTGGGAAAACCGGCGAGGGGGCGGGCAGCGCCACACCGGCCTTAAGCCGGCCCTCGGGCCCGAGATAAGAAAAATCGCGGGACCCGACCGGCACCGCCAGAAGATCGAGCAACGCGCCGGCGGAGTCGGGCATGAACGGTTGCAGCACGATGGCAAGCTGGCGCAAAGTCTCTGCGGTGACGTAGAGAACGCTCGCCATGCGTTGCGGATCGCTCTTGCGCGAAACCCAAGGTTTTTGCGCGTCGAAATAGCGATTGGCCGCGCCGACGACCTGCCAGACTGCGCTCAACATACCATGCAGCTTTTGAGCGTCGATGTGCAGGCGCAGTGTGTCGATCAGCGTGTCGGCGGCGGCCAGCAACGCTTGATCGTCGCCATCGAGCGGTCCGGGATCGGGAAGAATCCCGGCGCAATTTTTGGCGATCATCGACAGGCACCGTTGCGCCAGATTCCCCAAGGCATTGGCGAGGTCGGTATCGATCCGCCGGATAATCGCCTCATGAGAGTAATTGCCGTCATGGGAGAAAGGAACCTCGCGCAGGAAGAAATAGCGCAGCTGGTCGACTCCGTAATGTTCGGCGACGGTGAAGGGATCGACGACATTGCCGAGCGATTTTGACATTTTCTCGCCGCAGGCGAGCAGGAAGCCATGCGCGTAGATCCGACGCGGCAGGGGCAGGCAGGCCGACATCAAAAAGGCCGGCCAGTAAACGCCGTGAAACCGCACAATATCCTTGCCGATAATGTGCATATCGGCGGGCCAGTAACGATAGCGCGGGGAGTCTTCATCGGGAAAGCCCAAAGCGGAGAGGTAATTGGTGAGCGCATCGACCCAGACATACATGACATGGCGTGGGTCGTCCGGCACCTTCACCCCCCATTTCAGGGTACCGCGCGAGATGGAGAGATCGCGCAAGCCCCCCTCCACGAAACGGACCACTTCATTGAAGCGGGCTCGCGGGCCTATGAAATCGCGATTGGCGTCATAATGGGCCAGCAGCCGGTCCCGATAGGCGGAAAGCCTGAAGAAATAGCTTTCCTCCTCCATCCACTCGACCGGCGCGCCCTGCGGCGACAGTCTAGTTCCGTCATCGGCGGCAACAAGTTCGCTCTCATCGTAAAAGCATTCATCGCGCACCGAGTACCACCCCGCATAGGTGCCGGGATAAATGTCGCCATTCTCCGCCATACGCCGCCAGATCGCCGCGCAGGCGCATTTGTGCCTTTCCTGGCTGGTGCGGATAAAATCATCATTGGAACAATTGAGCGCTCGTGCCAGATCGATAAATTTCCGCGTATTGCGGTTGGCGCATTCTTCGGGCGTGATGCCGTGGCTCATTGCTTTTTGCAGCACTTTGATCCCATGTTCGTCGCTGCCGGTCAAAAAGAACACATCGTAACCATCAAGCCGCTTGAACCGGGCCAGAGCATCGCTCGCGACAAGCTCGTAGGCGTGTCCGATATGCGGGTCGCCGTTGGCATAGTAAATGGCTGTGGTGATATAAAACTGTTTTCTGTCCGGCATGTCACCCCATCGACTTTCCGGTTTGCCCGATTACGCTTGCGCGCGAGGACGTGCCGCGGTATCAACAGACTGCGCGAGCCGCGGCGTCAATGAGCCTGAAGGCTTGCATGACGACCTGACGGCGGTCAAGATTTAAGGCACTTGCTTTGGCAATGGAATGGCCGATTGTCGAATAGGCGTCAACCCAGCCGATCATGTTTGCCGGTCCGATCCGGCGGTTCCAGTCGTCTTCGCCGCGCGCCGCCTTGGCAATCCTTGCGCCAAGCCAGGTGATCAGCAATTCGCCGAACAGCCTGTAGTCTTCAAGCGCTTTGGCGGGTTTGAGCTGTTCTGCGAAGTCAAGGGCGCGAACAATATCGAGCTTAGGTGTGCCATTAATGATGTCGAGGAATCTGTTGAAGAGAGAAAAGCCTGAGGTTTCCAGATAGCGCAATACCTGACCCGGCGCGCCTTGCGCAAGCTCTGTGGCAAGGCCGAGGGTCTTGTTGTTAAGCGCCGCGGCGGACCTCGCCATTCGATGAACCACTTTTGCAACCTGGTCGGCGGGTAGTGGTTTAAGGTCAAGCCTGACACAGCGCGAGCGGATCGTCGCCAAAAGCCGCCCCGGGGCATTGCTGACCAGTAAAAACAAGGCGCGGCGCGGCGGTTCCTCCAGACTCTTCAGAACAGCATTGGCGGCGGTGGCGTTCATGTCATCGGCGGCATCGACAATACAGATTCTCCAGCCACCCCCTCCCGATGTGCGGGCAAAGAACTCCCCCGCCTTGCGGGCATTCTCGGCATTGATTTCGGATTTAAGGCGTCCGGTTGCGGGATCGTGGAGGCGGGTGATGGCGATCAGATCGCAATGGGCACTGGCGGCGACACGCCGGAAAACCGGATCGTCTTGCGCTACGTGCAAACTTTGCGGCATCGCTCCCTCACGCGCCGGGTTCGGATACCGTAGCACAAAACGGGCAAAACGATAGGCAAGCGTCGCCTTGCCCACGCCCTTCGGCCCGGCGATCATCCAGGCATGATGCATCCTGCCCGACCAATAGGCCCGCAAGAGGCGGGCTTCCGCCTGTTCATGCCCGATCAAACCAAGTTGACGACGCGGATGGCGCTCGCACCCATCATCGACGTGATTTGCGCCGGAATCGTTATTTGCACTGACCATCGAGGCGGTGTTATTGCAAGAGGGATAAGAGCAACCTTCAAGGTTGCAACGATAGTGCGAAACGCGTCGTCACCGCCTGCCAGAGCGTTTCGGTGACCGTATCGACCGGTTGCGAGGCGTCGATTACAACGCAACGCTCGGGGGTGGATTGCGCAATGAGGTGGAAAGCCTCGCGCAAATGCTCATGAAAAGCAAGCCCTTTTCGCTCGAAACGCTGCTCATCATCACCGAGGCCGCGCTTGCCGGCGCGGCGCAACCCCTCTGCGGCGTCAAGATCGAGGATAAGGGTGAGGTCGGGGTGAAAATCGGCGACGATCGCCTGTTCGAGATGGTCGATCAGCGCCATATCCGCGCCGCCAACCAACCCCTGATAGGCGCGGGTCGAATCATGGAACCGATCGCTCAACACCCATTGTCCGCGCAACAGGGCCGGAGCGATCACGCTCGCGATATGGCAATCGCGCGCGGTGTAATTGAGCAGAGCTTCCCCATTGGCGGACCATCGTTCCGTCTCTCCGGTCACCAACAACGACCGGATCGCTTCCGCCCGCGCGCAGCCCCCCGGTTCCCTGGTTCGGACAATGTCGATACCGGCGCGTTCCAGTAAGCCCCCGAGACATTTGGCCTGGGTGGACTTGCCCGCGCCTTCCCCACCTTCGAGGGTGATGAACCTGCCCTTTTCGCTCACGTCCGTTTGTTCTCCATGCATCAAGACCGGCCTGACGCCGGAACGATGAAGGCGCCTGGATGCCCAGCGGCAATGACCTGACGCCATGTCTTTTCAGCCTGGCGGGGATCGGATAACGGGCCGAGGCGAACGCGATAAAATCTATGGCCGTCCCGACTGAAGATACTAATTCTCACCGGGCCGAGAGAGGAGAGCTTGCCTTTCGCACGGCGGGCATTGACGGGATTTGCAAAGGCGGCAGCCTGCACGTAAAAGCGGTTTTTGAGCGATGAACGGGTTTTGCCCGACACCGCAGACCGGCCGATCACATGGGCGACCAGTCTGTACGGCATGCCATTCACCCGCCGATCGGCGGCGGCGATCATGTGTTTTAAGGATGTGCCACGACGCAATTCGGCATTCACAGCAGCCAGATGGCGGCCGTCATCATTAAGCGGGGCCTTGCCAACATACTGCACGCGCACTTTTGCCGTTCCCTTGGATTTAAGCCCAAGCATCCCGGCGGCTTTCGCCGACAAATCGATGATTCGGTTCTTGACGAAGGGACCGCGATCATTGACCCGCACAATGACTTTTCGCCCGTTTTCCAGATTGGTGACCTTGGCGTAACTCGGCAGTGGAAAGGTGGTATGAGCCGCGCTTGGATATCTCATATCGAACCACTCGCCATTGGAGGTCATATGGCGATCGAACTTCGCCCCATACCAGGAGGCAACGCCGATGCTATCATAATCCGGCTCGATTTTGGGCCGAAAGCGGTGACCGGCAACACTGTAGGCATCGCCGACAAGATATTTCCCTCCACCCTTGGGCAGGGGGCCGCGGCCAGGATAAACCGGGCTTGCCTTGCCGGAAAAAGCGCCGCCACCCGAACAATCAGCCAGAAAAAGCAATGCTGAGAGCAGCATTCCCACCGCGCACAGCCCTGACACGCGTTTATGGACGCCACGCGGGCCTTCGCCTCGTCCCACCTTATGATATGACACCATTTCAAGACCACCTTAGATATCGGCCGAAACACGGAACCCCTCCACACTAAAGGCCGACCTCTGAACAAAAGGTTGCTCCAATGTTGTCAGGTGTAAGCCAAGCCCCTTTATGAGGGAAGGTTAAATCGGTTCGGCCTTGCGATCGGTTTGTCATGCAGCTATGACTTTCTAAGCGTTTGCAAAAGGGCAAACAGGTCTTCGTTGCGGACCCCCCTTTATCATTATGAGAAAATTGCTATGACTGTCGTTATCGTCGAATCGCCGGCAAAGGCCAGGACGATCAACAAATACCTTGGCGGAGATTACACCGTTCTTGCATCCTACGGGCATATCCGCGACCTGCCGTCAAAGGATGGGTCGGTGCGCCCGGATGAGGATTTCGCCATGTCGTGGGAAACCGACGACAAGGCCAGAAAGCATATCGACACCATAGCCCGCGCGCTTGAAAAAAGCGATAAACTCATTCTCGCCACCGATCCCGACCGCGAGGGCGAGGCCATTTCATGGCATGTCTTTGAAGTTTTGCGGAAAAAAGGCGTCCTTAAGGGCAAATCGGTCGAACGGGTTGCCTTCAACGCCGTAACCCGCAGCGCCATACAGGAGGCTATAAGCCATCCACGCCGGATCGACGATGATCTGGTCGATGCCTATCTCGCCCGTCGCGCGCTCGACTATTTGGTTGGTTTTACTCTGTCGCCGGTTTTGTGGCGCAAACTGCCCGGCGCGCGCTCGGCCGGTCGCGTGCCATCGGTGGCCTTGCGGCTGGTCTGCGATCGTGAAGCCGAAATCGAGATTTTCAAGCCGCGGGAATATTGGAGCATCGAAGCGCAACTGCGCAATGAGGCCAATGATGAATTTTCAGCTCGGCTTGTCTGCATCGGTGAGAGGAAACTCGGCAAGCACGATATTGGCAATGAAGCCGAGGCCCGCCGGATCGAGACGGCGATTCAATCCGCGCATTTCCGCGTCGATTCGGTTCAGCGCAAGCCGGTCAAACGCAATCCGCAACCGCCTTTCATCACCTCCACCCTGCAACAGGAAGCCTCGCGTAAGCTCGGCCTGTCGTCGGCGCGCGCCATGCAGCTGGCTCAACGTCTTTACGAGGGCGTCGAGATCAATGGAGAGATGACCGGCCTTATTACCTATATGCGCACCGACGGGGTGCAGATGGCGGGGGAAGCCATAACCTCATGTCGCTCGGTGATCGGCTCGCGGTTCGGCGAGTCTTATCTGCCCGCCAAGCCGCGTCATTACACCGCCAAGGCGCGTAATGCCCAGGAAGCGCATGAGGCGATCCGCCCGACCGATCTTGCCCGCCACCCCGACGATGTCGCCGGATGGATCGATCCCGAACTGGCGCGGCTTTACGGGCTTGTTTGGAAGCGCACCGTGGCCAGCCAGATGGTCAGCGCCGAGATCGAGCGCACCATAATCGAGATCGCCGCCGTCGATGCGAATGGTGGTCGCTATGGCCTGCGCGTGGTGGGATCGGTTCTGCGCTTCGACGGTTTTCTAACCCTTTATCGGGAAGGCCATGACGATGCGCCCGATTTGGAAGACGGCGGGGCTTTGCCGCCTCTGCGCGAAGGCGAGGCGCTCTTGCTGGCGAAATTGGTCACAAGCCAACATTTTACCGAGCCGCCGCCACGCTACACGGAAGCCTCTCTCATCAAAACAATGGAAGAGCTCGGCATTGGCCGACCCTCGACCTATACCGCGATTTTGAGCGTATTGCGCGATCGCGGCTATGTGCAGCTTGAGAAAAAGCGGCTCATGCCGGAAGACAAGGGGCGTTTGGTTACCGCCTTCCTGACGGGATTCTTCCAACGTTATGTGGAACTTGACTTTACGGCCGATCTCGAAGAGCAGCTCGACCGGGTTTCGGATGGAAAATCCGACTGGAAGACTCTCCTACGCGATTTCTGGCGCGATTTCAGCGCCACCGTGAACGGGGCGCGGGAATTGCGGACCAGCGCCGTTCTCGACGTTCTCAACGAGTTGCTCGGGGAGTATATCTTCCCTGCGGTCGAAGAGGGCGGGGATCCGCGCGCCTGCCCTTCTTGCCAGACCGGCCGTTTGAGTTTGAAAACCAGCCGTTACGGTCCTTTCATCGGCTGTTCCAATTACCCCGAATGTCGCTACACCAGGCAGATCGCTCCCGCTGGAGACGACAAGGGCGGGAACGCTTCCTCGCCGGCGCGGCTTCTCGGCAATGATCCGGAAACCGGCCTGGCGGTCATGCTGCGCGACGGTCGGTTCGGCCCCTATGCGCAATTGGGCGAAGACGGTGAAAATGGCGGCAAGCCCAAAAGAGCGAGCCTGCCCAAGGGAAAGTCTCCAGAAGAGGTTGACCTTGATTACGCCATAAGGCTTTTGCGTCTGCCGCGCGAGGTCGGGCCGCATCCTGAGACCGGCAAACCGGTTCTCGCCGGATTCGGCCGCTACGGCCCCTTCGTCAATCATGAGAAGACCTACGCCAATCTCGAGACGGTGGATGACGTCTTCACCATCGGGCTTAATCGCGCCGTTTCGTTGCTGGCCGACAAAACGCCACGCGGCCGCGTCGGCGCGGGGGCGCCGCTTCGCGAATTGGGGCCACACCCCGATGATGGCGAGCCGGTCAATCTGATGAGCGGCCGCTACGGCCCCTATGTCAAGCATGGCCGCATCAACGCCACCCTGCCCAAGGGGGTTTCCCCCGATACGGTGACGCTTGAGCAAGCAATCGGGCTGATTACCGAAAAGAAAGCCCAAGGCGGCAAAAAACGCAATGCGGTAAGGTCGGTAAGACGCGGTGCGCCGAAATCCGGCGGCAAGAAGACGTCTGGCCACGCGGACGCAAAGAATGCTTAAGACTGTCAAAAAAACGCGGGCAGCTGGGCGTTTTCCAAGCGAATCCGACATTCTCGATTTCGTCAAAACCCGATCGGGCCATGTCGGCAAAGGCGAGATCGCGCGTGCCTTCCATATCAGGGGCTCTAAGCGCATCACTCTGAAACGCCTGTTAAAAAGCATGAGCGAACGCGGTCTCCTGGCCCGACGTCACAGAAAACCACGCGATGCCAGCGCTCTGCCGCCGGTTGCCGTTCTCGACCTGACCGGCATTGACGATCATGGCGAGGTTTTTGCCGTTCCCAGCCACTGGGACAGTGAGAAACAGGGAAAACCGCCGCCGATCGTTCTTGAGGCAACAATGGGGCGGGGCAAAAACGGCACTTCGCGGGTTCCAGGCGTCGGCGAGCGCATTCTGGCCCGGCTTTCACCGGTTGAGGGAAACCAAGATGCAGACCCATACGCCTATCGGGCGCGGCTTATTCGCATCCTGCCATCCGCGCCAAGCCGGATATTAGGGCAGCTTCGCCGCGCCGGGCGCTACGGCATGCGTCTCATTTCCGTTGAGGATAAGAGGGGGCGGGACTTTTCGCTTCTGCCCGGCGGCGAAAACGGCGCGGCGCCTGGGGAGTTGGTTTATGCCGAACCGGTCAGGGGGCGGGGCGGTGGGCTTTCGGGCCTTCGCATCCGCGAAAGGCTGGGACGCATCGATGACCCGCGCAATATCAGCTTGATCGCGATTCATCAATACGCCATCCCCGACCGTTTCCCCGAAGAGGTCGAGCATATGGCGCGCCGTCTCGAACCATGGTCGGATATGGCCCGAAGAATCGATCGGTGCGATGTGCCCTTCATTACCATCGACCCGCCCGACGCCCGCGATCACGATGATGCGGTGTGGGCTGAGGCTGATGACGCGCCGGACAATGAAGGCGGCTTCCGCATTATCGTGGCCATAGCCGATGTTGCCGCCTATGTCCGCCCGGGGTCCTTGCTCGACCGGCAGGCGCGCCGGCGCGGCAATTCGGTTTATTTTCCCGATCGCGTCGTTCCCATGCTGCCGGAACGGTTGTCGGCCGATCTGTGTTCGCTGAAGGCAGGTCGAGATCGCCCCGCGCTGGCCTGTGTCATGCATTTTGACCGGGCCGGCGTCAAGCGCGGCCATCATTTCGAGCGTGTCATGATGCGCCCGGCGGCAAATCTGACCTATGAACAGGCCCAGAGTGCCATCGACGGCCACGGCGATGATGCGACCGCCGCGCTGTTGCAATCGGTTCTAGATCCGCTCTGGGCGGCCTGGCACGGTCTTTCGCGGGCGCGCAAGCGACGCGCGCCCTTAGAACTCGATATACCCGAACGCAAACTTGTTCTCAATGCAAACGGGCTGATCGAGCGTATTGTTACACCGGCGCGGCTAGATGCCCATCGACTGATCGAGGATATGATGATCGCAGCCAATGTTTCGGCGGCGCAAACCCTCAAACGGGCCGGTATCCCCCTCATCTCCCGGGTTCACGACGCCCCGTGCGAGAAAAAGCTCGCGGCGATGGCGTCATTCATGCGCAGCCTTGGCGTTCCCTTTGCCAAGAGTGAGAGCGTCAGGCCCAAACACTTCAACGCGATTTTGCGAAAAACTCGGTCCGGCGAATATGAGCACCTGGTCAATCAGCTGGTCTTACGCAGCCAGGCGCAAGCTATGTACAGCCTGGAAAATCGCGGTCATTTCGGGTTGAACCTGAAGCATTATACACATTTTACCTCGCCGATCCGGCGTTACGCCGACCTGATCGTCCACCGCGCCTTGATCGCCGCCCATAAATTCGGCGATGATGGTTTGAGCGAGGACGATATTGCGCGGATGGAGGAAACGGCAGAGTCGATTTCCGACACCGAACGTCGGGCCATGGCGGCCGAGCGCGCCACCGTGGATCGTTTGATCGCCGGACATTTGAGCGAAAAGGTCGGCGCGGTGTTTAGCGGACATATCGCCGGGGTCACGCGCGCCGGCGTGTTCGTCACCCTCGATGACACCGGCGCCGATGGTTTTGTGCCCATGGGCAGCCTCCACCATGATTATTTTATTTTCGACGACGCATCCCATAGTTTGATCGGCCACCATGGCGGCGGCGTTTACCGGCTCGGCGACCGGGTGGAGGTTCGCCTAAAGGAGGTTACCCCCGTCGCCGGCGGGCTGCGTCTGGAGATGGTGTCGCCGGGCCGGCGAGCCGGAAAGACACGCCGCCAGAAGCCCCCGTCGCAAACCAGGCGCGGATTTGGACGTAAAATGACAAAACGGGGGCTGAAGGCTGAACTCTCTCGTCACCGGCCTTCGGAATGAAAACGGCAATCGAACGCATTGATTGCAACTGAGCCGCCCACTCCGATCGCCCCCCACGGGGAACAGTCCTTGTATCCCTTGACAGGCCACATCTCTTTGGCCAAAGATGTGTTATCGGTGGTACTTCGGGTTATCTTGAGGAGTTGCACGAACCATGGCGAAATCGGCGACAGTCGAAATCAGATTGGTAAGCACGGCGGAGACTGGATTTCCCTATATAACCAGGAAAAACGCCCGCAAGATGAGCGATAAACTCATGCTCAGGAAATATGGATCCCGTCCCTACCGCAAGCAGGTCATGTTTAGGGAAGCCAAAATCAAGTCGTAAAGGCTGATTGGACGGGATGTTACAATGATGCCGAAGGGGCTGTCGTAACGATCGGCCCGATCATGTAAAATCTGTCTCACAGGAAATATTATGACCAACCGGCTGGCCATTGCCCTTGCGCAACTCAACCCCGTGGTCGGCGCCATAGACGTCAATCTCGCCCGCGCCCGCGATGCTTGCGCACAGGCCGTTGAGATGGGAGCGGAACTGATTGTCTTCAGCGAATTGTTCATTATTGGCTATCCGCCGGAGGATTTGGTTCTCAAACCCGCCGCGCAATGCGCCGCGCGTCATGCGGTCGAAACGCTGGCCGCGTCCACGGCAGGCGGCGGGCCGGGCATACTCATCGGCGTGCCATGGGCTGAAGGCGGCAAGCTCTATAATGCGGTGGCGTTGCTTGATGATGGCGAAATCAAGGCATTGCGCTACAAATGCACCCTGCCCAATTACGGCGTGTTCGATGAAAAGCGGGTGTTTACCGCAGGCCCGGCTCCAGCCCCCTTCCATTTTCGCAATGTGCGCATTGGCGTGCCGATTTGCGAGGATATCTGGACCGAAGAGGTCTGTAGGGGGTTAAGAGAGCAATCCGCCGAGTTTTTTCTTGTGCCCAACGGCTCACCCTTCGACATTGACAAGGCGGACACCCGCCTTGGCCATGCGATTGCGCGGGTCGGCGAAACCGGTTTAGCCATGGCCTATCTCAATCAAATCGGCGGGCAGGACGAGCTTGTGTTCGAGGGAGCGTCTTTCGCGCTCAATGCCGATTGTTCGCTGGCGCTGCAACTGCCCGCCTTTAAGGAACGGATCGTGCTCACGCAGTGGCGGCGCGAGGCGACGGGCTGGGTCTGCATGAAGGGAGAGGTGGCGGACCAGCCGGACCGACTTGACTCGATCTATCGCGCCTGCACTTTAGGCTTACGCGACTATGTCGACAAGAACGGATTCCCGGGCGTTATTCTGGGCCTGTCCGGCGGTATCGATTCGGCGTTGTGCGCGGCCATTGCCAACGACGCTCTGGGAGCGGATCGGGTCCATTGCATGATGTTGCCCTACAAATATACCGCTTCGGCGAGCCTCGATGATGCGGCGGAGTGCGCCCGTGCACTCGGTGTCGCTTACGATGTCGCGTCGATTGCACCCGCGGTGGACGGGTTCGATAAAATTTTGCGGCCGCTGTTTGCGGGCCGCCCCGAGGATGTAACGGAAGAAAATATTCAGTCGCGCGTGCGCGGCAGCGTGTTGATGGCGATGTCCAACAAACTCGGCTTAATGGTCCTCGCCACCGGCAACAAATCCGAACTATCGGTGGGGTATGCCACGCTCTATGGCGATATGAACGGCGGCTTCAACCCGATAAAGGATCTGTACAAGACGCAAGTCTATGCGCTGGCGCGCCGGCGCAACCATAAAAGGCCGCAAGGCTGCCTCGGTCCCGACGGCGCGGTGATCGCCGAACACATTCTCGCCAAATCGCCCTCGGCGGAACTTCGCCCCGGCCAGAGCGATCAAGACTCCCTGCCGCCCTATGACACACTGGACGATATTCTCGAATGCTTGGTGGAGCGCGACATGGCGCTCGGCGACATTGTCGCGCGCGGTCATGAACGCGAAACGGTTCTCAAAATCGAGCATTTGCTCTATAAGGCCGAATACAAGCGTCGTCAGGCGCCACCCGGGGTGATGATTTCGACGCGACATTTCGGCCGCGCCCGACGCTATCCCATAACCAACCGTTTTCGTGACAGGGCGTCATGTCCGACCCCGAGGGGCATTCCGGCGGTCGATCCGGCGGGGTTGCGCCGAATGAGAGAATAACGCCCATGAGTGTCCGTGTCCGCTTTGCGCCAAGCCCGACCGGGCGCATTCACATCGGCAATGCGCGCACCGCGTTGTTGAACTGGCTGTTCGCCAAATCACAGGGTGGGCGTTTCCTTTTGCGTTTCGACGACACCGATAAGGCCCGCTCGACACCGGCTTTTGCCAAGACTATAAGGGACGATCTGGCTTGGCTGGGGATCGTCCCCGATGAAATCGCCCGTCAGTCGGATCGTCTTGACCGCTACCGGCGGGAAGCGGCGCGCCTTAAAGAGGCGGGGCGGCTCTATGCCTGTTATGAGACGAAAGACGAACTGGAGCGCAAACGTGAGCAATTGCGCGCCCGTGGCCTGCCGCCGATCTATGACCGCGCCGGGCTTGCCTTGACGGCGCAAGACCACGCCCAACTGGAGAGGCGGGGTTTGCGCCCGCATTGGCGGTTTTTGCTGGACCGTCGGCGGGCCTCCTGGAACGATCTCATTCGCGGGTGCCAACACGTCGATGCCGCTTGCCTGTCCGATCCCGTGCTCATACGCGCCGACGGCACCGTGCTTTATTCGCTGTCGAGCGTAATCGACGATATTGACTTTTCTATCGGCACCGTGATCCGTGGCGAGGATCATGTGACCAATACCGCCATCCAGCTTCAGCTTTTTAAGGTCCTGGCAGCGGCGACACCTTCTTTTGCCCATCACAGTCTGATGGTTGACGGCGACGGGCGCGGGCTCTCAAAACGGTCCGGCACCTTACCCCTCTCCCATTATCGCGAGCGAGGTTTCGAGCCGATGGCGGTGGCCAGCCTCGCCGCGACATTGGGCACGTCTCAGGCGACGGGCGTGCATGACAGTATGAACGAACTCATGGCCAGCTTCGATATTACGAGGGTATCGCGCGCGCCGGTGCGTTTTGATGAAAAAGAGTTGGAGGCCTTCAATGCAAGATTACTCCAGAGATTACCTTATGAATCGGTCGCCGAGCGGCTTACCGCAATGGGCGTCGGCGGCGGCGCGCTCTTCTGGGATGCGATGCGGGCCAATTGCCGTAAGCTTAAGGATGCGCCCGGCTGGTGGGCTATCGTGACCGGCCCGATAGGCCCGGCCATCGACGAACCGGAATATTGCGCCTGTGCTGCCGAGGAACTGCCCGCAGAACCATGGAATGGGGCGACCTGGAAGGACTGGACCGGCCGCATCCGGGCACGGACTGGTCGCAAGGGCAAAGCCCTTTTCATGCCGCTACGCCGCGCGCTTACCGGCCTCGACCATGGGCCGGAGCTTGCCGTCCTGTTGCCGCTGATCGGACGCGACAAGGCTATGCGCAGGCTTCGTGGGAAAACAGCTTGAACGGTTTCGGTCTCTTCACGAATATTCACCCCGGATGGGACGGGAAAGGACAGCTTTTATGACGATGACCATCACCGATATTGAACGGGCGCGCGAAATGCTGGGCGGGCATATCGTCAACACGCCTTTGCTTGCGGCCGCGAAACTTTCCGAAATGACCGGTGCGGAGATTCACATCAAACTGGAGACGCTCCAGGCCACCAATTCCTTTAAGGATCGGGGGTCTTTCGTCAAGCTGGCCAGCCTTGACGATCGCTCAAGGCGGCGCGGCGTTATCGCCATGTCGGCGGGCAATCACGCCCAGGCCGTGGCCTATCACACCAGGCGGATGGATATTCCCGCCACCATCGTCATGCCCAAGACCACCCCCTTCAACAAGGTCAAACGCACCCGCGCCCATGGCGCGAACATTATTTTGGCCGGCGAGACGCTGGATGACGGCCGAATCGTCGCTGAGAAAATGATTGCCAAACGTGGCCTCACTTTGATTCACCCCTATGATGACGATCGAATTATCGTGGGCCAGGGCACTATTGCTTTGGAGATGCTGGAACAAAAGCCCGATCTCGATATGCTGATCATGCCCATCGGCGGCGGCGGGTTGATCGGTGGCAATGCGCTGGCGGCGAAAACCTTAAGGCCCGATATGAGGATTATTGGTGTGGAGGCCGAACTTTACCCCTCCATGTATTGCGCCCTGCGAGGGGAAACCGCGCAATGCGGCGGGGCGACGCTGGCCGAGGGCATTGCGGTCAAGACTGTGAGCGAACGGACCGTTTCGCTGTGCCGGGATTATGTCGATGAGGTGCAACTCGTTGGCGAGACGGCGATCGAGCAGGCGGTCATGAGCCTCCTATGCCAGGAGAAAATTGTCGTCGAAGGGGCCGGAGCCGTCGGGCTTGCCGCTATGCTCGTAAACCCGGAACGGTTTCGCGGCCGCAAGGTCGGGCTTATTTTATGCGGGGGGAATATCGATCCGCGCTTGTTGGCTTCCGTGATCCATCGCGAACTCAAGCGCGCCCGCTCCATTGTCTCGCTGCGCATCGAAATTGAGGATCGCCCGGGGATTCTTGGCCAGATTTCGACGCTTCTGGGGCAGGCGGGCGCCAATATTCTGGAAGTCTGGCATCGGCGCATGGGTCTGGAACTCTCGGCCAAGCGGGCCAATCTGGACGTTATGATCGAAACGCGCGGCGACAATCACATGAGAGATATTATCGCCCTGATCGAAGCGGGGGGGTTCGTGACCAGAGTGATCGGTGCTCCCGATGATGAGGCCGTTAACGGGAAGGCGAACCCGGTCATTTCGCGTCAACCCGCTGGCAAGCCTGATTGAATGGCTCAAAACAGCCTCAGGATGACTGACTCGTATCGGTGACCAAAGCGATCGTCAGACCGTCATATCCCTTGGCACCGACCGTTTGAATGGAAGTCGCGCAAATATTCAGTTCCAGGGCCATGCGTTTATTAAGCCGACGAACCCCGATGACATCGGGGTCGGTACTGTCGGGATCGGTCACCGCGCCCTTGCGTATGACATTGTCGATGACGATGACGCTGCCCGGTCGGGATAGTTTGAGCGCCCCGGCGAAATAATCCGGATTGGAACGCTTGTCGGCATCAATGAATATCATATCGAAAGGTCCCTCTCCCTGTTCAACGAGTTCGGGCAAGGTGTCGAGCGCGTGGCCAATTCTTATATCGACAACGTCGCCAAGCCCGGCCCGCGCAATATTGGCGCGCGCGACATCGCCATGTTCAGGATCGATTTCCAATGTGATTAGCCTGCCGCCGGGCGTCAATGCGCGGGCAAGCCAGATGGTGCTGTAGCCGCCAAGCGTTCCGATCTCGAGAATTTTGTGGGCGCCTTGAATGCGCGCAAGGAGATGGAGAAATTTAGCCTGATTGGGCGCGACATTGATTGCCGGCAAACCGGCCTGCGCACTGGTTTTGAGCGCATGATCCAACGCTGGATCGGCCTTGAAAAAGCAATCGGCGATATAGCGGTCGACTTCTGTCCATTGTCGCTGGTTCATGGGCCTTAAACTCTGTTGACTTAGAGCGCCGCTCGATCTGATTGAACCGAACCGACACTCTTAAGTCTCTATCGTGGTCGCATAATCTTGTCGATCCTTGGCTCCTCGCTTGCGGCTCGGATTATGCTCTCCCCTAGCCGCATAATCTTGTCGATCCTTGGCTCCTCGCTTGCGGCTCGGATTATGCTCTCCCCTAGCCGCATAATCTTATCGATCCTTGGCTCCTCGCTTGCGGCTCGGATTATGCTCTGGGCCACAGAGGCCGGAGCCGGCTCTTCGGATCCCCCTGCCTTATCGCCTACTTGACAGCATGACCCGCCGGATTGAGGGTGGCCGCAATTAACTCGCGCGTGTAGGATTCGCGAGGGTGATCGAAAATCTGCCCGACGCTGCCTTCCTCCACCACACTCCCAAGCCTCATGACGATGATATAATCGGCCATGGCGCGCACGACGGCGAGATCATGGCTGATGAAAATATAAGAAAGGTCATTCTCGGCCTGAATGTCGCGCAGAAGTTCAACGATGTGTTTCTGCACCAAGCGGTCGAGGGCGGAGGTCGGTTCATCAAGCACGACGAGATCGGGTTTAAGAATCATGGCACGGGCGATCGCGATACGCTGGCGCTGGCCGCCGGAAAACTCATGCGGATAACGATTGCGCAAGGCCGGATCGAGCTGAACTTTCGCCAAAGCCTCCACGACCCGCTCGACCCGCTGGCTCGGCCGTAATTGCGGCTCGTGGACAGTGAGCCCCTCGGCTACGATTTCGCCGACGGTCATGCGCGGCGAGAGCGAACCGAAGGGATCCTGAAAGACGATTTGCATCTGACGGCGCAAGGGGCGCATGGCGTCGCGGTCAAACCCTTCTATACGCCGGCCAGCATAGATAATTCGTCCGTTGGATCTGACAAGCCGCAAGAGGGCGCGGCCAAGTGTGGATTTCCCCGATCCGGACTCGCCGACGACGCCGATGGTCTGACCCTTGCGCAAGGTGATGCTGATCCCGTCAATGGCCCTGAGTTCATGGCGTGGATTTCTCAGGAACCCGCCGCCCCGGCGGTAAGTCACACGCACATCGCAACCCTGGAGCAGGATCGGCGCTAAAGCCGGCGGCGGCGCCTTGCGGCCTTCCGGTTCGGCGGCCAGAAGCATTTTGGTATAGGCCTCGCGCGGGGCGTCGAACAGGCGTTGGGTTCGGCCAGTTTCCACCATCTCGCCCTCGGCCATGACATAAACCCGATCGGCAAATTCGCGCACGATCCCAAGATCGTGGGTGATGAACAGGATCGACATGCCTAAGCGGTTTTGCAGATCGGCCAGAAGGGCCAGAATTTCCGCCTGAATGGTGACGTCGAGCGCAGTTGTCGGTTCATCGGCGATCAGGATATCCGGCTCATTGGCAAGCGCCATGGCGATCATCGCCCGCTGACGCTGCCCGCCGGAGAGTTCATGCGGGTAGGAGCGCGCAATTCGCTGAGGGTCGCGAAGCCGCGCGAGACCAAGCAATTCGAGCACCCGCCCGCGGATCTCCCGCCGTCTGAGCGTGCTGTGAAATGTAAGCGTTTCGCCGATTTGGCAACCGACGGTATAGAGCGGGTCGAGCGAGGTCATGGGCTCTTGGAAGATCATGGCAATCCGCTTGCCGCGATAGTGGTTGAGCATGCGTTTCGAAAGGCCGAGAAGCTCTTCTCCGCGAAAACGCACAGAGCCGGTTGCGTGTCCGTTCGCGGCCAAAATTCCCATGGTGGCCAGAATGATCTGGCTCTTGCCCGAGCCGGATTTGCCGACTATGGCGACGTTTTCTCCCTCTCCCACGTCGAGATCGACGGATTTGACGGCATGAACCTCGCCATCAAGGGTACCGAAACAAACATTCAGGCCACGAACGGCTAGAACGGCGTGTTGGGTTTGCGCTTTTTGTTCCACGTGGTCGGCACTCTTTTAAGATTTTTCCGTTGACACATAATTGTCCACTATCCTGAGGGTTCTGGGGAGAGGAACTGGGGGTCCATCCCAATGCCGATCGGATAAGCGGACACCCTGTGCTGTTTGGTCGATTCCGCAAAGCCTGTCAACGTCATGATCTTAAAAAACATGCCATCGTCCGCGCGGTTCGCGAACCGCGCGTTTTTCCACCACCCCGAGACTTCATTGAGCGTCAAAATATCCTCAACCCTCAGTTTTCCACATCGCGGACCCCAAAAAATCATTATATGAGTTGACCAGTGAAACGGCGGGTCATAAGCTTGCGGAATGACTTTTTATCCGTAGTATGGGTTATCGAGCCTTATTCGTTCGTCGAAGGATCATAGCGATGATGACGGCCCGGTAGGGCATATGGGGAAATCGGGGTAACAAACTTAAGAGCGGGAGACGTAAAATGCGAAAAGGATGGAGTGAGTTCACCAAAAAATTCCTTATCGCCGCAGTTGCGGCATTGGCGCCATGTTCGGTTGCATGGGCCGACGATTCGATTCTGATCGGCGTCCAGGTGCCGCAAACTGGTTCCTCGGCCGTTCGCGGCTTTTCGATGGCCAATGCCGCCGCTATCGCGGCGCAAGAGATTAACGCCGAGGGCGGCGTTCTCGGCCGCAAGATTAAAATGATGATCGCCGATGCGGCTTGTGACCCTCAGGCCGCTGTCAACGCGGCGTCCAAGCTGGCGGCTCGTCATGATGTGGTCGGCGTGATCGGCGGTTATTGCTCCGGGGCCACTCTGCCGACTCTCAAGGTCTATGGGCGTGCCGACATACCGTTTGTCATAACGGCATCGAATTCGACCAAACTTATTCCCGCCAATCCGGGCAACGCCGTCATGATCAACTCAACCGGCGACGCCCATGCCGCCAAGGTCGTGAAATTCCTGAAAAAAAAACGCGCCCATACGCTGGCGATCGTCAATGAGGGTGATGCCTTTTCCCAAGATCTGGGCGATCTGACCGCCAAGGACTGGAAGCAGGAGGGCAATGACGTCGTTGCTTTCGAGACCGTCAACAAAGGCGAACAGGACTATTCGGCCATCGTCACCATGATCAAAAGCGCCAAGCCCGATGCAGTGTGGTGGACCGCCTATTACGCCGATGGCGCGTTGTTGATCCGTCAACTGCGTCAAGCCGGATACCGGGGAATCATCGTCGTCTGCGATGGTTCGATTTCCGACAAGCTGTTCGATATCGCCGGGGGCGCGGCGGAAGGTGTCTTCGGCATTTCCGCACCCATCGCAGAGCTCCTTCCCAAGGCCGCACAGTTTGTCAGGACCTACAAGGCCAAATACAAAAGCGCTCCGGGGTCCTTTGCGGCGCTGACCTATGACGGCATGCAGCTGATGGCATGGGCCATCGACAAGGCTGGTTCGACCGATCCCGACGCCATAATCAAGGCGCTGGCCTCGGTCAACGGGCAGGAATGGCTCACAGGTCCTATAGTCTTTACCAAAGACAAGACGCTCGCCCGCTCCAACTTTATCGTTGTGGAAGGAAAAGGCGGGCACTGGGTCAGCGTCGGCGAATAGGCCCGATTGTCCAGCACATTGTTCATCGGAAGCCTGCGAGTTGCGGAGACCGGGCGGCGTCGGCTCATAGATTTTCCCCGGGAGGGGACATGATTCTGTCTGACATCATTGCCCAGCAATTGGTCAATGGTCTGGTTCTCGGCTCGGTCTATGCGCTGGCAGCTCTGGGCTATACCATGATTTTCGGGGTCATCAAGCTCTTGAATTTCGCTCATGGCGACATTTACATGGTCGGCGGCTTCGTCGGCTTCATGATCCTGTCGGCCATATCGAGCCTTGTCGGCGAGGGCTGGATTGGTATTTTCTGCGCGATGTTTTTGTCGATGCTCGCCGTCGGGTGTTTCGGCGTTCTTATCGAACGGCTTGCCTATCACCCCATGCTTTCGGCGCCACGCCTGTCGATTCTAATCACCGCTCTGGCGGTTTCTTTGGTATTGCAGAATGCCGTTCTGGCACTGACCGGCGGCGAACACACCGCCTTTAGGACCGATCTCGGCTTCGACGGGGTCGAGCTCGGCACGCTTTTCATCACCTACAATCAGATCATTCTGGTCGCGAGCGCCGCGGCGCTAATGATTGCACTTGAGGTCTTCGTCGCCCACACCCGATATGGCCGCGCCATGCGCGCGGTGGCGGTCGATAAGGATATGTGCCGACTGATGGGGATTAATGTCGAGACGATCATCGGCGTCACTTTTTTTATCGGCTCCGCCCTTGCCGCAGCCGCGGGCACCATGGCCGGAGCCTATTACGGTTCCATCTGGTATTTCATGGGGTTTCTGATCGGCATCAAGGCGTTTACCGCGGCGGTCATCGGGGGGATCGGTTCGATTCCCGGCGCCATGCTGGGCGGGCTGATGTTAGGACTTCTCGAAGCCTTCGGCACCCAAATCCCGGGCATCGGCAGCGAATGGAAGGACGTTTTTTCCTTCTCCGTACTTATTCTGGTTCTGGTGTTCAAACCCACCGGAATTTTGGGAAAATCCGAACAGGAACGCATGTGATGGCGACAGCCTTAAGAAGAGCAGGGCATCTCGTTTTACGGTTTTCGCGCGGGCCTTGTTCCCCATTCATGCGCCGGGCCGGCGTGGCGATCATTCTGGCGTTCATGGCACTGGCGCCTTTCGTCCTGCATTCCTACGGGATCGTGATTTTGACCAATGCGTTGCTCTATATCATCCTTGCCCTCGGGCTTAATATCGTCGTCGGCTATGCCGGTTTGCTTGATCTCGGCTATGCGGCCTTTTTTGCCGTCGGCGCCTATACGGTCGGCATTCTGACCTTAAATTTCACGGTCGATTTCTGGCTGACTCTGCCGGTGGCCGTTTTCAACGCGGCGCTGGCCGGGGTGATCATCGGCGGCCCGACGCTGAGACTGCGCTCGGATTACCTGGCCATCGTTACCTTAGGCTTCGGCGAGATTGTGCGGCTTTGCGCCCGTAACCTGTCGATCACCGGAAAGGCCACGGGGCTCACCGGAATTGAACAACCTTGGATTTTCGGCTGGCATATCGACACTCCGCGCGATTTTTATTACGTGTTTTGCGTCCTTACCGTCATGGCCGTTATCGTTTCGACGCGATTGGCCAAATCGCGGCTTGGGCGGGCCTGGCTCTATGTGCGCCATGATGAGGATGTGGCAGAAGCCATGGGCATCAATCGCACGACGGTCAAATTGCAAGCCTATGTGATCGGCGCGATTTTCGCCAGCATCGGCGGCGCGTTCTTTGCGGTCAATCTCGGTGCGATCTCGCCGCAGAGCTTTTCCTTCAGCCAATCGGTTATCATTCTCATGGCGGTCATTCTCGGCGGCATGGGCAAAATCCCCGGCGTCATTCTCGGAGCCCTGATCGTCATTCTTGGCCCCGAATTGCTGCGTGACATCGGCCAGTTACGCCTTTTGGTTTTCGCCATCGGGCTGTTGGCGATCATGCTGTTCCGCCCCGGTGGCATCTGGCCGGGGCGGATTTAGGTCGAAATGAGCGCCACGCTTTTAAGCATCGAAGCCTTAAGCCTGTCCTTTGCCGGCAATAAAGTTCTCAACTGTGTTGATTTCACCGTTTCCCGCAATGCCATTGCCAGTCTGATCGGCCCCAACGGGGCGGGCAAGACATCGCTGTTCAACTGTATGACCGGCTTTTACCAGCCGCAAAGGGGTACGATCAGCTTTGACGGCCATGATATGATCGGCCGGAAGCCGCACGTTATAGCGGCATTGGGAATTGCACGCACGTTCCAGAATCTGCGGCTGTTTCGTGAAATGACGGTGCTTGAAAATGTCATGTCCGGCATGCATTGCCGTTCGGAAGCCGGCGCGCTTGCGGCGATTTTCGCCACAGCCGCGCAACAGGCCGAAGAACGCGAAATTGCCGATTTTACCAAACATTGCCTGGCGTTCGCGGGCGTTGCCGAGGCGGAGTGGAACCGCAGGGCGACAACACTGGCCTATGGCGAACAGAGACGGGTGGAAATCGCCCGCGCGCTGGCCACGAAACCGCAACTCCTGCTGCTGGATGAACCGGCGGCGGGGCTCAATACGGCTGAGAAGGACGAATTGATAACATTGATCAGGCGAATTCGCGATGAAATCGGCATATCGGTGTTGTTGATCGAGCATAATACCGCCTTGGTGATGGACGTTTCCGAGCGGATCAGCGTCCTTGACCACGGGGAGATGATCGCCGAGGGAACCCCGGAAGATATTCAGGAAAACCCACGCGTGATCGAAGCTTATCTAGGCGAAGCCGGCGAGGAGATGGCGTTGTGAACGTTAATGGGCAAAACGACATCGTCCTGAAACTGTCCGCGGTCGAGGCCGCTTATGGCCGCATTCGCGCCCTTGACGGGATCGATCTTGAGGTCGGACGGGGACAGATTGTCGCCCTTTTAGGGGCCAATGGCGCCGGCAAGACGACAACGCTTAAGACCATTTCGGGGCTGGTGCGGGCGCGTTCCGGCAGGGTCATGCTCGATGGGAGGGATATAACCGGCTTGCGCGCCGATGAGATTGCCAGACTTGGTGTGGTGCATGTGCCTGAGGGGCGTCACATCCTGCGCGGGCTTTCGGTCAGGGAAAATCTTGAGCTGGGAGCCTTCAGCGTGGCGGATGCGGCGCTTAAGCGGGAGCGCATGGCCGAGGTTTTCCGCTTATTTCCGATTCTGAGAGAGCTTCGGCGCCGGGAAAGCTCGTTGCTTTCGGGGGGCGAGCAACAGATGCTGGCGATCGGCCGCGCCTTGATGCAGGGGCCTGAAATTTTGCTTCTCGATGAACCGTCCATGGGGCTAGCGCCAAAGCTGGTTGTGGAGACGATGAGAATCGTCAAACGACTGAATGAGCAGGAGGCGGCGACCATCGTTCTTGTCGAGCAGAACGCGCATCTGGCGCTCAAACTGGCTCATTACGGCTATGTGCTCGAAGGTGGCCGACTTGCCATGGGGGGCGATGCGGCAAGGTTGAGACAAGATGAAGCGATCGTGCAGGCCTATCTCGGCGAAACCATGGATAAGCCCCGACATTGATTACCGTAAGAATGGCGACACAGGTCAGTTGCCTGCCGGACTGTCCCGGAACGATTAAGCAACGAGCGCGAGGCCCGAACGGCGATGCTCGGACGCGGGCGGCCCAGTTCCTCGCAACGATCAGCCGAGACCCAGCCTGCGCTCGAGGATCGTGTTGGCGGCCTGCGGATTGGCCTTGCCATCGGTTGCCTTCATCACCTGCCCGACAAACCAGCCGATCATTTTAGGCTTGGCCTTGACTTGCTCGGCCCGGTCCGGATTGGCGGCGATAATATCATCGACGACAGCTTCGATCGCGGCGGTGTCGGTGACCTGTTTCAGCCCCCTCGTCTCGACGATTTCGGCCGGATCGCCGCCCTCGGTCATGATAATCTCCAAAACCTCCTTGGCAATCTTGCCGGAAATGGTGCCATCACCGACAAGATCGAGAAGTCGGCCGAGCCGAGACGGCGATACGCCAGCCGCATCGATCGCAACGCCCCCGGCATTGGCCAGACCGGCCAGATCGCCCATCACCCAATTGACCGCCATTTTGGCGTCGCGCCCTTGTGCCACCGCCTCGAAATAATCAGCCACGGCGCGATCGGCGACCAAAATACCCGCATCATATGACGACAGGTCATAATCATTCATAAAGCGTTTCTTCTTGTCGTCGGGGAGTTCTGGCAGACCGGCCCTGATCTCCGCGACCCACGCCTCATCAAGAATCAGCGGCGGCAGATCGGGATCGGGGAAATAGCGATAATCATGGGCTTCCTCCTTGCCGCGCATGGAGCGGGTCTCGCCCTTTCGCGGATCGAACAGACGGGTTTGCTGGATCACCGTGCCGCCATCTTCCAACAGAGCGATCTGGCGGTGGGCCTCATAGTCGATAGCCTGACCGATGAAGCGAATGGAATTGACGTTTTTGATCTCGCAGCGCGTGCCCAACGCCTCGCCCGGGCGTCTTACCGACACGTTGATGTCGGCGCGCAGGCAGCCCCGGTCCATATCGCCGTCACAAGTGTCGAGATAGCGTAGAATCGTCCTCAGCTTGGCGATATAGGCTTTCGCCTCCTCGGCACAGCACATATCCGGCTTGGAGACGATTTCCATCAGCGCAACGCCCGCCCGATTCAAATCGACCAAAGACAGCGCCGGATTGTGATCATGCAGGGACTTGCCCGCATCCTGTTCCAGATGCAGTCGCTCGATACCGACCGCGATGCTCTCGCCATCTTCTATGTCCAGCAACACCCTGCCCTCCCCTACCACCGGCTGTTTATATTGTGAAATCTGATAGCCCTGCGGCAGGTCGGGATAAAAATAATGTTTGCGATCAAACACCGAATGGAGATTGATTTGCGCGCCAAGCCCAAGCCCGGTGCGCACCGCCTGTTCCACGCAATAGCGGTTGATCACGGGCAGCATGCCCGGCATGGCGGCGTCAACCAGCGACACCTGAACGTTCGGCTTCGCGCCGAATGCCGTCGCCGCGCCCGAGAACAATTTGGCGTTGGAGGCAATCTGGGCATGGACTTCCATGCCGATCACGACTTCCCAATCGCCGGTAGCTCCTCCGATCAGTCTAGATTTTCGGGTTTCTCGGTTCGACTGGTTCATCGCCTTGTCCATCATGGCTCGCTCTTGCGCCGGTCTGTTCGACCACGACACCGGTTCTATGAATTGCGCCCGACTATTGCAACCCGAGATGGCGCTCTTCGTAAGCGATGAAATAGTCCATCATCGTATCCCAGAGTCGTTCCACCATGCGCGGATCGAGATCATGGCGTTTCGCTTCGTTCAAGGCATTGCTCATGACTTCATTCACCCGCGTTTCGATACGGGCCGGCAGCCCTGCCGACCGTTTGAGAACCACTGCACGGGCAATATACCGTGAACGCTCGGCCAACAGTCTTATGAGTTCGCGGTCCAGATCGTCGATACCGGCGCGTAACTGCGCCATCGAGTCGCAGGCCTGCGGCGCTCGTCTGGTCATGAGGTCCACCAGCTTTCCGGCCTGACCGTGAAACCGGCGGCGGCTTCAAGCACGCCGGCGGCGCGAAACACTGTTTCCTCGGCGAAGGGTTTGGCGATCAGCTGCAGCCCGAGCGGCAAGCCGTCATCATTCAGCCCCGCCGGCACCGAGAGGCCCGGCAACCCGGCCAGGCTGACGCCAACGGTGAAAATGTCGTTGCGATACATGGTCATGGGATCGACAATCTCGCCCAACGCAAAGGCCGCATTGGGCGCACTCGGTGTGAGCAGAACGTCAACCTCGCCGAACGCCGTGTCGAAATCATGGCTGATAAGCCTGCGCACCTTCTGGGCCTTGAGGTAATAGGCCTCGTAATACCCGGCAGATAACACATAAGTGCCGATCAGAATGCGCCTTTTGACCTCGGCGCCGAACCCTTTAGCCCGGCTGTTTTCATACATGGCCGCGATGTTGTCGCCATTGACCCGCAAACCGTAGCGCACGGCGTCATAACGCGCAAGATTCGATGACGCCTCCGCCGGAGCCACGATATAATAGACCGGTAGCGCGTAATCGGCATGCGGTAGATCAACGTCGCGAATCTCCGCGCCTTCCATGCGCAACCAGTCGATCCCCTTTTGCCACAATGCCTCAATATCCGCCGACAGGTCTTTGGCATATTGGCGGGGGACGCCGACCTTCAAGCCCTTGATATTGCCGGTGAGCGCGGCTTCGTAATCGGGAACCGGCCGGTCCGCGCTGGTCGCGTCCTTCTCATCATAGCCGGCCATGGAACGCAGGAGAATGGCCGCATCGCGCACAGTGCGCGCAATCGGGCCGGCCTGGTCGAGCGAGGAGGCGAAAGCAATCATGCCCCATCGCGAGCAACGCCCATAGGTCGGCCTGACGCCGACCGTTCCGGTGAAGGCGGCCGGTTGGCGGATCGATCCTCCGGTATCGCTCCCGGTGGCCCCGGCGCACAGCCTGGCCGCGACCGCCGCCGCCGACCCTCCCGACGAACCGCCGGGCACGAGGGCGCGGTCCCGATTCTTCACGCGCCATGGGTTGATCGCCGGGCCATAGCAAGACGTCTCATTGGAGGATCCCATGGCAAATTCATCCATGTTGAGTTTCCCCAGCATGACCGCACCATCCAACCACAGATTACGACTCACCGTCGATTCATAGGGCGGCCTGAAGCCATCGAGAATGCGGCTGGCCGCTTGGCTGTGTACATCCCTGGTACAGAACAAATCCTTGATACCGAGCGCGATGCCCTCAAGCGGCCTCGCTTTTCCGCGAGCCAGACGTTCATCGCAGGCCGCAGCCATGCGTAGAGCCTTGTCGGCGGTGACGGCGATATAGGCGTTCAGGGCCGGATTGGCGACCTCGATGGCGCGCAGGAACGCTTGTGTTAATTCGACCGCAGAGACCTCGCGAGCTTTGAGCTTGGTACGGGCTTCGGCGATGGAAAATCGGGTCAACTCCGTCGTCATTATATTATTCCATGACCTTGGGCACGACGAAACAGCGATCCTGCGATGCCGGAGCGTTGCGCAGAATGTCATCGACGCGATCGCCTTCCGTCACCGCGTCTTCGCGCATCCTGGGCGTTGTCTCGCTAGCGCGGCTTGAGGGTTCAACATCGGATGTATCGACCTCGTTAAGCTTCCCGAACCAACCGATAATGGTTGACAACTCGCCTTGCAGGCTTTGAATCTCAGACACGGAAACGGCGATACAGGCAAGCCCGGCGATATGGCGAACGGTTTGTTTGTCAATATCCATGGGGATTTTACGAAATATGAATTCACTGATGGCGTTGAGATGAGCAAAGACTCTCGCGCGCCAGCTTGCGCGTTTGAATACCATTCCTACCGTTCCCCGGCAATGCCTGTGTCGGAAACCACGCGGTTTGGGGACGCCATTATTCACGGCTTGTCTCGAATATAGGGATTATCGCCCTTGCGCAGGATGACGCGCACGGGAATTCCCCAGAGATCGAAGCGCCGGCGCAAACCGTTAACGAGGTAACGCCGATAGGCTGCGGGCAGAAGCTCGGGGCGCGAACAAAAAAACACGAAGGTTGGGGGACGGGATTTCGATTGCGTCATGTAGCGTAGTTTGACCCGTTGCCCGCCCGGGGCGGGCGGGGGATGGTTCTGCACCATATCCGCAAGCCACCGGTTAAGTTTTGCGGTGACGATACGCTTTTGCCAAACCTCATAGACCTGTAAAACAGCCGGAATAAGCGCCGCGATATTTTCGCCTGTCAACGCCGACAATGGAATGACAGGCACGCCACTGAGCTGGGGAAGCAGACGATTCGCCATCTCATCGAGCCTGGCGCGCATTGCGTCCTTGTCGGCCACCAAATCCCACTTATTGAGGGCGATCACGCAAGCGCGGCCCTCACGCTCAATCCGAGCGGCGATGTGAAGATCCTGTTTCTCAAAGGGCTGCATCGCATCGATCAGCAAAACAACCCCCTCGGCAAAGCGCACCGCGCACAACGTATCGGCGACAGCAAGTTTTTCCAGTTTCCGATCGACCCGTGAGCGCCGTCGCAACCCGGCCGTGTCATAAAGCCGGATCGCCCGGCCGTTCCATTGCCAGTCAATGGCAATGGCATCACGGGTCACCCCGGCCCGCGGCCCGGCAAGAACCCGCTCGGTCCCGAGCAAGGCATTGATCAGCGTGGATTTCCCGGTATTGGGCCGGCCAACCACGGCAAGGCGCAAACTGCCACCATTGTCTTTCGCCCCGCTCCGGTCGATTGCGTGTCCGAGCCCGGCCGGCGCTTCGCCAAGATGCGGTTTAAGCGCATCATAGAGCGCTCCCATCCCCTTGCCATGCTCCGCCGACAGGGCGACGGGATCATCGAATCCCAGCGCGAAAAGCTCGCTTATAGTATCATTTGCGGCGCGGTTTTCGCATTTATTGGCCACCAGAATCACCGGTTTGCCGCTCTGATGCAAAAGGCGCGAGAAATGCTGGTCGAGCGGGGTCAGTCCGGCGCGTGCATCGATCAGGAAAAGGCAAAGGTCGCTTTGCGCAATCGCCCTTTGCGTTTGCTCGACCATCCGGCCTTCGAGCGTGCCCGCACCGGCCTCCTCAAGACCGGCGGTATCGACGACGGTGAATGTCATATCGCCCAGCCGCCCCTCTCCCTCGCGGCGATCGCGGGTTACGCCCGGGCGGTCATCGACAAGAGCCAGCTTCCTGCCGGCCAGACGGTTGAACAGCGTTGACTTGCCCACATTGGGGCGGCCGACAATGACGACAATCCCTGACATATAATTTTTGAAAAACCTCTCCGCAAGCGGCAAAGCGGGACAGGCTGGCTCTGGTCGCGTCTCCCGCCTGGCTTAAGGCCACGGTTTATTCGCCTGTGAACACACGATTAGAGCGCCGTTCGGTCCGATCGAAACCAACCGGCGCTCTTAAATCTTTTTTATCCGCATAATCTTGCCGATCCTCGCTTACTCCGGTCGGATTATGCTCTAGCGCAATGCGGCCAGCATGGCGTCATCGGTCAAGATATAGAGTGTCTTACCGGCAATGACCGGAGCCACGGCGCTTGCCAAACCAACCGTCTTTCGGCCGAGTACTTCGCCGCTTCGCGCCGAAACCCTGGCAATCTGTCCTTGGGAAGAAACAAGGATCAACTCACCATTCGCCATGACCGGGCCGCTCCACAACTGATCCGGCGGCAGGGCGAGCGTCCAGCGCACCTTGCCATTTCTGGTCGATACCGCGGCAAGTGTGGAGCTGTCCGACAGGACGAAAACGGAATTGCCGGCAACCCAGGGCATCTGGGTCCCCGCAATATCGCATTCCCACAACCGGTGGCCATCGCGCAGATCGAAGGCCGCCATATGGCCGGAATGGGCGATAGCATAGACGACGCCGTTAGCGATCGCCGGGCTGGCGACGGTGTTGAGACCGGCCACCGGGCTCAGGCCGGCGAGGGATGACAATGTGACGGTCCAGCGTGGAACACCGTCTTTTGTTCCAAAAGCAATCAACTCACCCGCACTCGTCGGCACGACGACCACCCCGGCAGAGACGGCAGGGCTCGCGGCCGAGAGCACCGCAGCCTGTTCGCCCACCCCCTTGAATGTCCACATCGTTTTGCCGTCACCGGTGGAAAGGACTATCACCCTATTGTCAACTGAAATGGCGTAGAGACGACCATTGGAGACCGTGGGCGCCGCGCGGAAAGGCACAGTAAAAGACCGACGCCAGATTTCTTCGCCATTGTCCGCCGAAAGGGCGACAATATCACCGAAGGCCGTCGAGGCGTAGATATGCGAACCATCACTGGCGATCCCACCCCCAGGAGTATCGGAGCCGTCCCCGCCTGCGACCAGAGATTTAGACCACACCAATACACCAGAGCGGGCATCGAAAGCGCGCACGCGACCACCCGCATCAAGCACAAATACCCGGCCCGCGACCACAATCGGCGGCGCGACCGATAGGCCATGTTCGCCAGACCCCGCTCCGGCGTCAACACGCCACACCGGTTTGGCCGAGATGGAAAGCGCAAGGTTTTGCATCACGTGGCCCACCGTCCCGCCAAGCTGCGCCCAGTTCGGATTGATCCTGGCGGCCGGAATCTCCACAGGGTTTGTTTCGCGTGCAACTGCCGTTGCAAGACTGACGGATTCGGGCAGGACACTCTCCCTTTTGCCGGGCAGAATGACATCATCCTTGTCGCCAAACAGACCGTTTGATGATGAGCAACCCGCCACAAGGGTGAATACAACTATAGAGGCGCCCATCACCGCAGTCGTTTTCAGCCAACCATTGTTCCGCGAAATTGCCATGGACTCACATGCACCCCCAAGACTTCAAGACCGAGCCTTGGCGTCGAGCATCGGGGCGATCAGATCCAGCATAAGCCGGGCGCGCCGGCGCAACCCGAAAGCCGCATCGGGACTCATCAGGATCGTATTGAACAAATCCCCCGCTGTCGTGAAATTTCCCGCGCGATACGCCGCTAACGCCACAATCTCCCGCGCCTGGCTCCGCCATGGACTGCCCTCAGCTTCAAGAGGATGCATGCGCTGTTTAAGTTCATCGACCGAGGCAGTATCGACCAGCAGGAGACCGGCGCGTATGCGGGCAAGGTCAGCCAGAACCGACCTTTCCTGCCCTTGTTTGTCGGCCACGGCATCATAAATGGCGACGGCCTTGGCCGTGTGGCCGAGGGCGGCCTGCAAAGCCGCATATTGGAGACCGGCCAACGCCGCGTAGCCCTCATGATTCGACGTGGCAAGTTCGGCGAAATCGGAACTCACCTCGACAATCTTGCCCTTTTGCGCAAAATCGAGAGCGGCAAGATAATCCCGACCAGCGTCCAGAGCTTGGCGGTGGCACCAGTACTGCCATCCCTTATAACCGGCCACCGCAAGGATAACAACAACACAAACAGCGACAATATATGGTCCAAAACGGCTCCACAGCAGCTTCAGCCGCTCAAGACGGATCTCATCATCAACTTCGCGGAAAAGAGACTCCTCACTCAAAACCGGCACTCCTTTGCATCCCTGCACCGTCCTTTAGAACTTTTCGCCCGTCACAGGCAGCCAATATTCTCAATTTTCATCTGATTTTCCCTTAAGCATATCGCCATCGGCACGACATATCAAAACCATAGAGACCGGACATATAAGACACGGGCAACGAATAAAACTATGGTCTAAAAATCGATGACCGCCACGCCGAATAGCCACGGATGCAGAAAAAGCACGATCGCATACATAAAAGCCCCGGCGACCGGCGCAATATAATCATGACTGGGTTTGGGTGTAAATGGCTCGACTCGGCCTTTGGCCTGGCGCACAATACCATCGAAAAGCCCATAAACAAAAAAGGCTCCAAAGAGGACAACGTCACCCAAACGGCCATTGGACAAGAGATGCCCACCCGCCCAAAGCACCGTGGCGATAGCCAGCGGGGTTCTGAGCCAAAGTCGCAACCGGCCCTTGTGGAGGGCAATACCGAGCAGAATAAAGGCTAGAAACACAAGCCCCATAGTTGCATGTCTGGCCCATTCAGGAGGCTGGTAAACAATTCGCCCAGCCAGATGATCGGTGCGCATAGCAGCAAAGCCCCACGCCATAATCGCAATCGTGACGAGAGAAACGACGGAAACCGCCCCTTTATAGCCTCGCACTCCCAGATGCGCGATCAATGTCTCGCGCCACGGGGTCAGCGCGATCAGATGGACGCTCAAGAAAAGAACGAGACCAACAACAAGAATGATCATGGCAAAATTGCCTCAGTGTGCCTTAAGGCCCCCACTCGCCATGCTATGCGGCGTCAGACCGAGGTTTTCCTCCCCCGCCCGTCCTCGCAAAGCGCCGGAAAGGCGAGCCACGGAATCTGGGTAGAGTGCCGTTCAATCCGATTGAATCAAACCGGCGCTCTTAAAGTCTTTATTTTGGCCGCCTAATCTTGATCCAACCTCGCTTCTCCGGATCGGATTATGCTCTAACCGCCGAGAAAGCCATATTTGTTCTTGAACCGACTGACGCGACCGCCACGATCGACCAGATGCTGGCCGCCGCCAGTCCAGGCCGGATGGGTATGGGGATCGACATCGAGCCGAAGCGTGTCGCCCTCCCGCCCCCAAGTCGAGCGCGTCTTAAAGCTCTCGCCATTGGTCATGACGACCTCGATCATGTGGTAATCGGGATGCAGATCGGGTTTCATCGCATCACTCCTCATTCGTTGTCCACTCACCCGTCGCTCGCTTTCGCACGACGCAACCGCGAGGCTCTCCAGCCCCGCCGATGCGTCATCGGGCCAATAGCAACTCAGGTCATTTCACGATACCGGGTCATAACCGGACCAGGCCATGAATGCAAGCCAAGAGTGCCCATTGCGCTCAATCAATGAAATAAGAGGAGCTTTTGCGGGGCAAGCAAGACTGCGCTTCTTGGCCCGATCAGCCGCCAAAGCGGCCCATACATCATTCATCGAAGCCATGTCCGATGGTTATGCTGCATCGGCGGTAAGAACGGCATGACCACTATCGGCCGGTCAGTATGCGTCGGCCTTCACCAACCCATCGATCACGACAATTTTGGTCGAATCGCCCTTGATACCGAAATCATTGTCGTTGATCATGGCAAGAGAGCCATCGCCCATGATGGCGAGACCTTCGAGTTTATTCGGCGCTTCCGGGTAGTCGGCGCTGTCGAAACGCAGGGTTTTTGAAATGGCGGCCAGCCCGACGGTAAAGAGGTCATTATGTTGTTCGAGCGACGGGCTGGTGGACATGTCATCCCAACGAGTCGCTAGAATGTCGGATGCGTCGTCCAGGGTAACCTCATAGAGCTTGGTGGTCTTGTTGGTCCGTTCCAAGACCAAAAGGCGGTCGTCGCCCAGGGCCAGAACCTCGGAAACACGTGGAGCATTCTGTTTGTTCGATGGATCGTTGCGGAAAGTCCGCGGATCGTCGAGTTGATAGATATATTCGCCGACGAGCTTGCCCGCTTCGCGATCATAAACGAACAAACGGGTGTTCCTGGCCTTCTTGTAGGTCTCGGCATCCGGATTGGTGAGCGGACTTTGAACCATGAAATACAGTTTGCTCTCATCCGGCGATATGGCCATGGATTCAATGCCACGATTGATCCGACGCCTCGCCAGGATGGCCGGCAAACCGCCACTGACCTTATAGGCAGCGCCTTCAAAGTCCTTCTGCGAGCCGGCGGGAACGATCCGTTCGTGAACGCTACCATCAGCCGCGACATGCAGGATCGACGGCCCGTTTTCCTCGCCGATCCAATATGAACCGTCGGACAGGCGAATAATCCCCTCGGAATCGATCGCGGAGACCGACTGTTCAAGCGCGTTACCATGAGCATCGATCGGGTTCTCGGTTTTGGCAATGGTAAGCCTGTTTGGCAGGCCGGTCAGCGGAACGCCATTGCGGTCTTTAATGACTACAACATCGCCGATGCTAAAACCGCCATCGTCATTCAAGACAATGGTATAGATTGACGGTGAGTAGTCCGGCGTCAGGTAAATACGGGCCTTCCGGCCTTTGCAAACCACATCGGACGAAACGCCAAGCACGGTGCCGACGTCTTTGCAGGTAAAGTTCGGACCGCGGTCGGAAACGGCATAAAACATGTTCGCCGGATCGCCCGGACGGCGATAGGCGCCAGAGCCCAGACCGATGGTCAGTTCTCGCATCCCGCCGCCTTTCATCATGACGCGCGACAAGGTGTCGAGTGGATCTGTGGTCTGGAAAACCCTGACCTCGCCGGCCATGGCGTAATTGGCGAGAAGCGTAACCGCGATGCTCGCGGCGCCGACCGAAATCCTTGGTTTCATGATATGCAATCCTCAATCTAAGCTGAACATATGCAGAAAATTCAAACCTGTCGGATGGGCAGGCGACTCTGCCACGCCGTTTACGTTGGGCGTTTAGCGTGACGGTTTATTTGCGATTGTGTGGCGTTTTAATGAAATACGACAAATCCGGCATCGGCCCGTTTTGGGCGTCATTTAATCCGGATACCGCTCGGAAAGCGAAAGGAGGGTTGGAAAGCAAGGCCGTCGCTTTTGCATGCAGCCAAGGCATTTTCGGAAAACAAGGGGCCGGGCAAAAGGTCGCGGCGCCAAGGCTCCGCCTGCCCGCCACCCTTCGGACCCCTGCGGATTTTCTTGAGGGAAACCGCCGTCATATCGGCGTTTTGGCCAGTCTTTTCTGCTGTCTTTTCATATAGTGCCATGCCAGCCACTGAACTGTCCTGACCGGGCGGCCATGGGGGTTCATGCCGCCAGCCTTGGCAACCATGGAAATCAACCGATTGACATGCTGGCGGCGATAAATGCCTAAAGCCCGTTTCTGATAGGCGGCAGCGAAGGTCTTACGATCATAGGCAACATCGCTGCCTTCAGGGTAATTGCCACAATAAAACGCGCCGGCCAGCTCATCGTCGTCAGCCTCATTGACCCGGCTCAACGCAACCCTAAGCCGCCCCCAGCGGCCCGGCAATTCATGTTCGTATTTCTGGTAAATCTCGTAGAAACAGCGGTAATGGGCAAATTCGTCGGCAGCCATGAAGGTGACGATCTGCTTGAGGCACGGCTCATCGGTCCGGTCCTTGATCGCCGTGTAGAAAGAAGAGGTTCCGCTCTCGACCACGCAACGCGCAATCATCTCGCCAGCCTTGGACCCACGAATCGATTCTTCCGCCTCGACATCGATATTCTGAATCTTACGAAAACGGGTGAAAGCCTTATCGAAATCGAATTCAGGGTCGGCCAGCTTGGCCCAGGCTGCCAAAGCCCGCCCGTGTTGCGCCTCTTCCTTACCCCATTGTTCGATATTGCCCTGAACGCGCTCATCATCGTGAAAGACGTTAGAGAGGTAGCCCACATAATCGGGCGCGTTGAATTCCACCAAAGACGCCGCCTTGACCGCCTTCAGCGTCTCGGCATCGACCTTCGCGGCGTCAAAGGCGTCCCAGTTTATCCTGTCGAGCGTCCAACGCATGACTACCCCGGTTCTCCCCGCCTGAAATACGCAAGCCCGAAGAAGCTCCAAGGTTTGGCCCTTGTTTCCAACGACCTAACGTGGAAGGAGGCTATCATACCGGCAAGTCCAGCGCAATGTGCAATTGGCGCAAATGATCGAACCTTTCCTTGGCGCGGCGGCGTCTTTCATCGTCGGCGGCGTCGCTGACATCTTCCTCGGCGTTGCGAATTTCCTGATCGAGCGTTTCGCGATCGAGCTCGCTTAAGGGAATGGCTTCCTCGGCCAGAACGATCAGCGCATCCGCGGTGACTTGAGCGAAGCCGCCACGGACATAAATCCGCTCGACTTGCCCGTCATGGCGATATATGGTCATGGTGCCCGGCCTAACCGTCGAAACGACGGGGGCATGACCGGCAAGGACGGTATAATCGCCTTCGCCGCCGGGAATCGTCACCTGCTCCACAGCCTCGCCGATGAGCAAACGTTCCGGTGAGACCAGTTCGAGATTTACAGCCTCCGCCATCGCCTCAAAGCCTCCTGAACACCCCCTGTCACAAACCGCTTAAGCCGCCTCGGCGGCGATTGTCTTCGCCTTGTCCACCGCCTCTTCGATGGAACCGACCATATAGAATGCCGATTCCGGCAGATGGTCGTATTTGCCCTCGCACAGCCCCTTGAAGCTCTTGATGGTATCGGCCAGCTCAACAAATTTCCCAGGCGTTCCGGTAAAGACTTCCGCGACATGGAATGGCTGCGATAAAAAACGCTCGATCTTGCGCGCGCGTGTCACCGCTAGCTTATCTTCCTCCGACAGTTCATCCATGCCGAGAATGGCGATAATGTCCTGAAGAGCCTTATAGCGCTGCAGAATTTCCTGCACCTGACGGGCGACGGTGTAATGCTCCTCGCTAAGAATATGGGGATCAAGCATCCGCGAGGTCGAATCCAAGGGATCGACGGCGGGATAAATCCCTTTTTCCGAAATGGCGCGATTGAGCACCGTCGTCGCATCGAGATGGGCGAAAGAGGTTGCCGGCGCCGGATCGGTCAAATCATCGGCGGGAACGTAAATGGCCTGCACCGAGGTAATCGACCCCTTGGTCGTGGTGGTGATTCGCTCCTGAAGCGCGCCCATATCGGTTGCAAGCGTCGGCTGATAGCCCACCGCCGACGGGATGCGGCCAAGCAAGGCCGACACTTCGGAGCCGGCCTGGGTGAAGCGGAAGATATTGTCAACGAAGAACAACACATCCTGCCCCCGATCGCGAAAATATTCGGCGACCGTGAGGCCGCTCAGCGCGACGCGCGCCCGCGCGCCGGGTGGTTCGTTCATCTGACCGTAGACCAAGGAACATTTCGACCCCTCGCCGCCACCTTTCTTGTTGACGCCGGATTCGATCATTTCCCAATAAAGGTCATTACCCTCGCGGGTACGCTCGCCGACCCCGGCAAACACCGAATAGCCGCCATGGGCCTTGGCGATATTGTTGATCAATTCCTGAATCAGCACGGTCTTGCCCACGCCGGCGCCGCCGAACAACCCGATTTTTCCGCCTTTGGCGTAAGGGGCTAAGAGATCGACGACCTTGATTCCGGTCACCAGAATTTCCGCCTCGGTGGATTGCTCGACGAATGACGGAGCCAGCTGGTGGATTGGGCGCATCTCATCATGGGTAATCTCGCCGGCCTCGTCCACAGGCTGGCCGATTACATTCATGATGCGGCCGAGCGTTCCCTCGCCGACGGGCACGGCGATGGGCTGACCGGTATCGGCGACCTCCTGACCGCGAACCAGCCCTTCGGTGGCATCCATGGCAATGGTGCGTACGGTGTTTTCGCCAAGATGCTGGGCCACTTCCAAGACTAGGCGATTGCCCTCATTATCGGTCTCAAGGGCGTTATGGATACTCGGCAGTTGGCCTTCAAAATGCACATCGACGACAGCGCCCATAACCTGCCTGACCCGCCCCGCGGGTTTATCCTTCATGCTTTTTACCGTCTCTTCGGCCTCTTTCGTCGCCATCATTGCTCATCCTCAATTATGCTCATCTGCCGGTTTCACGATACCGGATTCATTAAACGCCACTCATACCGTCCCACGCAGAGAGCGGGCACGGCCTTTCAAATCTTGCATCAAAGCGATTCCGCTCCCGAGATAATCTCAATCAATTCACTGGTAATCATAGCCTGGCGGGTGGAATTGTAGCGCAAGGTCAACCGGTCGATCATGTCGCCGGCATTGCGGGTCGCGCTATCCATCGCGCTCATGCGGGCACCCTGCTCGCCAGCGGCATTCTCCAACATAGCGCGAAAGATTTGCACCGGAATATTGCGCGGCAAAAGCTCTTCCAAAATCTCACTCTGCTCCGGCTCATATTCGCACACCGCACCACCGCGATTCGCATCGACCCAATTCTCGGCATTGTCCAATTCCCGACCATTCTCACGCATCCGGGCCGGAATAAGCTGAAGGGCCGTCGGCTTCTGGCTGACGACACTCTCGAAATGCGCGTGAAACAAGGTGCAGACATCGAAGTGTCCGTCCTTGAACATCTCCAGGATATAGCGGCCGATATCATGGGCGAGTGGGAAGCCGCCTTGGCGCGCGCGGCATTCGAACAGCTTGACGATTTGACCCGGGAACAGCCGTTTCAGCACATCATGGCCCTTGCGCCCGACACAGATGAATTTGACGCTCTTACCCTGAGCGATAAGGCCCGACGCCCGGTCGCGGGCATATTTGGCGATATTGCCGTTAAAGGTGCCGCATAAACCACGATCGGCGGTGACCACCACAAGAAGGTGAGTGTCATCCCCGCCGGAGCCGGTCAGAAGCCTTGGGGCCTGCTCGCCCTCCATCAGACCATGGGCCAAATTAGCGATCATCAGGTCCATGCGCTGGGCATAGGGCCTTGCCGACTCGGCCGCTTCTTGAGCGCGACGCAGCTTGGCGGCGGCCACCATCTGCATGGCTCGGGTAATCTTTTTCGTCGCACGAACGCTCGATATACGACTTTTGAGATCTTTGAGGCTCGGCATCGCGGGCCGCTTCCTTATATCTTCAAACCGAAACCTGCAAAAAGCGGGCCGTCCTTCATTATGCGGCAAAGGTCCTAGTGAAACTCTCGGTCGCCGTCTTGAGCCTGGCGAATGTCTGGTCGGAGATTTGCTTATCGCCGCGGATCAAGTCGAGAATATCGCCATGTTTGTCGCGCATATGGCGCAGGAAACCCTCCTCGAACCGCGCCACCGCCGAACGCTCCAGCTCGTCGAGATACCCGTTGACGCCGGCATAAATGACCACCACCTGCTCTTCAATCGCCAAGGGCTGGAATTGCCCCTGTTTCAGAAGCTCGGTTAGCCGCGCCCCGCGATTGAGCAGACGCTGGGTGGCGGCGTCAAGATCGGAGCCGAATTGAGCAAATGCCGCCATCTCGCGATATTGGGCGAGATCGCCCTTAATCTTCCCGGCGACCTGCTTCATCGCCTTAATCTGCGCCGAAGACCCCACGCGCGACACCGACAGGCCGACATTCACCGCCGGGCGGACGCCTTGATAAAACAGATCGGTTTCAAGAAAAATCTGGCCATCGGTAATCGAAATGACATTGGTCGGGATATAGGCCGAGACATCGTTGGCCTGGGTTTCGACAACGGGCAGCGCCGTCAGCGACCCGCCGCCATGATCGTCATTGAGCTTGGCCGCGCGTTCGAGAAGGCGCGAATGGAGGTAGAACACATCGCCCGGGAATGCCTCGCGCCCTGGCGGGCGGCGCAGAAGCAAAGACATCTGGCGGTAAGCCACCGCCTGTCTGGACAGGTCGTCATAGCCGATCAGGGCGTGCATGCCGTTATCGCGGAAATATTCCGCGATCGCACAGCCGGCATAGGGTGCGAGATATTGCATCGGCGCCGATTCGGAGGCCGTCGCCGCCACCACGATCGAATAATCGAGAGCGCCGTTTTCCTCCAAAACCTTGACGAATTGAGCGACGCTGGACCGTTTCTGACCGCAGGCCACATAAACGCAATAGAGTTTCTCGCTCTCATCCGCGCCCTCATTCACGGTTTTCTGATTGAGAATAGTGTCGAGAATAATGGCGGTCTTGCCGGTTTGGCGATCGCCGATAATGAGTTCGCGTTGGCCTCTGCCGATCGGGATCAGGGCGTCCACGGCCTTCAAACCGGTCTGCATCGGCTCATGCACCGATTTGCGCGGCAAAATACCGGGGGCTTTGACATCGACGCGGCTTTTTTGCCCCGCCTTGATCGGCCCCTTACCGTCTATCGGATTGCCGAGAGCATCGACGACGCGGCCGAGAAGTTCCTTGCCGACCGGTACCTCGACGATGCTGCCGGTTCGCTTGACGATATCGCCTTCGCGAATGGCTCGATCCGACCCGAAAATCACGATCCCGATATTGTCGGGTTCGAGATTGAGCGCCATACCGCGCACGCTGCTGGAAAATTCGACCATTTCGCCCATCTTGACATCGTCGAGACCATGGGCGCGGGCAATGCCGTCACCGACGGAAAGAACCCGACCGACCTCGCAGACTTCCGCTTTGGCGTCGAAATTTCTGATCTTGTCCTTGAGAATAGCGGAAATTTCCGCGGGACGGATATCCATTACCCAACCTCTTTCATGGCGATTGCAAGATTTTTCAGTTTGGTGTCGAGCGAGCTATCGACCATCATGCTGCCCAATTTCACGATCAGCCCGCCGAGAATGGTGGGGTTGACATGGGTCTTAACGCTGACGCTGAGTCCGACATGGTCTTTAAGAACCTTTTTGAGCCTGCTGATTTGCGTTTGCGAAAGCTCTTGCGCCGCCGTAACCTCGGCGACCGCATCGCCACGGCGTTCGGCGAGAAGAGCCTTATAGGCACCGACCATATCGGCAAAGTAAAATAGCCTGCGATTTCGACAAAGCAACTTCACGAAATTCATCACATAGCTCGAGAGGCCCGCTTTTTCGAGAATGGCTTCCAGCCCGCGGGACTGTTCGGCGGCGCTAAAGGCGCGATCATGCACCAAACGACGCAAATCGCCTGAGTCCTCAAGCCATTTCATGATGGTGTCGAGTTCGCGGGCAATCTCGTCAAGCCGGTTTTCCTCAAGGGCAAGCGCGAACAGGGCTGTGGCGTATCGCTCGGGAACGCCTGCAAGGGTCGAGCGGCTTATTTTCACTGTCTTTCACCTTCCGAAACCGGCTTGCGATCACATCGACGCCCAAGACCGCAGCCTGCGAACGAACCATGATATCGCGCATGGTTCCACCGCCGAGGCCGGATCGGCTTACCACAGTGTCCAGCGTCTGACAACACACAAAAACCCATATTCGGACGATCCGGGCGAAGTGTCGCCAATTCCGTTACCGTTGTAGACGCCGATGACGACTATAAAAAACTTTGCGGGTCGATATCGATGGTAATTTTGAGCGAACCGCGCGGTTTGACGCCGCCGAGCCAGGCCCGCATGAAACCCTGAATATGATCGTGACGGCCGGTCTGTACCAGAAAGCGGAACCGGTGGCGGCGCCTTATCATGGTGAGCGGAGCCGGCGCCGGGCCGAAAACCTTAAATCGCGGGTTTTGAGGAATTCGCCTTGAGAGATCGCGGGCAAACTGCGCCGTTTCATCGCGATCCCCGCCCGAGATGACGATTCCGGCTAGCCGACCGTAGGGGGGCAGACCGGCTGCCTGGCGTATCGCCTTTTCGCGGTCGAGAAATGCCTTGGGATCACCGGCCTCCAGCGCGCGCATCAGCGGGTGATCGGGCCTGTGAGTCTGCACCAGGGCGCGACCGCGATACTGCGCGCGACCGGCGCGGCCGGCAACCTGATGCAGAAGCTGATAGGTGCGTTCGGCGGCGCGGGGATCGGAGCTGTCGAGGGCGAGATCGGCGTCAACCACGCCGACCAGGGTCAGAGCCGGAAAATGGTGCCCCTTGGCCACGAGTTGGGTGCCGATGATAATATCGAAACGATGCCCGGCGATGTCGCCGAGCAACCGATGCAGGGCCTTGCCATGGACATTATCACTGGAAAGGATTGCCCGGCGCGCTTGCGCAAACCGCCTCCCGACCTCTTCGGCGAGGCGTTCCACCCCCGGCCCACAGGCCGCCATGGAGTCTTGCGCGCCGCATTCCGGGCAGTGTTCCGGTATATTCTGGCTGCGGCCGCAATGATGGCACAGCAAAACCTTGCGGAAACGATGTTCCACCAGCCAGGCGTCACAGTCGGGGCAGTGAAATCGGTAACCGCAATTGCGGCACAGGGTTAAAGGCGCGTAGCCACGCCGATTGAGAAACAGCAAGGTTTGCTCGCCGGCCTCAAGAGTTTGGCCGACCGCTTCGACGAGCGCATCCGTCATCCATGAGCCTCGCTCAAGCCGCTCCTTGCGCATATCGATGGTTTTGACCGGCGGCAGCTCGGCGCCGCCGTGACGCGCGGTCAAAACCAGATGGCCGTAGCGCGCGCGATCGACATTGACTAGCGTTTCGAGCGACGGCGTTGCCGAAGACAAGATCACGGGAAATTGCCCGAGCGCGCCATAGGCGACCGCCATATTGCGGGCATGGTAAATGACGCCGTCTTCCTGTTTGAAAGCCGGCTCATGCTCTTCATCGACCACGATAAGGCCGAGTTTGCGATAGGGCAAAAATAAAGCCGAGCGCGCGCCGACGACGATTAGGGCCTCGCCATCGGCAACCGCGCGCCAGACCCGCTCGCGCTCGGAGTTTTTCATCCCCGAATGCCATTCGGCGGGCTTTGCCACGAAATGTGTCTCCACCCGCTCGATGAATTGTGCGGTCAGCGCAATCTCCGGTAGCAGAATCAACGCCTGACGGCCCTGCGCGAGGGTTTCGGCCACGGCGCGAAGATAAACTTCGGTCTTGCCGGATCCGGTCACGCCGTCGATCAAGACGGTGGAGAATTCGCACGCTGTGACGCAGGCGCACAACGCCCGCGCCGCCCGTTCCTGTTCGGGCGACAACTCAACCGTGTTTTGCCATTGCGGCGCGGCAAACAATTCAACAGCCGGACGCTGTACCGCCTCGATAACGCCGGCGGCGACCAGGCCGCGAATGACCCCGGGCGTCACGGCGGCGGCCTCGGCCAGCGCGCCTGGAGGCCAGACCATGCCATTGGCCATAAGCCCCATGACCCGCTTGCGCTGCGCGGTCAGCCGGAGGGGGGCGGGCGCATCGGTTATCCGGTATCCGCGGCGCGACGGCGTCGCGCGCAGGGCTTTCGGCACACGCAGACACATGCGCAGGACCGCCCCGGCCGAAACCAGATTGTAACGAGCGACCCAGTCGATAAAATCGCGGTGAAGTTGCGTCATGGGCCGGGCCTCCATGCGCTCCACGATCATACGTAGAGCCGGCCCCTTATACTCCGCCGCCTTGCGGCCTTGATCCCGCCACACCACGCCGACAAGACGGCGCGAACCGAGCGGCGCGATCACATAGTCGCCCTCGGCCAGGTCGAGACCCGACGGCACACCATAGGAATAGGGTTTGCCCAACGCCAATGGCAACAATACCTCGACCACGCGATCGCAAGGCTTGTGTGTGACCGGATCAGTCATCATAATGAAAGTCAGGGTAAGTCGGGACAGTCGTCACGATTAACCTCTTTTTTTCAAATTTACGGCATGCAACTATCGGATAGTTTTTCCCAAATCGTGACGCTCAGGGCGATTCGCGAAGGCCATGTGCGTCCGATTATAAAGATGAGAACACCGAATGGCGACCGTGACCCACAAGATGATTCAGGCCACCACCACCGACACGACGCGAGCCTTGTCGGCATGGTTCGACCATTTACGGGTGGAACGGCGCGTGGCGGCCAATACGCTCGCTGCCTATGGGCGCGATCTTGAACGCTTCATCGCTTTCATGGCCGAACATTGCGGCGGGCCGGTCGGACTGGTCGATCTCGGCGCATTGCGCCCGGCGGATCTGCGCGCCTTCCTCGCCAGACGCCGGTATGACGGCGTATCGAGACGGACGCTTGCCCGTCAGCTTTCGGCGATCCGTGCAGTGTTCCGTTTCCTTGAGCACCGGGGTATTGTCGTCAATCCAGTCACCGACCATATCCGCGCCCCCAAAATTCCCCATGGCGTGCCTAAAGCCTTAACCGCGCATGCCGCCCGCCGATTGGCGACGACCGGCGCCGCCTTAGCTTATGGATCCAAAAACCGACCCGCCTGGGTTGTCGCCCGCGATACCGCCATTCTCACACTGCTTTATGGCTGTGGCTTGCGCATTTCCGAGGCGCTGGGGCTATCCCAAGCGGATGCGGTTATACTCGACAGTCAGGACACAATGATTATCACCGGCAAGGGAGGCAAGGCGCGAATCGTGCCGGTCATAGACCCCGTACGTGAAGCGGCGGCGCGCTATGTCAGACTCTGCCCCCATAAGACCGACGCCGACGGCGCGCTGTTTCGCGGCGTCAGGGGGGGGCGTCTGAATGCGCGGATCGTTCAGCGCCTGATCAAGCGCTTGCGCGGCGTGCTCGGTTTGCCCGACACTGCCACGCCGCATGCGCTACGCCACAGTTTCGCCACCCATTTGCTGAGCGCCGGCGCGGATCTGCGAGCCATTCAGGATCTCCTCGGCCATGCCAGCCTGTCAACCACCCAAATCTATACCGAAGTCGATCGCGACCATCTGCTCAAACAGTATGAACGCGCCCATCCTCGCGCCTGAGCGGCAGGCGAAGATGCCGCGTTAACCCTGCCCGGTCTCCGCGACCATACCGAGCGCATGCATATAGAGGTCGAGAATGGTTTCTTCCTCCTCGCGCTCGGCGTGGTCCTTTTTCCTTAAGGCAACGAGTTTGCGCATGATTTTGGTGTCGAAATCATGGGCTTTTGCTTCACCATAGACCTCTCTTATATCGCTAGCGACCGCGGCCTTGTCCTCTTCCAACCGTTCGATCCGTTCGATCAAGCTGCGCAGTTGTCCCTGAGCAAAGGAAGTCGTTTTGTCCATCTCATCATCTCGGTTGTCGTTCATCGGCTTACCTGGACGGCGCGCGCCCCTAAACCGTCGGTTTGCGGGTTTCGCCCCATGGTCGGGTTTGGAAGCTCCGCTGGGGCGCGGATCGCTCATGCCTGTCGCCGGGCGTGGCGGCCCTTATTCGTTCCCCAGCGCAGTACAGGATGGCGGGCGGCGGCGGCCTCATCGAGCCTGCCGACCGGCGTATGGCGCGGTGCCTCGGTAAAGCGGGTCTTGTCCCCTTTCCGCGCCGCCTGGGCCAGATGTTTCAATGTCGCGATAAACTGGTCGAGAGCGGCCTTCGATTCCGACTCGGTCGGTTCGATCAGCATAGCGCCATGCACCACCAGCGGAAAATACACCGTCATCGGGTGGAAGCCCTCATCGATCATCGCCTTGGCGAAGTCGAGCGTGGACAAGCCAGTCCCTTTGAGGAAAGCGTCACTGAACACGACCTCATGCATGCAGGGCCTGTCTGCGTAAGGCAAGCTCAGCTCATTTTTAAGACCGGCGCGGATATAATTCGCGTTGAGCACGGCGTCCGCCGCCGCCTGGCGCAGCCCATCCGCGCCGTGGCTCATCATATAGGCGAGAGCGCGGACGAACATGCCCATCTGACCGTGAAACGCGCTCATGCGACCGAAGGGCATTTGCGATTTTTCATCCCCTCCATGCTCGACAAGCCGGAATCCATCACCATCGTGAACCACGAAGGGAACCGGCGCGAATGGCGCAAGGGCGCGCGACAACGCTACCGGCCCGGCGCCGGGGCCGCCGCCGCCATGGGGGGTGGAAAACGTCTTGTGCAGATTGATATGCATGGCGTCAACACCCAGATCGCCGGGGCGCACATGCCCCATAATGGCGTTGAAATTGGCGCCGTCGCAATAAAAGAAGCCTCCAGCGGCGTGAATCATATCGGCGATTTGCAACGCATCGCGCTCAAACAGGCCGCATGTATTGGGATTGGTCAGCATGATCGCCGCCACATGAGGCGATAGACGCTCGGCAATGGCGGCGGGATCGACAGTGCCATCATCACGCGCCGGAACCGGAACCACTCTATAGCCAAGATAGGATACTGTGGAGGGGTTGGTACCGTGCGCCGATTCCGGCACCAACACGGCCGAGCGATTGTCACCGCGCGCTTCGAGGGCGGCGCGAATCGCCATCATGCCGCATAATTCGCCATGGGCGCCGGCCTTGGGCGACATGGCGATCGCGGGAAGGCCGGTCAGGACCTTGAGCCAATGTTTAAGCGTCTCGATCAACTCCAGCGCGCCCCGAACCGTCGCCTCCGGCTGTAGGGGATGAATATCGCTGAAACCGGGGAGGCGCGCCATGCGCTCATTCAGTCGCGGATTATGCTTCATGGTGCATGAGCCGAGCGGATAAAGGCCGAGATCGATCGAATAATTCTTGCGTGACAGGCGGACATAATGACGCATCGCCTCCGGTTCCGAAAGCCCGGGCAGGCCGATAGGGTCCGTTCGGGCAAAAGCGCCGAGACGGTTCTCCATATCTTGGGGGAGATCGATATCGATTCCGGTAACGCTGGCGCGGCCCACCTCGAAGATCAACTTTTCGCCGATGTCGAGAGCGCGATTGCCGCTAAAGGTCGCCGCGGCGGGTCTTGCAGGGCGATCGTTCGGGGCGACATACTGTGCATGCTCGTTCATTGTCTGAGAACCTCATCCAGCCCTTGCGCGCAAGCCTCCATATCATCTTGCGTGTTCAATTCCGTCGTCGCAAGCGTAATCAGGGTTTCAAACGCCTTTGCCTGCGGTTCAAGCCTTGAAACCGGAACCCCGGCGAGAATACCGCGCGCCGCGAGCGCTTCGACGACGGCGGCGCCGGATTTGGGCGTCTTGATGGTCAGTTCATTGAAAAACACCGGGGTCATAAGCTCCACCCCCGCCACTGCCGTCAACCGGTCGGTCAGCCGACAGGCGTTGTGATGGTTGAGACGGGCAAGATCGCGAAAACCCTTTTCGCCGAGCAGGCTCATATGGATGGTGAAGGCCAAGGCGCATGATCCCGAATTCGTGCAAATATTGCTTTTCGCGCGTTCGCGTCTGATATGTTGCTCGCGGGTCGAGAGCGTCAGCACGTAACCGCGCTTGGCGTCGCGATCGACGGTCTCGCCGACCAAACGTCCCGGCATATGACGCATAAAGGCCTCGCGGGTCGCGAACAGGCCGAGATGAGGCCCGCCGAAATTCAGCCCGACGCCGAGCGACTGGCCCTCCGCCGCTACAATATCGGCCCCCATTGCGCCGGGCGAGCGCACCGCGCCCAATGAGACCGCCTCGGTCACCACCGCGATCAGCAAGGCGCCCTTGTCATGAGCGGCCCTGGCGATGGGTTCGAGATCGATCGGCGCGCCATAGACATTGGGAGTCTGCACGAGGACGCAGGCGGTTTCCTTATCGATCGAGGTGGTAATATCAGCCTCGGCGCCGAGCGAGGGCGGCAGGGCCCGCACGTCAAAGCGAGCAAAACGACAGACATTTTGCACCGCCTGGCGATAATGGGCATGCAACCCGCCCGACAGAACCGCCTTGTTGCGTTTGGTGATGCGCCCGGCCATCAACACCGCTTCGGCGCAGCCGGTGGAACCGTCATACATCGAGGCGTTGGCCACTTCCATGCCGGTAATCAGGGCGATTTGGGTCTGGAACTCAAAAAGATACTGTAACGTTCCCTGGCTTAGTTCCGGCTGGTAGGGCGTGTAGGCGGTCAGAAATTCCGACCGTTGGATCAGGTGATCGACGGTGGCCGGAATATGGTGTCGGTAGGCCCCGGCCCCAATGAAGAACGGCCCGTCGCCCGCAGTTACGTTGGACGCCGCCATGCGCGACAGGACGCGGGCGACCTCCATCTCGCTCTTGCGCGTCGGCAGGCCGTCGAGCGGCTCATCAAGGCGGGCCGAAGCCGGAATCTCGGCGAATAGCTCCTTAATCGACCGAACGCCGACCGTTTCGAGCATTGTGGCGCGGTCGGTATTCGTCAGCGGCAAATAACGCATCAGTCTTCTTCCCTGATGAAGGATTGATAGGCTTGCGCGTCCATCAGACCATCAAGCGCCGCATCACCGGCCAGTTTGAGCTTGATAAACCATCCATCGCCTTGCGGGTCGCGGTTGACCTCGGCCGGATCGTTCTCCAGCGCATGATTGACTTCCACAACCTCGCCGGCGACCGGCGCATAGAGTTCGCTGGCCGCCTTGACCGATTCGATCACCGCCGCCTCGTCGCCCGCCGCGAAATTGCTGCCGATCTCGGGCAATTCGATATAGACGACATCGCCCAGCTGTCGCTCGGCATATTTGGTAATGCCGAGCGTTGCAATCTCGTCGTCGATGCGAACCCATTCATGCTCTTTGGTAAATCCCAGCTTGCTCATCGCCACCATCTCCCAACATTGTTTGTTGTCGATACCGAAAGCCTTGAGAACTTCATTTGGCATAGCGATGCGCCACGAAGGGCAAAGCGACCACACGCGCCCCAACTCCCTTGCCGCGTATCGTCAGCTCCACCGCGGTTCCAAGCTTCTCATACCCCGCCGCGACATAGCCCATGGCGACCGGTCCCGCAACCGTCGGAGCGAAACCGCCGGAGGTCACGGCGCCGATCGGCTCGCCGGTTGTCGAGCGGATCGGCGCCCCGCGTCGGGCCGGCGTGCGTCCCTCCGGGCGAAGGCCCACCAGCCGGCGCGAAGGCCCCACGGCGATTTCGCGCAAAACACGGCTTTCACCCAAAAACCCACCCTTCTCGCGCCGGTTTTTGCCGATCGACCATTTCAGCCCGGCTTCAACCGGGCTCGTGGTCTCGTCAATATCCTGGCCATAGAGACACAACCCTGCCTCCAGCCGCAAGGTATCGCGCGCGCCCAGACCGGCCGGTAGAACCTTGCCATGTTCGAGCAGGGCGCAGGCGAAAGGCTCCGCCATGGCGGCGGGCAATGAGAGTTCAAAACCATCTTCGCCGGTATAGCCGGACCGGCTGACGAGAACGGTTTCTCCCTCCCTGACAATCTCACGCGCGGACATGAAGGCCATATCGTGAATGCCAGAGAAATGCCGCGACAGGACAGTGACGGCCTCCGGCCCCTGAAGCGCGATCAGCGCCTGCCCGTCAAGGCCGGATAATTCGGCCTCGCCTGCAAGCGAATCGGCGATATGGTGCAGATCCACCGCCTTGCGCGCGGCATTGAACACCATGAACAACCGTTCATACCCGCCTTCATCGGGCAGGCGAGTGACGATCAGATCGTCGATAATGCCGCCCTTCGCGTTGAGTAGTTGGGTGTAGCACATGCAACCGTGGGCAAGACCGGCAATATCGGCCGGAACGAGGCGCTCGAACAACGCGGCCACGCCTGAGGACGCGCGTAGACAAGCCTGCCCCATATGCGACACATCGAAAAGACCGGCCTTGTCGCGGGTATGCTTGTGCTCGGCAATAATGCCCTCGCCGTAGTCGATCGGCATATCGTAGCCGGCAAAAGCCACCATGCGCGCCCCCAGCCGCTTATGTAAGGCATGAAGCGGCGTCTGCTTAAGAGCCGCCTTTCGCGCATCGATTCGGGATTCGGTATCGGGCTGCATCGTCTGTTCACCGGCTTTCCGCAAGATTCCGCATGCCGGACGACACGAAGTCCGGTCATGGCCCCCTCTGTCGGAAAACCTGAGAGAATGGCCCGGATCGCCGACGCGCAACCTTTGCGATCAAGCCGGTTGAAACGTCACGAGCGAGCTTGCCCCTCGTCGGCTGAGCGGGCCGGAACGCTAAAAAACCCGCTGCTCTCCAGAGATGCATAGTCCGGCGGTTCCTTTGCCTGAGAGATTCAGAGGCTTTTGCTCCTTCGGCGTCGGCCCTTGAAAATCGGGGGCCGATCTCTCCCGCGCGGATCATTGCACTTGTGTTCGCTTAACACAAAGCCGGTGTTGACCGGCGCATATTCGCCGAAGTAGACAGGTCCTGAGAGTTTGTCAAGCGAGCACGGACCTCAATCCATGGATAAATCGGGAAAACTGATGCCGGAACGCCGAAAATCGCATCTGAAGATTCTGCTGGCCGCGCCGCGCGGTTTCTGCGCTGGGGTGGTGCGCGCCGTCGAAATTGTGGAGCGGGCGCTTGAGCGCTATGGCGCACCGGTCTATGTGCGCCATGAGATCGTTCACAATCGCCATGTGGTGGAGGCGCTGGAACGCAAGGGCGCCGTTTTCGTTGAAGAATTGGGCGAAGTGCCGTCGGGCGACCGGCCGGTGATTCTCTCCGCCCATGGCGCGGCGAAGAGCGTGCATGACACGGCCAGGCGGCGCAATCTGTTTTCCCTCGACGCAACCTGCCCTCTGGTCTCCAAAGTGCATAGGGAAGCGGAAAAGCTGTTCCAACGCGGCTATGAGATCATCCTCATCGGCCACGAAGGCCATCCGGAAGTGATCGGCACCATGGGCCAGCTTCCGGTCCATGCCATGAGTCTGATCGAAACCGAACGCGACGCGGAAAGCTTCTATCCCCGCTCGCCCGAAAAACTGGCCTATATCACCCAAACCACCCTGTCGGTGGACGACACCGCCGCCATCGTCGCCAGACTCAAACACCGCTTTCCCGCTATTGTCGGGCCGCGCAAGGCCGATATCTGCTATGCCACCGCCAACCGGCAGGAGGCGGTGAAGGCCATCGCGTCCAGATGCGATATGGTCTTGGTCATCGGCGCGCCCAACAGCTCCAATTCCCGCCGTTTGGTCGAGGCGGCGACGAGACATGGCTGCAAGCGCGCCCGACTCATAGGCGGCGCCGATGATATTGCCCGGCTCGAGCTCAAGGGCGTCGTGACTCTGGGGGTCACGGCGAGCGCCTCGGCGCCGGAGATTTTGGTGGATGGGGTGACCGACAGGTTGCGCGAGGATTTCGCGGTGACGATCGAGACCGTATCGGCCCGGCGCGAAGCGGTCGAATTCAATCTTCCCCGCGAATTACGTCATGGCAGGGCGCAATCTGCCTGACATTTTTTCAAAAATCACAAAGCGGAATGAGGATGACATGTTTAACTGGACTTACTCCAAAACTGTTCCCACCCAAGCGACGTCTGCGCACATCTGGGACATATGACAAGATACCGAAACCTGGCCCAGCTGGGACCGCAGTCTGGACTGGGTCCGCCTTGAAGGCCCCTTCACTAAGAGCGCCAAGGGGCTGATGAAGCTCCAAACCGGCTTCCGAGGTTGCGTTCGATCTCACCGAAGTTGTGCCAAACAGCAAGTTCTACAGCAAGGGGTGCCTGCCTCTGAAGGGCGTCATGTTCAAACATGACTGTCTACCGGAACAGGCTGACTCTCCTGCGCGTATCTGTCATTGCGTTGCCATGACCGGACCGCTGGCGCCGGTGTTCGCAAGACTGATTGGAAAACGGGTCAAGGCGGATACCAAGGATGCCGTAGAGACCCTGTCGGCGCGTGTCAGTAGTGTTGGTCAGCCCTGCTGAAAACAGGGGTTACGGTATCCGCGACAATGGCGGTCTATACGCATATCGACGATGATACTCTGGCGGAGTTCATCGCCTCCCATAATGTCAGCGCGCCGACCTCGTTCAAGGGTATTGCGGAAGGCCTGGAGAACACGAGTTATTTGGTCCAGACGACACATGACCGTTTCATTCTCACCTTTTATGAAAAGCATGCCTTCCGTGGCGCTTTGCCGTTTTTTCTTGGTCTGATGGACCATCTGGCGCAACGCGGCATAGCTTGCCCGACGCCGGTGCGGGGTCGCCCGGGCCGGGCTTTGCGCGAGTTGAACAGTTGTTGAGCAGCACTGTTTACATTCCTTGAGGGCATGTGGGCGCGCCAACCCCATATCGCCCATTGCCGCGCGGTTGGCGAGACTCTGGCCGCATTGCATGTCGCTGCAGCAGATTACGAAGGCGCGCGGGAAAATACGCTGGGCATATCTGCCTGGCGTGAGTTGATTGCCGGTTGACATGGGCGTCTGGACGAGATCGAACAAGGGCCCGAATCAGAAATTACCGGTGATCGTGACAGACTTAAAGCCCGTTGACCTTGCGACCTGGAGAGTGATATTATCTATGCTGATTTGTTTCCTGAAAATGTCTTTTTCATGAATGAAAAAATGGTCAGGATCATTGATTTTTATTTCGCCTGTCCTGACAGTTCCGTCTATGACATCGCGGTCTGCATGAATGCGTGGTGCTTTAAGTGCGATGGTTCGTTCAACAAGGCCAAAGCCTGCGCGCTGGTGCAGGCCTATGAGAACAAGCATCCATTGTCTCGCGAAGAGTGTGAAGCCATGCCCGTGCTCGCGCATGGCGCGGCAATGCGTTTTTCGCCACGCGAGCTTATGACTGATTTGCCGCTACGGGGAGTGAGACAGCGGTGAAACCTTACGATCCGATGGCCTATGTGCGTCGAATGAGATTTCATCGTTGCGTAACCAATATAAGTGATTATGGGGTTTGACGGTGGGTGATATGAAACATGTAGAGATTTTTACCGATGGCGCGTGTTCGGGCAATCCCGGCCCCGGGGGCTGGGGAGCAATTCTGCGCTATAATTCTCATGAACGGGAGGTGTCGGGCGGCGAGGCCCACACCACCAACAACCGCATGGAATTGCGAGCCGCCATCGCCGCGCTGGAAACCCTCAAACGGCCTTGCCGCGTGGATCTTCATACCGACTCGGCCTATCTGCGTGATGGGATTACCCGCTGGATCGCCCGCTGGAAAACCAATGGCTGGCGAACAGCCGCCCGCAAACCGGTCAAAAATTCAGACCTCTGGCAGCGCCTCGATAAAGCCCTCGCCCCCCACCGGATCACCTGGCATTGGGTCAAGGGCCATGCCGGCCATTCTGGCAATGAGCGCGCGGATGTTTTGGCCCGCGACGCTGTTTTCGCCCATCGCCGCGCCGAATTTGGCAAGGCCTGACATTTCGCCTGCCTGAAGTCAGTCATCGGCATTTCGCCGCGCTCGGCTGTCGCCGCTTTCACGATCCGTGATTCGGATGAAAGTGACTTTTTCACAGTTGAAGGAATTCTTATTCCTATAATGCAAGCTTTTATATTATTTATATAAGCCTGTTGCCTATCATAAAATAAAACTTATAATTGGCTGGGTGAAAAACGCTATGAAACAAGAATTATTTCAACTTCTGCGAGTAATTTTGCGTTTCCCTTTACATTTTACGGTGAACTATGACTACCCAAGAACAACAGCGTTTTCAACCTCGGAGCTTAGAGAATGGCGTTGAATGCTATAAGCGCCGTGGCGACGACCTGGTGTTGGTCTTTAAGGATGGCGAGACCGTCGTTGTGTCCGGTTATTTCATTGACGCCGACGACGACAAGCCTGCCGTAGAATCTGACGGTGGCGATGTAGCGGCAAACGAAGCGGCGGCGCTGAACGCCGGCTCCGCTTCGGCGGGCGTGGTGCAACCGATCCCCATGGTGGAGGTCGAAAGCACGGCGGGTGGACCGGCTGGAGCAAGCCTCGGCGGCACGGGCGGTCTGCTTGGAACCTCGGGCCTTCTGGCCGCGGGTGCGGTTGCCGCTATAGGAACGGTTGCGGTCGCGGCCGGAGTCTTCGAGAGCAACGATGGTGACGGCGAGTTTGACACTGGGCCGGGCCACGGTGGTTTTGGTTTTAACGGCGTCTTTGTAAGCAACTCTGCACGTGAGAGATCCGAAGAGATAAAGTCCGGCGACTCTATCCCCAAAGACTACAAAACCCTGACCATTCACGGTTCCGGCGCGGAGCCCGGGGCAACGGTCTATGTTTTCGATAGTGAAACCGCTACATCCGTCCATCGTGGAACAACTGACAGTCACACAGATAAATTTTACTCAGGCGCTTCTGATGATAAAGTGGAAATTTTTCCAATCGCGAAAACCACGGCCTATGCTGACGGGACATGGTCTGTTACTGTTTCAAGCGGGAAAATTCAGTTCATTGACGATAATGAGACGCATCATTTAGTAGTTCTGCAAGGTGAGAAGGGCACCTTCTCCGATTCGTCTCAACCTTTCGATTATGTAGGCGACACTGAGGTTACGGATTTGAGTAATGTGAAGGTTGTTGACGATTCCTCCAAAGTCAACGCCCTATGGTCTTCTTCACTGGATGACAATCATACGAAGTATGATGGGCTTCCTGTCGAAACCTTCAAAACCTCTGATACGACGCCAACCCTTCAAGGGAACGGGGAAAAGGGAGCGACAGTTGTAATAAAAAGGTATGAGGGTAAAATCCACTTCGATGCTAGTGGAATAGTCCATAAGGGGGCCATGGAAGGCTTCGTAACCTCGGGAACCGAGACGGATAAGGCAGTTGTCGCCTTATCTAAAGAATTATCAGAAGACGACAGTAGCTGGAAATTCACTGAAACTACAGTTCTGGAAGGAAATAAGTGGTATACTTATGTGATCTGGCAATATGACCGGTGGAACTATTTATCGCATGAGGACGTCGTTCAGGTGTTTATCGGCGCTGAAGGGAAGGATATAACCTCTGCCCCCGAGATAGACGGCGTAAAGCCGACAGCTTCTGATACTGAGACAGCCAGCCACAGTCCGCCTTACCATGATCCGCTGCATATGGATGCGTCGCATATGCATGTATTATGAGGTCGGTCAGGCTTGTTTAGAGTCAATATCTGTGAGCTTTCGCGGTGAGTGGCAACGGACATGACTCTGTTGCTTCTGTCTCGTTTTGTACCGTGATCGATTTGTCGCCTCAAAATGTTTTCGCGTCGGGTGCTCCCCGGCAGACTCCGGGCTTCGGGGTTACCAGCTTTCAGGCGAGTGGCCGAAACCGGAATTCCCTCAATAACAATGAAATTCAAAGACTCCGGCGCGGGCACGTCAGTATAAGCCACCGGTGCCGGTGCCGAGTCGTGGTTCGCGGGTGGCGGGGGGTTGCGCGGTTTGGCCAGTATCACCGCGGTCGGCAGCCACGCGCCCGCCCGCGCCAATGACGACGGTCTCATGGGCCGGGCCACTGCCCGGCTTAAAGGCTTCGAGGATAACATTAGCGCCGCCATAGGCTGCCCGCTGACCCGTTTTCGAGTCGATCGGGATGAATCGGGTGCCAGGGGGAACGCGAAAGGGAATGGCCGGCGCATTTTCAAGCGCCGATTTCATGAAATCGGCGAAAATCGGCGCGGCGACCGCGCTGCCCGGGCTTTTCTTCCCCATGCTGCGCGGCATATCATAGCCGACATAAACGCCGACGGCGAGATCGGAAGAATAGCCGACAAACCAGGCATCCTTCCAGTCATTGGTGGTTCCGGTCTTGCCGGCCAGCGGCTTGGAGACGAGTCTGCCCACGATGCGCCCGGTTCCGTGGCGCACGACCCCCTCCAGCATCGAGGTAATCTGATAAGCGGTATAAGGGCTTAAGGCCTGCTCGCGCCGGTCGATCACCTCCGGTTCGTCCTGACCGTTCCAGCTTTGCGCCCGACAGCCAGGGCATTCACGCTTGCCATGGCGATAGATGGTTTTGCCATAACGGTCCTGTATGCGATCGATCAGAGTCGCGTCGATACGTTTGCCTCCATTGTCGAAGATGGCATAGGCGGTCGTCAGCCGCAGCAATGTCGTTTCCCGCGCCCCCAGCACGATCGAGGGGAAGGCCGGCGCTTGGTCGTAAACGCCTAACTTCACTGCATAATCGACGATTTTTCCCAAACCCATATCATTGGCGAGTCTGACGGTCATCACATTGCGCGACAATTCTATGCCGCGACGCAGCGTCGAGGGGCCGTAAAAGTCGCGCTCGTAATTGCGCGGTATCCAGTCCTCGCCATTTTTCAGCTTCACGCTGATCGGCGCGTCGAGCACCACGCTCGCCGGCGTGTATCCACTATCGAGAGCGGCGGCGTAAACCACCGGCTTGAAGGCGGAGCCAGGCTGCCTTTTGGCCTGAATGGCGCGGTCGAACTGGCTCATGGCATAGCTGAACCCTCCAACCAGCGCCAGCACCCGGCCGGTATGCGGATCCATGACGACCATTGCGCCTTGAATCTCCGGCATTCGCATCAACCGCCACTGATCCAGCGCATCGCCGGGGGCGACATAAACGATGTCGCCCGCAGCCAGAACATCGCCCGGCGCAGTGATTTCAGGCCCGAGTTTCCCGTCCTTCAACGCTTTGCGCGCCCATCTCATCGACTCTAGCGGAATGCGCCCATAGTCGCGCTTGTCGTTAACCGGATCGCCGGCCCTGACCTTTGGGCGAAGGCCAATGGAAACGGAGTCCTTGTTGATCTTAAGAACGATCGCCAGTCTCCACGGTTTCAGATCGGCGGGCGCGTCGATGGCGGCCAGTTCTCGCCCCCAATCGCCATCGGGCGATAAATGTTCGACCGGGCCGCGAAAGCCCCGCTTGCGGTCGAAATCGACAAGGCCCTGACGCAAACAGCGAACCGCCAGAGCCTGCAATTTCGGGCTGAGCGTGGTGCGGACGGAAAGCCCGCCTTCATAGAGCTTGTCTCGGCCATAAAGATCGATCAGTTCGCGGCGGACTTCCTCGGAAAAATACGCCGCGGAAAAAACCTGCGGGCTGGGAGCATGCTTGACGACGCCCAGAGGTTCGCCGACGGCCTCTGCGGCCTCGGCTTCGCTCACATAGCCATTTTCCAGCATTTGCCCGATTACCCAGTTGCGACGTTGAATGGCACGTTTTTCGCGAGTGAAGGGATTGTAATTGTGAGGCCCCTTCGGCAGGGCAGCGAGATAGGCCATTTGGGCCAGATCGAGCTCATCGAGCGATTTGCCGAAATAATTCAAGGACGCCGCAGCAACACCGTAGGACCTCAAACCCAGCCAGATTTCATTGAGATAGAGTTCAAGAATTTCCTCTTTTGAAAAAGCATGTTCGATGCGCCAGGTCAAAAGCGCTTCCTTGAGTTTGCGCATCGCGGTTTGCTCATTCGACAACAACAGCAGGTTTCTCGCCACTTGCTGGGTGATGGTAGAGGCACCGACCAAGGGTTTGTGCCGCCCTGAGAGGATGATGCGAATATCGGTCATGGCGGCACGCGCTATGCCGGGAAGGCTGAACCCGCCATGCTCGAAAAACGTTTTGTCCTCGGCGGAAACAAACGCCGCGACGAGACGCTTAGGGATAGCGTTCACCGGCACGAACAGGCGTTTTTCATCGGCATATTCCGCAATCAGCGACCCATCGCCGGCATGGACCCGGGTCATGACCGGAGGTTCGTATTCGGCGAGTTTGGCGTAATCGGGCAGATCGTCGGCAATATCGATAACCGTATAGGCCAGAAAACCGGCGACGCCAAGTAAGAGGGCGAAACCAGCGGCAACGGCGATTCCGATCAGTCTGAACATAAAACTCTCTTAGACAATCGACAACAAAAGCGTGTGTCACATTAGAGACCGAATTCAAAAAATGTCAATGCGGCAATCGGCACCGGACACCGGACCGCATGCCCGGTCGGGCGGCCCATGAATGTCCGATCCGGTCACCCTCCACCCCCCTACCCGCCAAAGTTCGATTTGGCGTCGAAGAACGCATCGATGGCATGCACCATGGCGGCCACCACATTGGCGCGCCAGTGCTCTTGGAACATCAGTTTTTCATCCGACCGACTCGATAAATATCCCAATTCCACCAGCACCGACGGCACGTCGGGGGCGCGCAGAACACGGAATCCGGCGGAGCGGTGCGGGCGATTATTCATCCGCGTCACCTTGCCCATACGGGCGACCAGAGTTTTAGCGAAATAAAGCGAGGCGCTTTGGGTTTCATGCTGGATAAGATCGATCAAGATCCCCGCGACATCATCGCTTTCGGCTTTCACATCAATGCCTGCGAGCAGATCGACACGATTTTGGCTGGCAGCAATTGCGGCCGCGGTGCGGTCGGAGGCGCGTTTCGAGACCGTGTAGACGGTTGCGCCACGGGCATTGCCGCTCTTTAGCGAATCAGCATGAATCGACAGGAACAAATCGGCATGGTTGCGGCGGGCGAACCTGACCCGGTTGCCCAAAGTGACGAAATTGTCATTGTCGCGCGTCATCACAACACTATATCGCTTAGTGGCCATAAGTTTGTCGCGGAGCATTCGGGCAAAAGCTAGAACCAGGTTTTTTTCCTTGCGGCCGGACGCACTGGTGGCTCCCGGATCAATGCCGCCATGGCCGGGATCGAGGACAATGACGGGCTTGTCGGGACGGACGTTTCTCGGTTTGGCTGGCGGCAGCGGCGGTGGGGCCGATAATGCAGACATGACCTGCTTAAGAGCAGCATAGGCCTTATCGAAAGCACTGTTATCCGCACCGGCCGCCGCGGCGATCGCTGGCTCGTGGGCATCGGCACGGGACGGCCTTTTCTCCTGCTCGGTTGTCCGCGCCGGTGGGGGGTTACTTTGCGTGCGATCTTCGGGGTTGCGCGGCGGCACCGGCACCGTGTCCAAGCGACCCGTTACTGTTGAGCGACGAATGTCTGAGGCTTCGGACCCAGTATCGCGTGCTTTGTCGTCGGCGTGAATGGTCTTGCTGACATGTTGAAGGATCCTGTCGAACGTTGCCTGGTCGGTTCTGACGAGATCAACGACAAGGCGGGCGGGCTGCCCATCATGGACTTTCGTGACATAGGCTTTCTCGATAAGAACCGGCGCATTGGCGTCAAGCACGATTCGCGACTTGTCCGGCGCGAACTCACCATAACGATAGGATTTTATGAGACCGCGCCCTCGCAACCCTATCCCGGGGGTAAGGTCGAATTCGACCCGGGACAGGTCGATGACGACCCTGAAGGGATCGGAAATGACATACACGCTGAAACCGCGCGCCGTGGTCAAATCGGCGACGAATCGCGTCCTGCGGTCATCGCCGCCCACTCTGGTCGCCGTTACCGTGGCCAGAGCGTCGGTGTCCGCGATCAACGGCGGGGGCTGCGAGCGATCATCGGAAAGCCTGAAAAACACAAACGCAATGATGAGCGCAGCCACCAGACTCCGCACGCCCCAACGCATGATCCGCCCGAGATTGATCATTCTCTTTACCCGTGCTTTTCATCATAATGCGGCTTGCGTGACGGTTGACGCCGACGCGAAAGCCGATATCCGCGCCTTCGAGCGATCGACTGAGCCGTAAATTGGTTAAACAATGATTGGAACAAAATGGTACAAGGCGTGACCTCGTCAATCGCATTGACATTGCCCACTTAAGAGACGTAACATTATTTATGGTTTTCAAAGAGTGGTTTCATTGGTCAACTTCGAGCCTTGTTCCCGGCAATGCTCAGGGCCGGTGGCAATGATCGCCAGGAGGCTGTTCGCTGTGGCTTTTGGTTGCGTAAGCACACTGCAAGAGGGTTTTCGATGTTCACCACGTTGCACGATCGTCTCGCCTGCACATTCGCCAAGCTCACCAAACGCGGCGTCTTGAGCGAAAGCGACGTCGATGCCGCCCTGCGCGAGGTACGGCGCGCGCTTATCGAAGCCGATGCTTCCTTAAGCGTCGTGCGGTCCTTCATCGAAAAAGTGCGTGATCGCGCCATCGGCGGACACGTGATCCGCTCGGTCGCACCGGGCCAGATGGTCATAAAAATCGTTCACGATTGTCTCGTGGACATGCTGGGGCGCGAATCGCAACCGATCGATCTTCGCGCCGCCCCCCCGCTTGCCATTATGATGGTCGGTCTTCAGGGTTCGGGGAAAACCACAACCACCGCCAAACTCGCGCGGCGCTTGAGCGTTGAGAACAAAAAGACCGTTCTCATGGCCTCGCTCGATACGACAAGGCCGGCCGCCCAGGACCAGCTCGAGGTTTTGGGACGCCATGCCGGGATCGACACCCTTCCGGTCATTGCCGGTCAGGATCCGCTCCATATCGCGCGGCGCGCCATGGAGGCCGCCCGTTTGGGCGGTTATGACGTCATTATACTCGACACTGCCGGGCGGCTTCATATCGACCGCGAGTCGATGCAAGAGAGCCTGCGCATTCGCGACATTGCCGCCCCGCATGAAACTCTTCTGGTCGCGGATGCGCTAAGCGGCCAGGATGCCGCCGATGTCGCCAAACGTTTCGATGAGCAGCTTGGCATTACCGGTATCGTGCTCACGCGCATTGACGGCGATGGTCGTGGCGGCGCGGCCCTGTCCATGCGAGCCGTGACCGGAAAGCCGGTTAAACTTCTCGGTGCCGGCGAAAAGCTCGACGAGCTGGAAATCTTCCACCCCGAACGTATCGCCGGCCGGATCCTCGGCCGGGGCGATGTGGTAAGTCTGGTGGAAAAGGCGTCCGCCGCCATGGAGGCTGAAAAAGCCGACGCCATGGCCAAACGGGCGAAGAAAGGCCGATTCGACCTTGAAGACCTCGCCGACCAGCTCAAACAGATGGAGCGTATCGGCGGCATGTCGGGCATTCTTAGCCTGCTGCCGGGTGTCGGCAAGGTCAAAAAACAGCTGCAATCGGCCGATATTGACAAGACCATGTTCAAGCGCCATCTTGCTATCATTGCCTCGATGACACCGCAGGAACGCCGCCGGCCGAAAATGCTCAACGCCTCGCGCAAGAGGCGCATTGCCGCGGGAGCCAGCAGCGTGGTGCAAGAGATCAACAAACTGTTGAAAATGCACCGTCAGATGGCGGATATGATGAAAAAACTCGGCCAAAACAATGGGCTTTTGAACGGGGGGGTCGGGGGTGACGGCCAAACGGCGCCCATGGGCCATGGTGGGACCGGCCTGTCGGAAAACCTCCTCAACGATTTGCCGGGCGGCCTTCCCGGTTTACCGGGGACAGGGGCCACGGGATTGCCCGGGTTGGGTGGCAAAGGGCCGAAAATTCCCGGCGGCGGGTGATGAACGAATGCGCTCCCCGGACTTGAGAACCATGGGGACATCCGAGGCAACAGGGACTTTTCCATGAAGGAGACAGACAGGTCATGGTACTGAAGATAAGACTTTCGCGCGCAGGCGCGAAAAAACGCCCGGTTTATCGCATCGTCGTGGCCGACAGCCGCGCGCCGCGCGATGGCCGCTATATTGAAAAAATCGGCAATTACAACCCGTTACTGCCCAAGGATCATGATGGGCGCGTGGCGATGGATCATGATCGGGCCCGTTACTGGCTCGGTGCGGGGGCAACGCCGACGGATCGCGTTCACCGCTTTCTCGATGAGGTCGGCATTCTGGAACGCAAGGCGCGCAACAATCCGCAAAAAGCCAAATATGGTCGTAAACGTCAGGAGCGCGAAGACGCCAAGGCTCAAGCCGAAGACGCTACGGCGGCGGTATGACGGAGCCTGCCCGATGGCGTACGCGGCCTCGCTCTCGCGGGATCGCGGTTGTCCCGTGGTAAGGATTGAAAAACCCGATCGCAAGATATGTCTTGGCGTCATTGTCGGGGCACATGGCGTGCGCGGCAAGGTTCGTATCCATTCCTTCACCGCCGATCCGCAGGCCATAGCGTGGTATGGCGACATACAAAGCCCAGATGGGTGCCGTCATTTCAGGATCGCCGCATCGCGGGTTAAGGGCCGTATCGTGGTGGCGAGCCTGTCCGGCGTGGATGATCGCGAAACGGCGCAGGCTCTCAAGGGCGTGCGGCTTTATGTTCCGTGTGGAAGCCTGCCGGAGCCGGAAGACGGGGAATGCTACCATGCCGATCTGATCGGCCTCAGGGCCGAGCGTGAGGACGCCACGGTTCTGGGTGTGGTGGTGGCGGTGCGAAACTTCGGTTCCGTCGATCTTCTTGAAATCGGTCTTGCCGATACGCCCCCCATGACCGTCTATGTACCATTTACGCATGAGGCCGTGCCGGTGGTCGATTTGCAAGGGAAACGAGTCATTATCGCCGCGTCGGTGGATTTGGACGAGCAGGCCCGTAAAAGTTGAAAACAACCGGCGGCGGAAGTGGCGGCGCCATTTCGGCAACGGCCTCTTAAGCGCGAAGTGGCTGGGATATGGCAGAGTTGATGAAGGCGCGGACCGGCGCCCCCTGGACGGCAAGCGTTGTGACGCTGTTTCCCAAAATGTTTCCGGGGCCGCTTGGTTTTTCCCTCGCCGGTCAGGCGCTTGGTGAGGGGATATGGCGCATGGAAACGGTCGATATTCGCGATTATGCGCATGATCGCCATCGCTCGGTCGATGACGACCCGGCCGGCGGCGGGCCGGGCATGGTGATGCGGCCGGATGTGTTGGCCGCCGCAATCGACGCCACGGTTGGCGATGGAGAGAGCAGACCGCGGCTTTTGATGAGTCCGCGCGGGCGGCCGATGACGCAGCCCTATATGCGCGAACTTGCCGCCGGTAGAGGCGTCGTGCTGGTCTGCGGGCGGTTTGAGGGGGTTGACGAACGAGTGATTGCCGCAAGAGCGCTTGAGGAGGTCTCGGTCGGCGATATCGTTCTCTCCGGCGGCGAGCCGGCCGCCATGGTTCTGCTTGATGCGGTGATCAGGCTTTTGCCCGGGGTTATGGGCGCGCCGCATTCGGCCGAAAGTGAAAGTTTTGAGCAGGGATTGCTTGAATACCCTCATTACACCAAGCCGCGTTTGTGGGAGGGCCGCGCTGTTCCCGATGTGCTCCTGTCCGGCGATCATGGCCGTATCGCCCGCTGGCAGCAGAGTTGGGCGGAGCGAATGACCCGCGAACGCCGGCCGGATTTATGGGCGACGTATCGCGGTGCAAAACCAGAGTAAAACGACAACGAAGCCGTTCTTGGGGAAGAGTTGATTTCGCGACGAATCTCGAGTAAGGGACATGATGCGTCAGATAAGGAGGCGGGTTCGCGATGAACATCATAGAATGGATTGAGCAGGAACAGGCTAAGCACATCGTCGCCAAACGTCCGATACCGGAATTCGCGCCCGGCGATACGATGGTCGTGAATGTGCGTGTCGTTGAAGGCTCGCGCGAGCGCCTTCAGGCTTTTGAAGGCGTGTGCATCGCGCGCGCGGGGAAGGGATTCAATGAAAGTTTCACCATGCGCAAAATCTCCTGTGGCGAGGGTGTGGAGCGAGTATTTCCGATTTACAGCCCGTTGATCGAGGCGATCAGGGTCTTGCGTCGCGGCCAGGTGCGCCGGGCAAAGCTCTATTATTTGCGCGAGCGGCGCGGTAAGGCCGCCCGTATCGCCGAACGCCCGAATGTTCGCCGCCGCGCGGGCGCAAATGCCGGGGTCGTCTGTGCCGAATAACCAGCCTGTCCCGCGCTCTATCGCTAGTATTTAGGGTGGTATAACGTCAAAATCTCTCAAGCTGCCCCGCGCCGAATTCCGGCATTGTGTTATCATGCGCATGGGCATGGTCTGGCATGTCAGGAAACTCTGATGAGCGCGGCACGGACTCTTTACGACAAAATCTGGGATGACCATCTCGTCCATGAAGACCAGGATGGTACCTGTCTGATTTATATCGACCGTCATCTTATCCATGAGGTGACCAGCCCGCAGGCTTTCGAGGGATTGCGGCTGGCCGGGCGCGCCTTGCATTCGCCGTCGCGAACGCTGGCCGTCGTCGATCACAATGTGCCCACGACCGACCGTTCTTGCGGCATCGGAGATGAGGAATCGGCCTTACAGGTGGAAACACTTGCCCGCAATGCTCACGCATTCGGTATCGACTATTTCTCCGAAACCGACAGACGTCAGGGGATTGTTCACATTATCGGCCCCGAACAAGGGTTTACCCTGCCGGGAACAACCATCGTATGCGGCGACAGTCATACATCGACCCATGGGGCTTTCGGCGCATTGGCCCATGGAATCGGCACCTCGGAGGTTGAGCATGTGCTCGCCACTCAGACCTTGGGTCCTGTGTCCAAGGCGCGCAATATGCGCGTTGTCGTCGATGGCCGATTGTCCGACCAGGTTACGGCCAAGGATATTATTCTCGCCATTATTGCCGAGATCGGGACCGCCGGCGGCTCGGGCCATGTGATCGAATATACTGGCGAGGCCGTTCGCGCGCTCTCGATGGAGGGTCGGATGACCGTTTGCAACATGTCCGTCGAGGCTGGGGCGCGAGCGGGCATGATCGCGCCGGATGAAAAAACCTTCGCCTATATCAAGGACGGGCCGCGCGCGCCGAAGGGGGCGCAATGGGACGCCGCCATGCGGTATTGGGAGTGTCTTAAAAGCGATGACGATGCCCGGTTCGATCGCGAAATCCATCTCGATGCGTCGGCTTTGCCGCCGGTCGTCACCTGGGGCACGAGTCCTGAGGATGTGGTTTCGGTCACCGGGCGCGTGCCCGATCCCGTTTCCGTCGCCGATCGAGCCAAGCGCCGTCACATCGAGAGAGCGCTGGACTATATGGGCCTGTCACCGGGCACAGCGATTGTGGATATTGCCGTTGACCGGGTCTTCATCGGCTCATGCACCAACAGCCGTATCGAGGATCTGCGCGCGGTTGCCGGAATCGTCGAGGGTCGCCGCGTCAACGGCAATGTCGAGGCGATGGTGGTGCCGGGTTCCGGTCTCGTCAAGGAACGCGCGGAGAGAGAAGGGCTGGACAAGGTGTTGCGCGCCGCCGGATTCGAATGGCGCGAGCCGGGGTGTTCGATGTGTCTTGCCATGAATGCCGACAAGCTGTTGGCGGGGCAGCGTTGCGCATCGACGTCGAACCGTAATTTCGAGGGGCGTCAGGGCCGTGGCGGGCGCACGCATCTGGTTTCGCCGGTCATGGCGGCGGCGGCGGCGATCGCCGGACATTTCGTCGATGTCCGGCAGTGGTCGTGACGGGTTGGCGGCCGCCGTTCGACAAATACTCCAAGCCCCGCGACGGAGAACAGGAAGAGAAGGATGCGAAAATTCACGATTCTGACCGGCATTGCCGCGCCGCTCGACATGGCTAATGTGGATACCGACCAAATCATTCCCAAACAGTTTCTGAAGACCATTTCACGCACCGGTCTTGCTCACGGCTTGTTCCACGATTTTCGCCATGATGAAAATGGCGTGGAGCGCTCAGGATTTATACTCAACCAGCCGGCCTATAAACAGGCGAGGATTTTGATCGCGGGCGATAATTTCGGTTGCGGCTCAAGCCGCGAACACGCCCCCTGGGCATTGCTGGATTATGGTTTTTCCTGCATCATTGCGCCGTCTTTCGCCGATATCTTCTACAATAATTGCTTCAAAAACGGCATTTTGCCGGTTGTTCTGGCGCGCGCGGAGGTCGATGTTTTGCTGCGGGATGCATCATATAGCGCCAATGCGACCATGACCATCGACCTTCCGGCCCAAAGAATTCATCGTTTCGATGGAACCACCATCGCCTTCGACATTGAGCCGCGTCGCAAACGCCGCCTGCTCGAAGGGCTGGACGATATTGCGCTGACGATGGAAAAAAGCGACGCCATAAGGCATTACGAAAGCGGAATTGAACAAGACCGCCCTTGGATCTAGGAGGCGTTATTCGGTGACGGAAACATATTCAGGCGGTTTTGGCTTAGGCGCGCGCGGCCCTCATGCCTCAATGTTCGATGCGACTCCAGACTCTGTTTTTGGTCAGGAACAGTAATGTCGCCAGAATGACGATGTAGACCAGAACCCTGAAACCGAGGCTCTTGCGCCGTTCCATCTTCGGTTCGCCGGCCCAGGCCAGAAAGGCCGCCACATCGCGCGCCATCTGATCGACGGAGGACGCGGTTCCATCGGTATACTCCACAAGCCCGTCCGACAAGGGCGGCGGCATGGAAATCCATGGTCCAGCCGAAAAATAGGGGTTGTAATACTTGCCCGCGGGGCCTTCGGGCACATTTTCGGGCTTTTCGCGATAACCGGTCAGCACCGCATGAACATATTCCGGCCCGCCAATGCCATCGACAAGCTGGCGAAATGTGCCTCTCCAGCCCTCACGCGCCTTGGTGATCAACGACAAATCAGGCGGCAGGGCGCCGCCATTGGCCGCGCGTGCCGCCTTCTCATTGGGGAAGGGCTTGACGAACGGGTCGGATGGCGCGCCTGGGCGCGTAAACATCTCGCCCTCGTCATTGGGGCCATCTTCGACCTCAACCATCGCGGCGATGGCCTTGACCTGCATTTCGGGAAAGTCCGGCCCGCCGCGGTCGCCAAGATTGCGGTAATGCAGCAAATTCAGCGAATGGCACGATGAACAGACTTGGCTGTAGACCTGAAAGCCACGTTGCAATTGGGCGCGATCGAACAGGCCGAACGCCCCCTCGAAGGAAAAGGGAATATTCTCCGCCTCAAGAGTTTCTTCGGCACTGGCCACGACGACGGGCCATGAGCCTATAATGCCAAGGCTCAACAGGGCGACAATGGTCAATCTCCTGGCTATCACGTGCACTTCGATCCTGTTCTTGAGGGGGGCTTTAGGTTTTATTCACCCGGCTGGATTTGCGCCTCGGCGCGCAATTCCTTGGTGAGTACCGCTTCGCGAATGCTGACGGGAAGGGGTTTCGGTCGTTCCATCAGACCTACCAGCGGCACCAGAATGATGAAATGCAGAAAATACCAGGAGGTAGCGACGCGACCGATCAGCAGCCATAATCCTGCGGGGGGTCTGGAACCGACAATTCCGAGCAGCAGGCAGTCGAGAACAAAAATCCAGAACAGTTGCCGATAGATAGGCCTGTAGGAGGCGGAGCGCACTTTCGACGTATCGAGCCAGGGCAGAAAAACCAGAATCAGAATCGAGCCGAACATGGCGAGCACGCCCAGCAATTTGTTCGGGATCGAGCGCAATATCGCGTAGAAGGGTAGGAAATACCATTCCGGCACGATCTCCGATGGCGTTTGCAAGGGGTTGGCGACTTCGTAATTGATGGAATGACCGAGATAATTGGGCTTATAGAAGACGAACAAGGCATACACGCTCAAAAAGCACACCAGCGCGAACGCATCCTTGACCGTGTAATAGGGATGAAAGGGGATGGTATCGGATGAGGATTGCACATCAACGCCGGTGGGGTTGTTGTTGCCGGGCACATGCAGCGCCCAAATATGCAGCATGACGATCCCGACGAGCACGAAGGGCAGAAGGTAGTGCAAGCTGAAGAATCGTTGCAGAGTCGGATTGTCAACGGAGAAGCCGCCCCACAACCAGGTCACGATACGCTCGCCGATGAAGGGGATTGCGGAAAACAAGTTGGTGATCACCTTCGCGCCCCAGAAGCTCATCTGCCCCCAGGGCAGAACATAGCCCATAAAGGCCGTCGCCATCATGACGAGTAGAATCATGACGCCCAGAATCCACAAGACTTCGCGGGGGGCCTTGTAGGAGCCGTAATAGAGACCGCGAAAAATATGAATATAAACCGCAATGAAGAAGAAAGACGCGCCATTGGCATGCATGTAACGAATGAGCCAGCCGTAATTGACCTCGCGCATGATGAATTCGATGCTGTTGAAGGCAAGAGCAGTATTGGGGGTATAATGCATCACCAACACGATGCCGGTCACGATCTGCAAAGCGAGAAAAACTGTCAGTATGCCGCCGAACGTCCACCAGTAATTGAGGTTTTTCGGGGTTGGAAAATCAACGACCTGCCGTTTCAGAAGGCTGAAGACGGGAAGCCGCCGGTCAAGCCATTCCACGGCGCCATTCTTAGGCTCGAATGTTGACTCTCCGCTCATGACCTCTATCCTCTAGCCGATCCTGATCTTGGTGTCGCCGATATACTTGTAAGGGGGGATGTGCAGATTTTCCGGCGCGGGTCCTTCGCGAATACGACCCGCCGTATCATACTGCGAGCCGTGACAGGGACAATACCAGCCGCCGAAATCGCCGGATTCGCCGATCGGAACGCAGCCCAGATGGGTGCAGATCCCCATTTGGACAAGATACTGTTCCTTTCCGGCAACGACGCGGTTGACGTCGCTCGCCGGAGCATCTTCGGGCAGGGCGGGGTTGTGGGCGTAAGGATCGCGTAAAGTATCGACCGCAACGGCATTGGCCTCTTTGATTTCTTGTACTGTGCGGTAGCGCACGAAGACCGGATTGCCGCGCCAGTTGACGGTGATGCTCTGGCCTTCCTCCAACGGGGCCAGATCGACCTCGAGGGCCGAGACCGCGCGCACCGAAGCATCGGGGTTCATCTGGTCGATAAACGGCCACAGCGCCGTCGCCGCGCCAATGGTTGCGAATGCGCCCGTCGCGACATAGAGAAAATCCCGTCTCGTCGGCTCCTTGACCTCAACCGCCATCATTGATGCATTGCCCCCGGTTAATCCAATCATAAACACCGCCACACGGTTCATGGCGGAGTATACGGCCAAATTGGAACGATTAAAACACAATTTTGCGCCAAAAGCGCCTTACAGCGGCCCCCAAGTCAAATAAAAGCTTCCAGATCCAAACCTCAGGGCCATTTGACCACCGGCGGCATGGACGACAAGATAGCATCGACATTGCCGCCGGTTTTAAGCCCGAACGAGGTGCCGCGATCATAAAGCAGATTGAATTCGATATAGCGGCCGCGTCGCAGGAGTTGCTCTTCGCGATCTGCCGGCGTCCAGCTCTTGTCCATATTGCGCCTGACAAGCCTCGGGTAAATATCGCGAAAGGCTCGGCCGACATCGCGAACGAAGGCGAAATCGGCCTCACGGTCGCCGGAATTATGCTCATCGAAGAAAATCCCGCCGATACCGCGCGGTTCGTTGCGGTGAGGCAGGTAAAAATACTTATCGCACCATGCCTTGTAGCGCTGATAATCGGCGACCTCATGCGCTGCGCAGGCTCGCCTCATGGCGGCGTGGAAATCGCGGCTATCGGGATCCTGGCGGTTGCGCCGGCGATCCAGAACCGGGGTCAAGTCGGCGCCGCCGCCAAACCATGAGCGGGTGGTGACGATGAAGCGCGTATTCATATGCGCGGCCGGCACATGCGGATTTAAGGGGTGGCAGATAAGCGAAAGACCGCAAGCCCAGAACCGCGGGTCTTCGCGCGCGCCGGGGATGCGATCGCGCAATTCGGGCGTAAACGCGCCATGAACCGTCGAGAGGTGAAGACCAGCTTTTTCAAAAACCCGGCCGCGCAGCATGGTAGACTCGCCACCACCGCCACCTTTTCGCGTCCACGGTGTTCTCACGAAGCGGCTCGCGGGCTTGCCACCCGGCTCAGCCAGATCTTCAAGAGCCTCGAACCCCGCGCAAAGCTCATCGCGTAACGTCTCAAACCAGCGTTGCAGACTCTGTTTGAACGGAGCCGGAACCGTATCGGCCTCATTGGAGATTATGTCCATTTTTCAAGTTTTCCGAAGAGTCGTCCTGTTTTCACGAAAAGGCTTAGGGGGCAGACCCATTAATACGATCGAAATGGTGTGCAGCCATATCGTAGCGCCATCTGTGTCAATCAGGCAACACCTCATGACAATCACCCCCCTTTCCCCATACAGGCTCTTGCAGAGGAGCCACGAGATTGCTACGAGCATCTCGCTCGTAATCATAAAGGGGCCTTTTCACTGTAAAGGCAACCGCCACAACTGTCTTTCACATCAAATCGATAACGAATGATGAGGCCATGATGTCAACATATCCCGCCCACGCCTATTGACACCGGTCTGTCCTTGGCCGAGCGGGAACCCCGCTCCGGGAAAACCGGCGTTTCACCAGTCTTCGCTTCTCTTTTTCCCGGAGTTTTTAGCCCATGTTTTCCTGGTTTGAGCAGCTTATCGATCCGTTCAGGCACTCTCAATACGCTACGCCCCCGAATCGAATCATAGCGTTTTTTTGGCATTTCCTGCGTCAGGTCTGGCCGGTCCTTATTGCCGTCATCGTCGTCGGACTGGCCGATGGGCTGATCGACGTGCAAATGATCAACTATGTCGGCCATATCGTCGATATTCTGCGCCAAACGACGCCACAGACCCTATTCATCGATCACGGTCGCGAGTTTGTCGTCATGGCGCTCGTCATCGTTCTTGTCCGCCCGCTGTTGGGGTGGTTGCATGCGCTGCTGGTCCATCAGAGCGTCGAGGCCAATCTCACCAATCTGGTACGCTGGCAGACGCATCGTCACATATTGCGCCAATCGCTCGGTTTTTTCCATAATGATTTCGCCGGGCGCATCGCCAACAAGATTATTCAGACCGGACCGTGTCTGAGGTCCTGCATCATCAGCCTGATCGATTCGGTCTGGTATGTCGTGATCTGTGCCACAAGCGCGTTATTTTTGTTCGCCCGCGCCGATCCGTTGCTGATGATTCCGCTTGTCATATGGCTTGTATGCTATGTTGGTCTGCTGTGGGTCTTTGTGCCGCGCATCAAGCGCCAGTCCACGATCATGTCGGAGGCGCGATCGGCTTTGAGCGGACAAATCGTCGACAGCTACACCAACATCATGACAGTGAAACTGTTTGCCAACACCGGCCATGAAGATGACCGGGCGCGCGCAACGTTCAAAAGCCATACGACCAAATTTTATGCAATCCTGCGTAGTATTACCACCGTAGGCGTTTTGCTAAATGTCATAAACGGTTTTCTGATTGCAGGCACCGGCGCAATCGCAATCTGGCTTTGGCGGGGCCATGCCATCACGATCGGCGCCATTGCCATTGCCACCGGTCTTGTCCTGCGCATCGAGACTCTGTCCGGCTGGATCATGTTTATCATTACCGGTGTGTTCGAGGATCTGGGGACGGTGGAAAATGGCATGGAGATGATCTCCAAACCCTTAACGCTCGTCGATGCCCCGCAGGCCCAGGCGCTCACGGTTGAACAAGGCGCGATTCGCTTCGACCATATCCGTTTCCATTATGGCAAGGAAGGCGGGGTGATCGAGGATTTGACCCTCGATATTCGGCCCGGCGAGCGGGTGGGGTTGATCGGACGCTCAGGGGCGGGCAAATCGACCCTGGTCAATCTCCTGCTCCGGTTCCACGATCTCGAAGGCGGACGCATTCTGATCGACGGTCAGGATATTGCCATGGTCACGCAAAACAGTCTGCGCCACGCGATCGGCGTTGTTTCCCAGGACACCTCGCTTCTGCATCGCTCGGTTCGCGACAATATCGGATATGGCCGTCGCGATGCGGGCGATGACGAGATTATCCAAGCCACCAGACAGGCCGAGGCCCATGATTTCATCTTAGGGCTTGAGGATCCCAAGGGACGGCGGGGTTACGATGCCCATGTCGGCGAGCGCGGCGTCAAACTCTCAGGGGGCCAGCGCCAGCGGATCGCGATCGCACGGGTCATTTTGAAAGACGCCCCGATTCTGGTGCTCGACGAGGCGACCTCGGCACTCGATTCGGAAATTGAAGTCGCCATTCAGTCCCAGCTCTACAGGCTGATGGCGGGAAAAACGGTGATCGCCATCGCCCACCGGCTTTCGACCATCGCCCGCATGGACCGGTTGATCGTGCTTGACGGCGGGCATATCGTGGAGGCGGGCAGCCATGAGGAATTGCTCGCGCGACAGGGGCTTTACAGTCGGCTTTGGGGCCATCAATCCGGCGGGTTCCTTGATTTGGACGATGTTGCGACCGCGTGAAGAGGCAAAAGAGCATGAATGGCGGCGGAATATGGCCTCGCCACGAGGGCCGACGAGAGGATGCAGCCATGCCCGCGCCTGCCGCCGCATTGGCGCGCCGGTGCCGGAACAACCTTGTCGCCGCCATGGCCTGCATTGCCGTGTTTTCCCTGGCGTTCGGCTTAAGCCTGCCGCTTCTGAGCCTGCTCATGGACTATCGCGGCACGGATATCCGGCTCATCGGACTCATAACGGGTTTCGGTCCGGTCGGAACCGTTTTGATCGCCCCGCTGATCCCGGTTCTGGCCGCGCGGTATCGTTTCAGACGGATGGCGATGTGCTTCGTTCTCATCACCGCCATTGCCCTGGTCGGCTTTAAGCTGACCTCGAATTTATGGGTCTGGTTCGCGTTGAGGATCGCCATGAGCATGGCGGGCGGCGGTTTATTCGCCCTGTCCGAGGCCTTGATCGTTCGCGCGGCGCAAGGCCCGGCCAGCGGCCGCATCATAGCGCTCTATGCGGTCGTCATGTCCGGCGGTTTCGCCGCGGGACCGATGCTGCTCACCATAACCGGAATCGAGGGCTGGACTCCCTTCATCGTCGGCGCCGCAATTTCTCTGGCGGCTCTGGCGCCGCTGTTTTTCTCCGATGGGGAACCCGGGGAAGGAGAGAGTGATGCAACGCCGGACGAGTCTGCTTCGTTTTTGTCTTTTGCGCGCCGAGCGCCGGTTCTTCTGGCCGCGGTGGCGGTATTTTCGTTGCTTGACGCTGCCATGATCGGCCTGCTGCCGGTCTATGCCCTGCGCAAGGGGTTCGATGTCGAGACCGCTTCGCTCGCTCTCGGCGTGTTGATGGCGGGCAATATCGTGCTGCAATATCCGATCGGCTGGGTCGCCGACACAATATCCCGCCATGTGGTTATGCTCGGCTGCGCGCTCATCACCGCGATCGCCTGTCTTGCCGTGCCGGTCACGATAGGCACTTGGCCCATGTGGCCGGTTCTGGCGATCGTCGGGGCGGCGGCCGGCCCGGTTTATACACTGGCAATGGCCATTATGGGCGATCGCTTTGACGGTTCGGCTTTGATTGCCGGGTCTTCGGCCTTTGCCGCCATGTTCAGTGTCGGCAGTATGGTCGGGCCCATGGTCGCGGGCTGGGCCATGCATCAATTCGGCCCTGACGGTTTGCCGTTCTCGCTTTGTGCGTTTTTTTGCGCTCTCGCCGTGCTCATATTGGCGCGCAACCGGTTCTCCCGGCATATGCAATCAAAGGGTCCGTAATCGCTGATATATCGCAAGGCAGCGGGCGAGAAAAGACTTGGCGCTCCACCTGCCCGAAGCCGAATGCGTTTTGGAAGATCGTAGCCAGCTCTGTGGGAACTTGGCCGATATGAATGATGAGGACGAAAAGCGCCAGCGCGATATACCCGATGGCCATAATCAGCATAACCGCGTCCGCAATCTCGGCGATGCGACAAATGCCGCCGAATATGACGAATCCGGCAATTAAGGCCAAAAGGTCCCCTGTAACATATCCATTCAGGCCAAGGCTGTCCTCTACGGCTCCCGCGACGGTGTTGCCCTGGAAGGCATTAAAGCCCAGTTCGGAGGCTGCAATCAGGCAAACGGCATAAAGCGCGGCAAGCCACCTGTAATTTTCGCCAAGCCCATGCGGTACACCCTGGATCGGCCCGCCTCTGAACGCGCCATCCGACTGGCGACGCTTGAAGGCTTGAGCCAATGAACACTCGACCAGGCTGGTGGCCATACTCATGAGGGCAACCGCCATACTGGCTATATCGCCGCCACCAACACGCCCGCTTACGGGAATCAGGAGGGCTTCGCGCGCTGGAATCGCGCCGGGGTCGCCCGTTTGATTTTTGGAGATAAAGACGCAAAACGTGCGGTCGAAAAATTCAACCTGTACAAAGCCGGTCGGCACGGTCATAAACACCCCAAACACGATCGGAATAGGAATGAGCGATCATCCCCAGGTCAGCTCATCAAATGACACCGAACACCTCTTTCAGTATATGCATTTTTCGCTCCCGAGACTTTTGCAATCACGAGATCGATCCGAGCTTATAGAGCCATTGTCAATAACACAAAAATGGAGTTGAGCAGCATTAAGTTCGACATATTGGCATTAACGCATTATACCGGGCAGCGAGACCATGATCGATCATAATGTCCCCGAATTGTGATTTTTTCTCTCGTATTTGGCCCTACGAAAACCCGTGTAAAGTTCGGGATTTGATGGCAAAGACGTAAAATAGTGCCGTTGCAGTGATTATAGGATAAAATCGGCCGCAATATGCCGAGCAAAAGAGAGTTGTGGTGACGAGCGCTAGCGACTATTATCCCTTGCAGACAAACGAGGCATTTCCAGCGCCTGCTTCCGGCGGCGTTATTGCTCTTGAGAAGCTCGTGCTGGCCGACTTCCGCAATTACGCGACCTTGACACTTGAGGCCGAAGCAGTTCCGATTATTCTGACTGGCCCGAACGGTTCGGGCAAAACCAATCTTCTGGAAGCCATCTCACTGCTTGCCGCCGGGCGGGGCTTACGGGGTGCGCCTTATGGAGAGCTCGTCCGTCACCATGCGCAACGTGGCTGGGCCGTGCACGCCCGGGTCCATGGGGCCGAGGGCAAGGCTGACATCGGCACGGCATGGCACGTCGCGGGCAACGGGGAGTCCGCATACCGTCGGGCGAGGCAGGTGCACATCAACGGCGCGAAGCAAAAAAGTTCCGGCGCGCTGGCCCACCATATTCGCATGCTCTGGCTGACACCTTCAATGGACCGCCTGTTCAACGGGGCGGTCGGGGACCGACGACGATTTCTCGATCGCCTGGTCATCGCCCTTGACGCCAGCCATGGCGTCCAGGTTCAGCTTTTCGAAAAACTGATGCGCGAACGCAATCGCCTTCTTAGCGGCGAACATCCGGATCGGACCTGGCTGTCCGGTTTGGAAAAACGCATGGCCGAAGCCGGCATAGCGATCGCCGCATCACGCCACGCCACCGTGAAAATTCTGTCGGGTTTTACCGCCTCACCCGCCTGTACCGGGTTGGGAGAGTTTACGGATTTTCCCTGCTCTCGCCTCAAAATCGCTTGCGTGTTGAACGATATGCTCACCGAGCTCTCCTCGGGGCTGGCCGCGGAGAAATATCGTAGTATACTGACCAAATCACGCGCCGGAGACGCCGCGGCGGGGCGGACCCTTGTCGGACCGCATCGCAGCGATCTGCGCGTTGCGCACGCGGGCAAGGAGATTGACGCAAGGCTGTGTTCCACCGGCGAGCAGAAGGCGTTGCTGATTGGGATCATTTTGGCACATGCGCGTGCGATTGCGCGGGTGACAGGCGGCCAAGCACCGGTTATGCTGCTCGACGAAGCGGTTGCCCATCTTGACGAGACGAGACGTAAGGGATTGTTTGCGGCGTTGAACGATATGGGGGTACAAGCCTGGATGACCGGAGCCGATATCGCCTTGTTCAAAGCGGCGTTCGGCATGGCCAAGGTTTTTGAGGTTCAAGACGGCGCGCTCGGCGCGGGTCGGGTCTAGGCGTGGCGTGAGAAGGCGAAGGGAAATGGAACAGACCAGCGCAAACCAGCCCATATCCGACTATGGCGCCCGCTCTATCAAGGTCTTGAAAGGGCTTGACGCAGTTCGCAAGCGGCCTGGCATGTATATCGGCGACACCGATGACGGTTCGGGCTTGCATCACATGGTCTATGAGGTGGTTGATAATGCGGTCGACGAAGCCCTTGCCGGCTATTGCGACCGCGTTACGGTGACCCTCAACGCCGATGGATCGGTCAGCGTGTGCGATAATGGCCGCGGCATTCCGACCGGCATCCACGCCGAAGAGGGCATTTCAGCCGCCGAGGTCATCATGACCCAGCTCCATGCCGGCGGCAAGTTCGATCAGAATTCCTACAAGGTTTCCGGCGGGCTGCATGGCGTGGGCGTCTCGGTGGTCAATGCGCTTTCCAGCGCCCTGCGTTTACGGATCTGGCGCGATGGCAAGGAACATCTGATGCGTTTCGAAAACGGCGTCCCAACCGATGGCCCCTTAAGACAGGTGGGCAAGGCCGATGGCAAAACCGGCACTGAAATCACCTTCACGCCCAGCAGAGCAACCTTCTCCATGGTGACATTCGACTACGCCACACTCGAACATCGTTTGCGCGAACTGGCCTTCCTCAATTCGGGTATTCGTATCGCATTGAGAGATGAACGCGGCATCGAACCTGTCGCCCAGGAGTTGTTCTATGACGGCGGCCTGATCGCCTTCGTGAAATACCTCGACCGTAGCCGACATCCCTTGCTCGACGGCCCAATCTCGGGCTGTGTTGAGCGTGGTGATATTGTGGTGGAATATGCGCTGCGGTGGAATGATGGCTATCATGAGACGGTGCTGTGCTTTACCAACAACATCCCCCAGCGTGATGGCGGCACGCATTTGGCCGGGCTGCGCGCGGCGCTGACGCGCACGGTCAATACATACGCCAATGAATCCGGCCTCGCCAAACGCGAGAAGGCTTCGCTCACCGGCGACGATGCGCGCGAGGGATTGACATGCGTGCTCTCCGTCAAACTGCCGGACCCGAAATTTTCCTCTCAAACCAAGGACAAACTGGTGTCCTCGGAGGTTCGCCCGGTGGTGGAGGGGATCATCGGCGAGCAACTCAAAATCTGGTTCGAGGAGCATCCGCCGCAGGCCAAAAAGATCGTTGGCAAGGTCATCGAGGCCGCCAGTGCGCGTGAGGCCGCGCGTAAGGCGCGCGAACTCACCCGCCGCAAGGGGGCGCTGGAAATCGCCAACCTGCCGGGGAAACTCGCCGATTGCCAGGAGCGCGATCCGGCGAAATCGGAGCTTTTCATCGTGGAGGGCGATTCGGCGGGCGGCTCGGCCAAACAGGCCCGCAACCGGCGCAATCAGGCGGTTTTGCCGCTGCGTGGCAAAATACTCAATGTCGAGCGGGCACGCTTTGACAAGATGCTGTCCTCAGAACAGATCGGCATGCTGATCACTGCCCTTGGAACCGGTATCGGTCGCGACGATTTCGATATTGCGAAATTGCGCTATCACAAGGTCATTATCATGACGGACGCCGATGTTGATGGCGCCCATATCCGCACTCTTCTCCTGACATTTTTCTACCGGCAAATGCCCGAGCTTATCGAAAACGGCCATCTCTTTATTGCCCAACCGCCGCTTTACAAGGTCAAGCGCAGCCATTCAGAGCAATATTTAAAAGACGAACAGGCCCTGGAAGATTACCTTATCGGGATCGGTCTTGCCGAGACGGTGCTGGTTTTGGCCAATGGCGAGGAGCTTGCGGGTAAGGATTTGCGCATGATTGTTGACGAGGCGCTGGACATTCGTTCCGCTCTCAATTCGTTGCACAGCCGTTATCCGCGTGTCGTGGTCGAGCAGGCCGCGATTTGCGGCGTTCTCAATGCCGATTCCCTGCACGGCGAGGAGCAGATGCGCAAGTCGGCGTCGGCCGTCGCCCGACGACTCGATCTGTTGTCGGAGGAAACCGAGCGCGGCTGGAAGGGCGAGCCAATGCCCAACGGGGGCCTGCAATTCTCCCGCGAAATGCGCGGCGTGCGCGATGTCTATGCGATTGACGGTCAACTGATGGCCTCACCCTCAGCCTTGCTCCTCAACCGCAAAGCGGAGCATTTGCAAGAGGTTTACGCGCGGAGGGCAAGTTTGCGGCGCAAAGCCGAAGAGATTGTCGTCAACGGCCCGACCGACCTTCTCGAAGCGGTGTTCGCCATTGGGCGCAAGGGAATCTCGCTGCAACGCTATAAGGGGCTTGGCGAGATGGATCCGTCGCAATTGTGGGAAACCACGCTCGATGAAAGCGATCGCTCGCTTTTGCAGGTCCGGATTCGCGAGCTTGACCAAACCGACGACCTGTTTACCAAACTGATGGGCGATGTGGTTGAACCACGCCGTGAATTCATTTACGACAACGCATTGCAGGTTGCCAACCTCGATGTATAGAGCGCAAGTGCTTAGCCTCTTCGGTATGACCATTGAACAAAGAGGGTGAAGGGGACGATGATCCGCATCGTGAAACGGGAAGCGGGAGAATGAATCCGGTGTCCAGAAGCAAAATGAAGGCAAAATCGCTGCCGCGGGTTGTCGAGGTTGACGACGCGGATAAACAAAAGGCGCTCGAAGCCGCCCTGAAGCAGATCGAACAGGCTTTCGGCAAAGGCTCGATTATGCGCTTGGGGCAGGGCGAGCAGGTGGTGGAGACCGAAGTCATCCCGACCGGTTCGCTCGGTCTTGACATTGCGCTTGGCATTGGCGGCTTGCCGCGTGGCCGAGTGGTGGAGATTTTCGGCCCAGAATCCTCAGGGAAAACCACCCTTGCCCTACATACTCTCGCCGAATCGCAAAAGCGGGGCGGCGTTTGCGCTTTCGTCGATGCCGAACATGCTCTCGATCCGGTCTATGCCAGCAAGCTCGGGGTTAATCTCGATGACCTTCTGATCTCCCAACCCGACACCGGCGAGCAGGCTCTCGACATTGCCGACACGCTGGTGCGCTCCGGGGCGGTGGAAATTCTGGTGATCGATTCGGTGGCGGCCCTGACGCCGCGCGCCGAGCTTGAAGGGGAAATGGGGGCCGGACAGCCCGGCATGCACGCCCGGCTGATGAGCCAGGCGTTAAGAAAGCTCACCGGTTCGATTTCCAAATCGAACTGCATGGTGATCTTCATCAACCAGATTCGCATGAAAATTGGTGTCTTCTATGGCAGTCCGGAGACCACCACCGGCGGCAACGCGCTGAAATTCTATGCTTCGGTGCGCCTTGAGATCAAGCGTGGCAAGGCGATCAAGGACCGCGATCAAATCGTCGGCAACCATGCTTACGTCAAGGTGGTCAAAAACAAACTTGCCCCCCCCTTCAAGCAGGTTCAATTCGACATCATGTATGGCGAGGGGGTATCCAAAGCCGGTGAGATTGTCGATCTTGGCGTCGCGGCCGACATCGTGGAAAAATCGGGCTCGTGGTATTCCTACAATGACGAGCGCATCGGCCAAGGGCGCGAGAACGTCAAGCTGTTCTTAACAGAGAATCCGGAAATCGCCCATGAAATCGAAACCAAAATCCGTGAAAATGTCGGGCTGGTCAGCGAGGCGCTGATGACCGGCGTTGAAAACAATAATGATCTCGGCGACGCCGATGATGCGACCATGGCGGAGTAGGGCATGAGGACATGGGTGTTGCCCGTTATTGCCGTCTCGTGAGTTTGAGGCTTGAGAAGACGGAACCTGAAACAGGCGATTGAGGAGCCAGCGGACCTCGATGTTGGCCGTCTGGGGGGTGAGTGTTCGACATGACCGGCATAAACGAGATTCGCACCCGTTTTCTTGACTATTTCGCCCGTAACGACCATGCGATCGTAGCGTCGGGGCCTTTGGTGGCGCGCAACGATCCGACATTGTTGTTCACCGGCGCCGGCATGGTGCCGTTCAAGACTGTGTTCACCGGCGCGGAAAAACGGCCCTATGGCCGGGCGGCGACAGCGCAGAAATGCCTGCGTGCCGGCGGCAAGCATAATGATCTCGATAAGGTCGGCTATACCGCGCGCCATCACACGTTTTTCGAGATGCTGGGCAATTTTTCATTCGGCGATTATTTCAAGGAGACGGCGATCGAGCTTGCCTGGACCCTTGTCGCGCATGAATTTGCGCTGCCCGCCGAGCGGTTGACGGTCACGGTTTATCATGACGATGACGAAGCCTTCCATCTGTGGCGCAGGATCGCCGGCTTGCCGGAAGATCGGATTATTCGCATCACCACCTCGGATAATTTCTGGACAATGGGCGACGTCGGGCCGTGCGGGCCGTGTTCGGAAATCTTTTACGATCATGGCCCCGATATTCCAGGCGGTCCGCCGGGCAGCGCGCGCGAGGATGGCGACCGGTTCGTTGAAATCTGGAATCTGGTGTTCATGCAATATGAGCAGGTTTCGCGCGATAAACGGGTTGCACTGCCGCGCCCCTCGATCGACACCGGCATGGGGCTTGAACGCATTGCCGCCGTTCTTCAGGGAACCTATGACAATTATGAAATCGACCTTTTTAAGACGCTTATAGGGGCTTGTGAGAACATCACCGGCGTGGCGGCGCAAGGGCGCTTCAAGGCAAGCCACCGAGTTATCGCCGACCATCTGCGCGCGGTAAGTTTTTTGATCGCGGAAGGTGTGTCGCCCGCCAATGAGGGGCGCGGTTATGTCTTGCGGCGGATCATGCGTCGCGCCATGCGCCATGCTCATCTGCTCGGCGCGAAAGAACCGTTGATGGGGCGTCTGGTACCGACGCTGATCGGCGAAATGGGACAGAGCTATCCTCAGCTAGCGCAGGCGGAAGCTCTCATAACCGAGACATTGGATCTTGAAGAGCGGCGTTTTCGCCATACGCTGGAGCGTGGCCTGAACATTCTCGACGAGGAGACGTCGGGCATTGCCAAAGGCGGACAACTCTCCGGTGACATCGCCTTCAGGCTTTATGACACATACGGGTTCCCAATCGATCTCACTCGCGATGCGCTGAAATCGCGCGGCATCGGCGTCGATCTCGATGGATTCGAGGCGGCGATGCAACGCCAGCGCAGTCAAGCCCGCAAGGCATGGTCGGGCTCCGGCGAGGTGGCAGCGGAGTCGGTTTGGTTTACGCTTGCCGAGACTCTCGGCGTAAGTGAATTTTTAGGCTATGAGTGCGAGACCGCCGAAGGGATTGTCACCGGAATCGTGGTCAATGCCAAATCGGTATCGTCACTTGAAGAGGGAGAGAGCGGCGCGGTGATCGCCAATCGAACCCCGTTTTATGCCCGCTTGGGCGGTCAGATTGGGGATCGCGGCGTCATCCGCACGAAAAATGGCGGGCTGTTCAGGGTCACCGATACGCATAAACGCGCCGGCGGTCTTATTGTTCACTCAGGATATATGGAACACGGCGCGCTCACTCATAATCAGGCCGTTTCTTTGGAGATCGACCACGAGATGCGGCGCGGTTTGCGCGTCCATCACTCCGCGACCCATCTCATCCATGAGGCGCTGCGGCAGGTGCTGGGCGATCATGTCATGCAAAAGGGCTCGCTGGTCGAGGCCAACCGGATGCGCTTTGATTTTTCTCACCCCCGAGTCTTGGAGAAGCGCGAAATCGCCCAGGTGGAAGACCTCGCCAACCGGATCGTGGCGCAAAACGATCCGGTCACGACGCGGTTGATGTCGGCTGATGAGGCCATCGCGGAAGGGGCTCGCGCCCTGTTCGGCGAGAAATACGGCGAGGAGGTACGGGTGGTGTGCATGGGGCGACAATCCGCCGGTGACGGCCATGGCGAAGTGTTTTCGATGGAATTGTGCGGCGGGACTCATGTGGGCCATACCGGCGCGATTGGCATGATCAAAATCGTCGCCGAGAGCGCATCGGCGGCGGGGGTGCGCCGCATCGAGGCGGTGGCCGGCGATCCGGCGCGCGCCTATCTGACCGCGCAGAATGAATTGGTTGAGGAGGCTTCGGCGATTTTGAACGTCCCGGCCGGCGATCTTGTGGACCGCGTCACGACCCTCATCGCAGAGCAGCGCCGGCTTGAGCGCGCGCTTGCCGAGGCGCGCCGGAAACTGGCTTTCGGCGGTTGCGGGATCAACGGTAACGGCGATATCGAGGAGATTGGGAATGTCAAGGTTATGACACGGGTTCTGCCGGGCATTCAGCCCAAAGAGCTGCGCGGTCTTGTCGATGATGGCAAGAAGGCGCTCGGCTCCGGTATCGTGGCGTTGATCGGCGTCAGCGAAGAGGGCAAGGCCGCGCTCGCCGTTGGGGTCACGCACGATCTTACGCAGATGTGCAGCGCGATCGATCTTGTGCGCATCGGCGCCTTGCCGCTCGGCGGCAAGGGCAGCGGGGGGCGGCCCGATATGGCCCAGACCGGCGGTCCCGACGGCGCGGGCGCGCCAAATGCGATCGCGGCGATCCGGGATCGCATTCGCGAATGCGCCGCGCACAGCACATGACAAAAGGCCCCCGCCTCATGCGGCTTGGGTCAAGGGTTTTAGTTAGAGCGGATTGCGTTCAAATTGAATCGCAATCACGCTCCAGTTTTTTGTTTCATAAGCATAATCTTGGTCTGACCTCGCTTCTCCGGATCGGATTATGATCTAATACGACAAGGATTGAGAGAAGCGGCATTTCTCAGCCCGACGTGTAACCTTTTCATGGAGAAAAATATGCGAGGATTTAAAGGACTGTTCGGGCCCTGGCTCAAGAAATTACCTCACCAGGTGTGTCGGTATTCCAAAGTAAAGCCTGCTCTTGATGGTTTGGCGGTAACTGACATGAAATCTTATCGATCATCATCGGCAAGGCTGATACGCCAGGGCATAAACCTATTCGTTGCACTGCTTTGGAGACCGGGCCGCCAAGCGCCCAGCCCCCATGAGTGATATGACGGCCAGTTCACGCGGGCGGGGGGCTTTTTTTGCCCTCGATCCCCGTTATATCTCGCGCGTCATCGGGGGAATGCTGCTTGGCCTCGCCGCCTTTATGCTGGCGCCGATGGCCGCCGATTTCGCCGTCGGCAGCGACGATTGGCGGACCTTCATCATGTCCGCTTTGATCACGGGGTTTTTCGGTCTCATGCTGGTCCTAACCAGCCAGTGGGGCGAGGCAAAACCATTATCACGACGCGAAGGGTTCCTGCTGACAACGGCAAGCTGGCTTTTCATGTCGATTTTCGCCGCTATTCCCTTTTTGTTTCTTGGTGAGGGCATGTCGCCGGTCGATGCCTGGTTCGAGGCGGTCTCCGGCCTGACCACGACCGGGTCCACCGTCATCACCGGACTCGACGCCCTGCCGCCCGGCCTGTTGTTGTGGCGCTCGATCATTCAGTGGATCGGCGGTATCGGCATTATCGTCATGGCTATCATCATGTTGCCTTTCCTGCGGGTCGGCGGCATGCAACTGTTCCGGACGGAAAGTTCCGATCGGTCCGGCAAAATCGTGCCTCGCGCGGGCCAGCTGGTCGGTTATATCGGCCTGACTTACGGTGGCCTGACGCTGATGTGTCTGGTGGCCTACACAGTGGCGGGCATGTCTTTGTTCGACGCGGCCAACCATGCCATGACCACAGTGGCGACCGGGGGATTTTCAACCCATGACCTCTCCTTCAACAGCTTTCCGCAACGCGCCATCCATTGGGTCGCGATCGGCTTCATGATTTTGGCGAGCCTGCCGGTGGTGCTCTATATTCGCCTGCTGTGGGGTGGGGTATGGTCATTTTGGCGCAATGGTCAAGTACGGGGTTTTCTGGCCGCCGCCGCCGGTTTTTCGCTCGTTCTCGGCCTGTGGCATGCGCATGCCCAGCATCTTTCCTTGGATATTTCCTACGAGGAGGTTGTTTTCAATGTGGTCTCGATCCTGTCGACCACGGGGTTCGTTCTCGGCGATTACACCGCATGGGGATCGCCGGCGATCGGCATCTTCTTCATCCTGACCTTTCTCGGCGGCTGCACCGGGTCCACGGCCGGGGGCATCAAGATGTTCCGCCTGCAAATCATGTGGCTGAGCGCGCGGGCCTATATCGCCAATCTTATCAGCCCGCGCCGGGTCTCATCCCTGCTCTATGACGGACGGTTGGTCGGAGACGATGTGCCGGCGGCGATTCTGGCTTTTATCGCGGCATTATTGAGTGTCCTTGCCGTCCTGACGCTTGCGTTGAGCGCATTGGGTCTTGATCTGCTCACCAGCCTGACCGGCGCGGCCACGGCCATCGCCAATGTCGGCCCCGGGCTTGGGTCCATCATCGGCCCGTCGGGTCATTTCAACACCCTGCCGGACAGCGCCAAGCTGTTGCTGGCGGTGGCAATGCTGCTCGGTCGTCTGGAATTCTTCACTGTCCTGGTGCTCCTCGATCCCTCTTTCTGGCGCAGATAGAGCGCCGTTCGATCCGATCGAATCAAACCGGCGCTCTTAAACTCTTTATTTTAGCCGCATAATCTTATTCGTCCTCGCTTCAGCTTGCGGCTCGGATTATGCTCCAGTTGGCTGCCGTCGTCTTGCCGACAAGGCCGCGCCTTCTCCAACCGATGACGGTTGCGGCCCCTTGATTTGTGACTTCGTAGCGTCGATATGGGCATCGAGAGAGTTTCCCCATGCAACGACCAGATAAAATGAGACGACCAATGAGTGCAAAACAAAACCAGGATGAAACGGCAAAGAGCGACCGAACGGCCGCCGCGCCCGCCAAAACCCACAGCTTTCAGGCCGAAGTGGCGAAACTTCTCCAGCTGATGATCCACTCGGTCTATTCCGACCGCGAAGTTTTCCTGCGCGAGTTGGTTGCCAACGCCACCGACGCGTGCGACCGGTTGCGTTACGCCGCCATCGCCGATCCCACCCTGACAGAGGGGGATACCGACATGAAAATTACGGTATCGGCTGATAGCGATGCGGCAAAGCTCACCATATCCGACAACGGCATCGGCATGAGTAGAGACGATATGGTGAACAATTTGGGGACCATCGCGCGCTCCGGCGCCCAGGCGTTCCTGCGGGGGTTGGAGGGTGGAAAGAGCGGCCATGCCGGTCAGATCGGTCGGTTCGGCATCGGATTTTACGCCGCCTTCATGGTCGGCGAGCGCGTCGAGGTCGTTTCACGCAAGGCGGGCGCGGATGAGGTCTGGCTATGGCGCTCCGAAGGGACTGGAACCTTCGACATTTCGCCATATCCCGCAGGCGCGGAAGGCGCCCCGGCACGGGGCACGACGATCGTTCTCCATTTGCGCGAGAACGCCAGGGAATTTCTGGAAGCCGCGCGGCTGTCGAACATAATCCGCACCTATTGCGACCATATCGCGGTCGCGATCATGCTCGAAGCCGAGGGTGAAACCCGCCAGGTCAATGAGGCCGGCGCGTTATGGACGCGGCCCAAAAAAGACATTACGCCCGAGCAATATCGTGAATTTCTCGGCCATCTCTCAGGCGTCCACGGAGATCCGGCGCTGACGATCCATTATCACGCCGAAGGGCGTCTGGACTATGATGTTCTGCTGTTCGCGCCCGGCGAAAAACCCTTCGACCTCTATGAGCCGGACCGCAAGGGTCGCCAGAAGCTTTATGTCCGTCGAGTCTTCATCACCGATGACGCGAAACTGCTCCCACCCTATTTACGCTTTTTATGTGGCATTATCGATTCGCAGGATATGCCGCTCAACGTCTCGCGGGAAATGTTGCAGCGCAATCCGCTGGTCGAGCAAATCCGCAAGGCGGTGACCAAACGCGTGCTCGCCGGTTTGAAGGACCTGTCCGAAAACGATGCCGGGGCCTATGCAAAACTGTGGTCGAATTTCGGACCGGTGATCAAGGAAGGGCTTTATGAAGACTTTGAACGCCGTGATGAGCTTTTTGAACTCGTCCGCTTCCATACCACCATATCGCCGAATGAAACGCGAACGTTAAAAGACTATGTCGCCGCCATGAAGCCGAAGCAGGAAGCAATCTATTACATCACCGGCGAGAATGCGGCGAAGGTCGCCTCCAGCCCGCAGATCGAGGGGTTCAAAGCCCGCGGGATAGAGGTGCTGCTCTTAGCCGATCCCATCGACGCCTTCTGGACCGCCAGCGCAACCGGCTATGACGGCAAGCCTTTTCGCTCGGTCACGCAAGGCGAGGCCGACCTCGACGCTTTCACATTGGAAAACGAGGGCGACGGCGCCGCGCAAGGCAATGAAGACAAAACCGCCATCGGCACGCTGGCCGCAGCCATGAAACAGGCGCTAGGCGATGCGGTATCGGATGTGCGCGCCTCCAAACGCCTCACCGACAGCCCGGTCTGTCTGGTGGCCGCGACAGATGGCCTCGACCGCAATCTGGAACGGCTGCTCCTGCGCCAGAAGGCGGCGGGGGTGACGCGCAAAGCCCCGATCATGGAAATCAATCCGCACCATCGCCGCATTGCGGTGCTGGCCGGCCAGGCCAAACACAAGGGAACGACGGACCAGATTGCCGACGCAGCTCGGCTTTTGCTGGATCAGGCTTTCATTCTCGAAGGCGAATCGGTGCCCGATCCTTCAGCCTTCGCCCGCCGGATGGCAGGCGTCATGGCGCAGGCTCTTGGGTCGTCGGTGCTCGGGAAGCCGATGCCCGAAGCGCCGTCTCCCGATGAAGCTTCCAGCGATCAAACCCCCGCGGGATGAGTATAAGATCGGCTATCCATCTTTCAGACTCTCCCCAACAGGGTCTTCAAGGTAAGGTTTGACCGCCCCTTGTCGTCAATAAGACCGGGATCGTGAACAAAAACGCCAGAGCCGCGACAGCAGCGGTCATATATGTCGCGCCGCCCAAAAGCCCCGACAGGCCGAACAGGATCATGCCGGCCGGGATGCCCGCCGTGTTGACGAACTGATCCAGAGACGCAAAGCCGTGCAGGCGTTTTCCGGTAAAACCGGACTGACCGATCGTGTCCCAACGGATTGCGCTCGCCGTGACGCACAGAGAGCCTGCAACCCCGGCCAAACATACGACCCAGACCGGGACCGGCAAGGTCAGGACGAAGAGCTCAAGCCCCAGGCTCAAGCCGCACAACACCTGCAGGCCGGGCCAAGGGAGCTTTCGCGCCAGCCCCAGAAGCGAGACCGCGGATCCCAGAAGCGAACCGGTTGCGGTCGCCGTCGCGACGACGGCCCAGGCGGAGGCGGAGTGTCTGGCCATGACCAGGGTGGGCCCGGCCGCTCCCATCAGACCGATGGCCAGGGAACAAAAAAGCCAGCTCAGCATTCCGAGGTAAGTCCATAAGGGCAGATTTTTCAGCTCATCAACATGAAAACCATGTTCCTGTCTTGTAGAATTTTCCGGCCCATCCTTATCGGCAAGGGTTTTCGACGAGTATAAAAAGTTCAATAAAATTATGGCGACAAGAAAGGTGACGACGTCAAAAATCAACACGGATTTAAAGCCCAACCCTATGACCAGCGAAGCGCCCAGCAAAGGCCCGACAAGCGCATAAACATCCCCTATGATCGATAACAGCGAATTGGCTTGGGACCGCGTGGCCTCGGACGTGACCAAAGGGATGGAGACAAACTGCGCGGGCTTGAAAAACGCAATCGCCAGACCATAGCAAAAAGCCGAAACACACATCGCCGAAATAGTGTTTTCAAACCGATACAACCATAACAACAACCCCAACTGGGCAAAACAAATGACCAACGACGAATAAATCATCATAAATAATGACTGAAACTTGAATCCAATTTTGTTATAAATCAGAATGCTTAGAAATCTGCCGATCCAGAGAGCGATCAAGACACAGGCCATCCCCCACCCCCGTGGCTCCACGCGAATGGTTTCAATGGCAAACGCGATGGGAACCAGGGCATCGCCGGCCCCGGAGATCAAACCGGCGGCGGCGAAAATCCTGAAATCCGGCTGTTTGAGCACGACCAGACTTTTCCGGAGTGTCTTCAACACTTTTATGCCCCCAATCCGACCAAAAACAGCTCATTCGATAACCCAAACCTTACGAAATTGACGCATCTTTCAAGATCAAGGTCAAAGCGATCGGCTATGTCCAGAGCCGACGTTTTTCGTCGTGACTTGATCCACCGAATCGCGTCAATAAAATCATAAGGAAGCTTGATGGAGTTGTATTGAGTCTGTATCAGTGCAAAACTTTTACCCCGTTCGACAATGGGAGGCAAACAGCTACAGGCCAGTCTGACGCCCGTGCTCTCATCGACAGACTCCGCGGCAATCGAATAGGGAAGGCTTGTTCCTATTCGCGGAACCAATTTTCTTGCCTTTTCCTTCGAAGACAGGTCTTCAAACAACCTGCCGTCAAAACTATCGAAAGCGACCGTCAAATGGATGGAAAGCTCCCCCATTCCATGAACGTCATGCAATTTCCCTCCGGGATAAAAGGCCATGTCGCCAGGCCCATAGATGATTTCAGGACAACGGTCCGTCGGTTTCGGAGCCGATGAATTCCCATGCATCCACCGCTTCCGGCCCTTCAGTTGCACGATCAAAAAAGGATGATCGTCGCCATGCATGCCGAAGGCGGAGTCCAAGGATTTGGTGACATAACATTGTATCCAACACCTGCACCCCAGCAAGGGTTCGATATTTTCCTGGATGATTTGAAACGCGACGATGTGTTCATTGCTATGATCGAAGACCAAGGTTCCACCATCATTGAGAACAGATTTAACCACCCGGTCCCACACGGTGACATGATCGATGAGTCCATCGCCGGTGCGGCAGTTCAAGAAATTCGCCGGATGCAAATCCTGGTTGTTTTTCAGTAACCGCAGAGAAAATCTGGACGCTCCCACATTAAAGATCCGCTCCCACAGGTTTCCGGTCGTTTTATCGCACAATTCTTCTGGAATGACCTGTCTGCAAAGCTGATACTCACCCCCCTTGATTGCCAATTCAAGGGAGTTGATTTCCCGATTGAGCCTGTACAAAACGTCATAACACATACACGGCCCCGATTCTTGCGCATGAACAAAGAAGCGGCTTGACATCAATGTTTTCTTCCAGAAAATACTCAATACACGAATCGAAGTTCGAATTTGATTTCTCAAGTAAAAATTTTTCAGATTTTTGGCAATCTTAACTGTTTTATCATCTATTTTGAAAATTAAAAAGGCGTTAGCAATACATCTTTTATCTTCCAAAATTTCCACCAACTGTAACCAGCAAAGCTTGTCTTTAGCATTTTTCGCAGGTCATCCAAAATTTCAGCATCCCTTGAGGGCGCCAACTCAGGGCCATATGGACCTTTACAGTCATGCTTTTCCTCTTCAACGCAACTGAGACCGATAAACATTCCAGGGCCGTCGGCATGAAAGACACGTCCCTCCATTTTCCTTATGACAAAAATATCCCCCGGATTGAGGTCATGACTCCTGGAGACTTTCATATAGTCGTGATAGTCAAGGAGAAGGCTAAAAAAGGAAACGGCATCCGTCTTCAACTGCCCCATATCCGCCCCGACTTCTCATGTATAAATGGTTCGCCCCTCGCTGGCCACATCCATGATGATCGAATGCTCGAAATCGACACGAGCCCCAAATGGAGTCCAACCGGCGGATGAAGAAATGAAGGTATAGGTATCGACAACCCGCGCGTTGCAAAACCCGTCCAATAGTCGCGTTTGTTGGATTGACCGCCTAATATTGCGACACAGTCCAGCATCCCATTTGGCAATTTCGTTTATGGCCATAAATGTGTTCTTTCCCGACAGCCGGGCCAACTGATCATATGAACGTTCCTCGCCACGCCGCCAAACTTCCGGTATTTTCCGACAGGAAACATAGTCGATGCTGTTGTTTTTAAAAACGCGATACCTAGAGCATAATCCGACCGGAGCGGAGCAAGGACGATCAAGATTATGCGGCCAAAATAAAACTTTAAGAGCGCCGTTCAATCCGATTGAATCGAACCGGCGCTCTAGGTTCGCTCCCCCTCGATTGGAGAGCCTTGCACACCGCCCGGCCAAGAGACCTTGACCATGGACATCGCAGACTGTCTCCTGATCAAAAAAACCTGCTCCGGACTTGGGCTTGGAGCAGACATTGCGTTTTTAATGACCCACATCCTTAACGAGGGTTCGTGACGGAAATCATCTTGGACTCCACGACGTCAAACTCATCGTTTTTAGGATCGGTCTTGATTTTATCATCAGACATGGTAATATCTTTCTCTTCTTGTTGTTTGTGACGATAATCTATGCTTTTTTTAAAGAGGCTGTTTTTATTATAAAAAAAATTAAGGTCGCTGTAAAGCGGCAAGTCGATACCTCTCTCCGAAAAGCATGGTTTGGGAATTTTATGCGGCGTCGGGTGGTGGCTTGCAGGCTGTTTTCCAGGCAAGGCATGGCTTTGGGGGGGGTAACGACAATCTTAACGGTTGTGTTGAGCCTTTAAAGCCATCCAAAGCGCCATTTGGTCGTTACGGTCTTGACACCCCCACATACAGGCTGGACTGTGCGCCGAAATGGCCGTAAAAACTCGATGCTCGCAGTGACGATCGCTTGTAGTGTCCAAATCTCCCGCCCGTCGCCGCGAGCGGCGTTCACGACATGGGCATCGCGAAAAGCCCCGAAAGAGGACAATTGTTGAGAAAACGAAAAGCAAGGGCCGGGGCATTATGTTCTTTCCAGATTTTCGGGCTTTTCAGGCCAGTTGCAGTGGATATAGGGTTTTTATGGGGGGATGATCCGTGATCCGCTTTGAGAATGTGGGGCTTCGTTACGGCAGCGGGCCGGAGGTTTTACGCGATGTGAATTTCGAGATGGAAAGCGGGTCTTTCCATTTTTTGACCGGCCCGTCGGGCGCGGGCAAGACCTCGCTCTTGCGTCTCCTGTTCCTGGCCATGAGTCCGACGCGCGGGCTGATTACGCTGTTCGGCCATGACATTACGGTTCTGAAGCGATACCGGCTGGCCGAACTGCGCCGCAGAATCGGGGTCGTGTTTCAGGATTTTCGCTTGCTTGACCATCTTTCCACGTTCGATAATGTCGCCCTGCCCCTGCGTGTCAATGGTCAGCGCCCCGAGCACTATCATGACAATGTCATGGAGCTTTTGAATTGGGTTGGGCTTGCCGAACGCGCAACGGCCTATCCGCCGGTTCTGTCCGGCGGAGAAAAACAACGCGCGGCCATTGCGCGCGCCGTGGTCGCCAAGCCGGAATTGTTGCTTGCCGACGAACCGACTGGTAATGTCGATCCCTCACTTGCGCGGCGTTTGCTGCGATTATTCGCCGAACTGAACCGGTTCGGGACGACGGTCGTGATTGCAACCCACGATCCCGTGCTTATGGCCGATCTTGACGTTCCGGCTCTCAAACTTGAAAATGGGAAGATGAGCCGAATCGGATGAATGGCATTGTTCACCAGAACCGGGCCGGTTCGGGCTGGCCTAACACCGCGGGCGCGCCCCGATTGCAAGTCGGGTCGTATCGACGCAGCCCGCCGATAATACCGCAAAAGGCGGTCACGAATCGAACGCTCGCCCTTGCCGTCGCATTGATGTGCTTTCTGGCCTGTATTGCGCTTGCCGGCGTTTTGATCGTGACCCGCGCGGTGCATGTTTGGAATCTCGACATTGCCGGCGAGGTCAGCGTACAAATCCAGCCGGTGGAGAATCATGACATGGAGCGTCAACTCGCTGATGCCGTCGGCGTGCTCAAAGCGACAAAGGGAGTGTCCACAGTGCGGGTGTTCGACCGTGACGAAACTATCGCGTTGCTGAAACCCTGGATCGGTGAAGGCATCGAATTGGATCAACTCCCCATTCCACGGTTGATTGCCGTTGGGATCGACACCGACCACCCTCCCGATTTGTCCGTTCTGGCGAAGAGGTTGGAAACCGGTATCGCCGGCGCGACACTCGACACCCACCGCCAATGGCAAGCGCAACTGGCCCACACGGCCGATACCCTGCTCATCATCGGCTACGGCGCGGTTGCATTGATCGCGCTGAGCGCCATGGTCATGATCACTTTTGCCACCAAGGCAGCGATAGAAGCCAATCGCGACGTGGTGGAGGTGCTTCACCTCGTTGGCGCCCGCGATCGTTTTATCGCCCTCCAGATACAATGGCATTTTTTTAAACTGGGCTTGCGCGCCGGCCTGGCAGGTACCTTTGCCGGCATCCTGGTAACCGCATTCATCGGATTGATCGGTCAGGAGGCGGTAACAGGGGGGGGCTCCCGTTTTCTCGCCTTCGCCCCTACCGGCCTCACAATGAAAAGCTGGCTGGTTTTTTTGCTCGTGCCCGCCGCCGTGACGTTCATCAGCCTTGTCACCCCGCGGTTTACGGTGATGCGTATCTTGGATACAAGGTCTATTGACAGGTCTTAACCCTTGCCTGGATTCAAGCCAGCGAAGGATAATAATACCGGATCGTGCCGTGGTCTATTCCCACCCCTCCACCAGCTTGAGGCGGACCTTGTTCGCAGGCGTTGTCATTGCCGCGCTCCTGATAACGGGGCTTGGATCGGGGTTCACCATTTTCATGAACAGGATCGCTGCCTATTCCAAGACCGGCATTCGAAAGGCAGATGGTATTGTCGTCCTGACTGGCGGCCCAGAGCGGATCAAAACCGGGCTTGCGCTGCTTAAATCCGGTAAAGGCCGCAGGCTGCTGATCTCCGGCGTCAATGAGCACACCACGGCGGACGAGTTGAACCGCAAGAATGGCTATGGAGGCTATAAAACAGTGTTTGCCTGCTGCGTCGATATTGGACGGCGCGCTCATGACACTGAAAGCAACGCGGCAGAAGCCGTACAATGGGCACAACACCATGGATTTAAGAGCCTGCTTCTCGTGACCAGCGATTACCATATGCCGCGCAGTATCGTGGAATTTTCCCGCTATTTATCCGCGCCCGCGCAGCTTTACTCCTATTCCATCGTGGCTACCCCTACACCATCAGACCCATTCAACCTGCGAAGATTGTGGATTCTTATCCCCGAATACATCAAATATCTTCTGGCGCAGGCACGCGCTGCGATCATGGCTCCCAAGCCACTGACCGATCCGGCCGGAACAGAACAAAAGGACGCCGCTGAACAAGCAGTGCTGGAATTGAGCGTCGCTTCATGACAGGCCGTCAATCCCGTATCGCAACCAAAGTGTCGGGCGTAACTGTTATACGGTCGGTCCTTTTCAATATCGTTTTTTACCTTAATCTCGTTTTCTTCATGATCATTGGCGTTGTCGGTTTCGCCACACCGCGTCGCATGGTCAAGGCGTTGCTCGTCTCATGGGCCGAAACCTCGTGCTGGTGGCTGAAGGTTCTGGCGCATGTCAAGGTGGAGATTCGCGGGCGTGAACGGATCCCGCAAGGGGGTGTTCTGGTGGCCGTTAAGCATCAATCCCTGTGGGAGACCTTCGCCCTGTTCACGATGCTGAATGATCCAGCCATCGTGCTGAAGCGCGAATTGCTGTGGATCCCGGTTTTCGGATGGTACATTCGCAGATTGGGGATGATCCCGGTGGACCGCAAAGCCGGCGCCCGCGCACTCAGACGTATGGAGAAACTGGCGCATAAGGCGATCGAGCAAGACCGCCAGGTAGTCATTTTCCCTGAAGGGACGCGCCGGGCACCCGGTGCGCCGCCGGATTATAAATCAGGCATTGCCGCACTCTGCTTGAGCCTTGGTCTACCTTGCGTGCCTGTAGCGCTCAATTCGGGGCTGTTTTGGCCGCGCCGCCGCTTCATGCGTTACCCGGGCACGATCGTGATACAATTTCTCGACCCCATCACCCCGCATTGCGATCGCAAAGGCTTCTCCGCCGAACTTGAAACGCGTCTTGAAACCGCGACGTCGCGTCTCATTGACGAAGCAAGGTCGCTCAGAGCCGGACCACTCTGACAACCCGGCAGGGGCTTTAGCTCTAACTCCCGTTGCGAACCTGCTCCAGAGCCGTTTGCAACAACTCATCCATGGTGCGACGAACCCGATGGTCGGACAGAGTAACGGCCTTGTCGTCAAAATCCTTGCGGAGTTTGGAGAATATTTCCTCATCCCCCTGCCGTTCCAGGCTGATCTGCACCAAAGAGCGCGCATAGTCTTGCGCCCGCGGGCCGGACAACCCCAGCTTTTCGGTCGCCCACAGGCCAAGTAACCTGTCGCGTCGCGCCGTCGCCTTGAACTTCATATCTTCATCATGCACGAAACCACGCTCATATCTCTCTCCGCACTTGTTGAACGCATTCACGGGCACTGGTCTCCTCAACAAGCCTGTGGGGGGATTGAAACGGCTTCAACTTGTCTCCATCATATCGATTCCGCGCTTGTGCGTCAATGCTGCTTTGCGTTATGACTTTGTGCCTTTGGAGCCTCTGAGTTCATGGGCCTCCTCTATAGAGAGAAATGACAATGCCCTTAAAACTGGCGACATGGAACATCAACTCGGTCCGGCTGCGCCTCGAGCTTATCTTGCGCTTTCTAAAAGAGATCGCGCCTGACGTTTTGTGTCTGCAGGAGACGAAATGTCCCGACGATCGCTTTCCCGTCCGCAGTTTCAAAGAGCTTGGCTATGAGCATATCGCGATTCGGGGTCAGGCTGGTTACAATGGTGTCGCCATTATCTCGCGCATTCCTCTTAGCGAGGTTCGCCACCATCCTTTCTGCAACAGACCGGATACGCGCCATATCGCCGTCACTTTGCAAACCGAATCGGGCGCACTGGCTCTCCACAATGCCTATGTTCCGGCCGGCGGGGATATACCCGACCCTATGATCAACGAAAAATTTGCCCACAAACTTGCTTTTCTCAAGGAAATGCGCGACTGGTTCGGCGACGCTGGCATTCATGGAAAACGACCGATGGTGCTTGTGGGCGATCTGAATATCGCACCTTTGGCAACCGATGTCTGGTCTCACAAGCAACTGTTGAACGTCGTCAGCCACACGCCGGTCGAGGTCGAGGCGCTCAATGGCGTACAGGAAGCCCATGGCTTCATCGATGTGGTGCGCCGACATATTCCGGTCCATGAACGGCTCTACAGCTGGTGGAGTTATCGCGCGCGCGACTGGCGCGCGAGCAATCGCGGGCGCAGGCTGGACCACATCTGGGTCAGCCCGCTTCTGGGACCAACCTCGCTGGATGCGAAAGTTCTGGACAATGCTCGCGACTGGACGCGACCATCCGATCATGTGCCGGTGATCGCGACGTTCGACCTCGCCCGCGGGGCGGGACGGAGATTTAGCTAAAAGTGTCTACCGCAATGCCTTGGCGGATGCCAAATATCCCGTAATTTGCAGTGCAATATCCTGTGCGATTTCGCGCGCAGCCTGTTCCTCGGCGTTAACGCCCGACTGGATATTGGCGAATTCGGAACCGACCCGATCATAGGAAACCCGCGAGACTGCCCTGCCGAAATAAACTGTCCTGCCGGTTTGAAACTCAATCAGGGCAAATGTCGCGGTCAGGCGATAGGCCTGCCTTGCAATCATGGTATCCTCATTGACGATCAGAGTCTCATTTTTGGACTTTGTCTCAAGGTTCAGCGTGTAGCGTGGCTTGCCCGCCATGCTGACGGGAGCGATGATCGACAACAGCGCGTTGCGGACACGCTGGCCGGTGCGGTCGTCTTGCTGTTCCACTGCAACATCGGCCAAAGTGCGGGCCAGAGACGAGCCATCTTCCCGCGTTTCATAGACCGGATGGAAGCCGCATCCGGCAAGAGCGGAACCAAGGCCGAGACAGGCTGTTACGGCAAGACTGCAATGAAAGCGTCTGGTCAAAATCACGGAAATTGCCTTTTTACATCAGCCTCATGGAACCAAACCGGAAGAGAGTCATACCGTGACGCGGTGATCGGCAACCGGCATGGACCGGCGGATTTGAGCAATATAGCCTTTGTCGATAACGGCGCTGATATGGCCGATGCGATCCGGGCATTGAGCGATGATCGCACCCCATGGATCGATGACCAGTGAACGCCCGAAACACTCTCTTGCGCCATTGTCATGGGCGAAAATCTGCGCCGAGGCAACAAGATAGGATTGCGTCTCGATAGCCCGAGCGCGCAACAGTGGTTCCCAATGGTCCCGGCCTGTTTGTAGCGTGAACGCCGCCGGCAGGACAATGAGTTCGGCCCCTCGATCGCGCAGTGTGCGGAACAACTCGGGAAAGCGCAGATCATAGCAAATGGCGCAGCCTATTTTTAAGTCTTCCAATTTATAAACGACACTCTCGCGCCCGGCTTTTATCGTGTCGGATTCGCGATAGCAGACCCCGCCGGGCGCCTCGACGTCGAAGAGATGAATCTTGCGGTAACGGGCAATTTCGTCGCCCTCGCGGTTAAACACAACCGTGGCATTATAGCATTTCTCACCCGCCGCCTCGAGCATGGAACCGGCATGGATGCTCACTTTCAGCTCCGCGGCAAGCCTGGACATGGCGCGATAGGCCGTGCCCTCGGGAAAGGTTTCCGCATTGGCGCGGCGTGTTGCCGCCGTGCCCCCTATATGGGCGAAGTTTTCGGGCAACACGACGAGATCCGGCTTGTCCTCGCTGGCGGCCGCCTTGATCAGATGCGAGGCGTCTTCGATGTTTTTCGCCTTGTCGGCTTGAGAATTCATCTGAATGACCGAGATTTTCATGGGATCGTCCTCCGTATGGGCAAAAAGTCGGGCCCTAAAATGAGATCGGGGAGAAAAAGAACGAGGCTGGGTATAAATGTAACGATAAGCAGCGCCGGCACAAGGGGCGCGAGGAACGGTAAAATCGCCGAAGCAACCTTCTCGAAAGGAACGTCTCCGACCTCCGACACGACTGTAGAGCGCGATGCCCATCGGCGGTGTCGCAATGCCGATCAAAAGCGACCGGGCGATGATCAGGCCGAAATGGATTCGGTCGATACCGAAGCGGTCGATAATGGGCAACACCATCGCCACGAGGATGAGCCTGGCCGGCGCACCCTCGACGAAACAGCCGATAACAACCGGGACAGCAATCAAGACAAGAAGGAGACACAACGAGGCCCGGTGACGGTGAGAATCCGGGCGGCGGTGAGAGCCACGGAAAAGTCTTCCGGATATGGTGCGATAGACATGCAAAAGGCTCTAGTTGTGGAGCCTCAATAGGTTGTCCTTGTTTAGGCCGAGGCGACTGATTGGGGTTTGATCTTTTATTGCACCGTGTGGTCGATGCCAATTGTAGAGGGGGATCCACACGGGCAGGTCTGCGGCGCGCTGATCTGAGGT
>JBAJNN010000001.1:0-197176 GCA_036881905.1 Hyphomicrobiales bacterium | reverse complement strand
CGGCGTCGATGGCCTGTGGTCGATCGCAACCGTCACCCACACGCTCGACGCCGGCGGCTTCAAAACCCAAATCAAGGCCGAAACCCCAAGCGGCTAATCCCGACCGATCACCCTTTCAGAAATTACAGACAGAGGCGGTGCAATCGTCCTCCTTTTGCCCCGCCGCAACACGCCCCTTCGCGGCCCGGTTCATTCTAATTTAATTCCGGCCGGTTCTAATTTAATTCCAGCCGGTCCAATGTTCTTTTACCATCCGCAGTGGCTGTGTCAGGCAAAGGTTTTATGTGAGGCATTTGACGTGCTCTTGATCTTTGACGAAATCGCCACCGGCTTCGGTCGGACCGGAAAAATGTTCGCGATGGATCATGTCGGGATCGCGCCCGACATTATGTGCTTGGGCAAGGCGTTGACCGGCGGACATAGTTCATTTGCCGCGACAATCGCGTCGGAACATGTTGCTCTGGGCATTGGCGAGGGCACTGCCGGCGTCTTCATGCACAGCTCGACCTATATGGCCAATCCCCTGGCCTGTGCGGCGGGTATCGCCAGTCTGAGCCTGCTGGAAGACGGAAACTGGTCCGATCGGGGCGCCCGCATCGAGAGGCAATTGCAGAAGGACCTTGAGCCGGCGCGCGCATTACCGGATGTTCGGGATGTGCGCGTATTGGGCGCTATCGGGGTGATCGAAATGCGCGAAACGGTCGATCCTCCAATCGCCCATCGCCGGGCTCGCGAAACTGGCGTATGATTGCGCCCTTTCGCACGCAACATTTATTGCATGCCGCCCTTTGTCATTAGCCGCGAAAAATTACCCCGCGTATCTTCGGAAATGTTGGCCCTTGCGCGAGGGGAGGGATGAACCGTACAGGCCGGTTTTTGCCGGGTGATGGGGCTTTTGCGGCCTAAAACACGGATTTCCTTTCACGCGATGCGATCGGCAGGGGATAGTAATGCGCAAACGGTGCGGATTGGTTTCAATCTTCCGGCCGGTCTCGGTGCGTTTTATCTTGATCATGGTGATCGAATTTTATATTGACCGTAGCGGTCGAAAGGGCATAGGCTGATTATGCTGCGTCGGGCGTTATCTGGAATCCTTGAGCCGTTTACCAACATTGACAAAAGGACAGTAATTTATGGACAAAAACCAGCCGAAGCAACGCTCTGGCCATGCTTTGAACGATTACGGCGACCCGCTAACGCTGCTGGCGACGAGGCGTTCCACGCTGGCTTCGTGCCTTGGCAAGCCTGGCCCTAGTGACGCGCAACTGAAACAAATTCTGCAAGTCGGTATCCGCGTGCCCGATCACGGCAAACTCGCGCCATGGCGTTTTATTCTGTTCCGCGAGTGCGCGCGTGAGGCCATCGGCGCCGTTCTCGAGGCCCGTTATCGCACGCTCAACCCTGATGCCAAGGAGACAATGCTCGCCTTTGAGCGCAATCGTTTTATGCGCGCTCCGGTGGTGGTGGCTGTTGTCTCCACTGCAATGACCCACCCCAAGATTCCGCAATGGGAACAGCTCTTATCCGCCGGCGCGGTGTGTCAGAATATCCTGATCGCGGCCACGGCCATGGAATTTGGCGTTCAGTGGATCACCGAATGGTGCGCTTACGATCCGGAAATCACCCAAGCCATGGGGCTCGGGAAAAGCGAGAAGATTGCCGGTTTCATTTACCTTGGCACGGCGAATGGGGTGGTAACGGAGCGTGCACGGCCTGATCTGAATGCCCTCATCATTGAATATGGCCGGAAATGAGACAGGCCCCCTATCGAACCGGCAACATCGTCGCGCCTGTTCAATATACTCGGCTGAGAATCCGTCAAGCAAAGGGAAGACGGATCGTGACGCAAGCCAGCGCCGCAATGCCCTCGCCACGACCAGTGAAACCAAGCCGCTCACTTGTCGTTGCCTTTACACTGACACGACCAGTCTCGATATTCATAATTTGCGCCAGAGTCCGGCGCATGGCCGCGACATGGGGGCGGATCCTTGGCGCCTCGCAGATTACCGTGACATCGGCATTGGCAATGACGCCATCGCGCATGGCGACCATAGCGCAGACCTCTTGCAGAAAAACCTTCGAGGCCACGCCTTTCCATTGCGGGTCATTGGGCGGAAAATGGGTACCGAGATCGCCCTCGCCAATGGTTCCCAACACCGCGTCGCATAAGGCATGGATGGCGACATCGGCGTCGGAATGGCCGACAAGACCGGCCTCATGCGGTATGGCGACGCCGCAGAGCATGACATGATCGCCCGAGCCGAAGGCATGAACGTCGAACCCCTGACCAGTTCTGATATCGCTACTTTTAAGCCAATTCTCCATAAAGACTTTTCGCTCGGCATCATCGAGATCGGCGTTGCAAGTCAGTTTCCGATTGGCGCGTTCTCCCTTCACGATATGCACGTCGAGCCCCGCCCATTGTGCAAGAGCACCGTCATCGCTGAAGTATGACAGCCCTTCGCTGTGGGCCCGGCGGTGGGCATTGAGAATCGGCTCAAAACGAAACCCTTGAGGCGTTTGCGCCGCCCACAGACCGGAGCGATCCGGCGCGTTGATGACACGACCGTTTTGCCCGACCTGTTTGAGACTGTCAGTTACGGGCAGAGCGGGCAAGACGGCCTCATGAGCGTTGAGCGCATCGCGGACGCGCATGATAAGGGCCACGCTGAGGAAAGGTCGCGCGGCATCATGGATCAGAACCCGGCTTACACCACCGCGTGTAGCGAGTGCTTCCAGACCATACCGTGCCGAGGCCTGCCGCGTCGCCCCCCCGATCACCGGCGCGGGCAGGGCAAGGCCCTTTATGGCTTCATGATGGAATCTTTCATGGTGCTCGGCGATCACCAGCTGAACATGATCGCCGGGCATGGCTCTGAGACACTTTCCGATCGTATGGCTGAGAACGCTGCGCCCGTCAAGCCGACGGTACTGCTTGGGAATGTCACCGCCGGCACGCCGGCCCGAACCTGCCGCGACAATGAGCATGGCAGTAGTCATAAGTCAATCACGCGCTGGATATGGTTTAGAGGGCAGGCTTCATGAAAAGTCCTGACGCCCCAATCGCTACAACACTTCATGCAGGAACCGGAATCACTGCTCTCCGCAAGGTAGAGAAAAAGCAACTCTACCTCGCAAGGGGATAATTTCATTTCAAAGGTTTTGGAGACGACAGGCCCAGCATTAATTATGGCCTTTTGGCTCAGCCCCGACCTTAACCATGACGCCGATGCCGGCGGTTTTTTCGAAATTCAGGAAAACCGGCACCTCATCCCCCTTTTTCAGCGGTTTTTTGAGGCCCATGAGCATCACATGAAAACTGCCCGGCTTCAGAACCACCGTCTGACCGGGGGCAATCTCTAGACCATCGGTCAAATGACGCATCTTCATGACACCATTTTCCATGGACATGGTGTGGATCTGAACGACTTTGGCCACCGGACTTGACGCTCCAATGAGCCGATCCGGCTGACTGCCGGTATTGGTGATCGACATGAAAGCCGCGCCGTTTTTCGCCCCCGTTGATGTGGATCGCGCCCAGGGATGCGTGATTTTCAGCTTGCCAACACTATAGTGATGGGCAAACGCGTTAACACCGCTGAAGCTGAGCACAAGGGCCAAGGCAAACCTCAAAAAAACTTTCATTTCAACAACTCCTTCTATTCACTGTGGACGGTGATAATGAATTGAAACGATAAAAGCCGCCGCGACTCAATAATTCCGCGCGACAAGTGGCACCCTATCGTCCCTTGGCCACGAATACAAGGCGCAAGCCGAAGCTTTGACAACTATTCGCCGAAACTGTCCCAGAAGACGCGGGCTTTGGAGAAGAACCCTTCCGATTCCGGATGATTTCTCTTATTAGACTCACGTTCAAATTCGCGCAGAAGCTCGGCTTGTCTGCGATTAAGGTTGACCGGTGTTTCCACCGAGACCTGAATGTAAAGGTCGCCATTGTGTTTTGAACGCAAAACCGGCATTCCCTTGCCGCGCAGGCGAAACTGCTTGCCGGTCTGCGTTCCCGCAGGCACTTTTATCCTGGTGCGTTTTCCGTCGAGCGTCGGGATCTCAATATCACTGCCAAGCGTGGCTGTTGTCAGGGAAACCGGAACCCGACAGAACAAATCGGCCCCCTCACGCTGGAAAAGCTCATGCGGTTTGACGGACAGGAAGATATAGAGATCGCCCGCGCCGCCGTGCTCACCGGCCTCGCCCTTACCGGCGAGCCGGATACGGGTACCGTCCTCGACCCCTGGCGGGATATTCACCGATAGCGTGCGGTCCTGCGTTATCCGGCCGGAGCCGCCACAAGCCTCACAAGGATGAGCGATCACCTGACCGGAGCCGTTGCAGGAAGGACAGGTGCGTTCCACGGTGAAAAACCCTTGTGTTGCACGGATACGCCCTGACCCATGACATTTGGCGCAAGCTACGGGTTTTGTGCCGGGCCTGGCACCGGTGCCTGAGCAGACCTTGCAGGTTACGCTACTCGGCACGCGAATCTGGGCCGTCTTGCCGGAAAAGGCATCCTTGAGGCCGATTTGCATATTGTAGCGCAGATCGTGACCGCGCTCGCCCATTCCCCGCCTGCTTTGCGTTCCGCGCCGGTTGCTGCCCATGAATTCACCAAACAGATCCTCGAAAATATCGGACATGGAACTGGCGAAATCAGGGCCGAAACCCGGCCCGCCGCGGCTAAACCCACCTTGCGCGCCATCAGCGGCGGCGCCTTCGAAAGCGGTATGGCTAAACCGATCGTAAGCTGCGCGTTTTTTGGCATCTTTCAGGACATCATAGGCCTGTGACAACTCTTTGAACCGCCGATCGGCTTCCTTGTCGCCCGGATTGATATCTGGGTGGTATTTCTTGGCGAGTCGACGATAGGCGCTTTTGAGTTCCTTCTCGTCAGCATCGCGCGATACGCCCAGAATGTCATAATAGTCCTTAGGCATTATGCACAACCATCCTTGGGTCTTTAGAGATGAAACCAGGCGCGACCCCCGCCGCGCCTAGTTTTTATCTTGATTTTATGGCCCACAAGGGCAGTTTAAACTGGGCGGGGCATATTTCAAAACGGTTATGAAGTCGCGGAAGGTTTATCCTGATCGTCACGAACTTCCTCGAAATCGGCATCCACAACGTCCTCGCCCGATGCTGCCGACGGCCCTTCCTCTCCGGCCTTTTGTTCATTCGCTTTTTGCGTCTCCCCCTCGGCGCCGGACTGCCGATACAGCGTCTCTCCCAGCTTCATCGAGAGCTGAGCCAGAGTCTGCGTCTTCGCCTTGATGGCTTCGACATCCTCGCCGTCCAGCGCCGATTTGAGGTCCGCGATAGCCTGCTCAACGGTGCTTCTGTCGGCTTCAGGGACTTTATCGCCAAGCTCCGACAATGATTTTTCGCTCTGATGAATCAGAGATTCACCCTGATTTTTGATCTCGACCTCTTCACGGCGTTTTTTGTCCTCTTCAGCATGGCTCTCGGCATCGCGAACCATGGTGTCGATTTCGCTTTCGGACAAACCGCCAGAGGCCTGAATGCGGATCGCCTGCTCCTTGTTCGTGCCCTTGTCCTTGGCCGAAACATTCACGATCCCATTGGCGTCAATGTCGAAAGTCACCTCGATCTGCGGAACGCCGCGCAGAGCATTGGGAATGCCGATCAGATCAAACTGGCCCAGAAATTTGTTGTCGGCGGCCATCTCGCGTTCGCCCTGGAAGACGCGAATAGTCACCGCGGTCTGACTATCTTCCGCGGTCGAGAACACCTGGCTCTTTTTGGTCGGGATTGTCGTGTTGCGATCGATGAGCCGCGTGAAAACGCCGCCCAAAGTCTCGATACCAAGCGACAAAGGCGTTACGTCCAGCAGCAACACATCCTTGACGTCACCCTGCAATACGCCGCCCTGGATAGCCGCTCCGATGGCGACAACCTCATCAGGATTGACGCCTTTGTTCGGTTCCTTGCCGAAGAAAGTCTTAACTGTCTCGATCACCTTGGGCATGCGGGTCATGCCGCCGACGAGGATAACCTCGTCAATATCGCCGGGCGACAGGCCGGCATCCTTGACCGCTTCCTTGCAAGGCGCAATGGTTTTCTCGATCAGATCCTCGACCAGGGCTTCCAGCTTGGCCCGCGTCAGCTTCAAGGTCAGATGCTTTGGCCCGGACTGGTCCGCGGTGATAAAGGGCAGATTGACCTCGGTCTGGGTGGCGTTCGACAGTTCGATCTTGGCTTTCTCCGCGCTCTCCTTGAGGCGTTGAAGGGCGAGTTTGTCGTCGCGCAGGTCAATTCCGTTGTCTTTTTTGAACTCCGCCGCCAGATAATCGACGAGCCGCATATCGAAGTCTTCCCCACCGAGGAAGGTGTTGCCGTTGGTGGATTTCACCTCAAAGACGCCGTCGCCGATTTCCAGAACGGAAATGTCGAAAGTCCCGCCGCCGAGGTCGAAGACCGCAATGGTGCCGCCTTTTTTCTTGTCCAGCCCATAGGCAAGCGCCGCCGCTGTCGGCTCATTGATGATCCGCAGGACCTCAAGCCCGGCGATCTTGCCGGCGTCCTTGGTCGCCTGACGTTGGGAATCATTGAAATAGGCCGGCACGGTAATGACCGCCTGTTCAATGGTTTCGCCAAGATGACGCTCCCCCGTCTCCTTCATTTTCTGCAAAATATAGGCGGAAATTTGCGAGGGAGCATATATCTTGCCGCGCGCTTCAACCCAGGCATCGCCATTATCCGCCTTCACGATGTGGTAGGGAACGAGTTTTTTGTCCTTTGCCACTGTGGGATCGTCATGGCGCCGCCCGATCAGGCGCTTGACGGCGAACAACGTATTTTCCGGATTGGTCACCGCCTGACGCTTGGCGGGCTGGCCGACGAGAACTTCGCCATCGTCGGAAAACGCTACCATTGAGGGCGTCGTACGCACGCCTTCTGAATTCTCGATAACCTTTGGGGTCTGGCCTTCCATGACCGCGACGCAGGAATTGGTCGTGCCGAGGTCAATGCCGATAACCTTAGCCATGTTCAAATTATCTCCTTAAGATCGAGGCAGACTCACTTCAGGATCGTTCTTCGCGAGTGGCCCCTATCTGACACTACCCATCACCGTTGGGACCTGTCGATATAGGGTCGCGTCAACCCGCTTTACCGCCCCGCAGATCTCGAAGTCTCGGACGATATATAGGTTTGTTCTAAAATGCCTGCAAGGCGGTGTTGACGTGGCAAGGATATAAAACCGCAAAAATTTGACAATCTGCTTCCGATCGTGACACTGTCCGCGCGGTTCAAAGAGTATTTTGAGGTGGCACGAGATCATGGGAGCAGATAAACGCAGGGGGACTGTCGAGGGGCTTTCGATCCTTCGCGGTTATTTTGCTCGGCCGGCGCGGGAAGCTCTGCTTACGGCCATTCAGGGCGTAATGCGCAAAAGCCCGCCCTTCCGTCCGGTGATGCCGCGCAGCGGGCGACCTTTTTCCGTCATGATGACCAATTGCGGCCCGCTTGGCTGGGTCTCCGACCGGGCGGGTTATCGCTATCAGACAGCGCACCCCGAAACCGGAGCGCCCTGGCCGCCTATGCCGGATAGTCTCTTGAGCCTTTGGCGCGATGTGGCCGGGTATCCGGCACCGCCGCAAGCCTGTCTCGTCAATATTTACAGCCAAACATCGCGCATGGGGCTTCATCGCGACATGGATGAGGAGACATTTTCCGCGCCCGTCATCTCGGTGTCGTTGGGCGACACCGCCACCTTCCGCATCGCCACCGGCCGAGGCAAGGCGCCGACACGATCCTTTCCCCTGGCTTCGGGCGATGTGCTGATCATGGGAGGCGCGGCGCGGCTGGCCTATCATGGCATAGATCGTATTCATGACGGCAGCTCGACGCTGATCGCCCAAGGCGGTCGCATCAATCTGACCTTGCGACGGGTGACGCCGGCCCTTCGATCCGAAGGCTGAATGGCTATCGGCCTTTCGATCGCTCTTATGAGAGTCGAATTCCCGCCATGATGGAAAAGGGTCTGGTCCTGCTCGTAGACAACCGCAATGAGGGGAGGGGCAGCCTGCTGTTCGAAGCGCCACGCCATGTCGTGCGCGCCTATACGCCGAGGGAGGTTTGGGCGGGCTTTGCGCGTTTGCAAGAGGCGGCCGGACAGGGGCTGTGGGCGAGCGGGTATCTGTCCTATGAGCTTGGATTGCTGTTCGAGAAGCGACTGGCCGGGCTCTGTCCGGCGTGCTCGCCTGTACCACTCATGTGGTTCGGGCTCTATGAAAAGCCTGAGCGTCTTACGGCCGCGCAGGTCGCCGCGATGATGGAAAGCCTGGCTCGGGGCCGGTCCGGGCGGGCTGTCGGCTTGCAACATATGATGGATTTCCCCGCCTATGATTCAGCTTTCCGCAAGGTCAAGGATCATATCGCTGCGGGAGAGTGCTATCAGGTCAACTTGACCTTCCGGGCGCAATTCGAGCTTGAGGGCGACCCGGCCGGACTTTATCGCGATCTCATGCGTAAGCAACCGGTCGCCTATGGCGCTTTTATCAATACCGGCGATCATTATATTCTGTCATGCTCGCCCGAGCTTTTCATGAGCAGACAGGGCAAATGTCTTCAGACCCGTCCCATGAAGGGAACCGCGCCGCGTGGCCGCACCCAGGCCGAAGACGAAGCCGCGCGCCGGCGGCTTGCTGAAGATGAAAAGACCGTTGCGGAAAATCTGATGATCGTCGATCTGTTGCGCAATGATATGGGAAAAATCGCGCAAATCGGGTCGGTCACGGTCACGGACCTGTTTTCCGTGGAAACCTATCGCGGTCTGCATCAGATGACATCCGGCATTCGCGCCACGCTCAAGCCCGGTATTTCCCCGTTCGATGTGATCACCAACCTGTTCCCCTGCGGTTCGGTGACCGGCGCGCCCAAAATCCGTGCCATGGAGATTATCGATGAAGTCGAGCTCGGCCCGCGCGGAGTCTATACCGGAGCGATCGGCTTTATCGCCCCCGATGGCGATTTTTGCTTCAATGTCGCCATTCGCACCGCGCTCATCAATGCCCGTGACCGGCGCGGTGAAATCGGGATCGGCGGCGCGATCGTCTCCGATTCAAAGCTTCGGGCCGAGTATGACGAGGCAATTCTGAAGATGGGGTTCTTCACCGCCTCCGCCGAACCGCTTGCCCTGATCGAGACTGTGTTGTGGAAGCGGGAAGGGGGCTTTGTGCGTCTGGAACGCCATATGCAACGACTGGCCGCCTCGGCGGTCCGTTTTGGCATCGCCCTGCCCCCTGAGCAGGCTAGGGAAGCTCTGGAACGTGTTGCCGCCGATTTTGCCGGCGATCGCGTGCGCGTGCGCGTGCTGCTGCACGAAATCGACGGCATTTCGGTCACGGCGACGCCCTTGGCGGCAAATTCTTCACCGACTTCGCTGCGCTTTGTGCTGTGGCCGCAACCAACCGATAGTCGGGATGTTTTTCTCTACCATAAGACCACCCGTCGGGGCTTTTATGATACCGCGCGCGAAACGGCGAAAATCAGCCACGGCGTCAATGAGGTTGTGTTCCGTAATGAGCGCGATGAACTGACCGAAGGCTCGACCACATCTCTTTTCGTCAGACGTGATGGGATTATGATGACGCCGCCGATCGCATGCGGTCTCTTGCCTGGAACGTTGCGCGGCGAGCTTCTGGCCTCCGGCGCGGCTCGCGAGCGAGTGCTGCATGTCGATGACCTTGCGCGCGCGGACGCCATTTACCTTGGTAATTCGGTTCACGGGCTGAGGCCGGCGGGCTGGGTGAAAGAGTCCTCTTGAGAATGAGCGGATTTAAGGAATCGGCCGGGCGGAAAGGAGCTTAAGGCAATCTTTCGCGTGGCAGGCGGCTTTACGATCGGGTCGGTTTCGGCTCCGTGTCCGGCTCTTCACCGGGATTCGCCATCGGTTCCTCTTTGGCCTCCGGCATTGTCTTGTCGGTGTTTTGCGGCTTTAAACCGCTTTTGGCGACGCCAACCATCGCCGGACGCAAAACCCGACCGCCGATTTTATAGCCGGCCTGAACCACATGGGCGACGGTGCCGCTCTCGATTTGCGGGTCTTCCACCTCGAACATGGCTTGGTGAATATTCGGGTCGAAGCGGTGGCCTTGCGGGTCGAATTTCACAATGCCATGGCGTTTGAAGGCGTTGTGCATCTCGCGCGCGGTCATTTCCACGCCGGAGAGGAGCGATTTGGCGGTCTCGTCGCTATGTTCGACATTTTCCCCGGAAACGGCGTCGAGAGCGCGTCCGAGATTGTCGGCCACGGCGAGCAGATCGCGGGCAAAAGCGGTGAGTGCATATTGGCGAGCCTCAGCGGTTTCACGTTCGCCACGCTTGCGGATGTTCTCGGTCTCGGCCACCGCACGCAACAAACGCTCCTTCAGTGCGGCGTTCTCCGCCATCAGGGACTCGATCCGGTCTTGGCTCTCCTGCGCTGGCGATACAACAGCGGTCTCTTCATCATCTAAGCGTTCGCTCGCGCCGCCGTCATCGGCCTTATCGCCATGGCCCGCATCCGACGTCGCCGCGCCGTCGGCCGGTGGTGTCGTATCGGTTTTCCTTTCGTTCTCGCCTTGTGCGACAGCCGCTTCTCGCGCCGCCTTGTCGGTGACCTTTTTGCCGTCGTCCATCGATCATCCTTTTCGGCCGAATTTCGCGAGTATCCCCGCGTCGAGCGGGACTCTTTACGATCGGGTATAAACTTTAGAGTTTCGATATCGGCGATGGGGCCGCAAAAATCAAGAGAGCAAACGGCTGACAAGTCTGGCCGTGTAATCGACCATGGGGATAATGCGCGCGTAATTGACCCGTGTCGGACCGATGACACCGATCACGCCGACGAGATTCTCCCCGTTATTGTGATAGGGGGCGATGATGAGAGAGGAATCGGAAAGAGAAAACAGGTTGCTCTCCGAGCCGATAAAGATTTTGACCCCTTCGCCCGCCTTGACCAGTCCCAGAAGCTGAATAATATCCCTTTTGGTTTCAAGATCGTCAAGCAGTCTGCCGACACGTTCAAGATCGTCGGGCGTGTCTATAGTCCCGACGAGATGGGCGCGCCCGCGAACGATCAGCGTCTTGTTTTCCGCCTCCGGCGCCGCCCAGGAAGCCAGCCCCCGTTCGACGACCGCGGCCGTCAGCTCATCGGCCTCGCGCTTCAGCGTCTCGATTTCGGCGCTCACCGCCGCGCCGATTTCGTCAAGCGTCCGGTTGCGGAAACGGGCATTGAGAAAATTGGCCGCCGTCGTCAATGACGCCGCCGGCAGGCCAGGGGGAATCGTCATGATGCGATTCTCCACCGTATTATCCTCATGGACCAGAATCGCCAGCGCCTTCCCAGCCTCCAAAGGCACGAATTCCATGTGCTTGATGCGTATGTTCAGCTTCGGCGCCACCATCACGCCGGCGCAATGGCTAAGACCGGAAAGCCGCTCGGTCACCTGCGTCAGCATGGTTTCCAGATCGTCATGGCCCTGACTGGCGGCGTGGGCTTCGATCGCCGAGCGGTCCTCGTCCGACACATCGCCGACTTCCAACAGCCCCTCGATGAAAAAACGCAAACCCAACTCGGTTGGCAGGCGTCCGGCGCTGACATGCGGGGAGAAGATAAGGCCGATCGCTTCCAGATCGGCCATGACATTGCGCACCGAAGCCGGGGACAGGCTCATGGGCAGCGACCGGCAGATCGTGCGCGACCCGACCGGGTTGCCGGTTTCAAGGTAGCTCTCGACCAGCCTTTGCAAAATATCGCGCGAGCGCCGATCAAGTTCGGCTATTGCGCTTGATCGGTCGCTCATTGCCTTGCGTGCCCCGTTTACGATAGCCCTTATCTGCTATCCAGTCGTCGCCGGACTATATTCGCCGTCACGTCAATTTGCTCTCGTATCGGTCCTTAAAGCCCCTATTGCGGTCAGACGACGCATTGGCTACAGGATTGTGATCGTTCACTCTTCAAGTCAAATTGCGACACTCGACGAAAGGATTGGGATCGTATGCGCCCGTCGAAACGCCAAGCCCCGGATATACGACCCGTGAGTCTGGAATGCGGGGTCTCGAAATATGCCGAGGGGTCCTGCCTCATTCGTTGCGGCGATACCCATGTGTTGTGTTCGGCCTCGGTGATCGACCATGTTCCCGCCTGGCTGCGCGGCCGCGGCCAGGGTTGGATCACGGCTGAGTATGGCATGCTGCCGCGCTCTACGCAAGAGCGCATGCGCCGCGAGGCCGCCAGCGGGCGCCAGTCCGGCCGCACTCTGGAAATTCAGCGCTTGATCGGCCGTTCCTTGCGCGCGGCGGTCGATCCGGTCAAGCTCGGGGAACGGCAAATCGTGCTCGACTGCGATGTAGTGCAAGCCGATGGCGGCACCAGAACGGCTGCCATCACCGGGGCCTGGGTTGCGGTCCATGAATGCATATTGGGAATGATGATGCGCGATATGATCGGCGAAAACCCGATCAGGGACCATGTTGCCGCCATTTCCTGTGGGCTTTATCGTGATATGGCCATTTGCGATCTGGATTATGCGGAAGATTGCGAGGCTCAGGCCGACGTCAATTTCGTCATGACCGGAAAGGGCGACATTGTCGAAGTGCAGGGAACGGCGGAAGCCGAGCCGTTCTCGCAAGCCGCGTTCATCGCGCTTCTGGACCTTGCGCGCGGGGGCATTGCGAGATTGGTCGCCTTGCAAAAGACCGCGATTGAGCAAAGCGCGAAGTCGAGAGGATTGTGATGGCTCACCGTGTTTTTGCCGGCGAACGCCTTGTTGTGGCCAGCCACAATCGGGGCAAGCTTCGCGAGATTGCCGCTCTCACTGATTCGCTCGGTCTTGTCACCCTATCGGCGGGCGAGCTCGGGCTGCCGGAACCGGAGGAAACCGGTAAGACTTTCGCCGAAAATGCGCTTATCAAGGCGCATGCGGCCGCTAAAAGAGCCAATCTGCCGGCTCTTGGCGATGATTCCGGCTTGGCCGTGGAGGCGCTGAATGGTGCCCCGGGCATTTATTCGGCGCGCTGGGCAGGTCCCCGGAAGGATTTTGCCGGAGCGATGGACAAAATCGAAACGATGCTCGCGGACCGGCGGGCAACCGGTGCCCGTGACCGCAAGGCGTCCTTCATCTGCGCATTGGCGCTGGCCTGGCCCGATGGCCATGTCGAGGTTTTCGAGGGAAGCGTCGCCGGACGGCTCGTTTACCCGTGGCGCGGCCGGCAGGGTTTCGGTTACGATCCGATGTTTCAGCCTGAAGGCCATGCCCAAACCTTCGCTGAGATGGCCCCTGAGGAAAAACACGAAATCTCTCACCGGGCGCGGGCTTTCGCCAAACTCATGCGCCAGGTTTTTCAAGGATCGAGAGACGTGGGAACACAGGCACGACAGGCATAATCGGCCAGGGTAATTCCGTGACATTGCAGCGCGCCCCAAGCGAAAGCCCGGATCGGGGCTTTGGTGTCTACATCCATTGGCCGTTCTGCCGCGCCAGATGCCCATATTGCAATTTCAATGCCCATGTCCGCCCACGGGTCGATGCGATGGCCTATGGTCGCGCGCTGGCCCGCGAGATCGCAACGCTGGCGGTGCGATGTGCCGGCCGGCCTGTCGCCAGCATATTTTTCGGCGGTGGAACGCCGTCGCTTATGCCGCCCGCCGCCGTCGGTCTCGTGCTCGACACCATCGCCAGGCTTTGGCCGGTTGCGGCCGATGCCGAGGTTACCCTGGAAGCCAACCCGACCAGCGCCGAAGCCGGAAATTTCCGTGGCTATAAGAGTGCCGGCGTCAATCGCCTTTCATTGGGCATTCAGGCTCTTGATGACGATGCTCTCAAGGCGCTGGGCCGCGAGCATACGCTCGCCGAGGCGCTTGGCGCATTGCACTTGGCCACCACCATTTTTGCCCGCGTCAGTTTCGACCTCATCTATGCAAGACCTGGACAGGCGCCATCATCATGGGCAGCAGAACTCCGACGGGCTCTCGATCTGGGCACGGACCATCTCTCACTTTATCAACTCACCATAGAGCCTCGCACCCCTTTTGCCGCGCGCCATGGGAAAGGTTTGCTCGCCTTGCCGAATGACGATCAGGCGCGAGAGTTGTTTGAACTCACCGGCTCATTATGCGTCGCGGCGGGACTGCCGGCTTATGAAATTTCCAATCATGCCCGGCCCGGAAACGAATCGCGCCATAATCTCGTCTATTGGCGTTATGGGGGCTATCTCGGTATCGGTCCCGGCGCCCACAGCCGGTTGAATGAGGCATCGCGGCGTATCGCGCTCGCCATGAAACGCGCTCCGCAAGTCTGGTTTGATGCTGTCGCAACGCATGGTCACGGCATTGTTGCAGAAAGCGTACTGACAGCGAAAGAACAGGCCGAAGAATGCCTGCTTATGGGGATGCGGCTGGCGGAGGGTGTTTCTCTTCGGCGTCTGGCGGTCATGACCGGTCTTACGCCCGCGCCCGATACGATTCAGGCATTGTCGGCTGAAGGGTTCCTTGTCTTCAACGGGCATGACGGTACGCTGAAGGCCACGGATGAAGGCCGTTTGGTTCTTAATGCCGTCATTTTGGAATTGACAGGCTGCCTTATGCCGGTTGAAAGTACGCTTGCCGCTTGCGTAAGAGGCCGGATTGACCGTGCCTTGACAGGGACGCGATGACCTGACGATTGAAGACCCATCGGACGGGGAGGGATCCGTTGACGCCGTTAGAGCGCGAATTGCCGCGCTCTGTCAGCGAATTGGCCGATTGCTCCAAAGAGGAAACAGCTGCCTTGCGGCGTTCGTTGACCATCTGCGACCAGGCGCTGAACGAGGGTGTCGAGAGTCGCTTGAGCGCATTTGAACGCAGGCGGGAGGAGTTGAAGACTTGACTGACGCGGCTGGCGCCAATGCTGAAAGAACTCTCCGACAAGCATGATCAACGCTTAAACGCTTATCCAAAGGCCGTGACCTCGTTAAGCGCATCGCTGAAAAAGTTCAGGCCCTAGTCCGGCAGTGAAGTTGTGGCATGGAGCTTGAGCGCTAGAGGGTCTTTAGGCTGGACAGCAGCCACTTTGAGACGTCAGAAGCTCAAACCTTCAGGGTGAAGAGCAGTCGCGGGTGAGAATGGACGGGTGCAAAGGTCAGGCGGGTAAGCTTAAATGCGATCCTGACCAATCGGCGTGAGAAACCTGCCGAGCCACCCAAGCGCGACGTCTGGGCGCGTCTTGTCGGGTGAGCGACTTCACGGAACCAGCTTTCCATACTATTGCAAGTATTACACATAGTTCTGAATTTAGCTGGCTATAGTATAAAGAAAGACGATGATTATGAACACGAAAAAACAGCTATTCGAGGTTGAAAAGTCTGTTGCTCCAAGCCGCTCAGAAGGGAAAAGGCTCAATGGCTATAGGATTTACAATGCCGAGCGGAAGCGCCGCACGCAGCGGAACGATCTGCCAGACTCGTACCCCGATTTGCCCGGAAAAAAACACGACATCATTTATGCCGATCCTCCTTGGGATTACGGTGGAAAGCTGCAGTTCGACAGATCGAGTTCCTGCACCGAGAAAATGGATTGGAGTAAGAATATCTTCATCAGCTCGGAAAACTTTAAGTATTCTACTTTGAATCTGAAACAAATTAAGAAGGTACCTATTTTTGAAATATATAAAGAAAATTTTCTGTTATTTATGTGTTCAATAAATCCACATCTTGCCAATAGAATTTAACTCGGTCGGTCATGGGATTTTGAATACAATGTCGTGGCTTTCATATGGGATAAGATGGTTCATAATCCTGGAAGATACACCATTTCATACTGCAATCTTTGCCTCGTATTTAAGAAAGGACGAATCCCAACACCCCGTGGAGCAAGTAACGAGAAGAAGTTTTTGAGTGTCCGTAGAGGTGAACACAGAGTCAAACATTACGAGGTTCGTGATTCTATTGAACGCATGTTTCCCACGCAGGACAAGATTGAACTCTTTGCACGGCACAGACCGGAAAATTGGGATGTTTGGGGTTTGGACGTTCAGGAAGAATACGAAGGATGATTAGTCAATTAGGGGTGCTAGTTTCTGTTCAAAATTCTCAAATAACAGCTCGGGATCAGGCGAATGCCGCCAGAAAAAGAAGCGGCTGTCGAATTTTTCATACCAGAACGTGATCTCACGCACACGGCACGGGTCACGCATAATATTACCTTGGAAAACAGTCCAGAACGGCAGATGAGGGGCTTTAGAGCGGATTGCGTTCAAATTGAATCACTATTCCACTATAATATTTTGTTTTGTAAGCATAATCTTATCGATCCTCGCTTCTCCGGATCGGATTATGCTCTAATTCCGCTTGCCTCTCGGAGGATTCCTAGGAGGCCAGGCGTAAAGAATTTGCAGGAACGTTCATGAGCATTTCCTTTGCCATCGGAGCGTTTTTCCCCCTCTACCCATCCATCCTGCCTCTTTACCTCTACGTAAAGAACCTTTTTTTTATTGGTGTTCTCAATTGCATAGTCAGGAAAAACACCATGCCGCGTTATAGGAGCATCTGGGTTGTAGATTTCAGACATATCTTTCTCAGACAGTGGAGCATTTACATAGATTATTTGAAATTCATTTGGCTTTGCCCTGATGCGGTACTCCGTAGCTTGGAACACTTTCTGGAAGCTGTCGAGGAAAGCGGCTTCCGCCATGATAGCGTTACCGCCTCAGTCTATTGTGCTCACTGCCCATCTTCGTAACCTTGGAATAGTTCAGAGATGGTGACACCAAGAGCAGCAGCGATTTTTCCAATCGACAAAATGGTTACGTTCTTTTCGCCACGCTCGATCGTGCCCACATAGGTTCGGTGAACGCCTGCAAGCTCTGCCAATTCTTCTTGGGAGATCGACCGCTCATTACGCATCTGTCTGATGTGGTTTCCAAGGTGCTTAAGTTTTTCTCGATCCGTCGAATAATTTCTCATTGCAGAGAGAGACACTATCGATGTGTAAACTCTGGCTCCACAGACTATAGTTAGCAAATTTTTATTCAGAGTTGGTTACCATAGCCGCTTTTGCGTTTTGCAGTGGGTCGAGATCGCCGCTCCGGCATTTTCTAAGCGGATGCCCTTGGCTGCTTCAATCTTGGCGAAGATCGGCCACTCGACTTGGAGCGTCTGATAGGCTCCAGCCCTTCTTGGATGAGTCAATGAGCGGGTCTACGCCCTAAAATCGGGTGAAGCCGAAACGGGTCGATGCGGGGTGCACCAGTTTCGGGCCGCGGGGCGTGACTTCAAGAATTGCGAGGCTGCGTTCGATCCGGCCATCGGAGAGAAACCGGAACAGGCCATTGGCGCCCTGGAACCCCCGGGGATTGGTGATTTGGGCGTCGCTGAACCCGGGTGTAAAACCCTCATGGGCGATGGCGATGGCCATCGACACCGCATCATAGGCCAGGCTTGCAAGACGTGGCGGCGTCATGCCGTAAGTGGCAACATATTTCCGGTTGAAACTGTCGCCAAGATCGGGCGACACCCCGGCGTACCAGCCGCCGCGCGCGATTCCGGCGCCCATTGTCGTCGGATCGTCCCACAGGCCGGTGCCGAGCGATTTTACCGTGTCCACCTTGACGCCGGCACTGTCGAGGGTCACGTCGATGGTCTTGAGCAAATTGCCGCCCGCCGCGATCATGAGGGCTTGTACCGTATTGTCCGGAGATTGGATGAGGGAGGCAATGCGGTTTGCGGAGTCTATGGCGCCCTGCGGCGTCGGCTCGAATTTCTCCAGTGCCACAATACGTCCGTCTTGTGCAGCTATGCTGGACCGCAATGCCCGCTCCACCGTAGAGCCATATTTCGTTTTTGGCACCAGCGCCGCAATGTCACGAATGCCCTCACTAGCCGCATAGCTTACAACGCTCGATACTTCCTGCTCGGGTAGAAAACTCATAAGATACACGCCACGGGCGGCAAGAGAGGATATTGAGGAAAAGGCCACGACCGGCACGTTCTTCCGGCGGGCCAGAGGCGCGGCGGCCTGTAGGGAAGATGACAGCAATGGCCCAACAATGAGTTGTGCGCCTTCATCAAGTGCTTTTTCAGCTGCTCTCTTTGCACCGGCCGCACTGGCATGGGTATCCTCGGTAACCAGAGTGATTCCCGGATTGGCGGACTCGAACATGGCAAGCTCCGCCGCCTGTTTCATGGCTCTCGCCGTTTCGGCAAAATCGCCACGCGCCGACAGAGGCAACAGAAGCGCAACCTTGGGCCCTTGCTGATCGATGTTGACAAGTTTGTCACTTCCTCCCGGGGGTCGCTGAAGTTGGCGTGCCTCGTAACCGCCAAACAGACCGTTTGTGCCGAGACTGCCGCAACCGTTCAGGCTGATTGCCGCAGCGCCGAGGAGCATTATGCGTATTGCGATGCCGGCGTTGGTTGCTACTGGAGGGGCAATACGCGAAAAAAGAGCGCAGACTTTGTACAACACTATGATTTTCCTAATCGTTGAACTCGTGGAGCGATCTGATCCATGGAAGATAAAACCACTTTAATGGGTAAACACCCTATCACGTCCTATCTTTTCTGGCTACTCTGTAATAATTCTACAGAAATTATACCACGCTCGGGTTGAGCGTGGTAAGGTTGAAAAACCATGGTGGCTTAGTATTGGAAGGTTCTGTGGCTGTCATGACCGCCGACGACACAATCCCCAGACATATGCCTCATTGCGTCATGGGGCATATGGCTCCACCGTCGCCCCTTGCGCCTGGGCTTTATATCACGGCGACACCGATCGGTAATATGGGTGATATTACTTTGCGTGCCCTGACAACCCTCAAATCCGCCGACTGCGTCATTTGTGAAGACACGCGGGTCACGCGGAAATTGCTTTCCCATTACGGAATCTTGACCCCTTTACTGTCCTATCGCGAGCACAATGCGGCGAGAGTTCGTCCGGCCATCTTATCGCGACTTGACTCCGGTGAAGCCATTGCCTTGGTCACCGATGCCGGTACGCCGCTTATTTCCGATCCGGGCTACAAATTGATTCGCAGCGCAAGACAAGCAGGCATTCCCTTATGGGCGGTTCCCGGAGCAAGCGCCGTTACCGCGGCACTTTCGATTTCAGGGATTCCAGGCAATCATTTTTTATTCGCCGGTTTCCCGCCGGCCCGTGGCATGGCGCGGCGCAATACACTGCAACAGCTGATGGTCATGCAGACATCCATTGTGCTCTATGAAGCACCTCATCGGCTTACAAATCTGCTTGGATTGTTGGCCAATATTGCACCGGAACGCACCGTGACCGTGGCCCGCGAATTAACCAAGAGCCACGAGGAACTGATGAGTGGGTCGGCGGAAAGTCTCTATGAGCAGTTCGCCGCTCGTAGTACCGTGAAGGGAGAGTTCGTTCTGGTGATCGCGCCTCCGGTGCCGCATGAGCCGGATGGGTGCCATGACAAGGATGTGGATGATATTTTGCTCCAAGCGTTCGAGCGGCTGTCCGTGGGCAAGGCCGCGGCCGAGGTCGCCCAAGCGCTGGGTCTGTCGCGCCGTGAGGTCTATGCGCGTGCCTTGGCATTGAAGAACAGGCAAGGGCAGGAAACGGATGGGCAATGAGCCGTCATGGGCGTAACCGGGTCTTGCGGCGCGCGGCCTTCAAAAGCGGGCTTTGGGGGGAAAGGCTCGCTTGCGCGTTTTTGACATTCAAAGGCTATCATATCCTTGTTCACCGGTTTCGTTGCCCGGTCGGAGAGATCGATCTTATCGCGCAACGCGGCAAGACTATAGTCTTCGTCGAAGTCAAGTATCGGGCCAGTGAGGCTATTGCCCTCGAATCACTGCGGCCACGACAGCGCCAACGTATCATAAAGGCTGCAAAATACTGGTTGTCGCGCCGCCGTGGTATAGGGGGTTTCGACCATCGATTCGACCTGGTGGTCATGGATTCCCGTTTCCGGCTTCGGCACATCCAAAATGCCTTTTGCGAGACGGAATTGCACGACACTACCGTATAGCGGTCTCTCAGTCGGGCGCGCATTTTTACCAACTTCCCACGTCAGGAGATTGAAGCGATGGTCCCGCGATTTTGGGTTTACAGAGTTTGGTTGACAAATGTTTCATGCTCAACGGTAGAGAGCACCCGTCCTGACTGGCGTCTGTTTTTGTCTGGAGAAGAAACGGCCATCAAGGCTGTGACAAAAGCAAATGTCATGGACGTTTTCCACCTAATATGCCCAGACAGAATCCGTCGCTTGACAAGGATTAGGAAAATCTTGAATCATGAGATGCCCTCTAAGGTTGTACTGTCATGGGAATTGTATCGTTGGAGTAGAGGCCACAGAACTTAGAAACAACGGCCATAAACGGCCCATATAGGGCAGCTCCATTATGAACCACACGGACCTCTGGACTCGCGGAATTCACCGGGCGCAAGGCGTGCTTTTCGCAATCGTCGTCAGCTCAGGGAAGAGGGTGACGAGGCCCGCGCGGCGACCAGCCCCATAGCGGTGGTCCGCATGCCGAAGCGGCGAGCTATACCGGCTCGGCTTATGTGATCTCTGGCAAGGGTGATAAGGACGGTGCCCTGGGAATGCGCACTCTCGGCACCGACAGCGATGGCTGGATTTCCGGCTCGGATAACAATGATCATATCATCGGTCTCGACAGGACGGATGTGCTTTCTGGGCCCTGCCGGCGACGATACCTTCGAGGTGCCGGACATGGGGGTTCGCTCGCATCGACGGTGGCTCCGGCAACGACACCCTCGTGGTGAAAGGGCTGCAAGCGGCGGTGCTGGACTTCACAAGGGATAATGTCGCCAGCAAGGTGACCGGCATGGAGGTGATCGATAGCACCGGCACAGTGACGCTTTCCGCGCAGGCCGTGAAAGAGCATGACGGATGAAAACAACACTCCTCACTTCAATGGCGATGCCGATGACATCGTCAAGTTGAGCGGGTTCACCAGACAAAGTGATGCCATCCAAACGTACGACGAACACAACTACGATGTCTACGAATCCTCGCACGCGCAGCTGTGAATCGACACCGATGTCACGGTCGATGTGGTCTAGAGGCTTCAAGGGCCAAGTTGGTATAGCTCGACGCCGTCGGCAGGCGAACGGTCGACGGGATGATCCTGATTTCCTCCCTTGTGTCACACGCCCCCGCTTGTCATGGGCCAAGCGGGGGCGTGACCTTTTTTAAAAATCTCTTGGCCGCGCCTCGCCAGAAAATGAAAAAAGTGCAGGGTGGTGCGCACTAATACAAGCAAGTCGGTCTGCCTTCCGCCACTCAATCAAATCTTTCATGCCCGATGTCGATCCAAGACCGTCTGTTTGTCGCACAACTGGCCAAGCAGGATGTTGTATTTGATGACCGCGCCGATTGTGCCGGGCTTCCTGTTGGTTTCCTGCCACTGCCTGCCCAGCCGGGCCGATCACGCTTGTGCGGTCTCAATGGTGCGAGAATAGGGCTTGCCAATCACTAGGCCGATAGCCAAGGTTTGTTCATGGGGCCCGTTATCTTCTGTTGTCTGTGGGCCATTTGGACCGTCGTCGTCGTGGTCCACAGGATCGACGGAGCCAATGCAAGGCTGGCCGATTTAGCGGTGGGGTTTCTCCTGACCATGATCACCGCACTCACTGTGGCTTTTCTGACAGGCATGATCACGGTATCGGTCCTTGTGGTACGCGACTGGTGTACCTGAGCGTTTCGGACCATGCTATCAATTCTTGGTTCTCCAGCGCCAGCAACTCCTGCAACGGCCAGCCGGTGTGACTTGTCAGGATTATACCAAGCCTGCAGGCGTCGCTGGCCGCGAAGGCCAAAAAACTCTTGTAAGCCTCCTGCAATCTTGCGCAGTCGGTCAAATCCAGCACCTTGATGAGAGCGGGCTCGACCTCGCGGAGATTGGCGAACATGCTGATTTCCTTTGCCACCTCGCTGCCCGCTCTCCTGTCGGCGGCCGGCATGCGCACAGTTTGGGGCGGCGCGGCGTGACTTCATCAGTGTCCGCCCTCGACCTTGACCGGATAGTCGCCTGATGGTCCTGTGTCGTTGTCTCATACTCCTTATCTCAAAGGTTAAAGCCCGAGGGCGGTGCCTCTGCACGAAAACTGGTTCGGAACATTGAGGTCGTTCGACCCGCCAATGTCTGGTCGGGCAGTCTGGCTGCATCAACCTTGTGACGAAAACTCAATCGCGGCGATGCCCAAGGAGCAGCCAATGAGTTCCCCAAATGGCGCTTCGTTGGAGGAAAGATCCTGGTCGGACTGGTTAGTAGACGCGCGGCGAAGCCTAGATTTGTTCGAGAGGAAGGACGCAGCACGAATAGTCAATTTCCGCGGAGCATACCTCTTGATTTTATTCGAACGCCGCCCCCGCTCCGTGGAACATGTCGGTCCTGATTTTACCGAGAATAATCGCGTTTTCGATTCCCCATGCGCCCATTAAAATCCACCAGCCGCATCGGCCATTCGATGAGGCCTTTTGTTATTGATCGAGACGTTTGTCGGGCTTGCGTATCTTGTCTTGTTTAGACAATCTTCCGCCGCTTCCGGTGATGGCGCTGCGTCCTCCTGAAACGACTTTCTCACCCGGAGACAGAGCGATGCCATATAAAATCCAACCGCCGTTGCTGGCCTGCCAGCCGAGGTCGAACCTGACGGGCTTGGGCGTGACGTCTACATAGCCTTTGATGTGCAAAATGCCGTCTTCGCCGAGGGTGGGAGGCTCGGTTAAAATCGGTTTTGCAATCGCTGAGCTTGATAAATCCACATTACGCCGGAGTCCAGAAAACGCCATGGCGAGAGAAGCAGCCGTGTTCTGCGCACGAAACCCTGGTGCGGCGAGGTCGCGAAGCACGGTGTAATTGCCCGTGCGGTTGGCCTGGTCGATACCAATCAATGCATAGCGAATGAGCAGGGTAACCGTCCGCTCCCCCGGTATCTCCGGCTTGCTGCTTTTGGCCACAGCCCCGCTATGGAAACCAAGGGCCAGCGCAAGAAACAGCCCGATCAACCCAAACAATTTTCCCAGCATTGAAACGATCCATTTCCTTACTCGGTTTCACAGGCGCCTCGACAACATCTTCCTCATCGGCGAAGAATATTTTGGAGGATATTTTTATCTTTTTCAAGGCTTGGGGGAAAAATATTCGCTTAAGCGCGACACGAAAATTATCCAAATGAGATAGAGTGAGCCGGGTTGCCGTTGATTCAGACGGGGCAGGTATGGTTCGCCCTCAATCGAAAATCAGATATTCAGCTGTGAGACATCACACTTCTATCAGCTCCAAACCGCGCGTTCACGCCATTCTTTCCGTAAGGCGGACAGTGGATATCGAGGCGAAGGGACTTAATGCGTTGTCCCGCTCACTTGACGGACCGCTAGCGTCGGCGTTTCTTGCCGTTTTAACCCGGATTCAGTCATGCTGGGGGCGCACAATCCTAACGGGAATCGGCAAAAGTGGTTATATCGCGCGAAAAATAGCTGCAGCTTTCGCTTCAACCGGTACGCTTGGTTTATATGTTCACCCCAGTGAGGCAAGCCACGGTGATTTGGGTATGATCACGACCGATGATGTCGCCCTCATGCTGTCCAACTCCGGGGAGACCGTGGAACTTAAGGATATGCTGGCTTATTCGCGGCGGTTCTCCATACCGCTGATTTGCGATCGCCGGTTGCGGTGACAGTACGCTTGCCAAAGCGGCCGACACGGGTTTCTGCCTGCCCGGGCATGATGAGGATTGTCCGATCGGTCCTGCGCCGACCGGCTCGACCACCATGCAACTGGCCCTTGGCTATTGCGTTGCTTGAGGCAAAGGGTTTTACCGCCGGTGACTTTCACAAATTTCACCCTGGCGGTAGGCTCGGCGCACAACTCGCTTTTGTTGGCGATATCATGCATGGAACCGGGGAATTACTCCTCGCCGGAGGCGATATGCCTATGTCACAGGTTCTCATCACCATGACGGAAAAAAGTTTTGGCTGTCTGGGAATCGTCGATGAAACCGGTTCATTAATCGGGTTTACCTCCGATGGAGATTTGCGCCGTCATATGAATGCGAATTTTCTGGACGCCCGTACCGGGGATGTCATGACCCGCAACCCGTTGACCCTTGCGCCGGATATACCCGCCCCCGGGGCTCTCAGGACGCTCAACGCCGCCCGAATTACCAGGGTATTCGTGGTTAAAAATGACAAGCCCGTCGGTATTGTCCACATCCATGACCGGCTGCGCATCGGGATCACATAGCTTAGCAGACCGCTTCCATCAGGTATAACGGGGGTGTTGAAGTTCACCGGGAGATGGGTTTGAGCCAGCCCCGCAACTCTTCTTCAATGATAGTTTTGAACATGTCGATGCCAATGTCGCTGTCATTAAGGCAAGGGATGAGAGAGAATTTTTCGCCTCCATTGCGGCGGAAGAGTTCACCGGCGGCGATGGCGATCTCTTCCAGCGTTTCCACGCAATCGGCGGCAAAGCCCGGTGTGATCACGCCAAGGCGTTTCACTCCTGAACGCGCCAGCATCTCCACCGTTTCGTCGGTGTAAGGCTTTAACCACTCTTCGCGCCCGAATCGGGATTGAAAAGCAATACGCAACCGATCTTGCGGCCAACCCAGTTTTTCGCGCAATAACCGCGCCGTTTTCTGGCAATGGCAGTGATAGGGATCGCCCTTATGCAGATTGGATTTGGGCAGCCCATGGAACGAGGCGAGCACGATTTCCGGTTTCCAGTCGAGACTGCTCAGATGATGCTCAAGCGAGAGGCAAAGCGCGTCGATATAGGCGGGATGGTCGTAATAGGGCGGTACGGTGCGTATCGCCGGATGCCAGCGCATGGTTTTTAAGGAGTCGAATGCCTTTTCATTGGCGCTCGCCGTGGTGCTGGCGCTATATTGCGGATAAAGCGGGAACAGCAAAACGCGCTCGCACCCTTCCTCTTTGAGAGAGACCAGACGATCGGCGATCGGCGGCAGACCGTAACGCATGGCCCATTCGACCCTGATGCCGCAGGTGGGGTCGAGAAGGGCGGAGAGTTTTTCCGCCTGCGCCCGCGATATTGTTTTGAGCGGGGATTCATTGCGTTGGCGATTCCAGATTTTCGCATAAGCCCGGCCCGATTTTTGCGGTCTGAAGGGGAGGATGAAGAGGTTGAGGATAATCGTCCATAAAAACGCCGGAACCTCAATCACGCGGCGATCGCTCAAGAATTCCTTGAGGTAGCGGCGCATCGGCCAGTAGGAAAATCCCTCCGGCGTGCCAAGATTGACCAACAACACGCCGACCCGACCGAATTCGACCTTGGGATGTTCGTGGACCCGGTCGGATAATTGTTTAGTGAGCAGTTTTTGTGTCATTATCGAAAATCGCAAAAATTTGATTGGTCGGCACCAGGATGCAAGATGAATTGACCGACCGATTCGGGCACTGTGCTTCGCAAGAAGATACCTTTGGCAAAGACTTGACGCAACCATTGTGGCAACGTTATGTATCGGCTCTTATACTTCCGACCGGCATTGGGGAGTCGTCTAACGGTAGGACAGCGGACTCTGACTCCGTCAATGGAGGTTCGAATCCTCCCTCCCCAGCCAGTGCCGAGAACCGTCCGGATCGAATTTTTAAGGATTTATAAACTAAAAAACGCCGCCGATGCCCCGACCAGGTCCGTGACCTTTTGCTTTTTTAAACCTGTTTTGACGATTGACGCCTTTTCAAGGCAGGCTTGAGTGGTTAAGTATACGATCTCCTCCAGCCCTTGGCATGAGTCGGATCATTTTCATGACGCAACCTTATCATCAGTTGAACTGGCACGGCACCACGATCGTAACCGTTCGCAAGAATGGGAAGGTGGTCATTGCCGGCGATGGCCAGGTCAGCCTTGGTAACGTTATCGTCAAATCCAATGCCCGCAAGGTGCGCCCGATCGGTCGTGGCGACGTCATCGCTGGATTCGCCGGGGCAACGGCTGATGCCGTGACGTTGTTCGAACGTCTTGAGGGCAAGCTGGAACAGTATCCCAATCAGCTCACGCGGGCTTGTGTGGAACTGGCCAAGGACTGGCGGACCGACCGCTATTTGCGCCGGCTGGAAGCCATGATGATCGTTGCCGACGCCAAAGCTAGCCTCGTTTTGACCGGCACCGGCGATGTTCTGGAGCCGGAAATGGGGCTGACCGCCATCGGCTCCGGCGGAAGTTACGCGCTGGCCGCGGCGCGCGCTCTTGTCGATAGCGATATGAGCGCGCGGGACGTCGCATTGCGTGCTATGGCAATTGCCGCCGACATTTGCGTTTTCACCAATGACAAGGTGATCATTGAGACGTTGGACTGTCCGGAATAATACGCATACCTCTTATATCCATGCCTTCATGACCAACAAGATCGGGTGTATCCATTCCATGAGTAACTTTTCCCCTCGTGAAATCGTGTCCGAACTCGACCGCTATATTGTCGGACAGGAGGCCGCCAAACGCGCCGTGGCCATTGCGCTGCGCAATCGTTGGCGGCGCAAGCAGCTTGAGGAGTGGTTGGGCGATGAGGTGATGCCGAAAAATATTTTGATGATCGGTCCCACAGGCGTTGGGAAAACGGAAATATCGCGCAGGCTGGCGCGGCTTGCCGATGCTCCCTTCATCAAGGTCGAAGCGACCAAATTTACCGAAGTCGGCTATGTCGGCCGCGATGTGGAGCAGATGATCCGCGATCTGACCGAGGTGAGCATTGCCCTGGTGCGCAGGCAAAAGCGAAAAGAGGTGGAGTCGGCGGCCCATCTCAATGCGGAAGAGCGCGTTATCGACGCTTTGGTCGGCTCCGACGCCAGTGAGGCGACGCGCCGCACTTTCCGCGACAAATTACGCGCCGGGGAGTTGGATGACAAGGAAATTGAAATTGAGGTCATCGACACCGGCAATTCCATGCCCGCCATCGATATTCCCGGCATGCCGGGCGCTCAGGTTGGCATGATTAACGTCAATGAAATGCTCGGCAAAGCGTTTGGGCAGCGTACCAAAACGCGCCGGATGGCCGTAAATCGGAGCCATGAACTGCTCATGACCGAGGAATCCGACAAACTTCTCGACGAAGAGCAGCTGATTCAGGAGGCTCTCTATCAAGTGCAGGAAAACGGTATCGTGTTTCTCGACGAGCTTGACAAGGTCTGCGCACGCGCCGATCGCGGCAGCGCCGATGTCAGCCGTGAGGGGGTGCAGCGCGACCTTCTGCCGCTCATCGAGGGGACAACGGTGTCAACGAAACATGGTCCGGTCAAAACCGACCATATTTTATTCATTGCATCGGGAGCGTTCCATGTGGCCAAACCCTGCGATCTCCTGCCGGAGCTTCAGGGTCGGCTACCGATTCGCGTTGAACTTGCGGCGCTGACCAGGGATGATTTCCACAGTATCCTGACCGAGCCCGAAACGAGCCTGGTGAAGCAATACACCGCCCTGCTTGCAACCGAGGAGGTCACCTTGAAATTTACCGAAGATGGTATCGACGCCGTGGCCGAAATTGCCGCCGAAATCAACGCGAGCGTAGAAAATATCGGAGCACGGCGCCTGCAAACGGTTCTCGAGCGTGTGCTTGACGACATTAGTTTCACCGCGACCGACAGATCGGGAGAGACGGTCACGGTCGATGCCGACTATGTCAATGATCATGTCGGCGATCTTGCGCATAATGCCGATTTGTCGAAATTTATTCTCTGACCTGCCCGAGAGCCCGTTTGTCGCCATGTAGGGAGGCTTTCTGCGGCGGGCCTCGAAAGCGTCGATCAAGGAAAGGCTCGCACCGTCAGCCTTGCTCAATAGAAATGTAACTGGTTTTTATTATTGCCCTCATTGAGGGCCATCCGGCGCTTTGTCTGCGTAGCCGGAACATATGAGGCTTTTTAAGCTTCGTCAATGGGTTGCCTTTTTCACCGTTTCTCTGCTAAAATCCCCGCGAGCGAGGCAGGGGATGACCAGACAAAAGACGTGTTTTCGAACCTACAGACTGTCCGATCGCTATGATCTGACGCAAGGCCGGGTGTTTCTCACTGGAACCCAGGCCCTTGTGCGCGTCATGCTCGATCAAGCGCGCCGCGATCGCGCCGTCGGCATCAATACAGCTGGTTTCGTATCGGGCTATCGCGGCTCGCCGCTGGGCGCGCTTGATCGTGAATTCTGGCAGGCTCGCGACCGGTTGATGTCGAACAGGATTAACTTCCTGCCGGCCATCAATGAAGACCTCGGCGCGACGGCGGTTTTGGGCGCGCAACAGACGGTGCTTGATCCCGATTGCGCGGTCGAGGGCGTTTTCTCGATGTGGTATGGCAAGGGACCGGGCGTCGATCGATCCGGCGATGCGCTCAGACATGGAAACGCCTATGGAGCATCCGCCAAAGGCGGCGTTCTGGCGGTGGCGGGCGACGATCATGGTTGCGTATCGTCTTCCATGCCGCACCAGTCGGATGTCGCTTTTATGGCTTGGTTCATGCCGATTCTCAATCCCGCTTCGATTTCCGAATATCTCCTCTTCGGCGAATATGGTTTCGCCCTGTCGCGCTTCAGCGGGATCTGGGTCGGATTCAAGGCGATATCGGAAACCGTAGAGGCCCGGCAATCCGTCGAATTGCGGCCCGCGCGGCGCTTTGCGAAATCGGAATTTACCTACCCGCCCGGCGGGGTGCATGTTCGCTTGAATGACCTTCCAAGCACCGAAATCGAAACCCGCATCGCGCATAAGCTGGCCGCGGTCGAAGCCTTCGTCGAGGCCAATCCGATCGATCAGCGTATTTACAATATTGCCGAGGCCCGCTTTGGCATCGTAACCACCGGCAAGGGGCATCTCGATCTTATGGAGGCCATGCGTCTTTTAGGGTTGAATGAGGCCAAATGCCGCAAGTTGGGAATCGATATTTTCAAGGTCGGTCTGGTCTGGCCGCTTGCTCGCCGCGGCGTTGTGGATTTTGTTCGCGGCAAGAGAGAAATTCTGGTGGTGGAGGAAAAGCGCGGCCTTATCGAAAGCCAGATTAAGGACTCTCTCTATGATTGCCCGCCCCATGACAGGCCGGAGAGGATCATCGGCAAATATAACGCAAGGGGCGATCCGCTCATCCCCTGGACCGGCGAGTTAAGCCCGTTGCTGCTCGTTTCCATCCTTGCTCGGTGGCTGGAGCGCATCGTTCCCGACAAGGCCCTTTGCGCCCGGGCAGAGGCGCTTATCGTAACGCCACCCCTTCTTTTAAATGTGTCGGGGGCAGCGCGCACACCATATTTCTGTTCCGGCTGTCCGCACAACACCTCGACCAAAGTACCGCAAGGCAGTATGGCGGCCTCCGGAATCGGGTGCCATGTCATGGCCGCCTGGATGGATCGGCACACTGTGGGCTATGCGCAGATGGGCGGGGAAGGCGTGCCATGGGTTGCAACCTCTTCCTTCGCCGGCAACAAGCACATGTTTCAGAATCTGGGCGAAGGCACCTGGTATCATTCCGGCTCGCTGGCGATTCGTCAGGCGGTTGCCGCCAAAACCAACATCACTTACAAGATTCTCTATAATGACGCCGTGGCCATGACCGGCGGCCAGCCGGTGGACGGGCCGATCAGCGTTTCCGGCATAGCGCAATCCTGCCGCGCGGAGGGGATCCGGCGGATTGCGGTCGTGTCCGACGATCCAGGTAAATTCGACCTTACGCAGTTTCCCGCCGGAACTACGCTTCATCATCGCGCCGAGTTGGATGGCGTGCAGCGTGAGTTGCGCGAAACCGAAGGCGTAACAATCATCATTTATGAACAGGGTTGCGCCACCGAGAAACGCCGCTTGCGCAAACGCGGCAAGATGGAAGACCCCAAACGCTTTGTCTTCATCAATGATCTGGTCTGCGAGGGCTGCGGCGACTGTTCCCTGGAAAGCAACTGCTTAAGCGTTGAGCCGAAAGAAACCGTCTTTGGCCGCAAACGCCGGATCAATCTTTCCACTTGCAACAAGGATTTTTCCTGTCTGAATGGATTTTGCCCGAGCTTCGTGACCATTGAAGGCGGGCGACGTCGTAAGCCCGTAATGGCGGACCTTGACATTGAAGCCTTGGTCAAGGATTTACCGCAGCCGGAACCTGCCTCGCTCGCCACCCCCTATAACCTCCTTGTCGCGGGCGTTGGCGGCACCGGCATTGTTACTCTCGGCGCCCTCATTGCCATGGCCGCCCATATTGAGGGCAAGGGCGCGAGCGTTCTGGATTTCACCGGCTTTGCCCAGAAATTCGGCACGGTGATCGGCCATGTTCGTCTCGGCGGCACCCCTGACGCCATCAACCAGCTACGCATTGAGGCCGGCGCGGCGGACGCGGTGATCGGATGCGACGTCGTTGTGTGCTCTGCCCCCAAGGCGTCGGCGCATTATCGCGCCGGTAGTCGCATCGTTCTGAATCGCGCCGAAATGCCGACCGGCGATCTGGTGCTCAATCGCGACGCCGATCTGCGCGTGGCCGAACGCGAAGCCCTGATCCGCGAGACGGTCGGCGACGACAATGTCACCGCCTTTGACGCCAACGCAACGGCGGAGAGGCTGATGGGCGACTGCGTCTTTGCCAATATGATCATGCTCGGCGCGGCCTGGCAGCAGGGGTTGGTGCCGGTTAGCGAGACTGCGCTTAAACAGGCGATCTTGCTGAATGGGGTCGCTGTTGAAAACAACGCCCTCGCCTTCGATCTCGGCCGCATGTCGGCCGAAACGCCGGAAATCTTGCAATCCCGTTTGCGCGAACCGGACACCGAGATTACCTCTCTTAAGGCTTTGATCGAACATCGCGCGCGGTTTCTGGCGAAGTATCAGGATCGGGCCTATGCCGAGCGTTATCGCTCGCGTCTTGCCGCTTTCGGCGCGGCCCTGCCGAATGATGTCCGCGAGAGGTTGGTGATGGCGGCGGCCAAGTCGCTGTTCAAGCTGATGGCCTATAAGGATGAATATGAAATTGCGCGGCTTTATACAAGGACCGGATTTGAAGACCGACTCAAGGCGGAATTTGAGGGGCCTTTCGCGGTCAAGTACCATTTTGCCCCACCCTTGCTGCCATTGGGCAAGGATGCGCGCGGCCGTCCGCGCAAACGGGCTTTCAGTCACCGCTGGATGACGCCGATGTTGCGGATTCTGGCTGGGTTGAAAAGCTTGCGGGGGAGCGTGTTCGATCCGTTCGCTTACAGCAAGGATCGCAGGCTCGATCGCGCATTGATCGCCTGGTTCGAGGGACTCCTCGATTCAGTGGCCTTATCCTTCAATGCCGATGACTTCGACACGATTCTGGCAATTTTATCCGCCCCGATGGAGATTCGTGGCTACGGCCCGGTGCGTGAAAAAGCCTCAAAGGATGTCCGTGACCGGGTTTCGACGATGCTCGGCGAAACTGGTGGGGCTTAAGCCTCCGAGATTAAGGATCGAAAATGTTGCAGACCTTCAAACCCGTGAAAGCCGACCCCCTTCTCGATCTGATTACCGCCTTTGCCGGGGACCGTCGGCGCGAAAAGGTCGATCTGGGCGTCGGCATGTATCGCGATGAAAATGGCCGCATTCCGGTCATGTCCGCGGTCAGGTCGGCCGAGCGCCGGCTTGCTGAAACGCAACCGTCGAAATCCTATCTCGGAGCGTTGGGTAATCTCGTCTTTCTCGACCGGGTTGCCGATCTGGTCTTTGGCCACGCCCTGCCTGATACCGGTTATCGCGCCGCAATACAGACCACCGGAGGAACGGCGGCCTTACGCCTGGCCGCGGATGTTATTCATGCGGCCAATCCCGACGCAACGATCTGGCTGCCCGAACCGGCATGGGGGCCTCACCGACCGCTTTTTGCCCATGTCGGTTTGCGGGTTGAGGGCATAGCCTTTATTACGCCCTCAAACGAACACCCCGACATGGAGGCTCTCCTCGACGGGCTTGAAACGGCGCGGCCGGGCGATGCTATCATCCTGCAGGTTTGCTGCCATAATCCGACTGGCATTAGCCTCACTGGGAATGAATGGGCCGACCTGACCGACCTTATCGAGCAAAAACAGCTTCTGCCCGTGCTCGATCTGGCCTATCAGGGGCTTGGCGACGGGCTGGACGACGATGCATCGGCGTTGCGTCTTATGGTCGGACGCGTGCCGGAAATGCTGGTCACCGTCTCCTGTTCAAAGACCTTCGCGCTCTACCGCGAGCGCACCGGCGCGTTGTTTGCCGTCTCGAACCGGTCGGGAGTGGCGAAACGCGTCATCGATGTCGCCGCCAGGGCGGCGGGGAACCTTTACTATATGCCGCCGGATCACGGCGGCGCGATCGTGGCGGAGATTCTGGGCGATGCCGATCTCACGCGGCAATGGCGCACCGAGCTCGATCGAATGCGCGAAAGATTGCTTGGACTGCGCGGCAGCTTCGCATCGTCGCATCCCAAGCTGGCCTTTCTGGCCAGGGGGCGCGGTATGTTTGCCCTGCTCGCGACCGAGCCTGAGCGTATTTGTCGTTTGCGCGCCGAACGAGGCCTTTACATTGCGCCCGATGGCCGGATCAATATCGCCGGATTGCGCCAGGCCGATATTACGCATGTGGCGTCGTTGCTCGCCGAAGCGATGGAATAAGCGGCTAGCACCTCACAAATGCGAGGGAAAACGAGAGTATGGATGCCTTTATCCTCGATGCCGTGCGCACACCGATCGGCCGCTATGGCGGGGCATTGTCGTCGATACGCGCCGATGATCTGGCGGCCTTGCCGATCAGGGCGCTTAAAGAGCGCAATCCGCATATCGACTGGATGGAAGTCGATGACGTGATTTTGGGGGCGGCCAATCAGGCCGGCGAGGACAACCGAAACGTTGCGCGAATGGCGGGTTTGCTGGCGGGTTTGCCGGTGGAGGTGCCCGGCACTACGGTCAATCGCCTGTGCGCTTCCGGCATGGACAGTATCGCCATGGCGGCGCGCGCCATCAGAGCCGGCGATTATCGGCTGGCCATCGCCGGTGGCGTTGAAAGCATGAGCCGGGCGCCCTTCGTCATGCCCAAGGCCGGAGCCGCGTTTTCGCGCGCCAATGCGGTCTATGACACCACGATCGGCTGGCGTTTCGTCAACCCCGCGATCAAGGCGGTGTTCGGTACCGATTCCATGCCTGAAACCGCCGACAAGGTCGCCGCCGAGTTCAACATCTTGCGCGAGGATCAGGACGCCTTTGCCGCCCGCAGCCAAATGCGCTGGGAAGCCGCCCACAGGGCCGGTCTGTTCCAGGACGAAATCATTTCGGTCTCGGTCCCCCAGCGCAAGGGCGATCTGATGATCGTCGATACCGACGAACATCCGCGCCCGACGGTAACGGTGGAAAAACTCTCCACCTTGCGTGGGATCAACGGTCCCGAATTGACGGTCACCGCCGGAAATGCCTCGGGTATCAATGACGGGGCAGCGGCGCTGCTTCTGGGCAATGAAGCCATGGCCGAACACTGCGAACCGCTTGCCCGGGTCTTGGCCATGGCGGCCGCGGGCGTGCCGCCGCGCATTATGGGAATGGGGCCGGTACCGGCCACTCGCAAGGTGTTGAAAATGACCGGCCTTTCCATTGACCATATGGATGTGGTCGAGCTGAACGAAGCCTTTGCCGCCCAGGCGCTGGCGACATTGCGCGCCCTTGAACTTGCCGATGACGCAAATCATGTTAATCCTAATGGCGGCGCCATCGCGCTCGGACACCCTCTCGGCATGTCGGGGGCGCGGCTGGTCATGACGGCGGCTTATCAGTTGAAACGAACCGGCGGCCGCTACGCGCTGTGCACCATGTGCGTTGGGGTGGGGCAGGGGACCGCCATGGTGATCGAGCGCGTTTAGGAGGGCATGAAATGTATGCGCAGATGGTGAAATCCGAAGGCAACATGACCGATTTGACGCCGCAAGAGCAAGCCTTTCAGGCGCGGATCGACGCCGGTGAAAAGATCGAACCCAAAGACTGGATGCCCGAAGGCTATCGCAAGACCCTGATCCGCCAGATCGGCCAGCATGCCCATTCCGAGATTGTAGGCCAGTTGCCCGAAGCCAACTGGATCACCCGCGCTCCGTCGCTGGAACGTAAACTGATTCTCCTGGCCAAGGTGCAGGATGAGGCGGGTCACGGGCTTTATCTTTACGCCGCGGCCGAGACGCTCGGCGTCAGCCGCGACCAGCTTGTCGAAAAGCTGCTTGACGGGCGGATGAAATATTCGTCGATTTTCAATTATCCGACCCTGACATGGGCTGATATGGGGGCGGTCGGCTGGCTTGTCGATGGCGCGGCGATCATGAATCAGGTGCCGTTGCAGCGCACATCCTACGGCCCCTACAGCCGGGCGATGATCCGGATCTGCAAGGAAGAGAGTTTTCATCAGCGCCAGGGCTTCGACATTATGATGAAGATGGCGAAGGGTACGCCCGCGCAGAGGGCAATGGCGCAGGATGCGTTGAACCGCTTCTGGTATCCTTCATTGATGATGTTCGGTCCCCCGGACAAGGACTCGCTTCATTCAGCCCAGTCCATGATGTGGAAGATCAAGATAAACACCAATGATGAGTTGCGGCGGAAATTCGTCGATCAAACGGTGCCGCAGGCCGAATATCTGGGTTTGCAGGTGCCGGATGAGACGCTGAAATGGAACGAGGAAAACAACGGTTATGATTTTGCCGAACCGGACTGGTCTGAATTCTTCGAGGTGATCAACGGCAGCGGTCCCTGCAATGCCGAGCGTCTGGCGGCATGCAACAAGGCCCGCAATGATGGCGCTTGGGTGCGCGAGGGCCTGATGGCCCACGCCGCCAAACGCGAAGCAAGAGCGATGGCGGTACAATGAACGAAGCTGACAAAACAGACACCGCCTGCTCCCGCAAGGGTTGCGAATGGCCGCTATGGGAGGTGTTCATCAGGGGCTATAGCGGGATGAGCCATCGCCATGTCGGCAGTCTGCATGCCTGCGACGCGCAAGCGGCGATCAGGAATGCCCGCGATGTTTATACGCGCCGCAATGAGGGGGTGTCGATCTGGGTGGCCAAGGCAAGCCACATTACCGCGTCTTCCCCTTCCGACAAGGGGCCGCTTTACGATCCGGCGAGGTCCAAGGTTTATCGCCACCCGACGTTTTTCGACATCCCCGACGAGGCGGGGGCGATGTAATAATGGCTGGGGCGCTTTTTGAATTTTTGCTGCGTCAGGGCGATAATGTTCTGGTTTTGGGGCACCGCCTGTCGGAATGGTGCGGCAAGGCACCGGTTTTGGAAGAAGACATTGCCCTTACCAATACCGCGCTCGATCTGATCGGTCAGGCGCGACTGTGGCTGGAACTAGCCGGAGAGGTCGAAGACGAGGGACGATCGGCCGACGATCTGACCTATACCCGCGATGTGCGCGATTTCCGCAATCTTTTGCTCGTGGAGCAACCCAGTGGCGATTTTGGCCATATGATAATGCGGCAATTTCTGTTCGATGCTTGGCAGGTGGAAAATCTCAAAGCCCTTCGGGCCTCTGCCAATCTCCGCGTGGCTGAGATTGCCGAAAAATCGTTGAAGGAGGCTTTGTATCACTTTGAACGTTCGCGCTGCATGGTGATTGCTCTGGGCGATGGCACAGAGCACAGCCATGCTCGTATGCAGGCGGCGTTGAATCTCCTGTGGCTCTACACTGGTGAACTCTTCGCCGAAGATGAGGTGGACCGTGCTATGGCCAAAGGCAAAATTTCACCGGATCCGGCCGGTTTGCGCGCCCTGTGGGATCGGACTGTACAGGACACGTTGCGCGAAGCGGCGCTAAGCGCGCCCGATTGTGCCTTTACCCACAGAGGTGGCAAGGATGGCAGGCGGCACAGCGAGCATCTGGGGCATATGCTGGCGGTGATACAGTTTCTGCCCCGCGCTTATCCCGATGCCCAATGGTGACGGAGTCTCCCGCAATGGCCCAACCGACGACGCATCAGGTCTGGAAATGGCTGGACAAGGTCCCTGACCCCGAGATACCGGTGATTTCGGTGGTGGATCTCGGCATTGTGCGCGACGTCATCTGGGATGGCGACACGTTGGAGGTGGTGGTTACACCCACCTATTCGGGCTGTCCGGCGACGGCGATGATCACAATCGACATTGAAACGACATTGCGTGATCGCGGGATCGGCAATATCCGCATCACGAACCGGATTTCCCCGGCCTGGACTTCCGACTGGCTGTCCGCCAAAGGCCGCAGGGCACTGGAGGAATACGGGGTAGCCCCGCCGCAAGCCGCCGGCGGGCCGGAACGCTGTCCGCATTGCAACTCGAAAAATATCCGTAAAATCAGCCAGTTCGGCTCCACGCCCTGCAAGGCGCAATGGCGTTGCGCCGACTGTCTAGAACCGTTCGATTATTTCAAATGCATCTGAAGGCAAAAGCATGGCCCGTTTTCATCCGTTGCTCGTCACCGGGATCAAAAGGACGACCCGTAATGCGGTGGTGCTCACTCTCGAACCGGAAAACGCAAAAAGCTTCGACTTCATGCAGGGGCAGCATCTTACTTTTCGCCGCATGTTCGATGGCCGGGAACTGCGTCGGTCCTATTCGATCTGCACCGGCCGGGACGATGGGATCCTCCAGGTTGGGATCAAAAAGGTCGAAGGCGGCGTTTTTTCAAGCTGGGCCAATGAAGGTTTGAAAATAGGCGATAAGCTTGAGGCGATGGCGCCAGTCGGTTCTTTCCATACGCCGCTCGATGCCACGGCCGAACGATACTATCTAGGCTTTGCTGGCGGGTCGGGAATCACGCCTATCCTGTCGATTCTGCGCACTGTCCTCACCCGCGAACCAGCCTCGCGGTTCACGCTGGTTTACGCTAACCGGGCGATCGGTTCGATCATGTTTCGCGAGGAACTGGAGGATATGAAAAACCGTTACATGAATCGCTTGAATATCATTCACATTCTATCCAGACACGGGCCTCGGGATATAGAGCTTTTCAGCGGCAGGTTGGATGCGGAAAAGTGCAAATCGCTGTTCAGACACTGGATCAGGACTGACACTGTAGACATCGCTTTCATCTGCGGGCCGGAACCGATGATGGAGACCATTGCCGCTTCGCTGAAAGAGCACGGGCTGAGCGATGACCAGATCAAGTTCGAACTTTTTGCCACCTCCAAGCCGGTTCGTGCCACAGGTATGGCCAAGCCCCGATCCAAAAGCCCGAAAGCGGGCAACGAGACGGATGCATGCGTGACGCTCAATGGCGAGACCCACAGATTCCGTATGCCGAGGAACCTCTCGCTTCTCGAAGCGGCAATCGGCAATACTCTTGACGCGCCTTACGCCTGCAAGGCCGGCGTGTGCTCGACCTGCCGGGCCATGGTGCTTGAGGGGGAGGTTGAAATGATGGCCAATCATGCTTTGGAAGATGATGAGGTGGAGTGCGGCTATGTGCTGACCTGTCAATGTTTCGCGCTCGGCGATAAGGTCGTTTTCGACTATGATCAATAGGAGAAGTCTCGAAAAACCGTTGAAAAGCTCATTGAAGATGCCCTGTTTCCTTTTTAGGGCGCATCGTATCGATGCGCCTTTGAGGGTTTTCGCTGCGTTCATTTGTGACAATGCCCGGCCTTGCGGTCCGGGATATGACTGGGCAGCTCTAAAGAGCTTAAAGATTTTAGCGATATTTGTGGTGCCGCTGCGTTTGTCTTAGATGCTCATTAACCTATTGAGTTAGCTTTTGCTTCTCGAAAAACCGTCCCCTCGCACTGCATCCAAAGTTTTAGGTTTTTTAAGGCGTCCAATTTCCGCCAATGGATAGATTAAATTGCGATTGCCATTAAATTCAGGTGTGGTTACAATGAAACGCAGGTTAAGCGTAAGCTGATTCGTTGCAATTGCCGCGCATGTTTTCGACGCCAATCGGGCAATTTTGGGGAGAGGGGACGGTGCCTGAAACGAAAATTGGAATCGTTGGTGTTGGGCCGAGGGGTGTTTCGTTGCTGGAAAGGATAATAACCTATTGTGTCCATTATAAAATCGCCAGAACTCCGAAGCTTTTATTGTTTGATAAAAACAGTGAGTTTGGGGTAGGGTGTCATGGAACGGATATTGCTGAAAATTTATTGCTGAACACAATAGCGGATCAAATTACGATGTATTTTGGCGAAAAAATGAAACCCTATGGACCGGTTTACGACGGCAAAAATCTATATGAGTGGGTGGTTGAGCATCATTATAAGGCGGAGAAAACAGCCTATCTGCCGAGGAAAATATTGGGAGATTATCTGAAGCAGTTTTATAACGAGCAGATACAAAGAATGAATAAATATCAAATCGACTTTGAAGAAATCAAAAAGGAAGTTATAGATGTAATTTGCTTGGAAAAAGAGATTCTAATTCACTTAAAAAATAAAGAATATTCGGTTAAAAAAGCAGTTTTGGCGCTGGGCCATCATGGCGATGTGGCCGTAAACTGTGTCCATCGGGGACAGACTGTCGATATGGCTATCCTCAAAACGATGAAGGTCAAATCCGTTGCCATCCAGGGTATGGGATTAACGGCCTTCGATGTCATCTCTGACTTGACCGAGGGGTTGGGCGGTCAATTCGAGCGGACAAATTCTGGTGAGTTGAAATATATTCCCTCCGGAACAGAGCCCGTGCTCTATCCATATTCGAGGACGGGTATTTTCTTATCGGGTCGGGCCTTTAATGAGGATCCGGAATTTATCTATCAACCGGTTTATTTCACATTTAAGGAAATTAAAAAGTTAAGGGCTAAAAAAGGCAAACTGAATCTTTTGAATGACGTTATTCCCTTATTGAATAAAGAGCTGATTCATGCCTATAAATTGCAGACCGGAAAGAATAATTTTGATACCGATAAATTTTGGTATCCTGAAAATGAACTGGACATATCGTCTCAAGAAGACTTAAAAAACAGTTTTGATCGGTGCTTGAAAACTGACATTATTGAATGTAAAAAAGGGAAATTTGAGAGTCCAATAAAATTCTGTCAGGATATTATAAGAGATGTTAGAGATGTAGTAAGATATGCAGTGGAATATGGCGGCCTGGATATGAACAGCTATAAAAAATTCGTTAATGAGTGGCAGCCAATATTCAACAGAATATGCGTAGGTCCGCCCTATATACGCCTGGAACAATTGAAGGCGCTCATGGATTCGGGAATTTGTAACCTTAAACATGTAAAAAATCCAAATTTAAAAACTCTTAATGACAATTATATTTTGAGAAGTGTTTATAAAAATAGAAAAAAAAGAATTTACAATCATCGAGTGCTTGATAAAAGCGAAAATAAAATCCATCAACTATGAAATGAATAGTATATTGGTAAATAATATTAACAAGAGATATAATATTTTTAGGAAGGGTGAATTTTATCACGGAGGTCTAGAAATTACAAAAAATCATAATCTCGTGGATAAAAATAATCGAACCTGCAAAAACTTATATGCCTTGGGAGTGCCGACGGAAGGGAGCAAATATTTCACATTCGTCTTAGGGAGACCCAATATGGTTTCGACCTTTTTGAGGGACAATAACAGAGTTGCCCGTTCTTTGATGAAAACGTTGGTGGGGAGCAAAAATGCTTGATTTGAAATATCCGGTTATACAAGCGCCAATGGCGGGGGGGATCGTGGCCCCGGACATGGTTTCGGCTGTATCGAATTTCGGCATGCTTGGAAGCATCCCGAGTGGATATCTGCCGATTCAGGACACAATAAAATTTATAGAAACAGTTAAACAAAAAACCTTAAATCCATTTCTGTTAAATATTTTTGTAAATTATAATAATAAAGAATCACATTTTATAAAAAAACCTCACGAAATAATTGATATAGAAAAAAAAGTAGGACTTTATAAAAATCATGAATTCTATGTGCCAAAGCAGATTTTTGTTTCAGATTTGGTTAAGGCTTCTGTTCAATATAATGTGATTGCTGTTAGCACTACATTTGGATTACTGAATCAGAAAGATACAAAATTATTAAAAAATAATTGTGTTGATATAATCGTAACAGTGAACACGATTGAAGAAGCAACCTATGTTATGGCAACCCAAAACCCAACAGCTATAATCTTTCAAACGAAACACGCAGGTGGGCACAAAGGAGGGGCTTTTAATGATGAAAAATATTCTGATGAAGTTTCCATTAGAAATTTTATTAATCAACATAAAAATGTTTATTTTATAAAGACTGGGGGCATAGTCAATAAAAAAGATGTACAAACCGCTCTGGAAGAGGGCTTTAAAGCGGTACAGATCGGAACTGGCTTTTTAATGACTAAAGAAAGCAAAGCTAGTATTTTACATAAACAAATGATTTTGAGAACTAATGATCCTAGCCAGATCGCTTCTACAAAAAATATTACGGGAAAATTAGCGAGAGGAATCGTGAATAAATTATTTGACTTAAAAAATGAAAATAGACTTGGTTATCCTGCTTTACATTATGCGACGAGTGCGATTCGATCCTATGCCAAAAATCATGATCTTAAGGACTATCAAACTTTCTGGGCAGGGGATTCAGCCTTGAGAATCGATTCCCTTATGAGCCTGCGTGATTATATGGAGTCCTTAGTATGAAAAAATTGATACTAAAAAATTATTTAATTATAATCTCTTTGATTTTGTCAATTACAGCTTTTTTTGTTTATAAACTCTATATACCGCCCTTAAGGCAAAATTTTTTAAATTTTTTGAAAGGTTTTTTGTTTTTGAAGTCTATAATAGTTTATATAGTTTCACTAGAGATATTGAAGCGATCTTTATGTAAAGCTAAAAATTATAATTTACAATTTCACCAAAATTTCTATAGCGATGGTGAGATTAAAATATTGTCCATGTTTTGTGCATTTCCGTTTGGATTGGGTGTTTCTTCTTTTTTGAGGGGCATAGCAAATGAAAAAATAAATACGTTGCCGGTTTCTCAGGGAATGACTCTCAGTATGCTATTGTATCCTACCACCTTGGCATCGGGATACATTCTAGATTATTTTTCTATAAATTCTATTTACTATAGTTTTATCTATGGATTTCCAGTTGCATTTCTTATGATTTTTAATAAAAAACTTAGTTTAAAAAATTTAATTTTTGATAAATTGACATATGCCGTTATATTTCTCGGAGTGATAAATTTGACTTATATATGGTTTGTTTCCATGTTCTTTGAAACAAATTTTTTAATAAAACAATCCGTATTTTTCCTGATTTTGGCCTTAGTGATCGATAAAAAAAGTGTGATGAGAATTAAAACTATTTTGTGTTCTCTCAAACAGAAAATATTGTTTTTTATGAGTGTTGTTTTATTTGGAAGCGTGATAATTTCTGTTATCAGTAATTTTAATAAAAACAACATAGATTTTTTACCTAGTAAGAATATAATTATATTTTTTCCTATAATTTTTATCCCGCTCATGAGTGTGTTTATGATCCATCCTTTGATTTTGTTTATCGGCTTTGCGCCAGTGGTTACGCCGTATCTCAACAATGCCGGTTTTTCCGATCAGTCGATTTACATGATATGGATTGTTATGTTGATCAATTCGCAATTACTATCTCCCGTATCTTTAAAGACAATTATGGCTATCGATAAAGATAACAATATTTTTTTGGAAAGTTTTATGAGACATTATAAATTTTTCATTAAATTGAGTGTGATTAGCATAATTTATATCAGTTTGGTTAGTTGAGTGCCGATAACTTTTGAAACTGAATCATACTGGATCAACACCAAGTCGCTTCAGTGCGTATCGTCTCGGTTCCTGCCCGGATTCACACTCTCTTCGGTGGTGTCCAACCAATCCATTTGCGACAGCCTGTCAGTCAGCAGCGGATCGTAATCCGGCGCGCGAACTTGGCGTCGGTCCGGTTCCTCGCAGTCCAATGGCGTGGTTTTCTTCAGCTTGCGCGGCGCAACCCTCGCAAGGGCCTGATAGACGCCGGTTCCCCGTTTTTTCCAGTCGATTTCGCGTTGCTTAAGCGGCCTGATCGCCCGCGCTGGTGCGCCGACGATCATCTGGCCTACCTCGAATACGGCTCCAGCCTTGATAAAACTCAAGGCGCCGACAATGCAGTCGCGCCCGATCGCCGCCTTGTCCATCACTACACTATTCATCCCGATCAGCACATTCTCTCCGATATGGCAGCCATGCAAAACGGCACCATGGCCAATATGGCTGTTTTTTTCCAAAATCACCTCCTGATTGGGAAAGCTGTGAATGACGCAGGTTTCCTGAACATTCGAGGCTTCCGCCACGCGGATACGGCCGAAATCGCCACGCAAAACCGCGGCAGGGCCAATATAACAGCCTGGTCCCACGATGACGTCGCCGATAATGACCGCCGTGTCATGGACAAAAGCGGTGGGGTCAATAACCGGGATCATCCCGTCATAGGCGTAAATCTCGCGCATTATTCAGAGCCCTCCCTCGATGAAGTCATACAGGCCGATCGCCTTCCACCCGGTCTTGCCCGCGCCTGTCGATCACCCGTACCGCCTTGCCCCGCGAACGGGCAACTTCTCCTGGGTTTCCCACGATAATGTCGGTTGACAGGCCGATGGTCTGCTTGATCCGTTGGGCCAGCATACGCGCCGCTGTAGCCTTGCCGGCCTCATCGGCCGCATCCGGCTTGGCCTCGACATGAATCCGCATCGCATCCATGCGGCCCGAGCGGTGGAGCGTGATCTGAAAATGCGGTGCCAGCCCCTCGATTGTCAGCAACTGCTCCTCAATCTGGGTCGGGAACACATTGACCCCACGCAGGATCATCATGTCATCGCAGCGGCCGGCAATCCTTTCCATGCGCCGCATCGAGCGCGCCGTGCCGGGAAGCAATCTGGTCAGATCGCCGGTGCGGTAGCGGATCATCGGCATGGCCTCCTTGGTCAGGGTGGTCAGGACAAGCTCTCCCTTTTGCCCGTCCTCGAGTGGTTCACCGGTCCGCGGGTCGATAATCTCAGGGTAAAAGTGGTCCTCCCATATGTGCAGACCGTCTTTGGTTTCTACACATTCATTGGCGACGCCCGGGCCTAAAATTTCCGAAAGGCCGTAGATATCGACGGCATGCATGTCAAAAGCCTGCTCAATTTTTTCGCGTAAGGCGTTGGTCCAGGGTTCGGCCCCGAATATCCCGACTTCAAGCGATGAATCGCGCGAGTTAAGACCTTGCTCGTGAAACTCATCGAGAATATTGAGCGCATAAGACGGCGTCATCATGATTGCTTGCGGCTTAAGATCGTTAATGAGCGTGACCTGGCGCCGTGTCATGCCGCCGGATACCGGAACGACCGTGGCGCCCAGCCGTTCGATCCCCATATGGGCGCCAAGGCCGCCGGTGAACAACCCATAACCATAGGCATTATGCACAAGGTCGCCCGGATGCACGCCGGAAGCGCGCAAGGAACGCGCCACCATATCGGCAAACAGATCGCAATCATTGTCGGTGTATCCCACAATGACGGGTTTGCCCGTCGTGCCGGAAGAGGCGTGGAGACGGCGGATGCGCTCGCGCGGGACCGCAAACAGGCCGAAAGGGTAATGATCGCGCAGGTCACTTTTCACGGTGAGGGGAAATTTTGCCAGATCCTGCACATTCTGCAGATCGTCCGGATGCACACCGTGTTCGTCGAAGCGGGTTTTGTACATCACTACATTGGCATAGGCATGATTCAACGACCATTGCAGCCGTTTAAGCTGCAATGCCTCGATTTCATCACGCGAGGCGAGTTCGATCGGTTCGGGTTCGCTCTGATGCGCCCCAAGATTCTTCATGGTTTTATCCTTTCTCGACTTCTGTTTCCTCCGCGAAGAGCCGACCCTTTATCATCCGCGATACGCCTCTGAACTCAGCGATGGTCTGCCCATCCTGATTGGTCATGGCAACGTCGGTGATACCGCTGCGCCCGATGCGGTTAACTTCCCTTGCGCTTGCGGTCAGGCGGTCGCCGAGCCGGGCCGGGGCGATGTAGGTTATCGAATTGTGAAAGGCCAGGGTTGCCCGGTTGCGGCTGTTGCAGGCAAAGGCGAAGGCGCTGTCGGCAAGGGCGAAGATAACGCCGCCATGGCAGATATCATGGCCGTTGACATGCTGGCGTTTCACGGTCATCGCCATAACGGCGCGCCCCTCGTCAATATCGATCAATTCCATGCCGAACCAGTGGCTGGCGCGGTCGCCCGACCACATGACCCTTGCTGCGCGTTCCGCTCGTTCTTTCGGCGTCATGCCTTGCTCCCCCTGAATCGTGGGGCGCATTTGTTCAAAAAAGCACTGACGCCTTCGGCATAATCCGGGGTCATGCCGCATAGTTTCTGATACTCGGCCTCAAGCTCAAGCTGAGCATCCATCGAATTGGTCTGTGCGGCCTGAATGGCCCTTTTGGTCATGCCGATTGCGATCGTCGGACCGTCGGCAAGCTGCTTGGCGAAGCTGCGCGCTTCCTCCATCAGCGCGTCATCGGGCACGGCTTTCCAGATCAGCCCCCATTCCGCCGCCTTGCTCGCCGTCAACGGCTCGGCGGTCAGCGCCAGCGCTTTCGCGCGCGCTTCGCCCAAAAGCCGGGTTAAGGACCATGTCCCCCCCGCATCCGGTATGAGGCCGACCTTGGCAAAGGATTGTATGAAACTGGCGCTTTCGGCGGCCAGCACAATGTCGCAGGCCAGAGCGATGCTGGACCCGGCCCCGGCGGTGACGCCATTGACCGCGCAGACAACCGGAATGTCCAGGCGACGAATCTGGCGTATCAGCGGGTTGTAGAAGGTGGTAAGCGTTTGGCTCAAATCGGGCGGCCCGTCCAGAGTTTCCGGAGCACGGGCATCGAGATCCTGACCAGAGCAGAATCCGCGACCGGCTCCGGTCAGGAGGATGGCGCGGGCGGCGCATTCACCGGCCTTTTCGAGGGCTGCGCGCAGCGCAAGATGCATCTCGTCATTGAAACTGTTCAGCCGTTCGGGTCGATTCAGCGTGATTTCAAGGAACCGATCCTCGGAGGTAACCAGAATCGTTTCACCCATGCCGTGCCTCCAGCTCATGAACCCAATAATGCCCTTCTATACACCATCCGGTTTTTCAATTAACTACTAAACTGACAATTCTCGCTCATTGGAGATAGGTTGAATGCCTCCGTCTGAAGTCGTTAGCGTCGAATTCAAAAATCGTATCGCTTGGGTTGTGGTTGATAACCCGCCGGTCAATGCGACCTCGACGGCGGTCCGCGCCGGGCTTCAATCCGCTATCACCGGAATTGCCGCCGGGGGCGAGGAGGTGCAGGCGGCGGTTTTGCTCTGCGCGGGACGAAGTTTTATCGCCGGCGGCGACATGTCCGAATTCGATGCTCCACCGGCAAAGCCCGATTTGCCCGATGTCGTCCAGGTGCTCGAAGACAGTCCGGTTCCCGTTCTTGCCGCCATGCACGGCAATGTCTTCGGCGGCGGGCTGGAGCTGGCGATGGGGTGCGCCTGGCGCATCGCCGTTAAGGGCACCCGTTTTGCGCTACCCGAAGTCAAGGTCGGGCTTGTTCCAGGCGCCGGAGGATCCCAGCGTTTGCCCCGTCTCGTCGGCATGGAGCTTGCAATCGCCATGGCCGCGGGCGGTAGAATCGTCGATGCGCGAACCATGTTCGAGGCCGGTGGGATCGATCGGATCATCAGCGGTGATCCACGCAAGGCGGCGGAAGATTTTGTGGCGGAACGGCTGCAGCGTCCGGCGAAACTGTGCGAGCGGGCGGTGGTTCCACTGTGTGCGCAAAGGTTGGAGACCGAACGCCTGGCTCTCGTCAAAAAGGCGCGCGGTCAGCACTCTCCCTTGCATAATTTCGCGGCGATCCAATGGTCTTTACTTCCCTTCGAGGAGGGGCAGCCAAAGGAACGCGCCCTGCATCTGAAACTGCGCGATTCCACCGAATCCAAAGCGCTGCGTTATGCTTTTTTCGCCGAGCGTTCGGTGGCCAAGCCTGCCGCCATCAAGGGCGGAACGGCGCGCGCGATCGACCGCATGGCGGTTATCGGCGGCGGGCTGATGGGGGCCGGTATTGCCACCGCCGCCGTGCTGGCGGGGCTGTCGGTTACGCTGATGGAACGTAACGTCGATGCCGCGGAAAATGCCCGCGAGCGGGTTCACACCCACCTTGAAGGAGCGCTCAGGCGCGGGAAAATCGACAAAACCGCGCTTGAAGAAATGAAAGCGCGATTTGTCACCACCACCGACTATGAAGCCGCCGCCGGGCATGACCTCGCCATCGAGGTGGTTTTCGAGGACATTGATGTCAAAAGGGAGGTTTTTCAGGCACTGGCGGCTATCATGGCGCGTGACGCCATTTTGGCGACCAACACCTCCTACCTTGATCCGGAGGCGATTTTCGCCGGCATTGATGGTCCCGACCGCTGTTTGGGTCTGCATTTCTTCAGCCCGGCCCATATCATGAGACTGTTGGAAGTGGTGCGCATGGAAGCCACCGGCGCCGACACGCTGGCGACGGCCTTCGCTCTTGGCAAGCGGTTGCGCAAGATTCCGATTCTGGCCGGAATTTGTGACGGGTTCATTGGTAACCGTATGCTCGCCGCCTATCGGCGCGAGGCGGAATATCTTCTGGCCGATGGCGCCCTGCCGCATGAAATAGATGCTGCCATGCGGGATTTCGGCTTCGCGATGGGGCCGTTTCAGGCCCAGGATATGGGGGGCCTGCAGATAGCCTGGGCCCATCGCAAGGCGAAAACCCCCAGGCGGAATCGCGACCGACGCTATGTCACGATCGCCGACACGTTGTGTGAGGCCGGGCGTCTTGGCAGACACGGCGGCAAAGGGTGGTATGATTATCCCAGTGGTCCGAATTCCATGACCCGGTCACCGATTGTCGAAGATATTATTTTATCCTATTCCACCCGCCATGGAATACCCCGCCGGGCCATGACATCACGAGAGATTGCGGCGCGGCTGCTGGCGGTTATGATCAATGAGGGGGCGTTGATTCTCGAAGAAGGCATTGCCGAGACCTCAGAGGCCATCGACATGGTCCAGCTGCACGGATATGGTTTTCCGCGCTGGCGCGGCGGGCCGATGTTTCATGCCGACACGGTCGGGTGGGGAACGATCGCGGCGACGATGGCTGGGGTGGTGGAGGAAAACCCGCTGTCATGGACCATTGCACACCAACTGAAGGCCCGAGGAAAACCGTGATCTGGTATCTTTAAAAGAATCAGGAGTGGCATAGCGGTTCAAACCGTCAGGACAATTTTAAAAATCTTTATGATCCACACGATTCCTTTTTTTGAATTTTTTAGATTTATTATATTATGGAACTTAAAAATTTTTAGATAACAGTTTTGAAATTTCTGCAAAAGATAGCACCATTAAATTTATTCATAAAATTGGAATAATATATTTATTATATAATTCCTATTAGAAACTTTGAACAGGATATGCCCTAAAAAGCCGTAAAGCAAGAAACAAGCTAGCGCCATTATCACTATAAGGAAAAACAGATAACTTAGTTCGATAAATTTACCTATATGGATAGACTCTGTAAATTTTGGAAACAATGCAACAAAGAATAATATTGCCTTCGGATTGAAAAATGTGATCAAAAACCTTTTTGAAAAACGAGAAATTATGCCATGCTTGGTCCCATCATCGCAATCCTTTTCAATTGAAAATTTTTCACCATGCCGAATAAAATTGTACCCTATATACGCTATATAAATTGATCCGATAAATTGAATGGTGTCGATCAGATTTTCTGTAAAATAAACAAAAGATTTAAAGATCAGTAATGCTATCGCTGTCTGATTTAAGGAGGCGACCGTATTTCCCAAACCTGCCGGCAACGCGCCCCCGATTTTCCTGGACGCACTTTCCGCAAAAGCCAGTGCCATACGGGAGCCGGGCACGATCTATACCGCAAATATCACCGAGCAGTATATAATAAATTCTGTTTTTTGCATTATAGGAGCTTTGTGATTTTCTGTCTGTCATTTGTTTCATTGTTTTGACCTAAAGGCTGTTGAAATTTCTAAAGAGCCACTACCCGAAAATTACAAAAATGAAAATTCCAAATACAAAATGCAACATATAAATATATTTTATAATTTTTTTCATCCGTAACAATATTATTAGAAATATAATTTATTAGATATTTTTCTTTTAATCAGGTTTTGTCTTCCACCATCCAGTGGTCAATGGTGTTTCTGGCTATACAGATTAAACGGGTTTTCAGGAGAGGCCCTCAATTTGAACGTAACGAATCCAACTTCTATTCCCCTTGTGAGGGTTAACGAATTATCCACGAAACCCTTGCATGATGCACTGCTAGAAAAACTACCTAATATTTATTGTGGCAGAGTTTAAATGTCCTGTCAAACATCAATGCTGTTAAGGAGTAGGGCTGATCGGGATAACAGATTGCAATGACACAATATTGTTCAAAACAGATTTCTCCGGAGATAAGCGCTTAAGGCATGGCATTCAGACACGAAAAGCGATGACAAATCCGAAATCGCTCTTCATATGACGCAACTGACGGCGCACGAACCCGAACTGGACATTGAAAGCCTCTCAATTCTATAATACAAATTCTACATGGGTAAAAATTCAAATTCTTAGAGGAAAGGCGAACATGTCCGTATCAGGGATAAAATCCTTTGCCGCCGGTGAATGGCTTCCCCCCGGGAAAAGCACCCGTCCCATCGCCAGCGCCGTCACCGGAGAGGTGATCGCCGAGGTCGGTGACGCCAAACTCGATGTCGGGGAAATGCTCGATTACGCCCGCACTATCGGTGGGCCGAAGCTGCGGAGACTGGATTTTCATGACCGCGCCCGCATGCTCAAGGCGCTTGCCGGCCATCTCAACGACAACAAACAGCTTCTCTACGAGCTTTCATTCCAGACCGGGGCAACCCGCAAAGACAGTATGATCGACGTCGATGGTGGTATCGGCACTCTGTTCGTCTTTGCCTCGAAAGGGCGTCGCGAATTGCCCGACGGTCAGGTCTATCTCGACGGAGATGTTGAGCATATCAGCCGCAAGGGCAGCTTCCTGGGCCAACATATCTGCACCCCGTTGCGAGGAGTTGCCCTTCACATCAACGCCTTCAACTTCCCGGTCTGGGGGATGCTCGAAAAACTCGCCCCCACCTTGCTTGCCGGCGTCCCCGCCATCGTCAAACCGGCCACGGCGTCATGTTATGTCGCGCAAGCCTGCGCACAAGCGATCATTGACAGCAATATTCTCCCCCAAGGTGCGCTGCAACTTGTCTGCGGGAGTTTAGGCGACATGATGGAGCGGTTGGATATGCAGGATATCATCAGTTTCACCGGTTCGGCGGACACTGCGTTAAAATTGCGTTCGGCGCCGCACATCTTGCGAAATTCGATCCGCTTCGTGGCCGAACAGGACAGTCTCAACGCCTCGATTCTGGGTCCGGACGCCATTCCGGGCACGGAAGAGTTCGGTCTTTTCATCAAGGAGGTCCAGCGCGAGATGACCACCAAGGCCGGGCAGAAATGCACCGCCATCCGGCGAATCATTGCGCCCGAAGCCCATGTCGGCGCGGCGATCAAGGCGCTCGGCACACGCCTTGCCAAAACACAAATCGGCGACCCGCGGCTGGAAACCACCCATATGGGGCCCCTGATCTCAAATGCCCAAAAGCATGATGTGCTCGAAAAGGCGCGGAGTCTTGAGAGCGAGGCCGAGAGGGTTTTCGGCAACTTCAATGATTTTGTCGTCCACGGCGCCGATGCCGCGAAGGGGGCCTTCGTGCCGCCGATGCTGTTTCACTGCGCCGATCCCGATGCCGCCGAACGCATCCATGACACGGAAGCCTTCGGACCGGTTGCCACGATCATGGGCTATCGCGATCTCGACCACGCTATTACCCTGGCCAACCGGGGCAAGGGATCGCTGGTGGCCTCGGTCATTACCCATGACGGCGCTGTCGCGCGTAAGCTGGCGCTTGGCGTCGGCGCCTGGCATGGCAGGCTTTATTTCAATGACCGCGACTCCATGAGGGAGAGCACCGGCCATGGCTCGCCCCTGCCTCATTTGGTGCATGGGGGGCCGGGCCGGGCCGGCGGGGCCGAGGAGATGGGCGGCATACGCGGCGTGATGCGCTATATGCAGCGCACCGCCGTGCAGGCAAGCCCGGATATTCTCACCGCCATCGGGGGGAAATGGGTGCCGGGGGCTGAGGAAATCAAAGGGCCGGTTCACCCTTTCAGGCGTAAGTTCGCGGAGCTTGCCATCGGCGAGACGATCCATACCGGGCCGCGCGTCATTACCTTAGGCGATATAGAACATTTCGCCCAGTTCACCGGCGACACCTTCTACGCCCATATGGATGAGGATGCCGCCGCCGCCAACCCGTTTTTCGAGGGCCGCGTCGCCCATGGCTATCTGCTCTTAAGTTTTGCCGCCGGTCTGTTTGTCGATCCCAATCCGGGCCCGGTTCTGGCCAATACCGGTCTTGAAAGCCTGCGTTTCATAAAACCGGTTGCACCTGCGGACAGCATCAAGGTGCGGCTCACCGTCGGCCAGAAAACCAGACGCAATGACGATTATGGCGAGGTTCGCTGGCACGTGGCCATCACCAATCAGCATGACGATTTGGTTGCAGAATATGAGTTGCTGACGATGAATAAAAACTGATTGCATATCTGAATTCAAGGACGAGAGGGAGTGTTTGGCTCGGTTCATTGCGGCGCGATAATATTTTTCTTATCTCATAATTTTTGTTAAAAAATTAGATAACGTGTTTTATTTTCAGTGATTTTCTCATCTCATACGGATAAAAGATCTGCTCTCGAAAAGTGGATGAAATCAATGGGTCTGCGCCATGGTCTGTTCAACCCCTTGTATTCGAGCGCCTTGCAGCTCGCGCCGGAACGCAAGGCAATTGTTCAGGTCTGTTTTTCTGGTCGTCTGCTGCGGCGCGGCACTTGTTTTCTCCTCTCCTGGCGGTGCCGGGGCTTCCGTTTCTCACATTGCAGCGATGCCGCAGGGGACGCCGGTCCGTGTCTTTGCCGATCGCATCTCCTATGACGGGCGCAATGAAATCGCGACCGCAACCGGTAGGGTTCGCCTGACTTATGGTTCTTATGAGCTGGAGGCGCGAAAGCTTGTTTATGACAAACGCAACGACACGATGAAGGCCAGCGGCGAGGTCGCTTTCAGGGATTCTGACGGTAACAGGTTAACGGCCGAAAATGCGGTGCTCAAGAACCGATTTCGCGAGGGATTTGCGCGGCATCTCAAACTCCTGCTCGCGAACGATGCGACATTGACCGCGCAATATGCCCGCCGACGGGACGGTCACGTTACGATCTACGAACATGTCACCTACACCGCCTGCAAGATTTGCCACAACGCGGGCAAGGAGCCGCCGACCTGGCAAGTCAGGGCGCGCAAGGCGACCCATGATGAAAACACTCATCGGATCACATATGAAGACGCGACTTTCAAGATGTTCGGAATACCGATATTCTATCTGCCATTCTTCCGCAATGCGGACCCGTTTGTCAAACGCCAGTCCGGTTTTTTAAAGCCGAAACCTATTGTGTCAACCGATTATGGTCTGGGGCTTGAGATTCCCTATTTCTGGGCTCTCTCACCTTATTATGATTTCACGTTCAGACCGACCATCATCACCAGCCAGGGGCCGCTGTTGCGTGGCGAATGGCGCCATCGGATGAAAAACGGCCACTATATGCTCGATATCGGCGGTCTTTACCAGACGGATACCGACCAACCGTCTCCCGGCGACCGGCGGTTACGCGGTTTTGTTCACAGCATCGGTAATTTCAACATCAGTCGGAAATGGAGCTGGGGATGGGATATCACCGAGGTGAGCGATGATACTTTCATGCGTCGCTACAAAATCGACCCGTCCGACCAACTCACCAATGAAATCCATCTCTCCGGCATTGACGACCGCAACAGCCTGTCTGCCTTCATCTATAATTTTCGTGGGTTACGCGGTGAAGACAGGTTGTCTTTTGATCCCTACATCGTGCCTTCGATTCGCCATAATATGACCCTCGACCATGCGGTTTTGGGCGGCGAAATGAGTATCGACACCAATTTTTACTCTCTGCATCGCCGCCGACCAGTCCCCTTTTATCGATCTGCCAATCAGGGCACGGATACGACACGCATTGTCGGCACATTGGGCTGGCAGCGCCGCATTGTGACTGCCATGGGCCAAGTGGTTACGCCTTTTGCCGATTTGCGCGGCGACCTTTACCATTACACACAAAATGGCGATGAAAAGCTGACGGGGCATCTGACACCGGATATCGGGGTCTCCTTAAACTGGCCATTCATACGCCAAGACCGGTTTGGACGGCACATCGTGTCCCCTAAAGCCCAGCTGATTGCAGCGCCCGATGGGGGAGATCACGATGACCTGCCCAATGAGGATTCGATTGCCCTCGATTTCACCGACGCCAATCTGTTTTCGCATAATCGCTTCTCGGGCCTTGATCGCCATGAGCAGGGCACGAGAGCAATGCTCGGCTTCACCTATGCTCTGGTGACGCCCAATGGCGGTTTCGCCAAACTCGACCTTGGCGAATCGTTTCATCTTTCCGGCCATAATAATTTTGCGCAAGGCTCAGGTCTCGAAGGGAACCGTTCAGACATCGTGACCGCGTTAACGCTGCAACCGAGCGACGATTGCGCAATGATTTATAAGGCCCGCCTCGATGATGCGACATTGGACTTCAAGGCCCAGGATATCGGCCTGATCGCCAGCTTCTCTCGTTTCGACGCCGGGATCGACTATGTTGATATCGACAAAGCTGTTGCCTATGGGCACAATGAGGCCGACAAACAAGTCGCGGGACAAATTTCCCTTGACCTGTCTCCAAAATGGACCGTGTTCGGTGGTTTGCGGTATGATATTAGGGGGAGGTCCTGGATCGATAACAGCATCGGCATTGACTATAATGGCGATTGCGTATCGGTCCGCCTGGCTTATTTGAGCGACTTCACCAGAGATCGCGATGTCAAACCCGGCCATTCCATCGCGATTACCATCGGTTTTCGCTCCCTTGGCGGTGTCTCCTTCAGCGTCGACCCCGATTGGATCGAAAAGCGGCAGTTGCTGCATTGATACTAGCTATGATCGTTCTCATGACGAGCTTATTTCAAAGCATATTCAACGGAGAAAAACACGGACAAATGCTCTTTAAGTTCCTGAAGATAGCGGGTTTTCCACTTGTTGTGGCTACGCTTATCGTGAACGTAAACACAGCATCGTTTGCTCAGGACAAGCAACGTGTTGTGGTCACTGTCGATGATCGTCCCATTACCGATTATGATGTTGACCAGCGCATGAAACTTGATGACATATCGGGGCTGTCCGCAGACGAACGCGGTGAGAGAAGACGTAGGGCTATTGTGGAGGAACTGATTGAGGATAAGCTTAAGCGGATTGAAGCCGAAAGGCTTAAAGTCTCCGTTCCCGCCGGCAGCGTCGATGAAGCCTTATCGAACATGGCTCGCTCCAACGGCCTGACGGTGGACGGGCTGAAGGCGAAACTCGCCGCGAATGGCATCGCCCTCGACGAGTTGAAAAATCGTATCATGGTCGCCATGGCTTGGAATCGTATTCTTAGCTCACGTTACAAAATCAGCACGGAAGTCGGCAAGAATGAGATCGACCGCCACCTCGCTTCCATCAATGCGGACCCCGCCCGCAAGAAGCGCAAAATCTACAGGATTCAGGAAATTGACCTTCCCTTGGAAGATGAAACATCCGCAAATAAACAGGCGGTTTATTCGCGCGTCCTGGAAGCGCAGAGCATTATTAAACGCTTCACGGGCTGTGCCGATACGGATAAGGCGGTATCGGGTGTTTTCGACGTCAAAATTCACGATCCCGTGGATGTGGCACCAGACAACCTTCCAGCCTCCTTGAGGACAGCGCTGGACAGTGCCGGTTCTGGTCACGTCATCGGTCCTGCCCGATCGGCTGCCGGTTTGCAGCTCATCGCATTTTGCGCCGTGCGGTTGGTTTCTCCCCCCGCGATCAGCCGCAAACATGTTAAGGCCATGATCATCAATGAGCGCTATGATATGTATAGCCAACGTTATTTGCGCGATCTTAAGCGCAATGCTTTCATCGATTACAAGGTCCCATCCTACAAGCCTTGAGGGGCAATTACGGTTGGGCGCGGAACTTTTCATTCATCGTCACGCAATATGATGACAGCGCTAAAACCTATCGCCTTGACCATGGGCGAACCGGCAGGGATCGGTCCCGATATTACGATCGGCGCCTGGATACGGCGCAACAGCCTTGATGTGCCGCCATTCCTGGTTATTGGCGATAACGGCATATTGGAGGCTCGCGCCCGTGCTCTCGACGTTGATATTGCGATTGCTCGTGTGTCCGATCCGGCGACGGTGGTTAAGGTGTGGGAAGCGGCTTTGCCCGTCATGGCGCTCGATGCCCAAGCGCCGATAACGGCGGGGAGGCCCGCCCCGGCCAGTGCCTCTTTGGTTATCGCTTCCATAGAGCACGCGGTTGGGTTGGTTCTCAAGGCAACGGCGTCGGCTATGGTGACCAATCCGATTCATAAACAGACTCTCTATAATGCCGGTTTCGCCTATCCGGGCCATACCGAGTTTCTGGCAGCCCTTGCCTGCAAGGCCGGTTACACCGCCAGACCGGTTATGATGGTGACGGCGCCGGGGCTGAAAGTTGTCCCCATCACTATTCATATGCCGTTGCGGGATGTCGCGAAAAAATTGCGCACGCAAGACATTATCGCGCAAACGCGCATTGTAGCGCGAGATCTAGCGCATTTTTTCGCTCTGACGCAGCCGCGTATCGCCATGACCGGCTTAAACCCCCATGCCGGTGAGGGTGGAAGCCTTGGACACGAAGAACGCGACGTTATAAAACCCGCTCTTGAGCAACTGCGCCATGATGGCCTTGATGTGGCCGGGCCGTTTCCCGCCGATACGCTGTTCCACGAGCAGGCCCGTTCAGCTTATGATGTTTGCATCTGTATGTATCACGATCAAGCCCTGATTCCGGTGAAGATGCTGGGCTTCCATGACGGGGTCAACTGCACGCTGGGCTTGCCCTTCGTGCGCACTTCTCCCGACCATGGAACGGCGCTGACACTGGCGGGGCGCGGACGGGCCGATCCCTCAAGCCTGATCGCCGCGCTCAAACAAGCGCGTAATATGGCCGCGAGCGCGCAAGGCGATAATATGAGCGGGGTTGCTCCATGAATAACACGCAAACAGCCGCGCCATTGCCGGGCTTGCGCGAGGTCATGGAGCGTCATGGCATCATCCCGCGCAAAGCCCTTGGCCAGAACTTTCTTCTCGATCCCGCTCTTACCAAACGCGTTGCCCGCTCGGCGGGGCCTCTTGAGGGCGTCACGATTATCGAGGTTGGTTCGGGCCCCGGCGGTTTGACGCGCGCCCTCATGGCCGAGGGTGCCGCCCGGGTGGTGGCTATCGAGCGGGACCGACGCTGCATTCCGGCTCTGTACGAGCTTGCCGCCTATTATCCCGCCGGACGCCTTGAGATTGTGGAAGGCGATGCGCTGGACATCGACGCAAACCAATTCGCTGCCGGTCCGGTCCGCATCGTCGCCAATCTGCCCTATAATATCGCCACGGCGCTCTTTGTCGGCTGGGTCGGTGATGTTTCATGGCCGCCTTGGTATGAGTCCATGATTCTCATGTTCCAAAAAGAGGTCGCCGGACGTCTGACCGCCGAACCGGGAGGAAGGTCCTACGGCCGGTTGAGTGTGCTCGCCCAGTGGCGAACCGAGGTGCGGGCACTCTTCGATGTGGGTGCTGGAGCCTTTACGCCGCCGCCGAAAGTCACCTCCACCGTTATTCGGGCGGTTCCGCGTCTGCGGCCACATCCCGTCGGTCATATTGATACGCTGGGGCGGATCACGGCTTCAGCCTTCGGGCAACGCCGCAAAATGTTGCGTTCGAGCCTGAAAGCAGCTTGCTGTGACCCGCAGATGCTGTTCGATTGTACCGGCATTGATCCCACACTGCGGGCGGAACGGCTCACGGTGGCGCAATTTTGCGCGTTGGCACGAAGTCTTCACGCGCTGCAATCCAGCCTGCGTTAACCTTATACAAAGGGTACACAGTTAGCCATGGCTCTATGGGTCTCGCCTGTCTGAAATGAGTGTTCGATCAAACAAGAGTCGTCGATGATCATGAGTGTGATCAAAGTGTTCCCAAATTGGCGCGTTTTTTTAACAGGCAGCCTCATTGCGGCATCATTGACGGCGACAGTCGCGACAGGGCCTGCAAATGCGGTGGATAATGGCGATATCGCCAGGGCCAAAAAGGATGCCAAGAACGCACTCGACGCTCTTGATGGACAAATCGAAGGCGCACGCCGCCGTGAAGATTCCCTTGCGAGAGAAAATGAAACCCTTCTGAAAGAGGCGGGAGCCTTATCGAAGCAATCCATCGCGCTTGCCACGCGGATTCAATCTCGCGAAGGTGCCATCACTAGAGCTGAACATCGGCTGGGCGAACTGGATAAGGAGACGGAAGCGTTGCGGGCCACATTGTCGGGAAAACATCTGGTCTTGTCTGCTCTCCTCGTTGGCCTGCAACGTCTGGAGCGCCAGTTTCCTCCCCCGCTCGCGGTTAAGCCCGATGATGCGTTGGAGGCGGTGCGAGGGGCTATGTTACTGCAGACTCTGGTGCCGAAAATGGAGGATGAGGCCGGTGTTGTGTTGCGCAATCTGGCGCGGCTTGAGACGGTGCATGACCGGAAGATTCGTGAAAATGAGACCATAACCGCCAATCTGGCTGGATTAGGCACCGAGAGGGAAGAAATCGACGCGCTTTTGCAGCGCAAGCGAATGCTGATCAAGACGACGCAAAACGAGATTGAGACATCGCATGGGCGCATATCGAAACTCTCGCATCAGGCCGCCTCGGTGCGCCAACTTCTGGCGTCTTTGGAACGCCAACAGAAAAAACGCGAGCGCCGGAACGACGCGACGCCGGCAACGGTCTTCACCGAGATCCGAGGGAAACTCAATTTCCCCGCTCAGGGCAAGTTGGTCAGCCATTACGGCAGCCACAACAGCCTTGGCGCGGTGGTCAAGGGCGACATGATCGCCACCAGGGCCGATGCGCAAGTGACCGCGCCGGCCGATGGTCGGGTGGAATTTGCCGGAACCTTCCGCAGCTATGGCAAGCTCTTGATCCTTGATGTTGGGCAAGGGTATCATATCCTTATGGCGGGTCTTGGTACAATTTCAGTCGGGAACGGGGAATTCCTGCTGGCGGGCGAACCAGTGGGAACCATGGGCGATAAGCCCGCCATGGCGACGGCGATCTGGGATCGAACAAAACAATCGCAACCGATTCTCTATATTGAGTTTCGCAAGGGTACCAATATAATCGATCCGACCCCCTGGTGGAGCGGCAGCGGCAGAGAAGCGCGAAGATGACGCGGAATAAACGATTGAGGATCACAAGCTTTCTGGCAGCGGTTGCGATGGCCGTCATGGCTCTGTGGAGTGCTTCATGCACATCCGCCGCCACCGACACGCAGACCGATATCTATCGGCAACTCAACCTGTTCGGCGATGTCTTCGATCGCGTCAGGGCGCAGTATGTGGAACAGCCGGACAGCCGGAAAATGATCGAGGCGGCGATCAATGGCATGCTCGCCGCGCTCGACCCGCATTCAAGCTACATGAATGCCAAAAGTTTTCGCCAGATGCAGGTCCAGACAAGGGGGGAGTTCGGCGGGCTTGGCATCGTGGTCATCATGGAAAACGGCGTCATTAAAGTGGTCTCGCCCATTGATGACACGCCCGCACAGAGGGCCGGTCTCATGGCGGGCGATCTGATTACCGCGCTTGACGGCGTCCCGATCATGGGTATGACGCAAAATGAGGCGGTTGAGAAAATGCAGGGACCTCCCGGCACCTCGGTCACGCTGACGGTTAGGCGCAGTGGTGTTGATGAGCCTTTCGACGTCAGGATCGTGCGCGACATCATTCATGTCAAGGCGGTGCGCTGGTCCGTGGAGGGCGATATCGGTTATATTCGCATCACCACCTTTAGTGAGCAGGCCCAGAGCGGTCTGGAGAATGTCCTTGAAGCGATTCAGTCGGAAATCGGCGCCAAGATCAGGGGGTATGTGCTCGATCTGCGCAATAATCCCGGTGGACTGCTCGATCAGGCGGTTTCGGTGTCCGATACGTTCCTTAATCGTGGCGAGATTGTTTCGACGCGTGGGCGCAATGCGCAGGACACAAGACGCTTCGACGCCCGCCCCGGCGACAGGCTCGATGGCAAACCGCTTGTGGTTTTGATCAATGGCGGCTCGGCCTCGGCCTCGGAAATCGTGGCCGGCGCCCTGCAAGATCACCGACGCGCCACCATCATCGGCACGCGCTCCTTCGGCAAAGGTTCGGTGCAAACGATCATTCCGCTGGGGGAAGAGGGTGCGTTACGGCTGACGACAGCCCGCTATTACACCCCATCGGGCCGCTCGATCCAGGCTCAAGGGATTGTCCCCGATGTCAGGGTCGAGCAGATCATTCCCGAAGGCGAGCGGAGCCATTTTGCCACCAAGGGCGAGGCGAGTTTGCCCAACCACCTCGAGAGTACGGACGGCGCCGAGGAGAGCGGTTCTGCGAGCTATGTCCCAAAAGACAAAAAAGACGACATTCAGCTCAACTATGCGCTGCGTTTTCTGCGCGGCGAGATCTCCCGTGGTCACGGATAGTAAAGACTAGGCGCGAGCCCTAGGCCTCATTCAACATGCGTTGTCACGCTTAAGGTGTTCTTGGATTCGAAGTATAGTGAAATAACGACGGTCCGGTATCCGAACGCTTAGCTGGGCGTTGCCCAATGAATTTTCGCGCTCCCGGCGTCACAACCGACGAGGCTGGTCTCGTCTCGCCATAAGGTTTTGGCAATTCAGGAAACCTATAAGAGGCCGTATCTATCCGAGCATTGACTGTTCCGATGCGATTTTAGAGTTTTTCAGCTCCCAGGTCATGCTGATCTGGGCGCGTATTGTTTTCTCCCCCCGCGCCATCGGGGGCGCGCCAGCGGCGTTGACCATCATGGAACGGCCATTGTCGGCCATGAAGGGCGCACCACCCGCTTCGCTTATCGATATGACCGCTCCAAGCGAGACGCCGGCGGCTTTGGCGTAAAGTTCCGCCTTGTGACGGGCATCCTCGACAGCCGCCAAACGCGCCTTGCTTTTAAGAGATTTACCATCGGCAAAGCCAAACGCAATAGCGGAAATCCGGTTCGAACCGGCCTTGACCACCTCATCCAGCACTGTGGCAAGGAGGGTGGCGTCACGAAGCTTAACTGTGACCTGGTTGGAAACCTCATAACCGGTGATTTTGGCGGGAGCCGAGCCTGGCGGCTCGGCGTAGCTATAACGCTGATCGATCGAGAAATGAGAGGTCTGAATATCGTTATCGCGGATATTGTGGCTTTTAAGCGTCTTCATAACGGCGTTCGTGGCCTCGCTGTTGGAAGCCAGCGCATCGGCGGCGGTGTTAGCCTGCTCGCTCACGCCAATCGTGACAACAGCCAAATTAGGGACCGCCGAGACCTCGCCAAGGCCGGTGACCGATATAAAGCGGTCGGACAGTCCCAACTCCCGCGCTCCAACCGGAGACGGGGTTGCCGCGAACGTTGAAAAAGTGATTAAGGACAGAACAAGGTTGATCGCACGCCACCCTCCGGTCAGCGGCTGTTTCGAGCTATTCCCTTTGCGGGATCGGAATGATGCGGCCTCGATATGCGGCGGGAAGGGGCGAGCGTGACTTACGCGAGCGATGAACATTTCAGACAGCCTCCAAAGACGCAAACGATTTTACCAAGCCGAAATTAAAAGAATCTACCCGAAGCGGAAGTTTGAAGCAAATAAGACCTCTCCCCATCGAGGCAGTCTGCTATCCGATCTCAACGGCCTCGCCGTCGGATACGGGCTTTGGAGAACGATAGCGCATCAGCGGCGAGCACATGGCCAAAAGGCCCGTCGCCAGCCGTACGCAGGCGCACACCAGAATGATGACCGCGATATTGGTCCGCTCCAGTAGGAGCCCGCCGATCAGGGACGCCAGCGGAATGCTGGAGAAGGAAACGAGACGGGTCACGGCGACGGCGCGGCCCAATACATCCTTGGGCACGCTGCGTTGCCTTAAGGTAAAATAGGTGACCGGGTTGATGGTACCGAAGACCGTTTCCAGCGCCCAGACCGCCCCGACCATGAGGGGATCGTGAACCCAGAGCAGAGGAAAGGCGAAAAGACCGGCTAGGATCGTCGAAATCACGATGATGCGCCCGGACTCGAAGCGTTTTATGAACCACGGCGCGACGATCGAGCCAATGAGCGCGCCGATGCCGATCTCGGTGAAGACGAAGCCGATGATCTGCGGCGAGGCGCCGAGAATGTCGGTCAGATAGAAGATAAGATTGGCCTGAAACACATTGACGGCGAAATTGCTGCCGACGAACAGCAACGAACCATATTTGAGCACCGGATGCGACCAGGCATAGGTGAAGCCTTCGCGCACGGAATCGGCGATTTTCCATCGCGCGGCGTCTATTTTCCCCCTGGCCTTGAAGGGGATGGAGGAAACGAGAAGGGCGGAGACGAGAAAACTTAAGGCGTTGAGGATGATCGTCTGGGTCGGGCCGATCAGGGCGACGATCAGGCCACTCAGGATCGGCGCGGCGATGGCAATGATGTTGTCCGAGCCGCTAACCAGCGCATTAGCCTTCGGCAGATCGTCATGATCGACAGTTTCGGGGATGAACGCCTGGAAACTCGGATGATGAATCGGGGTGATCGAGGCGACGAGGAAGACGAGGATATAGACCAGCGGCATGGAGGCGAACCAGCCGCCCGCCAGCGCCAGCAACATGAGCAGGGCGAAGGCGCCGAGATCGCACAGGATCAGAACGCGGCGGCGCTGAAAACGGTCGGCGATCACGCCGCCAGCGAGCGAAAAGATCAGAAAAGGCAGGAAGGTCAGGGCGAAGGCGCCGGCCATATCGACCGCCGATCCGGTCATCTTAAGCACCAGAAGCGGCAGGGCGAGTTTGTAAAGCCAGTCGCCGATCGAGGAAATGAACCAAGCGGCAATCAGTCGCGTGAAGATATTTTTACTGTCGCTCTTCAACAGATGGAACATCGTTACGAATCCTCTATGGAACCAAAATACATCCTTAAAGCGAAGCGGGGACACCGTCGGCCATGAACAGCAAGACGCCGAATAGTGTCAGCAGTCTATTGCGGGCAATGATCGCGAAATCGGCACCGGGGATGATGACGGCCAGCCAGGTGATGGAGACGATGACGGCAATGTGTTCGAGGGGCATTGTTTGTTCTCAGTCGTGTCTGAGTAAATATCTCGCGCGGATTGGCGGTCGCATTGACGATTGACGTTTGAAAGTGACGACCAGCATGTACCGATTCCCACTCTTGCCCGCCCTTGCCGGGAAGACCGGGTTACGCCATGCGCGACGCGCAAATCGTTGAGCATGACGGTCTCCATTGTTTGCGCAAGCGTAAACCGGGCAATCTCGTTGCCGTCCATATCCTGAACGGTTGTTTCACCGCCGCTGACATTCGATCGGCCGATAAACGTCATCAGCACGAAATCCACGCCATCCCGGTACATGCCCTCCGGTGTCGGCTTGCCTCCATCCTCTTGAGCGAGAATGCGAAATTGGTGAATTTCCACATGCCAGTTCACGAGAGGCAATATAGCGCCAAATGTCTGCGAGCCAAGAGCAAGAATTTCACGCATCACGCGGTGACTGCAAATCTCGTCGCGCACAGGTGCAAACTGACGCTGGATACCACCGTTGAGGGGATTGAATGTCATGGTCTGAAATGGGGGCCATGCGGTTGTTTCTCGACACATCCCCCCTCGGTTTGCCGAAAAGGTGGCATGTCGGCGCAGACAATAGGCGCTGCCATCCACCATATATGTATCTTCAGCCAAATCTTCTCCACTTGCGCGGAAAGGAATCAATCTCCCGCGTATCGGCCAGATTCAGTTCGTCGATAAACGTGCCGGCTGGGATGCGCACAAAACCCGATTGCGCAAGTTTCACGTCATGAAGGGGATTGTTCGGCCCCGATATCGACTGTCCATGTTGCCCTACCGATAAGCCTGGAAACTCACCGTGCGAAAATATGCCGGACGCGCGTCAACAATCTGCATACCCGCATACTTTACAATATCCATCATGCTTAAAAAGCGTCCCACGTTACTGAGAAAAAATTCAAAAACATTTGGATTTTTTTCAAACACAACACGTCCTTGCAAAGCCGGTGTCATCGGAACGGTTCTATGAACCCTCCATGTACAAGGTATATCTTCATCGAGCTCACCAGAGTTATCCCCCTACACATCCTTTCGCCTGCCGAACCGGCCTTTCGCGATCCACAAGCCAATGACAATCGTTAAAAAGCACAAAATAAGTTCAGACGTTATGTGCTCCGATAGGAAAATATAACCCCACAGCGCACCAAAAACAGGGACCAGATAATTGGTTGTGGTCAAAAAGACAGCCCCTACCTCCGCTATGAGTCTATAAACAAGAATGAAGGCCAGTGCTGTGGGAAAAATCCCAAGAAGGATCACGGCCAGAATGCCAGATAGAGACGGGTTAAAGGGTATTGTGCCGGAAAGTAAATTATAAGACACAAATGGAAGCATTTCTAATACGGCGCATAACAGAACCCCGAAGCTGATGACAACAGGGTGATGGTCGGATATTTTCCTTGTTTGCACCCTGGAAAACGCATAACAGAACGCGGCCAGCAGACATGCGCCCTGTGCGATAAGATTTTCCGACGACACGGCCTTGAATCCATCTTTCAGCAAAAAAAGTGTTCCGGACAAGCCGATAAGGATTCCAATCGCCGTTCTTGGCTTGAATTTTTCATCATGGGAGCCAAAATGGGCGATGAGCACTGCGAAAACTGGTGTAGCGGTTATGTATATGGAGGCAACAGTGCTGTCTATATATTGTTCTGACCACGTAAGAAGGCTAAATGGGATTATATTTGCTACAAATCCAAGGGAAAGGCAGTTAGTCCAAAATTTATAACTATTTTTTATATTAAGACTTTTAAATTTTAAAAATAAAAAAATTAATATTAGAGCTATAAACAATCTTAAGAATACAACAAGAATAACAGGAATACTTTCAGCTGCAATTTTCATAAGAAAAAAGGCACTCCCGAACATCATCGAAATGAGCCCCAGACTGCCGAAATCAAGTACTCCTGGTTGTCTTAACGCCATAGAGTAAAACCCGGTTTAGTCAAGAAAAGCAAAGGTTTCATGCATAACTTGGCGGTCTTTGTCGCGATACCGCGCCCATGCCATATTGATGATAATCCGCGTGGCATCTTTTACGAGAGGCGTGACCCTATGCAGCGTGGTCTCCTCATTGATCAGATAGACATCACCGGCGATATGGGCCTTGGTGTAGATGGGATTATTGACCAGATGCTCGACCACTTTAGGGTCTTCCTTATCCCAATAGGTATGGGGAACACATTGAAGAAGACCCCCATAGCTGATGTCGGGAGCTTCCAATACCCATATCAAGCTATACGGATAATCGCCCCAGTGCCACCCATGCGTATCGCCGGCCTTTTCCTGACGATTAATGATAAATTTTTCATATTCCCACGGGTTTGGTATGACGTTGTCTCTCGTAATGCGACTCAGGAAATCCATGAGGGCTTCCGAGTGGTAAACGGCGGGGATCACACTGCCATACCTCGCTATGTCTTGTTGCCTGACATTGCTCAGGTATCTTGGCGAATTGTCTGTCGTTTTTATTTTTATATCCCGCCTCTTGGCGTGAAGAGAGAGAAGCTCGTTAGCCCCCCGCTTTATTTTTTGTTTTAAATTAGCACCAAAGAAAGCGCTGAGTTTCAGATAGCCATCTCGCAAAAAATGTTGAGACAGCCAATGAAGTTCATTTTCAGCGCCAATCGTTTTCGAAAGGTGGCTCTCTATGTCCCTATTTACAGGATCGTGAAGGGGGTTTTTCGCGCCATCATAGCGGACGGTTTCCTCTTCGGCGGGTATTTTGACATCGTCGGTTTCAGGTATTTATTCCTCCACTAGTTTAACCTGTTTCTTACATCCAGAGTCGCCTCTACCAATGAAAACCCCCCATGTCAACTAAAAAATTTAAAAAGGTTAAATTTTGCACGAAGGTGCCGTTTTCGGCACCAGGGCGTAATATTCCAAACCCCGGTTACCCCTATTGACATAATGGGCTATCGTCATAATGAGCAAGCGTTTCGTATGCTCAAAAAACAGTGATGCCAGCAGGTTCTGTAATCTATAGAAGGTGGAATGGCAAAATATTGGCGAACAATCTGGGTGATCGGGGCGTCAACGGGGATTGGCGCGGCGTTGGTCGAAAAACTGGCGAAAATGGCCAGTGACGCCAGCCGCAACATCATTGCCTCGGCGCGCAGTAAAGATAGGCTGGAGGAACTGGCCGCGGGCCGGAAAAATATTCACGCCATTGCGCTTGACGTCACCGATCATGCCACTATCGATGAGGCTCTGGCCGCGATCGAGGCACATTTCGGTTTGCCGAATCTGGTCATTCTTGCCGCCGCGATTTATTCTCCCATGGCTGTGGATAGGTTTTCCGCCGACATGGTGGAAGAGCATATGCGCGTCAATTACCTCGGGGTTACAAATTGCCTTGCTCCCTTGCTGGCGAAAATGCGTATGCGCGGATCAGGCGAGATCGCGGTCATCGCCTCGCTTGCCGGCTATCGCGGTTTGCCCGGCACGGCCGCATATGGGCCGAGCAAGGCGGCTCTCATCAATCTGTGCGAGGCGCTGCACGCCGAGCTTGCCGGATCGGGCGTGACGGTGCGGCTTATCAATCCGGGTTTCGTCAAAACCCGCCTGACGGAGAAAAACAATTTCAGGATGCCTCACATAAAGACTACTGAAGAGGCTGCCGATTATATCTATAATGATTTGATTAAAAATGATGCGTTTGAAATCGCCTTTCCCTTTCCCCTTGTCTGGCGGCTCAAACTGGCGCGTATTCTGCCCTATAAAATCTACTTCAGAGTCTTGCACAAGCTTAACCGGACAATAAGCGGGATAAACAACGATGACGGGCTTTGAGTCTTGCCAGGGCCGTGCTTAGAGTTTATTCGCCGAGTTGTGGCGGCCGATGGCGGCTTGGTGAAAAACAGCGACACTTCGCTGATGCTAAAACCCCATTTGCGAACATGCGCCCGGTTAGTCGCAACTTCGTCGCCTTGGAGAAACATCCAGTCATCGAAGCTGACTTGCCAACGGCGACCACCGATTTTGAGCGCCATGTCATAGCTCCAGTTCGAGGCGTTGCCATATTGCACTCCCCTTGCCACGCCGATGATATCGTCGGCGCGGCCTTCATACTCATGCTCTCCGATCCGGCGGATTTTCCATATGCGGTGATCCTTCCCCCCCATCCTTATAAAGAAAATCTTCTTCCAGTTTCAGAATATCGCCATCGATCGCGCCGATCACCTCCACCGTGAATTGCCGGCGCAACGCGCCGAAACGATCCTCAAAAATCCCCCCAGGTGCGAGTCTTGCCGGAAAAATATTCAAAAACGTCGAATCGCGGTTTGTCCTGAGCAAAATCCTGTGGTTTCATCGCTGTGCATCCGGTTAAAAACAGTGACATGATAGGAGCGATTACTCTTTCTTGCATCTTTGCTTCCCTTTTAAGCACGGGAACCGGCGATATGGCTCTCTGTCATCCCATACCCCGCCCCGGCTTGACGGATAAAGCGAACGGGACTACGTTTCGGCCTCCCGCGTATGTTCGATAACGAACCAGCCGACATCGATCGATCCCATGGCAAAGCCGGTCTCGCAATAACAGAAATAATATTCCCACATTCGCTTCAGGCGAATATCATAGCCATGTGCGGCGATTTTATGCCAGCCGCGCTGAAACCGCCTTTGCCATTCGCAAAGTGTTATCGCATAGGATTGGCCGAAAAATTCGCGATGGGTAATGGCCAGACCGGCCTTGCGCGCCTCGCGGGCCAGCGCCTTCGGCGAGGGCAGCACTCCGCCGGGGAAAATATGACGCTGGATGAAATCCGCGCCCTTTCGGTAGGCTTCGAATCGGGTCTCGTCGATGGTGATGATCTGCAAAACCGCCGTGCCACCGGATTTAAGGCAACTCTTGATCATCCTGAAATAGGCTGGCCAATAGGCTTCCCCCACCGCCTCGAACATCTCGATCGAGACGATCTTGTCGAAGCTGCCGCCCTGGTGGCGATAGTCGCGCAGCACAATGTCGGTTTGGGCATCCAGCCCCATTGCCGACAGACGCCGTCTTGCGCCGGTCAATTGTTGGCGTGATAACGTCAGCCCGGTCACTTGGCAACCGTGCTCGCCCGCCGTGATCGCGGCAAACCCGCCCCAACCGCAGCCGACCTCGAGAATACGCTCGCCGCCTCGCAGGGAAGCGAGCTCGCAAATACGGTCGTATTTGGCCCTTTGCGCTTCTTCAAGGCTCATGGTTCGGCTGCGATAATAGGCCGATGAATAGGTCATGCCGCGATCGAGCCATTGCTTGAAAAAATCGTTCCCCAGGTCGTAATGACGGGCGATATTGCGTTGCGACCCGTTGATGGTGTTGGCGTTGCGCAAATGGCCGAGGCGGGCGATGAGACGCGCGAGCGTTCCACCGGCAAGGTAGGGGCGGATCAGTGTCTCATTCAGCATCGCCACCCGCATCAAACCGATCAGATCGGGGCTGCTCCATTCCCCGTCGATATAGGCTTCGGCGAAAGCAGCAGCTCCCCCCGTTGCCAGCCGCCGCAGGGCGCGCCAGTCATGGATTCGCAAAACCGCCTGTTGCTCTTTCCGCCCGATGCCGGTGAAATACAGCATTTCGCCATCGGGCAACGCCAGGCAAAGCCGGCCGAAGCACAGGCGCGAAAAGACATGACGCAATACGGGCCGCAATACACTATGGTCGCCGAACAAGCCGCCCAAAACCGGCGCTAGTCTCATGCGCAGGGCAAACGGCAATGAAGGCGGGATAGTATCGTTAACCGGCATTGGGGTTCACCGCTTTTGCCTTCGATGCGTTCGCCGACGCACCGATAACGCAGGTGACGGCCCGGCCCGGTGGGGGAGGGCGCTTATGCAACGCGATTTTCTTGCGCCACAGGCGCATTGCCTGCCAGTAAATACCCGCGATCACCTTGACGGTCATCAACGGGTGGAGCGCAAACAGCCGCGCGAGATTACGGTCCGAAAGCGCGGTCCGCTCGCCGGAAAAAGCCGCCGTCAGCAACGCGCCGTTACGGTCGGTCTCACAGATGCCGATCATGACCCTCTTATCGGGCGGATAGATTTTGAAGTGATAATCCACGTCCATGGCGATAAAGGGAGAGACGTAAAACCGTTTGGCGCAATTTTGGCGAATGATCCCATTGTCGCCAATCATATCCCGGTTGACCGCAATCAGGTAGCTGTGGCGTTGGGCGAAGGTGTTCGAGACCTCATATAAAATGGCTCCGATGTCTCCGTTTGCGCGGTGGCAGAAATAGACGCTGAGCGGGTTGAAGACGAAACCCAAAATCCGCGGGTAACACAGGATGTGGATTCGAGCGGAGCAATCACCAAGCCCATGGTCGCGCAGTATGGTCCTGATTTTTCGTGCGACCGAGCCGTTCTTGCCGTCCGCGTGATCCCGGTCGTAAAAGGAAAACAGGTTGAAGCGGTTGCGACTGAACACTTTCAGCCGTAAGTGCAGTTCGTCGATTTCATCGAGCTCCAGCAGGAACGAAAATACGCGATAGCGTAGTTTGTGCTCACGCGGGCGCAAACGGCGATGCGTCACTGCGCCTTCAAACACCGCCGACTTCCAGTGTCCCATCATGTCGCCCCAACCGCCAGGGACGGCGAGGACGCCATTATGTGCGGGTGGCGACCGTCCCTTTCGACAGCCCATGGGCGTTTGATCCCGCCAATCGCCTCGGCGACTGCCAGACCCGAGAGAAGAGCATCTTCGTGGAATCCATAGCCGAAATAGCTACCGCAATACCAGATATTCTGTTTGCCCTGGATTGAAGCCAGCAATTTCTGCGCGCCGATCGCATGGGCGTCGAATGAGGGATGCTCATACTGGAAGGATTCGATGACACGGCCCTTGCGCGGTGGTTGCGACGGGTTGAGCGTTACGAAAAGCGGGCGGTCATGGTCGAGACGCTGCAATCTGTTCATCCAGTATGTCACGCAAAGTTTTTCTTTGCCCGCCATTCGTTCCGACAGGTAATTCCAGCTCGACCATATTTTGCGATTTTTAGGCATCAACGCCTCGTCACTGTGCAAGACCGCCAAATTACGCTCATATCTGAATGCCGACAATATGTTCTGCACGGTTGGGCCGGGGGGGCACAGCATGTTGAGGGCCTGATCCGCGTGGCAGGCAAGGACAATTTCATCATAAAACGCGCGGTGTCCGTTTCGATCCTCGACATAGGCTCCACCATCTTGCAAAGGGCCTGCCGCCACGATTTCACAATTTAGGATAATACCACCTGAAATTGCTTTTGCCATTCGTTTTACATATTCGCGCGAACCACCAGACACGCTGCGCCATTGCGGCCGATTACGGAACTGTAACAGACCATGATTGTGGCAGAAGCGCACGAATGTCACTAACGGGTAGGCCATCATGGTCTCGACGGGAATCGACCAGATCGCCGCGCCCATCGCCAGGAGATGGTTATTGATGAAGGCATCGCTGTATTTGCCGGCCGTCAGATACTCACCTAGAGTTTGCTCTTGAGGTCTGTCTCGCGCGAGGACGAGCGGCGCTTCGCAGTAGAATCGTATGATATCACGGATCATTCTCCAGAACCGCGGGCGGAAGAGATTGCGTTTTTGCGCAATGAGCGAGCTTAGTTCTCCGCCGCCATATTCGAATTTTCCTCGATCGAACGAGGCCGAAAAGGACATATCTGTCACGATGGTGCCCATGCCGAGATGAGCAAAGAGCGCCGCCAGATTGGGATAATTCCTTTTATTATAGACGATGAATCCGGTATCGACCGGAGTTTGCCCGACATTAACTGTGTTGCAATGGCCGCCAAGACGGTTTTGTTTTTCATACAGGCTAACAGTGCAGGACCGGCTCAACAGCCACGCGGCGGCCAGCCCGGAAATTCCCGCACCGACAACGGCAATATTGCGTTTTGGCAATACAGCATCCATACCGAAGTTAGCCGGTTTTCACCATTGGAGGTAACACTGGAATCCGACTATCGGGGCGCGTTTGAGCGAAACGGTCAGATCAAATCAATGCGACGATAACGCCAACTCCTCATCAGGATAACAGGCCGTCAGGGGTAAAACAAGGCCCCCGCAAGGTGGTTTTGCGGAGGCCTTGAAGGCAAAGGGATAGCCTGACGGCCTTTACAAGGCCCGACGGCCCATGCCCCATCGAGACTATTTGACTTCGCTCTGTCCTTCTTGAGACGAATTGCCGGCGACCTTTTGCGCTTTGGACAGGGCCGCGCCGAGAATCTCGCCAAGCGAGGCTCCGGAATCGGCTGAGCCATATTGGGCGATGGCTTCTTTTTCCCGCGCGATTTCAAGCGCCTTTATCGATACCAAAATCTTGCGGTTGGCCTTGTCGATCTGGGTTACGCGGGCGTCGAATTTATCGCCGACGGCAAATCGTTTACTGCGCTGTTCGGAGCGTTCACGCGACAACTCAGCCCGGCGCACAAAGGTCGTGAACTCACTTTCGGCAATCTCTACATCAAGGCCGTTATCCTTGACCCCGATAACCTTGCAGGTGACCACCGCACCCTTTTTGAAGCCGCTTAAAGACTTCATTGGATCATCCTCAAGCTGCTTTATGCCTAAGCTGATCCGTTCTTTTTCAACATCGACATCTAAAACGACCGCCTTGACGACATCTCCCTTGGCATAGCTTTTTATGGCCTCCTCGCTCGCACGCTTCCAGTCAAGATCGGAGAGATGAACCATACCATCGACGTCACCATCGAGACCAATGAACAGGCCAAATTCAGTGATATTCTTGATTGGCCCCTCGATCCGGCTTCCTTCGGGGCGTTTGTCGGCAAAGGTTTTCCAAGGATTTTCCCGGCATTGTTTGAGACCAAGCGAGATGCGGCGTTTGTTGGGATCGACCTCAAGCACCATAACCTCGATCTCCTCGCCTATGGACAACACCTTGCCGGGGTGTATGTTTTTCCTGGTCCAGCTCATCTCGGAGACGTGAACCAGACCTTCAACTCCTTCTTCCAGCTCCACAAAGGCGCCGTAATCGGTGATATTGGTGACTTTGCCATTGAGCTTCATGCTGGCGGGATACTTGTCTTTGACCCCCTCCCAAGGGTCCTTTTCAAGCTGTTTCATACCGAGGCTGATGCGTTGGGTTTCGGGGTTTATCCTGATGATCCGCACTTTGACGGTCTGGCCTACGGACAAAACATCGCCCGGGTGCCTGACGCGTTTCCAGGAAATGTCGGTGACATGCAGGAGACCGTCGATACCGCCAAGATCAACGAAGGCGCCGTAATCGGTAATATTCTTGACCACCCCTTCGAGCACCTGATCCTCAGCCAGGCTTTGGACCAGCTCGGAACGCTGTTCGGCGCGAGTCTCCTCAAGAATGGCGCGGCGTGACACCACAATATTGCCGCGACGCCTGTCCAGTTTAAGCACCCGGAAGGGTTGGACAATATCGAGCAGAGGGGTTACGTCGCGGATCGGACGAATATCCACCTGAGAGCCCGGCAGAAAGGCGACCGCCCCATTGAGATCGACCATGAAACCTCCTTTCACCCGGCCAAAAATCTGCCCATCCACGCGTTCATCGTTCGCGAAAAGCGTTTCAAGACGCTGCCAGGCCTCCTCGCGACGTGCCTTCTCACGTGACAATACGGCCTCGCCGAGCGCATTTTCCACTCGCTCCAGATAAACCTCGACCTCATCGCCGACCTTGACTGAAACCTCCTGCTCAGGCCTGTGAAACTCACGAAGCGCCACCCGCCCTTCCGTCTTCAGCCCGACGTCGATAATGGCAAAATCATTTTCCATGGCGGTGATGTTGCCTTTTACCACAGACCCTTCCGCAAGATTGCCGCGATCGAGACTCTCTTCGAGCAGACGGGCAAATTCCTCGCGCATCGGATTCAGCGTTTCCGTTGCTTGTGTTTCAGCCATTAAAACCCCTTCTTTCCGTTAAACACTATACGAAGGCCCACAGGAGAGATAGGCCCGCAGGACATCCCGCCCACACGGGGGCATCTAACCGACAATACGGTCCCCACGCAAGACGGACAGTTTTGCCTTGCTGCCGAACGTTGGCAAATCCGATCAGGCGCGTTTTGACCCCTTATGCCTGTCGATAAACCGGACAGCTGTTGCGAACGTACAGTCTATATCCAAATTCGAAGTATCCAGCAAGTAGGCATCCTTAGGCCTGCGCAACGGCGCGTGAAGGCGGTTTTCGTCACGCTCGTCACGCTCGGTGAGATCGCGGTAGACCGATGACATGGAAGCCTCCCGACCTGACGCCCTAAGCTCCAGATAGCGGCGTCTGGCGCGCTCAGGCCGGTTGGCGGTGACGAAAAGTTTCACATCGGCTTGCGGGCATATTACAGTGCCAATGTCGCGCCCGTCGAGAATCGCGCCCGGCGGCCTTTGCGCCATACTGACCTGATAGTCCAAAACCGCCTTGCGTACGCCTTGCATGGTTGCGACTAGAGAGGCTGCGTGGGTGACCTCCGCCTGGCGCAGTTCACCCGTATCCGATAGCGGATATTCGAGCCCGCGCGCCGCATGGGTTGCCGCCGCCTCATCGCCGGGGTCCCCGTGGGCGCGTAAAACAGCCAGTGCCACCGCACGATAGAGCAGGCCGGTATCGAGATGGATAAGGCCGTAATGGCGTCCGAGACGCCGCGCCAGCGTGCCCTTGCCTGCCGCCGCCGGGCCGTCCACGGCAATAATCATGCTGTTTGCTTAACCCTCCTCGATATGGGCTCCAAGCCGGTTCATGAAAGCGGTGAAGCCCGGGAAACTGGTTTTAATCATGGAGCCGTCATCGATCCCGACCGGGGCCCGCGCGGCAAGACCCAAAACCAGAAAGGCCATGGCGATACGGTGATCCATACGGGTTTCGACCATGGCTCCGCCGGGGGGTGCGCCACAGCCTTCGACATGCAGCCAGTCGCGACCGGAGCGGACGTCCACGCCATTGGCCGCAAGTCCGGTTGCAACGGTGTTGAGGCGGTCACTCTCCTTGACCCGCAACGCGTCGATCCCGGGCATTTTCGTGAACCCTTCGGCGCAGGCGGCGGCAATGGCGAGAACCGGGTATTCATCGATCATTGACGCTGCCCGTGCGGCCGGCACTGCCACGCCTTTGAGACGGCTGGAGCGGATCATGAGATCGCCAACCGGTTCACCGCCCATCATCCTTTCATTACTCACCGTGATGTCGGCGCCCATTTCACGCAGCGTCTCGATAAGACCGCATCGGGTTGGATTGAGCAAGATAGTGTCGAGAACCAGCGACGAATTCGGCGTCACCAATGCGGCGACCATCGGGAAAGCCGCCGAACTTGCATCGCCCGGCACACGAACCGGCTGCGCGACAAGCTCGGCAAATCCGGTTACGGCAGTGCGGCGGCCATAGGCACCGGTTGTGATTTCGATAGCTGCACCGAAAGTCTTGAGCAGACGTTCCGTGTGGTCGCGGGTTGCAACCGGCTCAACGACCGTGGTGGTCCCGGGTGTATTCAGGGCAGCCAGTAGGATTGCGGATTTAATTTGGGCCGATGGTATCGTCAGCCGATGCGTAATCGGGATCGGGTTTTTCGTGCCTTTGATATTCAGCGGTAAATGGCTTTTACCTTCGGGAAATCTTGCGCCCATTTTCTCTAAAATCACTGTCACCCGTTCCATCGGCCTCGCTTGTAATGAAGCATCGCCGCTGAATGTCGCCTCAATCGGGGTGGTCGCAACGACCCCAAGGCACAGCCTCGCGCCCGTGCCGGAATTGCCGAAATCAAGTGATTCGCGGGGGGGGTGCAGCCCGCCGACGCCAACGCCGCCGACGCGCCACGCCCCATCACGCTGGCGTGAAATCCGCGCCCCGAGCCGGGCCATCGCCCGGGCGGTCGCCAGAACATCATCGCTTTCCAGCAAACCATGGATGCGGGTCTCTCCAACAGCCAGCGTTGCCATGATCAAGGCGCGATGCGAGATTGATTTGTCGCCTGGAACGCTAACGCGGCCCGTCAACGAGCATGACGGCTTTGACAGCAAAGGGATTTTTCCACTCTTGACCACAATTTGGCTTAAGCCATCCGCAAAAAGGGGCGAGGATCCCCCGATAAGACATATTCCTCACCTCCTTATCACGGGCCTCAAAACAAGTCACGCTCGCGATCGTCATTTCATTTTGACAGCCCTTTGCTTGCATGGCATGTGAGGCGACCGAATCGCGTTCACAACTTGAAGGAGTCATTACGTGGTTAGACCGGAATTTGGCACAAAACGCACCTGCCCCAGCTGTTCGGCCCGTTTCTACGATCTGAACAAAAACCCGATCACCTGCCCCAAATGCGGTCACGGCTTTGTTGACAGGGCATTGTTGCCCTCGCAGGCCGATGAGGAGCCCGATATGGCGGCTGGCACCGATGTCGGAGCAACAGGCGGCGCGGACCATGATGGTGAACCGGAGATTGATCTGGTCAGCCTTGAAGATGTCGATAAGGAAACGGCGGATGGGAGTGACGATGGCGAGGAAAATGCCGTCTCTGACGTGGGGGATGCGGTCATTGCCGACGGCGATGACGCGATCAAGGGGAATGACGATACCCTTCTCGAAGACGAAGTGAATGGCGAAGCTTCTCACGTTTCCGGTGGCGGACTCTGAAGGCCGGATTTGAGAGGTTCGCAAATTGAGGCTTGATCGCGCCAACGGATGATCGTAGATACGTGCCAGAGCATAATCCGACCGGAGCGAGGCGAGGACCGATAAGATTATGCGGCCGAATAAGGACTTTAAGGGTGCCGGTTCGATTCCATCGGATCGAACGGCGCTCTAAGTGACGCGCTGTCCCTTTGCTTTTGGTGGCGGAAGGCTTACGTCGCAAGCAAGAAACGTCTATCGCGCAAAGGTTCAGGAGAGAGCGCGGAAATGCAGTGTGGGGTCATAGCTCAGTCGGGAGAGCGCTTGAATGGCATTCAAGAGGTCGGCGGTTCGATTCCGCCTGGCTCCACCAGCTCTCACTCTCTTCAATCTTATGCGTTTCGGTTGCTTGGCGTGCCCGCGCCGTTGGGCACGACAGTGTTGCGGGAAACGGGACATCTGTGCCGGCGCGACCGTGGACAAGAGGGTCCCGGCCCCCCCCCAACAGAGGGTGAGTATGATCTGAACGAGATAGTGGTGATGAGATGATTGTAACCGAGACCCTGAATGAGGGGCTGAAGCGCGAATTGAGGGTCGTCGTGAGTGCTGATGAGCTGGAAAATAAGCTTGTCACTCGTCTTGATGAGATGAAAAGCCGGGTCAGGCTCCGCGGCTTTCGTCCCGGCAAAGTGCCTCTGACACATTTACGCAAGGTGTATGGACGTTCGGTCATGGCCGATGTCGTGCAAAAGGCTGTCGAAGAGACCAGCCGCAAGACACTCGAACAACGCAAGGAAGAGCCTGCCTGTCCGCCGGACATTGTTGTGGACGAAGACCGGCGGAATGTCGATCGGATCATGGAGGGCAAGACCGATCTTGCTTTCACCATGTCTTTTGAGGTTATGCCATCATTCGAGATTGTCGATTTTTCATCTGTCAAGCTGGAAAAACCCGTGGCCGCCATCGAGGATGAGGAGCTTGACGGGGCGATCGCGCTTATGGTCGAACGCCACCGTGATTTCGAGCCGCGCGATGGCCAGCATGAGGCGCAGGATGGGGATCGTCTAACGATTGATTTCGAAGGGCGGATCGATGGCGATCCCTTCAAGGGGGGCTTAGGCCAAGGTGTAGCGCTGAGGCTCGGATCGGGCGATTTCATGGCGGGCTTTGAAGACCAACTTGTCGGGGCCAGGGCTGATGAAGACCGCAATGTTACCGTAACGTTCCCGCAAGACTATACTGCCCGGCATCTGGCGGGGAAACAGGCTGTTTTCGCCGTCAGGATAAAGCAAGTGGCCTCACCCCGAGACATTGTATTCGACGATACTTTTGCGCAAAAAGCCGGGCTTGAAAGCCTTGATGCTCTGAAAAGGCATATACAAGAACAGCTTGAGGCCAGGCATGAGGTAGCCTCTAGGGAGAAACTCAAGCGTCAGTTGTTTGACCAACTAGCGGCAGCCTACGACTTTGCGCTTCCGGAGAAAATGGTCGAGCGGGAATTTCAGACGCTTTGGAACCGCCTGAGCGAGGGTATGAAGCGCGAGGGTCAAAGCTTCGCCGATGAAGGGACGAGCGAAGGAGACGCCCGCGCGGAATACGCGGCTATAGCCCGGCGCCGCGTGCGCTTGGGGCTTGTGCTGCGAAAGATCGCAAAAAGCAACGGGGTAAAAGTGGGGGATCGGGAGCTTCAAGCCGCGTTGCTTGAGCGTTGCCGGCAATTTCCGGGCCAGGAGCGCCAAGTGTTCGATTATTATAAACGCAATCCGCAGGCCATGAGCGCATTGCACGACCCCTTGCTTGAGCGCAAGGTTGTCGATTTGATTCTCGATCGGGTCGAGGTTAAGGATGTTCCGGTGGGTCGTGAGGCCCTGTTTGCCGATCCTGACAATGATAATCCCGAGGATCAACAGCTGACTTCAGGGCAAAGGAGGAGTAAGACGTCTCCAATGGTCGGGGCTAACGCCGAATTGGTCCAGCAGGACGAGGTCGCGCAATAAGCTCCCGGGTGGTCAAGGCCTTAAAATCCGTTTTGGGTCATGGCGATTTCGTGTCTTGCAGAATCACATGGGACGTGTTTCGTTTCGGGATATTTTGTCCAAAAATATCCCGTCGAGAATCAGGTGGGTCTTGAGGAGAGCGTGATCCACCCATGCGGGGGGCTGAAGCTTTTCCCCGCATCAAGCCAGCGGAGTTTGATATCTATGCGTGACCCGATCGACACTTATATGAACGCCCTCGTGCCGATGGTGGTGGAGCAGACAAGTCGGGGTGAACGCGCCTATGATATTTACTCGCGGTTGCTTAAAGAGCGAATCATTTTCGTCACTGGCAGCGTGGAAGATCATATGGCCGCCGTGGTGACCGCCCAGCTCTTGTTTCTCGAATCGGAAAACCCGAAGAAGGAAATCGCCATGTATATCAACTCACCGGGCGGTGTGGTGACCTCGGGCCTTGCGGTTTACGATACGATGCGGTTTATCCGTCCGGCGGTCTCAACGACCTGCATCGGTCAGGCTGCTTCCATGGGATCCTTGTTGTTGGCGGGCGGCGAGGCCGGCATGCGATTCGCGCTCAAAAATGCCCGCGTTATGATTCACCAGCCGTCGGGAGGATTTCATGGACAGGCTTCCGATATAGAACGTCATGCCAAGGAGATCCTTGAATTACGCACACGCCTCAACGGCATATATGTTTCTCATACCGGCCAGCCGATAGAGGTTATCGAGAAGGCTGTGGACCGTGATTATTTCATGACGGCGGAGGCGGCAAAAGCGTTCGGTATCGTCGATAACGTCGTGGAAAATCGTCCCGAAGTCGAGAATTCAAGCCCTTAAAGCCCCTTGATAAAACCGGTCTGAAGCGCGGCGCCTCACTTTAATCTCTGGTCATATCGGGTCGTGGCGCGTTAATCGAATCTTGAATAAGATCGTCTTAACTGTGCTCGACTATTGCAGTGTTGGCCGCTGATTTGCTATGTCAGAGATTGGGCGTTCATGGTTGTCGGTTTGGTTGTGCGCCATAAGGCGGCGCGTAATCTATGCGGTTGGCGGTCCGTCGCGATTATGCGCGATGTACCCGCCCGAGAGGGGCATGTCTTGTGCCCACAGCTGTTTGAGGGACGGTGAGGGACCATCAAATGACCGATCATAATGAAGGCAACTCGAAAAATGTGCTTTATTGCTCTTTCTGCGGCAAGAACCAGCATGAGGTGATCAAGCTGATCGCCGGGCCGACTGTCTTTATTTGTAATGAGTGTGTCGAACTGTGCATGGATATTATCCGCGAGGAGGATAAAGCGTCGCGCGGGAAAGCGTGCGACGGCGTTCCGACCCCGCGGGAAATTTGCAGCGTGCTCAATGATTATGTGATTGGTCAAAATCATGCCAAGCGGGTGCTCTCGGTCGCGGTGCACAATCATTACAAGCGTCTTGGTCATGCCATGCAATCGTGCGATGTCGAACTGGCGAAATCCAATATCCTGCTTGTCGGCCCGACCGGTTGCGGTAAGACGCTTCTGGCGCAAACGCTGGCGCGCATTCTCGATGTCCCTTTCACCATGGCCGACGCCACGACGCTGACGGAGGCGGGATATGTGGGTGAGGATGTCGAAAATATCATTCTCAAACTGCTTCAGGCGGCCGATTACAATGTCGAACGCGCCCAGCGCGGTATCGTTTATATTGATGAGATCGACAAAATCTCGCGCAAATCCGACAATCCCTCGATCACCCGAGATGTCTCCGGGGAGGGGGTGCAGCAGGCCCTGTTGAAACTCATGGAAGGCACTGTCGCCTCCGTGCCGCCGCAAGGCGGGCGCAAACATCCCCAGCAGGAGTTTCTGCACGTCGATACCACCGATATCTTGTTCATTTGCGGCGGGGCTTTTTCCGGTCTGGAGCAGATTATAGAAAGGCGCGGCAAGGGCGTCTCGATAGGCTTCGGCGCTGAGGTGAAAGCGCGCGACGATCGGCGCATGGGGGAGGTCTTACGCAATCTCGAGCCCAAGGACCTTTTGAGTTTCGGCCTCATTCCAGAGTTTATTGGTCGTTTGCCGGTGATCGCCACGCTTGAAGACCTTGATAAAGAGGCCCTCGTCAAAATTCTTACCCAACCGAAAAACGCTTTGATCAAACAATATCAGCGTCTTTTCGATATGGAGGATGTGCGCCTCACTTTCACCGACGAGTCGCTTAAAGCCATAGTCAACAAGGCGATCGCGCATAAAACCGGCGCTCGCGGGTTGCGCTCGATCCTTGAAAATATCCTGCTCGATACCATGTTTGATTTGCCCGGCCTTGTCGGTGTGGAAGAGGCGGTGATTACAGGGGAGGTGGCCGATTGTGAGGCGAAACCGTTATTGATTTATTCAGACCGCGTCGGTGAGGCAAGCTAGGACCAGGGCTTGAGCTTGGACCCGCGGCTTGCTCGGTCGCAATATCGGGGTAGGAGATAAAGGGATATGAGCGAAAGCAAGAGCGTAAGCGAAAACGATGTCGCGGCCAGGTCGGTGTCGCAAGACGGCATTGCACGGTTTCCTGTCCTGCCTTTGCGCAATATCGTGGTTTTCCCGCTCATGATCGTGCCGCTTTTCGTCGGGCGCGAAAAATCTGTCCGCGCGCTTGAAAGCATCATACCCGAGGATAAACACATCCTTCTGGTTTCACAGAAAGATGCCGAGGATGAGAATCCCGATGTGGAAGGGATTTTCTCCGTCGGCACGCTGGCCAGCGTGCTTCAGTTGCTCAAATTGCCCGACGGCACGGTGAAAGTGCTGGTGGAGGGGGAAGAGCGCGTGTGCATTACCCGTTATATTGAAGGCGGTGATTTTTACGAGGCAGAGGCAAGACCGCTTCGTGATATAGTCGGCGACGCCAGTGAGACCGAAGCCCTTGCGCGTTCCGTGGGCGCGCAATTCGAGGCTTATGTCAAGCTCAGCAACAAGATTCCGCCGGAGGTAATCGGCGTCGTTGCCCAGATTGACGATTACTCACGGCTTGCCGACACCGTGATGGCCCATCTAGCGGTCAAGATCGCCGACAAGCAGGCTTTGCTGGAAATTGCCTCGGTCAGCGAACGTCTTGAGCGCCTCTGCGCCCTGATGGAAAATGAGATTGGGGTTCTTAAGGCGGAAAAGCGTATCCGCAGCCGAATCAAGCACCAAATGGAAAAAAATCAGCGCGAATACTACCTCAATGAGCAAATGAAGGCCATTCAGAAAGAGTTGGGCGATACTGAAGACCATGATGAGTTCGATGACATTCAAATCCGTATCGAGAAAACCAAACTCTCAAAAGAAGCGCGTGAAAAAGCCGAAGCGGAGTTGAAAAAACTTCGTCAGATGAGCCCGATGTCGGCCGAGGCGACGGTGGTGCGTAATTATCTCGACTGGCTTCTTTCCATCCCATGGGGCGTCAAAAGCCGGGTCAAGAAAGATCTCGGTTATGCGCAGCATGTCCTTGATGAGGAACATTACGGGCTTGACAAGGTCAAGGAGCGGATCGTCGAGCATCTCGCCGTCCAGCAGCGGACCAGAAAACTGAAAGGGCCGATTTTGTGTCTGGTCGGCCCCCCCGGCGTCGGCAAGACTTCGCTTGGTAAGTCCATTGCCCGGGCAACGGGACGCGAATTCGTGCGCCTGTCGCTTGGCGGTGTGCGTGATGAAGCCGAGATTCGCGGCCATCGCCGGACCTATATCGGTTCGATGCCGGGGAAGATTGTTCAGTCCATGCGTAAGGCCAGAAAGTCGAATGCGTTGTTCCTGCTTGATGAGATTGACAAGATGGGCATGGATTTTCGCGGTGATCCGTCCTCTGCCCTTCTGGAAGTTCTCGATCCTGAACAAAATTCCACCTTCATTGATCACTATCTTGAGGTTGAATACGATCTCTCCGACGTGATGTTCATCACCACGGCCAATACGCTTGATATTTCACCGGCCCTGATGGACCGGATGGAGATTATCCGCATTGCCGGTTATACCGAGGAGGAGAAATTGCGGATTGCGCGGTACCATCTCTTTCCTAAGGTCATTGGGACACATGGTCTTAAGAAAAGCGAGCTGACGTTGAGCGATCCGGTTCTGATCGAGATTATCCGCCGTTATACCCGCGAGGCCGGGGTGCGCAACCTCGAGCGTGAATTATCCGCGCTTGCCCGCAAGGCGGTCAAGGACCTACTGACATCTGGCGCAAAAACATTCAAGGTGACGAAGAAGACCTTGCCTGACTATCTGGGCGTCGTGAAATATCGCCATGGCGAGGCTGAACGCAAGGATCAGATCGGTGTGGTGACCGGGCTGGCCTGGACCGAGGTCGGCGGCGAATTGCTGACCATCGAAGCCTTGATGATGTATGGCAAGGGCAAGATGACGGTTACAGGCAATTTGCGTGAGGTGATGAAAGAGTCGATCTCCGCGGCAAACTCCTATGTTCATTCCCGCGCGGTTGATTTCGGCATCAAGCCATCAGCTTTTGCTCACAAGGACATCCATGTTCATGTTCCCGAGGGCGCAACGCCCAAGGACGGCCCATCGGCGGGGATTGCCATGGTCACGGCGATTGTTTCGATCATGACGGGCATTAGCGTGCGCAAGGACTTGGCGATGACCGGTGAAATTACGCTGCGTGGCCGTGTCTTGCCGATCGGGGGCTTGAAAGAAAAACTGCTCGCCGCATTGCGCGGGCGCATCAAAACGGTTTTGATCCCACAGGACAATGTCAAGGATCTAGCCGATATTCCCGAGACCGTGAAGAACAATCTTGAAATCATACCAGTGGCCCTGATGGACCAGGCCCTGACTCATGCGCTTGTCCATATGCCAAAGCCCATAAAGTGGGACGAGGACCAAGAGGCCGGCGAAATGGCGAGAGCCTCTGTCATTGCGCCCGATACTCGAACGACATTGGTTACACATTAGGTTCACGGGTGGTTTTGAGATTCTTAAGAGGTATGAGACTGTCTTGTCGCTAACTAAGGCAGATCAAGCTATTTGATTCGCGACTTTTGCACGGGAACAGGCCATTATCCTGCCGGTAACGGTCCTTATCAGGCCGCTTTTTGCGACATAAGGTGTTGAAAAGACGGCAAAAGACCGAAAAATTATCAAAGGCCCTTGCTTTTTTGCGCGTTTTGAACTGAGCATACAATTAATGGTCGCGATACAAAGGTGAGGCGTCCGTTTTTCAAGGTTAACATAAGCTATTTGAAAGGGCAGATCCCGTGAACAAGAGTGATTTGGTTTCAAAGGTTTTGGGTCAGGTCGATAATATTACAAAGGCGGATGCCACTAGCGCCGTTGATGCTATGCTTGATGCCATTATCGGTGAGTTGAAAAAAGGTGGCGAAGTCCGTCTGATCGGATTCGGCACATTCAGCGTGGCCCATCGTGCGGCAAGGGAGGGGCATGATCCGCGCACCCGCAACGTTATAAGGATTCCAGCCTCGAAAACCCCTAAATTCAAGGCGGGAAAAGCCTTCAAGGACGCCGTCAATACCTGGTGACGGTTGACCACTGTTTCCGACATGATGGCTTCGAGTCCGTAAGGGAGGCTTACCCCGCGCGGGTTATTTCGGCTGGGTAAATTTGTCCGTCCAGTTCGTTCCCTTGCGTAGTATGGCCTGTTGAGCTTCTTAGCCGGATTTTAAGGTAGAAGAGTAGGCGTATTCAGCGTTTGGGTCTCTGTGCATAAGCTGTGAGCCTTGTGTGCATAAGCGGTGGGTTGCCGGGCGGTTAGCTCAGTCGGTTAGAGCACGTGGCTTACATCCACGGGGTCGGGAGTTCGAGTCTCTCACCGCCCACCAGAGTTCTTTCGACCCTCATGGCCGGTATTGGCGATCGCGCGCCTCCAAGCCCAGGCCGAATGAGGGAGATCGCATGCTGACGATGATCGAACATGTCCAGCTCGTCATGCCGGCCGGAGGGGAAGAGAGAGCACGCGCGTTCTATAGCGGTGTCCTCGGCCTCGATGAAGTGCCGAAGCCGAAGAACCTTGCCAAGCGTGGCGGCTGCTGGTTCGAACGCGGGTCCGTAAAGGTCCATCTGGGTGTGATGGCCGACTTCCGCCCCGCGATGAAAGCGCACCCGGCATTCACGGTCAAGGACCTCAACAGTGATGCGCGCGCGGCTCGACGCGGCCGGAATCGCCTGTAAGGACGACGAGCCACTTGAAGGTTTTCGTCGGACCTACGTCTCGGACCCGTTCGGCAGCCGGGTCGAACTGGTGGAGCAGCTCTAGTGACGGTGACTGAGGCATCGGAGAAATGCGGCGAACTGTAGTCCCGTTCGGGAATACCGAACGGGATGTTGCCCGCAAATGTTGGCGTGAGATTCCGCGTCTTGAAGCGTTGCTTTTGCACGATTGCCAGCTTGACTTTGCCTGGGGAGTCTCTTAAGCGAATTGGCACGCCTCGTCGAGAACTTGCCGAGCTGTAATTTGGAGATGGGGGGTGTAGCTCAGCTGGTTAGAGCGCTGGCCTGTCACGCCAGAGGTCGCGGGTTCGAGTCCCGTCACTCCCGCCATTTTGTTTCACCGAAGGACTATCATACCAAAAAGCCGCGCCGATCGCGAAAACGCATGGGTAATGGCTGCCCCTGTCACCGGGCGTCATACGGGATTCTTCCGCGAGGGTGCGGTCCCAGTTCCATGTCGGGAACGGCACTTTGTCAGACAGTCTGAAAAAACTCCGTTGTTGCTGAACCTCGGTGGCCGAAAGTGATGTTCGTCTGGCCTCGCCCTGGTCCGAAGGCGTGGATTAAAACGATAGGGGGGGACTTGCACCATATGGCCTTATGTGGCAAGACAGGAGCGAAATGATTTAAGGCTTGAAAGCGGAATTCAGCCATGGTTGACCTCGCGAAGGATTATTTGCCGATTGTCGTTTTCATGGGCTTGTGCCTGGCGATTGGCGTGGCGTTGATATTGCCACCCTTTGTTGTTGCGGTGAGCAGACCGGATCCAGTCAAGCTGTCGGCTTATGAATGCGGTTTCGATCCCTTCGATGATGCACGCGTAAAATTCGATGTCCGCTATTATCTAGTGGCGATCTTGTTCATCATTTTCGACCTTGAAATCGCCTTCCTGTTTCCATGGGCCATCTCGCTCAGAAGCGTTGGTGCGTTCGGGTTTTGGTCGATGATGGTGTTTTTGGGCGTTCTCACTGTCGGCTTTATCTATGAGTGGCGTAAAGGGGCGCTGGAGTGGGAATGATGCACAATGCGCTTGCCGAAAGCAGCTCTAATCATGGTGTGGCGTCTCCGGTGGTGAAGGGCGGTGCGCCCGAGCGGCTGCTTGCCGACATGTCGGATGATCTCGCCGATAAGGGATTTCTGGTCACCGCGTCGAGCGATCTGATCAACTGGGCGCGCACCGGATCGTTGCATTGGATGACATTCGGTCTGGCCTGCTGCGCGGTGGAAATGATGCAGATGGCCATGCCGCGTTATGATTGCGAACGGTTCGGTTTTGCGCCGCGGGCCTCGCCGCGCCAGTCGGATGTGTTGATCGTGGCCGGTACGCTGTGCAACAAAATGGCGCCGGCCTTGAGGCGGGTTTACGACCAGATGCCCGAGCCGCGCTATGTCATTTCCATGGGGTCTTGCGCCAATGGCGGCGGGTACTACCATTATTCCTATTCCGTCGTGCGCGGTTGCGATCGCATCGTGCCGGTGGATATTTACGTTCCTGGTTGTCCGCCGACGGCGGAAGCCTTACTTTACGGGGTGTTGCGGCTGCAACATAAAATTCGCCGCGCCGGCACGATTGAACGCTAGAGCATAATCCGGACTTGCCAAGCGTAAGCGAGGATCGATAAGATTATGCGGCCAAAATAAAGAGTTTAAGAGCACTGGTTCGGTTCAATCGGATTAAAACGGCGCTCTTCAGTCCTCCAATATCGCCTTTCCGGATACCTGCTTCGAGAATCGCTTGAGTGTCTTGCTTCTTTGCGGCAAATGTTAGAAACTGACTGACTGTGATGGACGAAAGCTTGCGAGAAATCGGCGCCCATATTTCCTCAAAGCTCGGCGATTCGGTGATGACCAGGGCGGACCGCTTTGGTGAGTTGACCCTGACCGTCGAGGCGGAGCAAATCGTGAAAATATTGAGGTTCCTGCGCGATGATGCCCATTGCCGCTTTGTTGTGCTGGTCGATATTGCCGGTGTTGATTATCCGGGTCGAAGGCAGCGTTTCGAGGTTGTCTACCACCTCCTAAGTCCTTTTCGCAATGCGCGGATCAGGATAAAACTCGATGCTGGCGAGGATGCGCCGGTTATGAGTGTGGGCGACATCTTTCCCGCCGCGCTTTGGTATGAGCGTGAAATTTACGATCTTTACGGCGTGACGTTTTCCGGCCATCATGATTTGCGACGCATCCTGACCGATTATGGCTTTGAAGGCTTTCCGCTGCGCAAGGATTTTCCACTGACTGGCTATGTGGAACTGCGCTACGATAATGAGCTGCGGCGCGTGGTCTATGAGCCGGTTAAACTTCAGCAGCAATTTCGCGATTTCGACTATTTAAGCCCATGGGAAGGGCCGCGCTATATGGTGCTGAGCGACGAAGAAGCCGAAGACCGGCACAATTAGAAGGTGGAAGGGAACCATACCCATGGTAAATGCCACGAGATTCGGTGTGTTCGGCGTTGTCAAAACACTTATGGCCAAATATCCCGGCCATGCTGGTTCCTGAGTTGGAAAGCGTGGCCATGGCTGAGGAGCAAACCCGCAACTTCACGATCAATTTCGGGCCGCAGCATCCGGCGGCCCATGGTGTGTTGCGCCTTGTGCTGGAGCTCGATGGCGAGGTCGTCAAGCGCGTCGATCCGCATATCGGGCTTCTTCATCGCGGCACCGAAAAACTGATCGAGCACAAGACCTATTTGCAGGCGGTGCCCTATTTCGACCGGCTCGATTATGTCGCGCCGATGAATCAGGAACATGCCTTTGCCCTGGCGACGGAGAGGCTTCTGGGCCTTGATGCGCCGAAGCGGGGCCAGCTGATCCGCGTGCTTTATTCCGAGATCGGGCGGCTGTTGTCGCATTTGCTGAATGTCACGACGCAGGCCATGGATGTCGGGGCGCTCACCCCGCCGCTCTGGGGATTTGAGGAGCGTGAAAAACTTATGATCTTCTATGAGCGCGCCTCCGGTTCTCGCATGCATGCCGCCTATTTCCGCCCCGGAGGCGTGGCGCGCGATCTGCCCAACGAACTTCTTGGCGATATTTTCACCTTCTGCGAAAGCCATCCCAAAGTGCTCGACGATATTGAGGGGTTGTTGACCGACAACCGAATTTTCAAGCAGCGCAACGTCGATATTGGCCATGTGAGCCTTGACGATGCCTTCGCCCGTGGTTTTTCCGGCGTCATGGTGCGCGGTTCGGGGGCGGCGTGGGATTTGCGTAAAGCTCAACCCTATGATTGCTATAATGATCTCGAATTCGATATTCCTGTCGGCAAGAATGGCGATTGCTATGATCGTTATCTCATTCGCATGGAAGAGATGCGCCAATCGGTTTCGATCATGAAACAGTGTCTGGAAAAACTGGCCGCATCCGAAGGTCAAGGCCCGGTCTGCGTCACCGATCACAAGATCGCGCCACCCAGCCGCAAGCAGATGAAGCATTCGATGGAATCCCTGATTCATCATTTCAAGCTCTATACCGAGGGCTATCATGTGCCGGAGGGCGAGGTGTATGCCGCGGTGGAAGCGCCCAAGGGTGAATTCGGCGTCTATCTGGTTTCCGACGGCACCAACAAACCCTATCGCTGTAAAATCCGCGCGCCGGGTTTTGCCCATCTTCAGGCCATGGATTTTCTCTGCGATGGGCATATGGTCGCCGATGTGGCGGCGATTTTAGGCTCGCTCGATATTGTGTTCGGCGAGGTGGACCGATGATATATGACGAAAAACCGGAGGCGGTATGATGTCCGTGCGTCGCTTAGAGGAAAAACAGCCTAAAACTTTTGCCTTTACCCCGGAAAACCAGGCTTGGGCGCGCGCCGAGATGGAAAAATATCCGCAAGGGCGCCAGGCCTCCGCCGTCATTGCGTTGCTGTGGCGTGCTCAGGAACAGACCGGCAACTGGCTGCCTGAACCGGCGATGCGCCATGTCGCCGAAATGCTCGATATGGCCTTGATGCGCGTCTGTGAGGTTGCAACATTCTACACCATGTTCAATCTGGCGCCGGTCGGCCGTTATCATGTGCAGCTTTGCGGCACGACGCCGTGCTGGCTGCGCGGCGCCGACGATTTGAAGGCGGTGTGCCGCAGGGTGATCGGCGAGCGCGACACCAACAGTGAAGACGGGCTGTTTTCCTGGACCGAGGTCGAGTGTCTGGGGGCGTGCGTGAATGCGCCCATGGTGCAAATCAACAAGGATTATTATGAAGACCTTGACGCACGAACTTTCGAACGCTTGCTTGGCGATCTCAAAGGTGGAAAATCTCCGGCGCCGGGGCCGCAACAAATCGACCGTATCTATTGCGCGCCGCAAGGTGGACCGACGACTTTGAGCGATCCCAATCTCTATAGCGGAAAATCTCCTGTTCCGGAAAAATCCCCTAAAGCGGTGATGCCGCCCGAGAGTTTAGGCAATGGCGGATCATAGGATCACACGAGATGCTTGCCGATCAAGACCGTATTTTCACCAATCTCTACGGGTTGCATGATCCGGGACTTAAAGGGGCCATGCAGCGCGGGGCCTGGGATCGGACCAAATCCTTCATTGCGCGCGGGCATGAGTGGATCATCGCTCAGATCAAGGACTCCGGCCTGCGCGGGCGCGGCGGGGCCGGTTTTCCGACCGGCCTCAAATGGTCGTTCATGCCGAAGACGCTCGGCGAGCGCCCGCATTATCTGGTCGTCAACGCCGATGAATCGGAACCCGGGACCTGCAAGGACCGCGAGATTATGCGTCACGATCCCCATCTTTTAATCGAGGGTTGTCTGATCGCCGGTTTCGCCATGCGCGCCCACACCGCCTATATCTATATTCGCGGCGAATTCATTCGCGAAAGAGAGGCCCTGCAACGCGCCGTGGATGAAGCTTATGCGGCGGGGCTGATCGGGTGCGCCAACAAGCATGGCTGGGATTTCGACCTTTATATCCATCATGGCGCCGGGGCCTATATTTGCGGCGAGGAAACCGCGCTGCTGGAAAGCCTCGAAGGCAAGAAAGGAATGCCGCGGCTTAAGCCCCCCTTTCCGGCCAATGTCGGGCTTTACGGCGCGCCGACGACCGTCAATAACGTCGAATCGATCGCCGTGGCGCCCACCATTCTGCGGCGCGGGGCGCAATGGTTCGCCGGGCTGGGCCGGTCCAACAATACCGGCACCAAGCTGTTTTGCATCTCTGGCCATGTCAACAAACCATGCACGGTCGAGGAGGAAATGGGCGTTCCCCTGCGCGAATTGCTGGAGACTCACGCCGGAGGCGTGCGCGGGGGCTGGGATAATCTTCTCGCGGTGATTCCCGGCGGGTCCTCGGTACCCTGTTTGCCGGCCGGGCTGTGCGACGATTTATGCCTGGATTTCGATTCGCTGCAAAAGGTGCAATCGGGCCTTGGGACCGCCGGGGTCATCGTCATGGACAAATCCACTGATATTATCCGCGCCATCGCGCGTATCTCCTATTTCTACAAGCATGAATCCTGTGGTCAATGCACGCCATGCAGAGAGGGAACCGGCTGGATGTGGCGGGTTTTGCAGCGTATGGCCGAAGGCCGGGCGCGAAAAAGCGAGATTAACGATCTGCTCGACGTCACCTATCAGGTGGAAGGCCATACCATCTGCGCTCTAGGAGATGCCGCGGCCTGGCCGGTGCAGGGCCTTATTCGTCACTTCCGCGACGAAATCGAACGGCGTATAGAGACTTATACGGCCGCAAACGAAAACGAACCGGTGGCGTTGGTTGCCGCCGGGTGAGGATTTTAAGGCCCTTGAAGGGTGAAGGCTTTGGGACGCAAATATGGTGAAGCTCAAAATCGATGGCAGGGACTTGGAAGTCGAGGACGGACTGACGCTGTTGCAGGCCTGCGAGGCCGCCGGAGCCGAAATACCGCGTTTTTGCTACCATGAACGCTTATCGATTGCCGGCAACTGCCGCATGTGCCTAGTCGAGGTCAAAGGCGCGCCGAAACTTCAGGCCTCATGCGCGATGTCGGTCAATGATTTGCGGCCCGGGCCGCAAGGCGAGCTTCCCGAAATCATCACCCAATCGGCAGCGGTGAAGAAGGCGCGCGAGGGGGTAATGGAGTTTCTGCTCATCAATCACCCGCTTGATTGTCCGATCTGCGATCAGGGCGGCGAATGCGATCTTCAGGACCAGGCCATGGCCTATGGTGTCGATCGCTCGCGGTTTTGGGAAAACAAACGCGCGGTCGAGGATAAATATATCGGCCCGCTGGTCAAAACCATCATGACTCGTTGCATTCACTGCACGCGATGCGTCCGCTTTGCCGCCGAAATCGGGGGTGTTGAGGAACTCGGGGCCATCGGGCGCGGCGAGGATATGGAAATCACCACTTATCTCGAACGCGCCATGAGCTCGGAATTGCAGGGCAATGTCATCGATCTGTGTCCGGTCGGCGCGCTGACCTCCAAGCCTTACGCCTTCAAGGCGCGGCCATGGGAGTTGCGCAAGACCGAAACCATCGACGTCATGGATGCGGTTGGTTCCAATATTCGAGTCGATGTGCGCGGTCGCGAGGTCATGCGGATCATGCCACGCCTTCATGAGGAGGTGAATGAGGAATGGATATCGGACAAAACCCGCTTCGTCTGGGATGGGTTGAAGGTGCAGCGTCTTGACCGGCCCTATATCCGCAAGGCGGGCAGGCTGCAGGAGGCCAGCTGGCAGGAGGCTTTCGATACCATTGCCGAGAGGGTGGAAAAAACGGTTCCGGAGCGCATGGCGGCGCTGGCCGGCGATCTCGTCTCCGTCGAGGAAATGTTTGCTTTCAAGGATCTTATGACGCGGCTTGGCGTCGCCAGCGTCGATTGCCGCCAGGATGGGTCGCTCCTTGGCGAGGCCGGGGGACGCGCGGGCTACCTGTTCAATGCCACCATCGGCGGAATCGAGAACGCCGATGCGGTTCTGCTCATCGGCTCCAATCCGCGCTTCGAGGCTTGTGTGCTCAATGCCCGTATTCGCAAAGCCTGGCGTCGCAATGCGATGCCGATCGGGGTTATCGGCAAGGCGGGCGAGTTTACCTTTGAGCGTCAATATCTGGGGGCCGGCGCTCCCACGCTCAAAGCTCTCAAAGCCGGCCAAATCGATTTTCTCGACACGCTGAAGAGGGCCGAACGTCCCTTGATCATCATCGGCGAGGGGGCCTTTGCCCGGCCGGCCGGCCGATCGATCCTGGCCCACAGTGTCGAACTCGCCCACCAGGTCGGCGCGATCAAAGACGATTGGAACGGTTTTTGCGTCCTGCATAGTGCGGCCGGCCGCGTCGGTGGGCTGGAGGTTGGCTGTATCCCGGGTGAACGTGGCCGGGCCACGCGCAAGATTTTGCACAGCACAGCGCAGGGCGAGACCGAGTTCGTCTATCTTTTGGGCGCAGATGAAATCGATATGCGCTCCCTTGGAGAAGCCTTCGTCGTCTATCAGGGCAGCCATGGCGACGCTGGCGCCCATCGCGCCGATGTCATCCTGCCCGGTGCGGCCTATACCGAGAAACCAGCGATTTACGTCAATACCGAGGGCCGCCCGCAAATGGCCCGCCGCGCGACCTTCCCGCCTGGCGACGCCCGTGAGGACTGGACGGTTTTGCGTGCCTTGTCGGCGGTTCTCGGGCAAACCCTGCCCTATGATACGCTCGACCGGCTGCGCGCGGCGATGTACGCCAGGGTGCCGCATCTGGCGGAGCTTGACGGGATTACCCCGGCAAACCCCGCGGAACTCGATAAATTGATCGCATATGCCGGGCCTTGGGATGAGGCGCCCTTTGCCCACGCGGTGAAGGATTTCTTCTTCTCAAACCCGATTGCGCGCGCCTCCGCCGTCATGGCCGAATGCAGCGCGCTCCGCAACGCTGACGCCAGGCTCGACGCGGCACGGTAAGAGGCACTCTTCATGGCGGATTTCTTCCACAATTATGTCTTGCCGGTCGCCATTATCGCGACTCAGAGCCTCGCGCTTCTCATTGCCCTTCTTCTGTTTATCGCCTATCTGCTCTATGCCGATCGCAAAATATGGGCCGCGGTTCAGGCACGGCGCGGGCCGAATGTGGTGGGGCCATGGGGGCTGTTGCAATCCTTTGCCGATTTTCTCAAATATGTGGTCAAGGAAGTCGTGATCCCGGCCGGGGCCAATAAGGGGGTTTACCTTCTGGCTCCGGTGGTCACCTGTTTTCTGGCGTTGTCGGCCTGGGCGGTGATGCCGGTTGCCGAAGGCTGGGTCGTCGCCGACATTAATGTCGGCATTCTCTATATTCTCGCCATCTCGTCGCTCGGAGTCTACGGCGTGATCATGGGCGGCTGGGCCTCGAACTCGAAATACGCTTTTCTCGGCACAATGCGCTCGGCGGCGCAAATGGTGTCCTATGAAGTCTCGATCGGCCTGATCCTCGTCTGTGTGCTATTATGCGCCGGATCGCTCAATCTGAGCGATATTGTGCAATCGCAACAAACCGGTCTGGCCGATCTTCTGGGGGTTCCATGGCTGGCTTTTCTCAACTGGTACTGGTTGCCGCTGTTGCCGATGTTCGTCATGTTCTTTATCTCGGCGCTTGCGGAAACCAACCGCCCGCCTTTCGATCTGCCGGAAGCTGAATCGGAACTCGTCGCCGGATTTATGGTGGAATATTCCTCAACCCCCTTCCTGTTGTTCATGCTGGGCGAATATGTCGCCATGACCATGATGTGCGCCCTGATGTCGGTTCTGTTCTTAGGGGGATGGATGTCGCCTTTCGCTTTTGCGCCTTTCACCCTGGTGCCGGGCGTCATCTGGTTTGTGCTGAAAGTGATCGCCATGTTCTTCCTATTCGCCATGGTGAAGGCGTTTGTGCCGCGCTATCGCTATGATCAGCTCATGCGACTGGGTTGGAAGGTGTTCCTGCCGGGGTCGTTGTTTTATGTGGTGCTGGTTGCGGGCGTGTTGGTGGCGTTTGACTGGGCGCCCTGATGGGTGATATTTCTTTGGAATGATTCACGCCATCCAGCGCACAGAAAGGCCAAGGATACGATAAGGCTCATGAGACTGACACAGGCCGCGCGATCGATTTTTTTGAGCGAGTTCGTCTCGGCGTTTTTTCTGTCGCTGCGCTATTTTTTCGCGCCGAAACCGACCATCAACTATCCGTTCGAAAAGGGCCATGTTTCCGCCCGCTTTCGTGGCGAGCATGCGTTGCGTCGTTATCCCAACGGTGAGGAACGCTGTATCGCGTGTAAATTATGCGAGGCGATCTGTCCGGCCCAGGCGATCACCATAGAGGCCGGTCCGCGCCGCAATGACGGGACCAGGCGCGCCACGCGCTATGACATCGACATGGTGAAATGCATCTATTGCGGCTTTTGCCAGGAGTCTTGCCCGGTGGACGCCATTGTGGAAGGGCCGAATTACGAATTCGCCACCGAAACCCGCGAAGAGCTTTACTACACCAAGGAAAAGCTGCTCGCCAATGGTGACCGCTGGGAACGCGACATTGCGCGCAACCTTGAAATCGAGGCCCCTTACCGCTAAGAATCGGCCACCGCGCTCAACCGGGCCTGCGATCCCAAGCAGTATTGTGGCGTCCGGTCTGGCGAATCCGTGATTTTAATCTCAGGGACAAACTTCATGGCCATATCTGCGATTTTCTTCTACCTGTTCTCCGCCCTCGCGGTGGGCTCGGGCGTCATGGTGGTCGCCGCGCGCAACCCGGTGCATTCAGTGCTGTTTTTGATTTTGACCTTCTTCAACGCCGCCGGTCTGTTCATTCTGCTGGGCGCGGAGTTTCTCGCCATGATTTTGCTGATGGTCTATGTCGGCGCCGTGGCGGTCTTGTTCCTGTTCGTCGTCATGATGCTCGATATCGACTTTGTTGTGCTGCGCCGTGGCCTTTTGCAATATTTTCCCATCGGTGCGACTATCGGGCTTGTCATGCTGGTTGAACTCATAACGGTGGTCGGCAGCTGGACCATTGCCGGGGGCGATACCGTCAAGCTGGCCAGGCTGGCGCAACCGGCATCTGCTGGAATAACCAACACGCAAGCGCTGGGCCGCCTGCTTTACACGCATTATGCTTACGCTTTTCAAAGTGCCGGGATCATCCTGTTGATCGCCATGATCGGGGCCATCGTTCTGACGCTGCGCCACAAGCAGGGCGTCAAGCGTCAGACTATCGCCCGTCAGGTGGCGCGGACGCCACAAAGCGCGATCGAGGTTAGGAAAGTCGGATCGGGGCAGGGGCTTTGAGCCGTTAACCGGCCTGGCGTAAAAGACGTTATAGAAAGACCGCGAAAACCATGGAAATCGGGCTGTCCCATTATCTCATCATCGCCGCGTCCCTGTTCACCATCGGTGTGTTCGGTATATTTCTCAACCGAAAAAACGTTATTATCATTTTAATGTCGATTGAGCTCATTCTCTTGGCGGTCAACATCAATATGGTTGCCTTTTCCGCCTTTCTCGGCGATCTGGCCGGGCAGGTCTTCGCCCTGTTGATTCTGACCGTCGCCGCCGCCGAGGCCGCGATCGGGCTTGCCATACTGGTGGTCTATTTTCGCAATCGCAACACCATCGACGTTGACAATATTCACATTCTGAAGGGCTAAAGACCGGGAGCCATGTATTCTCTGATCGTCTTTTTGCCGCTCATGGGCTGCCTTGTCGCCGGTCTCGGCGGGCGCTGGATCAAGGCTCGCGGAGCCGGAGTTCTGACCTCGAGCCTGATAGGCGTCTGCGCGATCATGTCCTGGATCGCCTTTATTCATATCGGCCTGGGGCATGGCACCGCCAAGGTTCACCTTCTGTCCTGGATACACTCCGGTCGCCTCCATGTGGACTGGGCCTTGCGGATCGACACGTTGAGCGCGGTTATGCTGGTGGTCGTCAATACGGTGTCGGCACTGGTCCATATCTATTCCATCGGCTATATGGCGCATGATTCCCATCAGCCGCGCTTTTTCGCCTATCTGTCTCTGTTTACCTTCGCCATGCTGATGCTGGTGACGGCCGATAATCTGGCACAAATGTTCTTCGGCTGGGAAGGGGTCGGGCTTGCCTCTTATCTGCTGATCGGATTCTGGTATAAGCGCCCCTCGGCCAATGCGGCCGCCATGAAAGCCTTTATCGTCAATCGCGTCGGCGATTTCGGCTTTTCGCTCGGCATATTCGCGATTTTTACCGTGTTCGGCGCAGTCGATTTCGATACCATATTCACGGGCGCGCCCGATATGGTCGGCAAGACTATGGTTTTTCTTGGGCGCGATATGAATATCTTGACCACGATCTGTCTTCTTTTGTTCATGGGCTCCATGGGCAAATCGGCCCAGTTCCTGCTGCACACCTGGCTGCCCGACGCCATGGAAGGCCCAACTCCGGTTTCCGCCTTGATCCATGCCGCGACCATGGTCACGGCGGGGGTGTTTCTGATCGCTAGAATGTCGCCGCTTTACGATCTTGCCCCCGATGCGCTGTTCGTCGTCACGCTGGTTGGGGCGACAACGGCTTTTTTCGCCGCGACCATCGCCCTGGTGCAAAACGACATCAAGCGCGTGATTGCCTATTCGACCTGCTCCCAGCTCGGCTATATGTTTGCCGCCCTCGGTGTCGGGGCCTATGGTGTCGCGATTTTCCACCTGTTTACCCATGCCTTCTTCAAGGCGCTGTTGTTTCTTGGGTCGGGTTCGGTGATTCACGCCATGTCGGATGAGCAGGATATGCGCAAAATGGGCGGCCTGTTCACCCATCTCAAAAAAACCTGGGCGATGATGCTTGTCGGCACATTGGCCCTGACCGGCTTTCCGCTCACCGCCGGTTATTTCTCCAAGGACGCCATTATCGAGGCGACAGCCGCATCGGGCAATGCTGTTGGGCAATATGCCCTGTGGATGACGGTGATCGCCGCCTTTCTGACCTCATTTTATTCCTGGCGGCTGATGTTCATGACATTCCATGGCCGTTCACGCGCCTCGAAAACCGCCATGACGCATCTCCATGAATCGCCCAATATCATGTTGACGCCGCTCTATGTGCTGGCGGTGGGCGCCCTGGCGGCAGGCGCGATGTTCGCCGATCTCTTCATCGGCCGCGATGAGGCTGCATTCTGGGGCGCGGCGCTGTTTCGCGGCGATCGTAACCATGTCATGGCGGCCATGCATCATGTGTCATGGCAGGTCTCGGCGCTGCCGAGCATTATGATGATTGCCGGCTTTGCCCTCGCCTGGCTATTCTATATTGCCAGGCCGGATATTCCGCGACAACTGGCCTTGAGGCATGAGCCGCTTTACCGATTTTTGCTCAATAAATGGTATTTCGACGAGCTTTACGACATGATCTTCGTGCGCGGCGTCAAGACTATCGGTCGTTTTCTGTGGAAATACGGCGATGGCTGGGCCATAGACGGTTTCGGGCCGGATGGCGTTTCCGCCCGCGTCATTGACATCGCCAATCGGGTCGTGCGGCTCCAGACCGGTTATCTCTACCACTATGCTTTCGCCATGATGATCGGGATTGCCGCCCTGATTAGCTGGTTTATGTTCGCGAGTCTGTAGACGTCCATGACTGTCCCCCATCTTCTCTCCGTCCTTGTTTTTCTGCCGCTGGTCGGCGCCATGTTCATCCTCGCGGTGCGTGGCAGCGATGAAACGGCCGAGCGCGCCACGCGACATGTCGCTCTATGGACGACGGTGATCACCTTCGTGCTGTCGCTTTTCGTCTGGATGCATTTCGATTCCTCGACGGCGGATTTCCAGTTTGAGGAAAAGGCTCGGTGGCTTGGCGGCGCGATCGACTATCATCTCGGTGTCGATGGCATTTCCATGTTATTCGTGATCCTGACAACCTTTCTTATGCCGGGCTGTATTCTCGCCAGCTGGACCGTCAAACACCGGCTTAAAGAGTATATGATCGCCTTTCTGGTGCTGGAAACGCTGATGATCGGCGTGTTCTGCTCGCTCGATCTGGTGTTGTTCTACCTGTTTTTTGAAGGCGGGTTGATCCCGATGTTCCTGATTATCGGCGTCTGGGGCGGTCAGCGGCGAGTTTATGCCAGCTTCAAATTCTTTCTTTATACCCTGCTCGGCTCGGTGTTGATGCTGCTGGCCATTCTGTTCATGTATTGGCAGGCCGGGACGGCCGATATTGTCGCCTTGCTGGGGTATGCCTTCCCGCGCGAGGTGCAACCGTGGTTATGGCTCGCCTTCCTTGCCTCTTTTGCCGTCAAGGTGCCGATGTGGCCGGTGCACACCTGGCTGCCCGACGCCCATGTCGAAGCCCCGACGGTGGGTTCGGTGATTCTGGCGGCCATTCTTCTCAAAATGGGGGCATATGGCTTTATACGGTTTTCGATCCCTATGTTTCCCGCCGCCAGCGAGATGTTCGCCCCACTCATTTTTATCCTCTCGGTAGTGGCGATTATCTATGCCTCTTTAGTGGCGCTGATGCAGCAGGATATGAAAAAAGTCATTGCCTATTCCTCTGTCGCCCATATGGGATTTGTGACCATGGGGCTGTTTACCCTCACTGTCCAAGGGGTTGAAGGCGGATTGTTTCAGATGATCAGCCACGGCATTGTCTCAGGCGCGTTGTTTTTATGCGTCGGCGTCGTCTACGATCGCATGCACACCCGCGAGATCGCCGCCTATGGTGGTCTGGTCAACCGCATGCCGGTCTATGCCTTCACCTTCATGCTGTTCACCATGGCCAATATCGGCCTGCCCGGCACAAGCGGCTTCGTCGGGGAATTCCTCACGTTGATGGGGGCTTTTCAGGTCAACAGTTGGGTCGCTCTGTTTGCGACAACCGGTATCGTTTTTTCGGCATGCTATGGTCTGTGGCTCTATCGGCGCATCATCTTCGGCGTGTTGGAAAAGGAAAGCTTAAAATCGATCGCCGATATGAGCTGGCGCGAGGCCGGCATGTTCGCGCCGCTCATCGTTCTGACCGTCTTTTTCGGTCTTTATCCAGCACCCTTACTTAATGTCTTCGCAATCTCGGCGGACAATTTGATCCATCATTACCAGGCCTCGCTCGGCGTGTTTCATGCCGCGCAAGTCGCCGCCGTCAACTGATTAAGGAAAATCCGGAGCGCAAATGCCTCAGAGTTTTTTGGTCGCCGATGCCGTGACATTATTGCCTGAACTCATATTGGCGGTCGGGGCGATGGCTATGCTGATGGTCGGTGTGTTTCGAGTCAACGCAGCATTCAAAACCACCTCTTCCATGGCAATTGGTCTGTTTACCCTTGTGGCGATACTTGTCATACTGCTGGATGACGGCAAGACGTTGACGGCTTTCAACGGCAATTTCGTGGTGGATTATTTCGCCCGTTTCATGAAGCTGTTGACCATTGTCGCATCGGTGACAAGCGTGTTTATTTCGCGCCATTACCTGAGCGCGGAGCAAATCGACCGGTTTGAATATCCGGTGCTGATCGCGCTTTCGACGCTCGGCATGATGGTGATGATCTCCGCCAATGGGCTGATGGTGCTTTATCTTGGGCTTGAGATGCAGAGTCTTGCGCTCTATGTGCTGGCCGCGATCGATCGCGATCGCCCGCGGGCCGCGGAAGCCGGCCTGAAATATTTCGTTCTGGGCGCGCTGGCTTCCGGTCTGTTGCTTTACGGCTGCTCTCTGGTTTACGGTTTCACCGGGGCCATGACATTCGAGGCAATCGCCAAAATCATTGCAAGCGATGGAAGCGGAATCGGTTTGCTGTTCGGTCTGTGTTTCATCATGGCCGGTCTTGCTTTCAAGGTCTCCGCGGCACCCTTCCATATGTGGACGCCTGATGTATACGAAGGCGCGCCGACGCCGGTGACGGCGTTTTTCGCCGCGGCGCCCAAGGTTGCCGCCATGGCGCTTTTCGTGCGCGTGATGGTCGGGCCTTTCGCCGCCAATATGGCCGATTGGCGCCAGATCCTGGTGTTTTTGTCGATCGCATCCATGGTCCTTGGCGCATTCGCCGCCATCGGCCAGAGCAATATCAAGCGACTCATGGCCTATTCCTCGATCGGCCATATGGGCTATGCGCTAATCGGGCTGGCGGCGGCCAATGAGCAGGGTATAAGCGCCGTCGTGCTTTACATGACGATTTACGTGTTCATGACGCTTGGCGTTTTCGGCTGCATTCTGGCCATGCGTGGACGTGACGGCATGGTGGAGACCATCTCCGACCTTTCCGGTCTTGCGCGAACCAATGCGGCTATGGCGTTCACCCTCGCCATGTTGATGTTTTCACTGGCCGGCATTCCGGTGCTGGCCGGTTTTTTCGCCAAGCTCTATATATTTTCCGCGGCGATCAGGGCCAATCTGGCGACGCTTGCCATCATCGGCGTTCTAGCTAGCGTGGTGAGCGCCTATTATTATCTTCGGATCGTCAAGGTGATGTATTTCGACGATCCCGCCGAGGCGTTCGAACCCATGGCTGGTGAACTTAAACTGGTGATTGCGGTTTCGGGAGTTTTTGTCATGGGCTTCGCCGTGTTTGCCCGGCCCGTTATCGAGGCGGCGCAGACGGCGGCCGCGTCTTTGCTCTAAGCCAGCGGTCGGCACAATATCCATGAACATGGTCGAGTCAATTCCGATTGGACCGATTATAAAAGTCATTTCGTATATATTTTGTTAACCAATGCCCGGTTACGTTGACCATATTTTTTAACCATAAGCCCGTTTGAGGGGTGTTCCGGCTATGAACATGTGGCTTGGCATAAGAGCCTGCTTTCCGGGCAGGGGTAAAGGAGAAGACGATGAGAGTCCTTCTTATTGAAGATGACACGGCAACGGCCGAGGGTATTAATCTCATGCTCACCTCGGAGGGGTTCAGCGTCTACAGGACCGATCTTGGCGAAGAGGGTGTCGATCTGGGCAAGCTCTATAATTACGACATTATCCTGCTTGACATTGATCTCCCTGATATGAGCGGTTATGATGTCCTAAAAACCTTGCGTCTTGGCAAGATCGACACGCCAACCCTCATTCTTTCGGGATTTGGCGCCATTGAAGACAAAGTCAAGGGGCTTGGCATCGGCGCCGATGATTACGTGACCAAGCCCTTCAACAGGGATGAGCTGGTAGCGCGTATTCACGCTGTCGTGCGCCGATCCCAGGGGCATGCGCAATCGGTTATCAAAACCGGTGAACTGAGCGTCAACCTTGACGCCAAAACTGTCGAAGTCGGCGGCAGGCGGGTTCATCTGACCGGCAAGGAATATGAGATGCTGGAGCTTTTATCGCTCAGGAAGGGTACCACCCTGACCAAGGAAATGTTTCTTAACCATCTCTACGGCGGCATGGACGAACCCGAAGTGAAAATCATCGACGTTTTCATCTGCAAATTACGCAAGAAACTTGCTGCCGCAACCGGTGGCGATCACTATATCGAGACCGTTTGGGGGCGTGGGTATATGCTGCGCGATCCGGTTCCCGAAGACCAGCTTATGCTCAAAAGCGCCTGATGCGGGCAGGGAGCGTTTTGCTCTTTGGCGGCGGTTTGAGTGTGAAGTCTTTTAGCGTGGGGACTGCCGTTTACCGCCCTTAACCCACGGCCTTGAGCCACGAATCCTATTGGCGGTTTCCACGCTTATGTGCCCATCGGGTCGTGCGTAAAGCGCATAGGCTCCGTTTTCACGCAAGGTACGGGCATCGATAACGATTTTGGCCGAATCGCATTTGCGCATGAGATCGAATTGCGCCACCACAATGTCGGCTCTTAAGCAATATTTTGCCAAAGCCTCTGTGGATTTCAAAACAACAAGAGACTGCCCGTCGGGCAATATGGCGCTACAGGCCAATTCGTCACAGGAAAAACCGGAACGGACAGCTGCAATATCCGGCGAAGCGGCGTCACCGTCGGCGCGCAGCCATTGTCGCGCGGTATAATGCTCTGAGCGCGAGGTCGTGAGGGCCAGAAGGCCGGCCGCATTGCGCATGGCGACGATGCGCGCCTTGCGTCCGATCAGAACATCCGGTCTTTGTGATGTCAATGCTAGGACAACGCCAAGCATAATCGGTAAAACCCCGATGATCCTGCCGGTTTCGCGCCACAGGCAGAGCCATATCATGCCAGACAGCACCAGAGCCGCAACGACGCCTGGAAAGGCTGGCACAAGGTGTAATGCGCCGGGCAACCCCGCCACCTTATGGGCGATGACGGTCACCTCGTCGAGTCCCCTTCCGGCCAGTCGCAAACACCACCCCTCCAACCCGAGGGGCATCAGCACAAGCGCGAACAGCAGGAATGGCATCACCACCAGTCCCATCAAGGGCAGCGCCGCGGCATTGGCGAGCAAACTATAAGCCGCGATCCGCTGGAAATGATAGGCTGCAAGCGGCGCCGTTGCCAAACCGGCGATCAGTGTCGTCACAATAACGCCACTGCCATAGAGCATCGAAATACGCCAAAATCGCCGGATGACGCCCGCGTCGAAAGGAGCGATTCGCCCCTGCCTCTGGCGGAGTAGGCCGTCATAACAGGCAATGAGCGCCATAACGGCGGTAAATGACATCTGAAAACCTGGCTGGAGAAGGCTTTCCGGCCGCGGGAGCAAAATGATCAACGCGGCGAGCGCCAGATTGCGCATGGAGATTGCTCTGCGATCGAGGAGAATTGCGGTGAATGGAATGGCCAGCATGATAAAGGCGCGCTGGCTGGCGATCGCCAAACCAGATAGTGCAAGATAGCCCGCGGCGGCGGCGAGCGCGGCAAGGGCGGCCCATTTCTTGATCGGCTTGCGGAGGGCAAGGCCGCGGCTCAGCGCGAGCAACGCCCGCGCCAACCAGAAAACGCCGCCGGCGACCAGCGTCATGTGCAGCCCTGAAATGGCCAGCAGATGTGCCAGCCCCGATGCGCGCAGATCGCTCACCATGGCGTCTGGCATGCCGTATCGTTCGCCGGTCAGAAGCGCCACGGCGAAATCGCCCGACGGCCCGGGTAAAATTCCCCGCACGTGGTCGGCAATGACGATGCGCCAGCGGCCGAGTCCGGTTTGAAGCGCAGTGAGAAGATTCTCATCCGGCCCATCCGCTTTTTGTGGCGCGCCATAAGCGAATCCGGTTGCTCCAAGCCCGTCGAACCAGGCTGTGCGGGCAAAATCATATCCTCGCGGCAAAACCGGGCCGGGCGGCGGCAGGAGACGGGCGCGGGCGCGAATATAATCGCCGGGCACAAGCCGTGGACCTTGGGTGTGCGCGATTATACGCACCAGCCTTGGCCGTTCGCGATCGTCCGGCCCGGCAATATCGTCCGCCATGACGGTCAACCTCCAGACCTTGCCATGGAGACCTTCCACGCTCAGCACCCGTCCTGTGAGCGTCACCGAGATGGGGGAGGCGAGGGTAGGGGTGGCGAGTGACGCCGTGCGTCCTTTGGCGACAACCACCCCGAACAGGGCGCAGGCAACAAGCAGCCCCGCGGAGAAATGCCCGCGCCGAGCGGCGAACACTGTTATCACCACCGCCAGACCGGCGAGGCTTATCACGCCGGACCATGATGGTTCATACGTCAAATTGAAATAGAATAGGATCCCGCCGCCGAGGCTGGCCGGCAACCATAGGAACCAGCCTTCGGCCTGAGCGTTCACGGCATTGCGAAACCACGTCAAGGCCCTGAATGTCCTGTCGTAACGCAAACCGATCCGGTCGGAATGGTCATCTTTCGGCATATCTAACGGCCACACCGCCTTTTGCCCGTCCCTCGCCTTCCAGGGTCTGCCAGCGTTCAAGGTTAGGGCACGGGCCGCGGGACGAATTTTGCCCCCGAACAGGAGAAGACCTCGCTACCGCGTTCACTCCAGCAAAGAGGGCTTTGACGCGCTTATCAAGGGTAAAATCCGCCGCGTGTGACCAAGAATATAGTGAAAATCACCCGTTTTGGCGTCGTGAAAGCGTGAGAAAGGATAAGCCCTTCTCAGCACTTTCGCTCCTTAAAACGTACGATTTTCGGTCATACCGTGCTCTGACCTTGAACGTTAACAGGCCCTAGGGGGCCGACAGAATGATATGCAATCGATGAGTCCGCCTTTTGGCTGACAAAACCCATGGCCGTGTGCTATGGACGATCTCGTTTCACTCGTCACGCTACCATTGTCTTAGCTATAACGCATCAGCTTCACCGTATCATGACTTCGCCGGTTATTACGCGCTTTCCACCCTCTCCCACTGGGTATCTCCATATCGGTGGGGCGCGCACCGCCCTGTTCAACTGGCTCTATGCCCGCTCCAAAGGGGGAAAGATGCTGCTTCGGATTGAGGATACCGACCGTAAACGGTCAACGGAAGATGCAATCGAAAAGATATTCGCGGGGCTGGAGTGGCTCGGCCTTTCATGGGACGGCGAACCGGTCTTCCAAAGCCTTAATGCGCAACGTCACCGCGAGGTTGCCCATGGTCTTCTCGATGCCGGGCTCGCCTATCGCTGCTACACTTCTCAGGAAGAACTGGCTCAGATGCGGGCTAAGGCGCGCGCGCAAGGTCGCGCCGTGCGGTATGACGGGCGCTGGCGCGATCGCGACCCCTTAGAGGCTCCAGCCGGCATTGCTCCCGTCATCCGCCTCAAATCGCGCCTTAAGGGTGAAACGGTCATCGAGGATCGAGTTCAAGGCCGCGTCGTCTTTGCCAACAGCGAGCTTGACGATCTCGTTTTGTTGCGCGGTGACGGCGCCCCGACCTATATGTTGTCGGTCGTGGTCGACGATCACGATATGGGCGTTACTCATGTGATTCGCGGCGACGATCATCTCACCAATGCGGCCCGTCAATGCCAGATTTATGAGGCGCTTGGCTGGGACAGGCCCGAATTTGCCCATATTCCGCTGATCCACGGGCCGGATGGGGCCAAGCTGTCGAAACGTCATGGTGCCCTCGGCGTCGAGGCCTATCGCGATATGGGCTATTTGCCGGAAGCCATGCGCAACTATCTTGCCCGTCTCGGCTGGAGCCATGGCGACCGGGAATTTTTTACCGTCGAGCAGATGGTTGCCGCCTTCGATTTCAAGGCGGTCGGCCGTTCACCGGCCAGATTCGACATAACTAAACTGACGCATATCAACGGTCATTATATCCGCGAGATGGACGACGCCGAGCTCGTGGAGCGTTTTATCGCTTTTCTGCCTCATATGAACGCAAGCGCAATGACCACAGGCCGGGGGAAGGATAGTGTGCGTCGCCAACTCCTTCAGGCCATGCCAGGGCTGAAGCTTAGAGCCGACACATTGGCGGCGTTGGTCGAAAGCGCCCGTTTTCTGTTTGCCGAACGTCCATTATCTCTCGACAAGAAGGCCGACCGCTTGCTTGATGAAACCGCCCGCACCCTCCTCGGCGAGCTTATTGCGACCTTGGAGGCCGTGTCGTCATGGAATGTGGAGACGCTGGAGGTGACCATTCGCCATTTTGCCGAGAAACACGGCCTTAAACTGGGCTCGATCGCGCAGCCCTTACGGGCGGCGTTGACGGGTAGCACGGTTTCGCCCGGAATTTTCGATGTCATGGCCGTTCTCGGATGTGAGGAAACCATGGGCCGGCTGCGCGACCGGACCGGCTGAGGGCTTGCGCCCGCGCGGGCATTGTTTTCGCCGCACTTGCAAACAGCCGCATTATAGGATAGTGTGCCAAGTATGGTCACTTGGTGATCTTCCGTAACGCAATCACCTCATAGATTTTTGCCGTCCGTCGGCTCCGTAGCACGGGGAGAGGCTTCTTGCGTTGCATATGCGAATGCTCGAAGGCAAGCAGGAAAGGGTATGACTCATGGATCAAGACAAAGCAAAAGACGCAAAGCCGAATGCCACGCTGACGATAGAAAGCGAGGACTACCAATTCCCGATCCACAGTGGCGCATCCGGCCCCAGTGTGATCGACATATCGACGCTTTACGGCAAGACCGGCTATTTCTCGTATGATCCCGGGTTCACGTCCACGGCCAGTTGCGAATCCAAAATCACCTATATAGATGGCGAGAAGGGCATTTTGCGCTATCGGGGCTATCCGATCGAGCAACTCGCCGAAAACGGCAATTTTATTGAAACATGCTATCTTTTACTCCATGGCGAGCTGCCGACGCGGGAACAGTATGACACATTCACAACCGCCATCACCCGCCACACCATGGTTCATGAACAGATGGGGAGGTTTTTCACCGGGTTTAACCGCGATGCCCATCCCATGGCGATCATGGTCGGGGTGATCGGGGCGATGTCGGCATTTTACCATGATTCGACCGATATTCACGACCCGCGGCAACGCGAGACCGCAACGCGCCGTCTGATCGCCAAAGTGCCGACCATCGCCGCGATGGCCTATAAATACCATCAAGGTCAGGCTTTCGTGTATCCGCGCAACGATCTGGACTACGCCGCCAATTTCCTGCGCATGTGTTTCGCCGTGCCATGCGAGGAGTATGAGGTCAATCCGGTCCTTGCCCGCGCCATGGATCGCATTTTTATTCTGCATGCCGACCATGAGCAGAATGCCTCAACCTCAACGGTCAAGCTTGCCGGTTCATCGGGAGCCAACCCCTTTGCCTGCATCGCCGCCGGCGTCGCCTGCCTGTGGGGACCGGCCCATGGCGGCGCCAATGAGGCGGCTCTCAATATGCTCGAAGAGATTGGCGATGCCGACAATATTCCCCACTATATCGAACGTGCCAAGGACAGGAATGACCCTTTCCGCCTTATGGGTTTCGGTCATCGCGTCTATAAAAACTATGATCCCCGCGCCAGAATCATGCAAAAAACGGCGCATGAGGTGCTTGATGAACTCAACATCAAGGATCATGCCATATTCGATATTGCCCGCGAGCTTGAAAAGATTGCCCTGAAAGACGAATATTTCCAGGAAAAGAGGCTTTACCCCAATGTCGAGTTCTATTCGGGGATAACGCTGAAAGCATTGGGATTCCCGACGACCATGTTCACCGTTATTTTCGCCCTGGCGCGCACCGTCGGCTGGATCGCCCAGTGGAAAGAGATGATGGAAGACCCAAGGCAGAAAATCGGCCGTCCGCGCCAACTCTATACCGGTCACGCTCAGCGCGATTATGTGCCGGTCGGGCAGCGTCGTTAGATGAAAAGGAAAATACTGTGACCGCCTTCTGGTGCGGGGTTGTTTCCCGAGAGCATATCAAGCGAGGAGAAAGCGAAGGCTTCTGTCAGGCCTGCTACGGCAAACGCTCACCGCTGGACCGCATGGCCCTCGGAGACGGAATCGTCTTCTACTCACCGACAATCGCGTTTCGCGGTACCGAAAAGTGTCAGGCATTTACTGCGATCGGAGAGGTGGTCGGGCCGCAGTCCTACCAATTTCAGATGACACCCGATTTCGTACCGTTCCGACGGGACATAACTTATTTTGACGCGACAGACGCCCCCATCCGCCCCATGCTCGATGAGCTTGAATTCACTTGTGGAAATATGAACTAGGGCTACAAGTTCCGCTTCGGTCATTTTCAGATCAGCCGGCACGATTTCGAGCACATCGCCAAGGCAATGATTCGCGGAGATGCGTGGCGTGACCGCTTTGCCGAGGGGAAAGAGCAGTCATGCCTGAACGAAAAGTCGTCGTGACCGGCTTTGGTGTCATTGCGGAGCGGGCGCACGGGGTCTCCAATCCCCGCGCTTTGTCGTTATTTTGAATTGTGTTTGAGGTCGATCCGATTGGTGACGGCGCCTTGGCGGATGTCGATGATCACAATCCTGTCGCCGCTCGGGCCGGTGAGGTGAACGGCCAGTTGCCCATTGTCAAGAGCGATATGATCGATATTCCAGCCATTGGGCAGGGTCAGGGCGAGGCTTGCTGGCGCGGTGGTCGGGTCCGTGATACCATGAGACGCTGACGTGTCGGGGCACCCTGCCACTCCCGATCCGGAAGGCGGGGAAGTGTTTTTATGGAGAGTGATAGCCATATCCTCGGCATGTGGCGGAGGGATCCGTGAATGAGACAGACGATAAACGATCGTGCCCAGCATGACAAGAACGCAAAAGATGATGAGCACACCCAGCGTGATAACAATGATTTTCAGTCTCCCGACCCGGCGCGGATCGGGAAGCGGGACCATGCTGTCCGGAGCATTGCCGCCATCGCGCAATTGATCGTCAGGCATGGTTTGGCAGCCCATGAGAGAACATAACCTCATTATCCCGCAGGCCAATGACGGCGATCGTCTTGATCGCGTGCTCGGTTGTCATTTCGGCGATATCAGCCGGTCACGCTTCAAGGCTCTGATAAAGCAGGGCCAGGTCAGCGCCGACGATCGCACCATAATGAATCCCGATTATCGGGTCAAACCCGGTGAAGGGATTATCGTGACTGTTCCCCCCGCGCTTGAGTCCGGCGCAAAAGCGCAGGCCATTGCCCTCAATGTGATTTATGAAGACGATCAGCTGATTGTTATCGACAAGCCTGCCGGCCTTGTCGTTCATCCCAGCGCCGGCCACTGGACGGGGACGCTCGTCAACGCATTGCTTGCCCATTGCGGGAGCAGCCTGTCGGGTATCGGCGGGGTTATGCGGCCCGGCATCGTCCACAGGCTCGACAAGGACACCAGCGGGTTGATGGTCGCCGCCAAGACCGATAAGGCCCATGCGGGGCTTGCGCGGCAATTTGCCGCACATGGTCGCGACGGACGGCTGAAACGAAGTTATGTGGCATTGGTCTGGGGCTGTCCGGAGCGGCGCAAGGGAGTTATTTCCGCTGTTATCGGCCGTTCGAGCGGAAATCGACGGAAAATGGCTGTGACGAAAAGAGGCGGACGGACGGCGATAACACATTATCTGGTTAAGGATTATTTTCCTAAAGCTGGACTCGCGCCAGCAGTGTCATATGTGGAATGTCATCTCGAAACTGGACGCACGCATCAAATTCGTGTACATATGTCTCATATGGGCCATCCGCTTCTGGGGGATAAGGCCTATGCCGCCGGATTTGCCGCCAGCGCCCGTAGACTGCCGCAAGCTGCGTGTGAGGCCCTAAAAATATTAGGTCGCCAAGCATTACATGCGGCGCGTTTGGGGTTCGAGCATCCGCTCAGTGGCGACAGCCTGTGTTTCGAGAGCACTCCGCCGGACGATTTTCAATGGCTTTTGCAAACCCTTTCCAGCCATTCATGGGTTTTACCGTGAACCGGGTTTTCCCAGAAGCTTTATGAGCAAAAATCAGAAGGACCTGTGTTGGCTTGGGCTTTGAGAGGTTTTCTCTCGAATGTCTTGACATTTGGTGCTTTTCGTATAGGATAGAAACCATCGGCGTTTGCGATGCGTTCAAGAAAACCTGCTCGACAGCAGCGGTAAGAGCACGCCAAACGCATTTTGTGCCTCGCCGGAAAGGAGGGTTGTGATGACTGCAAGAACATTGCCTTCATTGATCAGAGAAAGCGGTTTGAGCCGCTACCTTCAGGAAATCCGGCGTTTCGCGATGCTGGAACCTGAACAGGAATGCATGCTGGCCAAACGCTGGCGCGAGCATAATGATCGGGACGCGGCCCATCGTCTCGTCACCAGCCATCTGCGTCTGGTGGCCAAGATTGCCATGGGATACCGGGGCTACGGTTTGCCGATCTCCGAGATTGTGTCGGAGGGCAATGTCGGCCTTATGCAGGCGGTCAAACGCTTCGATCCCGACCGGGGATTCCGGCTCGCCACCTATGCTATGTGGTGGATTCGCGCCTCCATTCAGGAATTCATTCTGCGATCCTGGAGTCTGGTGCGGATGGGCACGACAGCGAGCCAGAAGAAGTTGTTTTTCAACCTGCGCAAGGTAAAGGGGCAGATTCAGGCGCTTGAAGATGGCGATTTGCGGCCCGATCAGGTTGGTGTTATCGCTAAACAGCTCGGCGTGTCAGAAGAGGATGTAGTGTCCATGAACCGCCGTCTTAGCGGCGATTCCTCCCTGAATGCGCCGTTGAGAGCCGATGGTGATGGCGGCGAATGGCAGGATCTTCTAGCTGATGAGGCAGACGATCAGGAAGCGCGTCTTGTCGCCGGGGAACAGTCCGGCATTCGTCACCGCTGCCTTGTCGAGGCCATGGATGGTCTCAATGATCGGGAAAGACAGATTTTTAAGGCTAGGCGTTTGAGCGAGCCGGCGTTAACATTGCAGGAATTATCCGGCGAGTTCGGCGTTTCGCGCGAGCGGATTCGTCAGATTGAGGCGCGGGCCTTTGAAAAGGTGCAAAAAGCGGTGAGAAATCGGGGTCTTGAAGCCATGCCTGCCGCCAGTTAAGAGGTCCGCCCGGCTCATTATGGTCGTGTGTCGGGTGGCTTTAGCCGCATAAATTCTCCGATCCTCGATCTTGCAAGGTCGCCGCTTAAAAATGTTATGATTCTCTCGTGAATGGCTCACGGTTAGCGGTTTTCGCCGCGTTCCGGCTGCAGGTACCCTAATGCGCCTCGTCCCAGTTGTCCGCCGCGCGAGCATCGACCCGCAGCGGAACCTTCAACGCGACGGCAGGTTCGCACGCTCGCTCCATGACGCCGACCGCAAGCTTCGTCACCGCCCCGACCTCGGCATCATTCGCCTCGAAGATCAACTCGTCGTGAACCTGGAGAGCCATACGTAACTTCAGCCCGGCCTTGGCAAAAGCCTCAGGCATGCGGATCATGGCGCGGCGGATAATGTCGGCGGCCGTCCCCTGAATGGGCGCATTGATCGCCGCACGTTCATTGAAGGCGCGCTCGGCGGGTGTTTTCACAGTGATGCCGGGAAAGTGGCACCGGCGGCCAAAAAGCGTTTCCACATAGCCATGCTCGCGACAATAGGCTTTGGTTGCTTCCATATAGTCACGAATCCCGGGGAAGCGTTCAAAATAGCGTTTAATGTAATCTGCGGCTTCCTCGCGCGCGATGCCGAGCCGGTTTGCCAGTCCGAAGGCCGATATGCCATAGATGATGCCGAAATTGATTTCCTTGGCCCGCCGACGGATCATGGGGTCCATCCCCTTGATGGGGTGTGAGAACATTTCCGAAGCGGTCAGGGCATGAATATCGACGCCATCGGCAAAAGCCCGCTGAAGCTCGGCTATATCGGCGATATGCGCCAGAACGCGCAGCTCGATCTGACTGTAATCGGCGCTTATGAGTTTGCATCCGGGCGGGGCGACAAAGGCGGTGCGAATTTTGCGCCCCTCTGGTGTGCGGATCGGAATATTTTGCAGGTTGGGGTCCGATGAGGCCAGCCGGCCGGTACTGGTTGCGGCCAGGTGCCAGGAGGTGTGGACCCGTTTTTCGCTGTCAATATGTTCGGGCAGCGCATCGGTGTAGGTGGATTTAAGTTTGGCAAGCTGGCGCCATTGCAGCACCCGCAACGGTAGGTCGTGGCCCTGTCCGGCGAGGCGTTCCAAAACCTTGGCCCCGGTCCCCCAGGCCCCGGTTTTGGTTTTTCCCTCCCCGGACAATCCCATCTTCTCAAACAGAATAGCGCCCAGCTGCTTGGGCGAAGCAACATTGAACCGCTCCCCGGCGAGTTGATAAATTTCCTCTTCAAGCAAAAGCATGCTCTTGGCGAACTCATTGGACAGATGGGCGAGAACAGCGTCGTCAACCATGACGCCGACCCGCTCCATCTCGCCGATGATCGGTATGATCGCGCGCTCCAGCGTTTCATAGACCGTCATTTTACCTTCCGCCACCAGTCGGAGCTTCAAAACCTGCCATAGTCTGAGCGTTATATCGGCGTCTTCGCCGGCATAGGCCGTCGCCTCATCGATCGGCACGAGATCGAAGGTCACCTTCTGTTTGCCGGACCCCGTCACTTGCCTGTAGGATATCGTCTCATGGCCGATATGGCGTCTCGACAGGGCGTCAAGGCCGTGTCCACCGCGCCCGGAATCGAGAGTGCAGGACATCAGCATGGTATCATCGACCGGGGCCAGACGAATACCGTGACGAATGAGAATCAGCCAGTCGTATTTGATGTTCTGGCCAACTTTCATGACAGCTTGGTCTTCGAGCATTGGCCGCAGTTTTTCGAGCGCGGTGTCCCGGTCGATCTGCACTGTCTCGCGAGGAGTGAAATCAAGACCACCGGCGCTGCGGTGAGCCAACGGTATATAACAGGCCCGCCCCGGCTCCAGCGCCAGGGAAATGCCGACCAGTTCGGCGGTGAAGGCCGACAGGGAGGTGGTTTCGGTATCAACCGCAATGACCGCGCGATCGCAGCCTTCAGCGATCCACTCTTCGAGACGCTCAAGCGTCGTGACTGTCTCGTAGGCTAACCGATCGACGGGAATTGCCCTGACCATTTTGCCCGCCAGCGCCGCTCTGGAACCGGGCGTCTGACTGGTGCCTGCTCCACCAGCGGCGCCATTGCTGCGGTGGAAAGCGGCGCCTTTCCAGTCTCCCGTTTCCACCGCAACCGGTTTGATATGCTCGTCATCGGCCTTTAACCCTGCGGCGACGCGCTTGGTGAGCGAGGTAAACTCCATGGCTTTGAGGAAGCCGATCAGCATGGGCGCATCGGGGGAGCGCAGCGCGAAATCGGTGATTTTGTTCTCAACCGGCACATCGTCTTTCAAAGTGACGAGTTGCCGCGACAGGCGCGCTTGGTCGGCAAAGGCCAGAAGCGCTTCGCGTCGCTTTTTTTGTCTGATCTCACCGGCGCGATCGAGAAGGCTATCCAGATCGCCATATTCATTGATGAGCATGGCGCCGGTCTTGATGCCGATCCCCGGAACGCCGGGGATGTTATCGACCGAATCGCCGGCGAGCGCCTGCACGTCGATCACCTTGCCCGGGGGCACGCCAAATTTTTCCTCAACCTGTCGGGGCCCGACCATCATCGCTTTCATGGTGTCGATCATCGTCACATGCGAATCGACAAGCTGCATCAGATCCTTGTCCGACGAGACGATGCGAACCGGCGCGCCGGCCTCGCGGGCTTGACGCGTATAGGTCGCGATAAGATCGTCGGCCTCATAGTCCTCCTGCTCGATACAAGGCACGTTGAAAGCCCGTATCGCCTGGCGGATCAGGCCGAACTGGACAATGAGGTCTTCGGGCGGTTCTGGCCGGTTGGCCTTATAGGCGGCATAGATTCGCTTGCGGAAGGTGGTCGCGGAATGATCGAGGATCACAGCCAGATGTGTCAGCCTTTCGCCATGATTGGCCGCACCATGATTGGCCTCGCGCAACACTTTCATCAACATGGCACAGAAACCGTGAACGGCCCCAACCGGCAGATCGTCCGATTTCCGTGTCAGCGCGGGCAAGGCATGGTAGGCGCGGAAAATATACCCCGAACCGTCTATGAGACAAAGGCGATCATTCTCGTTCAGCATGCGGGGAGATAATGATGTGTTGTTCATAGCCGCCAAAATGCCATATGGCGACCTTGAAGGCCAGAGACAAATTGGTCCTTGACCGTGGATATGGCTTTTTTGCGAAAATTACCGTAAAACCGCGGTTGGATTGATTTTGTAACGATTCAGTCCGGCTTGCGAGACCAAAGTGTTAGGAAAACCTGTCAGCCGCGCGCCGGCACCGTTATCGCGATGGTTCAAATGGTTTGGATCGTCGGAGGGATAGGAAAATATGAAGATTCTGGTGCCGGTGAAACGGGTCGTTGATTACAATGTCAAAGTTCATGTCAGGGCCGACGGTTCGGGCGTCGAGCTTGCCAACGTCAAAATGTCGATGAACCCTTTTGACGAAATTGCGCTCGAAGAAGCCATAAGACTGAAGGAAGCCGGGAAGGCCGAAGACATCATTGCCGTTGCCATCGGTCCGCGACGCTCAAGCGAGACCGTCCGCACCGCGCTGGCCATGGGCGCCGATCGCGGCATTGTCGTTCATTATGAAGATATGATCGAGCCTCTGGCTGTCGCCAAAATCCTCAAAGCCATCGTTGAGGAAGAAGCTCCCGGCCTGGTGATTGCCGGTAAACAGGCGATCGACGATGATTGCAATCAGACCGGTCAGATGCTGGCTGCGCTTCTAGGCTGGCCGCAGGCGACCTTCGCCTGCGAAATCGAGTTTGAAGACACCCATCTCAAGGTGACCCGCGAAATCGACGGCGGTTTGCAGATCGTGAGGGTCAAATTACCGGCCGTGGTAACCAGCGACTTGCGGCTCAATGAGCCGCGCTATGCGTTATTGCCCAATATCATGAAGGCGAGGAAAAAGCCGATTTTGGAGAAAACGCCGGCCGATTACGGCGTGGACTGCCGAGCGAGACTGAAAATTCTTCACACCAACGCGCCGGCGAAGCGACAGGCGGGTATCATGGTGGCCTCGGTCGGCGAGCTGGTTGACAGGCTCAAGAATGAAGCCGGGGTCATTTGATCATGACGACTTTGTTGATCGGCGAACATCACAATACCGCAATCAGGGACGCCACCAAGCGAACCCTGAGTGCGGCGAAAGAATTGGGAGATGAGGTCCATGTGCTGATTGCCGGGTATGATTGCGGAGCCGCCGCCGGGGAGGCGGCGAAACTTGCCGGCGTGACCACGGTTCTGAAATGCGATGATGCGATGTTCGCATACCCGCTTGCCGAGCCTGTGGCGGCATTGGTTCTGGGACTCGCGGATGAGTATGACGCGATTATGGCTGCGGCGAGCGCCAGTGGCAAAAACGTCATGCCGCGCATTGCCGCCCTGCTCGACGTGATGCAGATTTCCGATATTACCGTGGTCAAATCCGCGACCACGTTTGAACGTCCGATCTATGCCGGCAACGCCATTCAGACTGTCGAGACCGACGAGCCGAAGAAGGTGATAACCGTACGCGTCTCTGCTTTCGCGGCCGCGGGCAATGGCGGATCGGCGGCGATTAAGACTGTCGCCGCCCCGCAAAATCCGGCAATGTCGGAGCATGTCGAGGAGAGTCTCACCCCGTCCGACCGGCCCGATCTGGCCTCGGCCCCCATCGTCATTTCCGGCGGGCGCGGGTTGCGGTCGCAACAGAATTTTCAGCTGCTGGAAAAAATCGCCGACAGGCTCAACGCCGCCATCGGCGCTTCTCGCGCGGCGGTTGATGCCGGTTTTATCGCCAATGATCGCCAGGTCGGCCAAACCGGCGTCGCCGTGTCGCCGGAGCTTTATATTGCGGTCGGCATTTCCGGGGCGATTCAACATCTGGCCGGGATGAAGGACTCCAAAATTATCGTCGCCATCAATAAAGACGCGGAAGCACCGATTTTCAAAGTCGCCGATTATGGTCTGGTCGCGGATCTATTCGAGGCGATCCCAGAGCTGGACAGAGAGCTCGCCAGGCTGGGTTACTGAGTGGTATATCTTAAACCAAGATATAAAAATTTTGTATTGACGCTATGATAAAAATCATAAATTGAGGAGGAAAGAAGTGGATATTCACCAAGTCGGAATCATTGGCGTGGGGCAGATGGGCAGCGGGATCGCCCAGATTTGCGCCGCTAGCGGATATAAAGTTCGCCTCAATGATGCGTCGCCCGACCAGGCCGCGGCTGGATTGGCTGTGATCGATCGCAATTTGATGCGTCAGCTGAGCAAGGAAAAAATTTTCGAACACGATCGCAAAGCCACTCTGGGGCGCATCTCTATTGCCGAAGATTATGGCGGGCTGGCCGAATGCGACCTTGTTATTGAAGCCGTCGTCGAAAATGAGACTGTCAAGAGCACGGTTTTCGACGAATTATGCCCGCATTTGCCGGAAAAAACGCTGATCGCCACCAATACCTCATCGCTTTCCATCACCAGGCTTGCGGCAACGACCGACCGGCCGGGACGGTTTATCGGCATCCATTTCATGAATCCGGTTCCGGTCATGACGTTGGTCGAGCTGATTCGCGGTATCGCAACCTCGGAGGGAACCTTTGCCTGTGCGAAACAGTTCGTGACCGGCCTCGGCAAGACCATTGCCATGGCCGAGGACTTTCCGGGCTTTATCGTGAACCGGATTCTTCTGCCGATGATCAATGAGGCCATCTACACCGTCTATGAAGGCGTCGGCACGATCGAGGCGGTCGATACCGCCATGAAACTCGGCACGCGCCATCCCATGGGGCCTTTGGAACTGGCTGATTTTATCGGTCTGGACACCTGCCTGTCGATCATGCAGGTGCTCTATGACGGTCTGTCCGATTCCAAATATCGCCCTTGCCCGCTTCTGGTTAAGTATGTCGAAGCCAACTGGCTCGGCCGCAAGACCAAACGCGGCTTTTATGACTACAATCACGATCCTCCGGTTCCAACCCGCTGAAGGGCGCGACCGGTTTTACTGCCCGGCGGATTTTCGTGGATTGAGCGCCCATTCTATCAAGGCCATCGCTTGTTGCGAATCCCACGAAGCCGGTCCGACAAGACGGCCAAGCTCACGGCCTTCACGGTCAACCAACAGCGTTGTCGGAAGCCCCGGCGCGTTGAGACTATCCAGGATTTTACCCGATCTGTCCTCATAAAGCGCCAGATTGCGCACACTGATCCCGTGTAGAAAAGGTCGCGAGGTTTCGATGCCTTTCCGATCGAAGCTGATGGCCAGGACTTCGAAATCGCGGCTGCCGAGTCGAGCCTGCAGTTTTGCCAACGCCGGCATTTCCGAGCGACAGGGTGAACACCAGCTTGCCCATAGATTGAGTAAAACCACGCGGCCGCGCCATTCCTTGAGCGTGCGGGGCTTGCCGTCGCCATCGAAAAAAGCAATATCGGGCAAAGGGTAGGGGGCCGCATTCACGATGAAAGCCCCCATGGTCCCTTTCGCCACTGTGGCGTCAAGCGGGTTGACGGCGCCGGCCGCGTCAGGCAATGAAGATGAGCTATTATTCGCTGCCGTGAAACTCAGGTAAGCAGCGACCCCCAAGATCGCAATGGCCGAGAGCAAAAGGGCCCGGATCACGATAGGCGGCGTCTTTCTGGAATTGTGAATTTGCGGCATTATAGTCAGTCACTCATTGGCTCTTCCGGGAGGACGGCTTGCGTTGTAGGTCTGAAGCCTGCAAGGAAAGCTCGCCTAAGAAGCAACTAAGAGTCAAGCCGACATGATCGAATATCGCCATAACGACCCGTTGGATCCGCAAGACGTCGCCAGGGTCTTCGAGAGTTCCGGCATCATTCGGCCCACAGGCGATCTGGTGCGGATCGCGCGGATGTTGGCCGGCGCCGATCTGGTCATGTCGGCTTGGGATGGGGGCAAGCTGATAGGCATGTGCCGAGGTTTGACTGATTTCAGCTATTGTTGCTATCTCTCGGATCTCACGGTGGACGGCGACTGTCAGCGGCGAGGCATAGGCAAGCGCCTGATCGACATGGTGCGAGATGCGATCGGGGATGAAGCAATGCTGGTTCTGCTATCCACGCCCGGGACGATGAATTACTATCCTAAAATCGGTATGTCCCGAGCCGAAAATGCCTTTGTGGTCGAGCGCAATCGTTGATAAAGCGATGCTTAAGATTTCATCCGCCATGTTTGGCGTATTGTGGCGCGGTGCGCATTTGGGTCATGATCACGACCCGCCCCGCCTTTTTGCAAGCCGGAAAGAGCACATGAAACCCTAGGCGGATAAGCTCCCGGAACGCCGTTCGATCCGATTGAATCGAACCGGCGCTCTTGGAAATCTTTATTTTGCTGCATAATCCTGATCGTTCGCGGCTCTCGCCTGGCAAGCCCGGATTATGCTCTCTTTTGTCCGCATAATCTTGATCGATCCGCAGCTTGCGCTTGCGCCTCGAATTATGCTCTGGAACAGGTCAATCCCTCCACGGAGTTCGACCGGCGATTCCCGCCCATGACATTATACTGTCCAAGGTGTATCATGCAGTGTTTGAAAAGACCGGCCCGCTTCTTTGCCGATAGGGGCATGAGGGTCGCAGACTGGACCGATCCGCGCTGAATGGGGAGAATAAACCTTTAGCCGGACCGTGTCTCGAACACATTGCAGGCCATCGAGCCTACGCAGTTTTGGAAAATTCGTCCCATGACGACAACCAGACTCCTTGTTCTTCTGATGATAACAGGGTTGACATTATCTGCCTGCGGCATACGCGGCGATCTTGAAACTCCGCCGGATTCCGGGCAGAACCGCGACAGGTTCTTCATCCTCGACCCCTTGATCTGAAACGCTCCTCTCACCCGCGCCGATATAAAAGTTTGCTTGATGACGCCCTGTTTCCGCTATCGTTCCAACAGCCTTCATGCCGAGGATGTTGCTCTCAAAGCCATTGCTGATGCTGTCGGCACCCCGTTTTATTGTTATTCGACGGCGGCATTGACCGGCAATTACAGCGCCATCACCCGTAGCTTTTCCAGCAGCGATCATCTGCTGTGCTATTCCGTGAAGGCCAATTCCAATCAGGCCGTGCTGAAAACGCTTGCCGGGCTTGGGGCCGGGGCCGATATCGTATCGCAAGGCGAATTGCACCGTGCGCTCGCGGCTGGTATGCCGGCTGAGCGCACCGTGTTTTCCGGTGTCGGCAAGACACGGGAAGAAATGATTTTTGCTCTTGGACACAATATCTTATGCTTTAACATCGAATCGAAATGCGAACTTGTTCTCCTCAATGAGATTGCCGTCGCCGCCGGTCGGCGCGCGCCGGTTGCGATCCGGATCAACCCCGATATTGACGCCGGAACTCATGAAAAAATCTCGACCGGGAGAGCACGGGACAAATTCGGTATTTCATGGCGCGATGCGCAGGAGATTTATGCGTATGCGGCGTCGATGCCGATGCTTGAGATCAAGGGGATCGATATGCATATCGGCTCGCAGATTCTTGAGCTTGAGCCATTCGAGACTGCGTGCCGGTTGATGGCGAAACTGGTGGTGAAGCTGCGCGGGCAGGGTCACGCCATCGAACATGTGGATATTGGCGGCGGTCTTGGCATCGCTTATCGCGACAGTGACCGCGAGCCTGAGACGATCGAAGACTATAGTGCACTCGTCCGGCGCATTTTCGAGCCGCTTAAGTGCCGGATCATCTTAGAGCCCGGCCGCTTCATCGCCGGCAACGCCGGCGTGTTGGTGACACGGGTTATCTATATAAAACACAGCGGTGTGTTTCACTTTGTGATTGTGGATGCGGCGATGAATGATCTTGCCCGCCCGGCGCTTTATGATGTCAGCCATGAGATTCGCCCGGTCATCGAGCCCGATCCGCGGCGGCGCATCATGACCGCTGATGTGGTCGGGCCGGTCTGCGAAAGCGGCGATTGCCTGGCGAAAAACTATTCCCTTCCAGAACCGAAGAGTGGAGATTTGCTTGCCATCATGTGCACCGGGGCTTACGGCGCGGTCCTGTCCGGCACATACAATACACGCCGCCTCGTGTCGGAAGTGCTGGTTCATCAAGACCGTTTCAGCGTGGTCCGCGAGCGCTTAAGCTATGAGGCGATCATTGATCTCGACGCGCTGGCCGACTGGCAGTCTTAGACAAGCCTCCATTGAGAAACCGCTTTTTGTTGCCAGCAGATATGTTCGGCCGGACCGGTCGCAAACTCGTCAACCGGAGTTCCCCAAACGCATACACAATGAAAGTGACGGGGTCATCGCAACCGTTTTCACCACACCTGAAATATCTCTTTCTGCGTTAGCCTGTTCACTCGCGTTATCTCTTACATGAGGCAACTGCTTATGATAGTGTTTGAGTTTATTTTCGGTTAGTGGTTCAACTGTAGGGGAGATGAGAAGGTCGATCGACAATCCGACGAAGGGAGTGCATGACACCGCCATGGTGGATACCGAAGCCGATCCCTCACATCCGCCACCCAGCACTGCAGTGAACTTTTCTCCCGTCGGCGATGAACGGGAAAAATTGATTCGGGAACTTAGAACACTGCCCTCTCCTTATGCGGAACGGGAAGAATTTTTGCGTCAATGCGCGGTGATCGCTCACGGTCTTCCCGCTCCACTCCTTGGCGCCATCCGTGATTTTCGAGCGCAAACGTCAGATGACGGCGTTCTTTCGATCCACGCTCTACCAGCGGATCAGCATCTTATCCCCACACATTCAGCTGATTCGGAGGTGATTAAAGATAAAACGACTTTCTTCAGCGAATCATGGCTTGCAATACTTGGTTTGCTTTTAGGGGAACCCTATGGTTTTATTCAGGAGGGCTCGGGTGAGCTGTTTGTAAACGTTTATCCTACGCTGAAAGAGAGGGAGCTGCTTTCATCCAAAAGCAGTGCAATCACACTGGATTTGCATACTGAAGTTGCCTTTCATCCTGCTATTCCCGACTACATTTTGCTATTTTGCCTGCGTTCCGACCGAGAATTAAAAGGTCAGGACAATTTATTCCAGCATAAAACAAGCCCTTCCCCATCTGGACGAAGAGATGGTTCGGGTGCTTCGGACGCCAAGTTTCGTGACCGGCATCGATTATTCATTCGGGAGTGAAAATGCCGTCTGCGGAAATGGACCGAGACTGAGTATCTTGAGCGGGGGCAACGACGATCCGTTGATGGTTTTCGATCCCGATCTCATGGTCGGCGTGGGTGAAGAGTCGGGGCGGGCGATCAAGGCGCTGAAGGGTGAGCTGGATCGAAACCGGAAGGGCGTTGTCCTCAAGGTCGGCGATCTTCTCATTATCGATAATTTGAAAGCCGTACATGGCCGAACGCCGTTTGTAGCTCGTTATGACGGTGGCGACCGGTGGTTGCAGAGGCTGGTCGTGAAACGGGACTTGCGTGTCGTGGAAAAGAACCTTGGCAGGAAAAAAAGAATCCTGACCTGGGTGGCCGATCAATTCCTTAATGCGAATAGTCGGCGCACAGATGGCCCAAGATAGAGGAAAAACCATGAACGATATTGAGGAAACGATCGTGACGTTCCCGGGAGGGTCCAGCGAAGAGGTGGCAAGGATCGTTGCCCCGCCGCTTTCCTTCGCGGGAAAAAGCGTCATTGTAACCGATATTTCACCCTTTCATCCGCTCGATCACATCTGGCCCGATCAACCGGCGGATACCGGACACATCGAAATAAAGGGGCAACACTATCGAATTTATCATAGCTTGGTGGGCGCATTTCACGAAACGCAAAAAAATCGCTATTTTTTTGACCGTGCCATTAACGCCAGGCGCAACGATCCGGGCTGGGTGTTTTTTGTCGGCCATGTTATCGAGGCCGCGAATGCGGCATTCGAATCCGGTATGAGGGGTGCGTTATGCGTTGACAAAACCCATCGCGATCAACTGAGCCGGGCGCACAGCGCGGCGCATCTCATGTCCCTCGCTCTGAACAAGGCCCTTGAAGGATTTTGGAAAAAGGAGGTCGTGAATAGGGATTGTTTCGCACGCCCGAATTTTGACGCCCTGGCCATTCAAACCTCGCGAATAGACGAGGAAAAAAGCGTTGATGTCTATCGCATCGGAAAATCGATGCGCAAACGGGGATTCGATCTTGAACGCCTGAAGAGTGAAAGAGACGGCATTGCAAATGTCATTTCCCAAACGGTCAACGGCTGGATAGAAGCGCAACCGACATACGACGTCTTACCGCCCCGATCGGGACTGACGGAAAGACGGGTCTGGCAATGCAGGCTTGACGAAGGGACCGCACGAATCCCCTGTGGCGGCACCCATTTGATCGATTCAGAGACCGGGCCGGTTGTCATTTCCCTGCGTTTCGATGCAGAAAACACCCTCTGTGTAACAACACATATCAGTAGCGGGCTTTCGGCAAAATCGACGCCAACCTAAACAGGCTGCGTTAAAGTGGCCGCATGATCGTCCTCCGCCAAGTTCCTCAGCACATAGGGCAAAATGCCGCCGTTTTTATAATAGTCCAGCTCATCGAGCGTATCGATGCGGCAGGTAAGCGCGACAGTCCGACGACGCCCGTCGGGAAAGACAATTTCGGCACGCACCGCAACACGCGATTGCAAATCGTCAAGCCCCCTGATCGTCACCACCTCGTCACCCTTGAGACCGAGGTCTTGCCAACCCTGCCCTTGCCTGAATTGGAGCGGCAGGATTCCCATGCCGATGAGATTGGAGCGGTGAATACGCTCAAAGGACTGCGCGATCACCGCGCGCACCCCTAAAAGTCGCGGCCCCTTCGCCGCCCAGTCGCGACTGGAACCGGTTCCATACTCCCTACCGGCAAAGACGACGAGCGGAACGCCGTCTTCACGATAACGCATCGCGGCATCGTAGATCGCCATGCGTTCTCCCGAAGGGTGATGGGTGGTGAAGCCGCCTTCCACCCCCGGAACCATCTGGTTTTTGATGCGGATATTGGCGAAGGTCCCGCGCATCATCACCTCGTGATTGCCGCGCCGTGAGCCATAGGAATTGAAATCGGCGGCCCCGACGCCGCATCCATTCAGGTAATGTCCGGCCGGGCTGTCCTTCCCGATCGCACCGGCGGGCGAGATATGGTCGGTGGTGACGGAATCGAGAAAAAGCCCGATAATGCGGGCATTTTCAATATCATCGACCGGATCCGGCCGCGCCGACGGATTTTCAAAGAAGGATGGGTGGCGAACATAGGTGGAGCTCTCGTCCCAATCATAGGTCAGCCCGCCTTCGACCCTGATCGCCCGCCAGGTTTCATCGCCCTTGAAGACGTCGCCATAGCGTTCGCGAAACATGTTTTCGCTGATGGTTGTGCGCACAAGCCCGGCAATTTCACGAGATTCAGGCCAAATATCGCGCAAATAAACCGGTTTGCCCTCCCGGTCTTCACCGAGCGGGTCTTGCGCTATATCGACCCCCATACTGCCGGCGAGCGCGTAGGCGACCACCAAGGGCGGCGAGGCAAGATAGTTTGCCTTGACATCCGGATTGACCCGGCCCTCGAAGTTGCGATTGCCGGACAGGACGGAACACGCGACCAGATCGTGTTCGCGGATGGCTCTGCTTACGGCGTCCGGCAGCGGCCCCGAATTGCCGATACATGTCGTGCAGCCATAGCCGACCAGATCGAAGCCCAGCCTGCCAAGGTCGTCGTCGAGGCCGGCGCGGGCAAGATAATCGGTGACCACCTGAGAGCCCGGCGCGAGCGAGGTTTTGACCCATGGTTTGACCTCAAGGCCGTTTTCAACGGCGTTGCGCGCCAGAAGACCGGCCGCGATCAGCACATTCGGATTCGATGTGTTGGTGCATGAGGTGATGGCGGCGATAACAATATCACCATGGCCGAGATCGTAATTTTCGCCACCAACCCGATAACGGCGTTGCGGGGTATCTCCTTTTGCAAAGTCATCGCCCATGGCGCGGTCGAAAGCGGTGGCGGCATCGGCAAGCGTGATCCGGTCCTGCGGCCGTTTCGGCCCGGCGATGCTTGGCCTGACCTCGCTTAGATTCAACGCCAGCGTATCGGTAAAGACCGGATCGGGGGTCTCATGGCAACGAAACAGGCCCTGCGCTTGGGCATAGGCGCGCACCAGGGCGATCTGCTCATCATCGCGACCGGTGGCGCGAAGATAACTCAGCGTATCGTCATCGATGGGGAAAAAACCGCAGGTCGCGCCGTATTCCGGCGCCATATTGGCAATGGTGGCCTGATCCTCAAGCGATAAATGCCCCAGACCCGGCCCGTAAAACTCGACAAACTTGCCGACCACGCCTTTTTTGCGCAGCATTTCGGTTACGGTGAGAACAAGGTCGGTCGCCGTGACCCCCTCATTGAGCTTGCCGGTCAGTTTGAGGCCGACGACTTCGGGGATCACCATGGAAATGGGCTGGCCGAGCATGGCAGCCTCGGCCTCGATGCCGCCCACGCCCCAGCCGAGGACCGACAGGGCGTTGATCATGGTGGTGTGACTGTCGGTGCCGACCAGAGTATCGGGGAAGGCGTAACGGAGCCGGTCGCCGTTCTCTTCAACGTCCTTCGTCCAAACAGTACGGCCGAGATATTCAAGATTGACCTGATGGCAAATGCCCGTTCCCGGGGGCACGACGCGGAAATTGTCGAATGCGTCCCGCCCCCATTTGAGGAAGGTATAGCGTTCGCCGTTGCGCTCATATTCGCGCTTCACATTGCGGGCAAAGGCGGTGGGCGCGCCGAAATAATCGACCATGACCGAGTGGTCGATGACGAGATCGACCGGGGTGAGCGGGTTGATCAGTTTCGGGTTCGCGCCGAGTTCGCTCATGGCGTCGCGCATCGCGGCCAAATCCACCACCGCCGGAACGCCGGTGAAATCCTGCATGAGAATCCGCGCCGGCCGGAACGCGATCTCATGGCTCGACCGGCGCTCGCCGAGCCATGAGGCCACGGCCTTTATGTCGTCGCGGGTCACCGAACGCCCGTCTTCATGGCGCAGAAGGTTTTCAAGCACGATTTTCAGCGAGAAGGGCAGTCTCGATATGCCGTCAAGGCCATTGCGTTCGGCCTTTTTGAGATCGAAATAGATATGAACCTTATCGCCGAGCGCAAGCGTGTTGCGACATTTGAAACTGTCGAGAGAACGGCTTTGTGCGGCCATGGTCCGGTCAATCCCCTATCTGTTCACGACGAAGTAACATTAACATGCCCGCCATGCGGGACGCAATGTCCTTTGCGGTAGACCCAGACTCGGGCCGGCGGCATGTTGTTCCAAATCCATCCGGATTTGTAAACCGAAACAGCTTGTCCGACCCGTTTGACTGGTGACGAAGGACCGTAGGAGAATTGTATGAAAGGTGCTCCTGGCTTCAGCAACTCAAAGGCTTCAGCCAGTAACATCTGGCGGATCGGTTGTGGGCGGGTCAGCAACGGCAGGGACGACACAACCCCATCGAGAAAATGCGTGTTTTTCCTCCCATTTCGCAGAAATCCTCCAGGCTTGCTTAAAGTCTCACGCAAGGCATAGGCATCGCCCCGCAGAACCGCAAGTCCCGGATATCTGCGGTCCAGAAACTCGCAAAAATCCGGATTATATTCAATCAAATTAATATCTTGGTGGGAGAAACCGCGCTTGAACAAAGCCCTTGTCACGATGCCCGTGCCCGGCCCGAGTTCAACGATCCGCGAATCGGGCCTCGGGATCAGGAAGGATGCCATTTTAGCGGCGAGTTCGGATCCGGACGGCGCAACCGCCCCGGTCCGCAACGGGCTTTTCAGCCACGATATCAGGAATCTGGTCTGATCATACACATTAAGCTCCGGCACTACCAGACTTCTCCAATTTATCCTCGATCCTATCTCCACAAAATTCATTATATTTCAGCGTGTTAACCTTACTTTGAGGCTCAAACCCATTGCGCTTTACAAAATCGGCGGGACCGCCCGTGCCGGATATCTCCGCAGCATGAAGCCTGCACCTTATGCCGTACGCTCGTAGCACATATCCGCTTGTCTTTAAAGTGACGATGGCTTACCCCTTATGTGCCGATGAGTGAATTTCGGCTTTGTCAGGGTCAGGATTTGGGAAAAATTGACTCAAAATGCGATTGCCAGCTTGTGCAAGGGTGCGTTGCAGTGACCGTAACAAAGAATGACATTGCCATGAATGCCCTGGACAGCCCTGAGCGTTTCATCAATCGCGAAATTTCTTGGCTCGGCTTCAACAGGCGCGTTCTCGAGGAGGCCCGCAACAGGCAATATCCGCTGCTTGAACGTTTGCGCTTTCTGTCGATCTCGGCCGACAATCTTGATGAGTTTTTCATGGTCCGGGTTGCCGGTCTGATCGGTCAGATTCGCGCCGGCGCGGAGCAAATCAGCCAGGACGGACTGAACGCGCCCGAACAACTCCAACAAGTTCGCGCGCTGGCGGGGGATTTGATGCGCGAGCAGGATGAACAGTGGCTCAAGCTGCGCGCGGAGCTTAATGGCGAGGGGATATCCCTTATCGATCCCGAAGAGTTGGAGCAGGCCGATCTCGCCTGGCTCGAGCACCATTTCCTCGGGCAGATTTTTCCTGCTCTTACGCCGATCGCCATCGATCCGGCGCACCCGTTCCCATTCATTCCGAATAAAGGTCTGTCTCAAGCGCTTCGGTTACGACGTCTTAAGGATGGCGACATCATGAATGCGCTCATTCCGATTCCATCCATGTTGGTTCGGTTCGTGCGGGTTCGTCGTCCGATGCGGGGCAGCGATTCACACCTTGCCCGGTTCGTTCCGCTTGAAAACCTGTTGGGCCTGTTTATCGCGCGGCTGTTTCCCGGTTATGAAATTCTCGGCTGCGGGGTGTTTCGGGTCATTCGCGATTCCGATATTGAGGTTGAGGAAGAGGCGGAAGACCTTGTCGGTGTGTTTGAAACCGCGCTCAAGCGCCGTCGCCGCGGCAGCGTCATTCGTCTGGAGATGGAAGCGGCCATGCCGTCGCGGTTGCGCGATTTCATCTCTGACGAACTTAGGGTCGGGGCGGAAAATATCGTGTTATGCGGAGGGCTGGTGGGCTATAGCGATACCGCGCAACTGATCCTCGATGAGCGGCCGGATCTAAAATTTCCGCCCTATAATCCGCGTTTCCCCGAGCGCATCCGCGATCATGGCGGGGATTGTTTCGCCGCGATCCGGGAGAAAGACATTATTGTCCATCACCCTTATGAATCTTTCGACGTCGTGGTGCAATTTCTGCGTCAGGCCGCCGCCGACCCGGACGTTGTCGCCATCAAACAGACGCTCTATCGCACCTCGCCCGGCTCGCCGGTGGTCGCCACGCTCGAAAAGGCGGCGGAAGCCGGTAAATCGGTTACCGCCATCGTCGAACTCAAGGCGCGTTTCGATGAAGAGGCCAACATACAATGGGCGCGCGACCTGGAACGGGCCGGGGCGCAGGTCATCTTCGGCTTCATCGCCATGAAAACCCATGCCAAAGTGTCGATGGTGGTTCGCCGCGAGCGCAACGGGCTGGTGAATTACGTTCATTATGGAACCGGGAATTATCACCCAATTACGGCGAAAATTTACACCGACCTGTCATTTTTCACCTGCAATCGCGAACTGGGCCACGATGCCGCTCAGCTTTTCAATTTCATCTCCGGTTACGCCCGGCCCGACGAGCTGGCGGAAATCGCCATATCGCCGGCCGGGCTGCGAGCATGTCTGGTCGATCATATCCGCAAGGAGGCTGAATATGCTCTCGCCGGTCAGCCGGCCCAAATCTGGGCCAAACTGAATGCCCTGGTCGATCCGGAGATTATCGACGAACTCTATAAGGCAAGCCAGGCCGGGGTTCGCATCGATCTCGTGGTGCGCGGTATTTGCTGTCTAAGACCCGGTGTCTCGGGTCTTTCGGATAATATCGGGGTCAAGAGTATTATCGGCCGGTTTCTGGAGCATTCGCGTATCGTATGTTTCGGAGCCGGGTGTGGATTGCCCTCACCGGAAGCAAAAGTCTATATTTCATCGGCCGACTGGATGCCGCGCAATCTGCATCGGCGCGTTGAAACATTGGTGCCGATCCACAATCCGACGGTTCATCGTCAGGCGCTCGATCAGATTATGACGGCCAATCTGAAGGACAATCAGCAAAGCTGGCGGAGCCTCGCCGATGGGTCCTGGCGACGAGTGATTCCTGAATCGGGCGAAGAGCCGTTCAATGCTCATGATTATTTTATGACCAATCCAAGTCTGTCCGGGCGCGGACATTCGCCGAGTCATGGTCCACCGGCGTTATCGGAACGTAGGGAACGGAATTTGCGGGCGGTCCTGGGGAAATTGGATGGGTGAGGAGAAAAATCGAAGCAGGCTTGAAAAGCCACGCTATGAGCCGGTCTCGATCATCGATATCGGCTCGAATTCGGTGCGTCTGGTCGTCTATGACGGCCCTGGTCGCGCGCCGATGCCGATTTTCAACGAAAAAATCCTGTGTGGTCTGGGCAAGTCCGTGGCTTCTACCGGCGGGTTGACCGATGAATCGGTTGAGCGCGCATTTGGAGCGCTCAGACGGTTCAAAAGGTTAAGCAAGCAGATTGGCGCGGCGAGTCTCCATGCCGTGGCAACGGCGGCGGCGCGTCAGGCGGAAAATGGTGAGGACTTCATCGACAGAGCCCGGGAGATACTTGGCGGCAGGATCATGCTGTTGTCGGGCGAGCGCGAGGCCGAACTTGCCGCGCAGGGCGTATTATACGGCATTCCCGGTGCCGACGGGTTGGTCGGCGATCTGGGCGGCGGTAGTCTTGAACTTGTTGAGGTCGCCGATGGTAGTGCGCGCAGGCCCGTTACCATGCCAATCGGCCCATTGCAACTGATGGATCTGTCCGGCGGTTCGATCGTCAAGGCGCGCGCTATCGTCGGAGATTTGTTCTCTGATCATGCCGCATTGGAGAAGATGAGGGGACGGGCTTTTTATGCCGTTGGTGGGACCTGGCGCAATCTCGCGCGCTTGCATATGACGCGAAATCACTATCCGCTGAGCGTCCTGCATCATTATACCATCGCGCGCGATGCGGCGCGTTCGCTCGCCGGTCTCATCGCTGAGTTGTCGCCGCAAACGATAAAAGAGATTCCCGCGATTAAAAAAAGCCGGGCCAAGACCTTGCCCTATGGCGCGTTGGTGCTCGACCAATTGCTTAAGAAAACCAAATCATCGAACGTCGTCGTTTCCGCATTCGGCGTGCGCGAGGGAATACTGTTTGCCAAACTCGACAAGAATGAGCGTAGGCGCGATCCATTGCTTGTCGCTTGTATTGACTTTGCGCACCGCCATGCTCGCTGCGCCGGTCATGAGTTTGAGTTGTGCGATTGGACCGACGGGCTTTTCGCTCATGATGGACCAAAGGAGAGCTTAAGCGGCAAACGGTTGCGTCACGCTGCCTGTTTCCTCGCCGATATTGGCTGGCGTATCCATCCAAGCTATCGTGGCGAGCATGTTTTGAGCCTTGTTTCGCAAGGCTCCTTTGCGGGCGTCAATCATGAAGAGCGAATTTTTCTCGCATTCACGGTTTTCTTCCGCTATGTCGGCCCGCTTATCGAGACTATACCGTCGGAACTGACACGGCTGATCGATGACAATATGATCGAACGGGCCCGCCTGATCGCGGCGGCCCAAAGATTGGCTTATCTGCTTTCCGGCGCCATGCCGGGCATGTTGGGGCGTATCGATCTCTCTATCGCCGGCAAGGCTTTGACATTATCGATTCCAGTGGCATTGAAAGCCCTGATGGGGGAGCGTGTCGAGCGTCGTTTTCGCGAACTGGCCCTGCTTGCCAGCAAAATACCCCAAATTAGGATCGTTGAGCAAGAGTCAGAAAAATAACAATAGAAACTTATCAATGACTGAACAGCTCTAAAACCTGAATTCTGGTGCATTAGGTTGTCGAGGAGCAGCACGGAAAATTCAACGGCAACGCGGATTGCGCTAAAATCAGAGTTTTTGGAGGCGTCTGGATTGGTGAGCCCGGTTGGAGTCGAACCAACGACCTACTGATTAAAAGTCAGTTGCTCTACCAACTGAGCTACGGGCCCACTCTTCTTGGAAAAGGCATTGTGCTTGAAGCAGCTTTAAAGCCTCAGGTCAAGTTCCTATATCAAGGATTCCGACAGGCTTTTTCAGATTATCGGTTCAACGGAAAGGCGGCTTGCGCAATCCGAAGTCACTGCCTGAACGGCATGATCGGTTTTGGATAGGCCGGAGCGGGGTTTTCAGGCTTGTCGCCGGGGTTAAACGGCGAGACCGGCCCAGGGGCAACCGAGGGTGCTGCGAGAGAATCGGACTTTCGCTCCGATGTCACGGGCGTCATGGGGGGCAATGCGGTGCCACCTTCCCCGGAAAACTGGCGGTCAAATTCGTTTTCCATGGCGGCGATGCGGTCTGCGAGCTTGGCATTGAGACTCTGTTCGCGGGCCAGCTCTTCCCCGACATCGCGAATGGATTTACTGTACAAGCTGGAAACAGCATTGCTTCCGACCTTAAGCCCAAGCCCGATTGCAACCACCGCCAGAGCCATAAGGACACAAACCGTCTGCGCAAGCCTCCATTGCCATGCACGCTCGGAGGGTGGGTGCGAATGTGTGAATGTATAAGCCATCTGAATTCTCACCAGAAGCGGGGTTGGTTCCCTACGTGAGGAAATTCTGTATAATCGTCAACGCCTCTTTAATACGATTGACCTTAAGTGATCGGACCATGAAATGCAACCGGCGGAATTTAAGACAATGATGCAGCATCCCGACCGTATACCGAAAAAGAGGCAGCGCACCTTCAGTGATATCCTTGCGCGAGTGCGATTTACCCTATGAGACAAACCGATCTTATCATATTGGCCGCCGGAAAGGCAACGCGGGTGAGGACAACGCGCCCCAAGGCCCTGCACGCAATTGCCGGCCGGCCGCTTCTGGCTCATGTCATGACCGCAGCGCAATCTCTCGATATTTCCCGCGTGGTGGTTATCACCGGCCCGCAAATGGCCCCCGTGGAGGATTTGGTGCGCAGGCAATGGCCCGACGCCATCATTGCGAGGCAGCAAAAGGCTCTTGGAACCGCGGACGCCACACGGATCGGGCTTGAAGTGCTGGGTCAAGGCTTGCCCGATAGTATGACGCTGGTGCTTTATGGCGACACGCCGCTCATCGAACCCAAAACCCTTCAGCGTCTCGTCGCGGCCATAAAGAATGGAGCACAGGTCGCGGTTCTGGCCTTCAGGGCGCGGGACCCGGCAGGGTATGGGCGCATGATTCACGATGAAACCGGTGCGTTTGTCGCCATTCGTGAGGACGCCGACGCAACGGAGCAAGAGCGGGCCATCGATTTGTGCAATTCCGGTATTATGGCCTTTGGCTCGAAAACCCTGCGTAATCTTTTGCCGCATATCGGCAATCGCAATGCGGCTTGCGAATTCTACCTGACGGACATGATCGGCGCGGCCGTGGCCGAGGGGCTGAAGGTCAAGTCGTTGGAATGTCGTGAAGATGAGGTTGTGGGCGTCAATACCCAGGCCGATCTCGCCCGCGCCGGAGAAATTATGCAAAACCGGCTGCGTGCGCATGCCATGGCCGGGGGGGCCTGCCTGATTGCCCCGGAAACAGTGTTTTTATGTGTCGATTCGCAAATCGGCCATGATGTTGTGATCGAACCCCACGTCATTTTCGGCCCCGGCGTGGTGCTCGAACCGGGGGTTGTTGTGCGCAGCTTTTCCTATCTGGAGAGCACGACGATAGGTCGCGATGCACAAATAGGGCCATTCGCGCGGATCAGGCCTGGCACGCAAATCGGCGTCGAAGCCCATATCGGCAATTTTGTCGAAATCAAGAATTCACAGATTCACACCGGCGCGAAAATCGGTCATGTGGCTTATATCGGCGACAGTGAGGTCGGCGAACGCACCAATATCGGCGCCGGTGCGATAACCTGTAACTATGACGGCCTATCCAAACATCGCACACTCATCGGCAAGGATGCTTTTGTCGGTTCCAACAGCTCGCTTATTGCGCCGGTCACGATCGGCGAGGGGGCTTATATCGGTTCGGGCAGTGTTATTTCGCGCGATGTTGCGCCGGGCGCTTTGGGGCTTTCGCGCGCGCGGCAGGTGGAAAAGCCCGGTTTCATGACGCGTTTTCTGACCAGAGGATCAAAAGCCAAATCTTAAAAAAACGGGTGTAAAGCCTGTTTTGCGCGAGAGGAACCAAGATTGTCATGTGCGGGATTGTTGGGATTATCGCGAAAGAGCCGGTCGTGGATCAATTGCTGGAGGCCCTGAAGCGGCTTGAATACCGAGGTTATGATTCCGCCGGTATCGCAACGCTCGAAAATGGCGTGATCACGCGGCGGCGCGCCGCCGGAAAACTCGTCAATCTGATCGAAAAGGTCAGAGCGCACACCCAATCCGGCGTCACCGGGATCGGCCATACGCGCTGGGCGACTCATGGCGCGGCGACGCAAAACAATGCCCACCCCCATGTCAGCGAACGGGTCGGCGTCGTTCATAATGGTATTATCGAGAATTTCCGCTCCCTCAAGCAGGAGTTATCGGCAGACGGCTTTCCCTGCGCGACCGACACCGACACCGAAATCGTGACGCTCCTGATCACGCGTGAATTGGCGCGGGGCGCAAGCCCGCTCGCAGCCGTGTCGAAAACCTTGAAACGATTGCGGGGGGCGTTTGCTCTGGTTATGCTGTTTGCGGGCGAAGACGATCTTTTGATCGGCGCGCGTCGCGGCAGTCCTCTCGCCGTCGGGCACGGTGCGGGCGGGGCTTATCTTGCCTCGGATTCTCTCGCGCTGGCGCCGTTTTCCGATCGCATCGTCTTTCTCGAAGATGGCGATCGGGTCGTGCTGACCAGTGGCGATATGACCATTTACGATGAAAACGACCGGCCGATCGAACGCGAGGTGCATATGGCGCAATCTTCCGCTACGATCGCCGCGAAGGGCAATTACCGTCATTTCATGGCCAAGGAAATGGCCGAACAGCCGGATGTCGTCGGGCATATGCTGGCGCAGTATCTCGATCTGAGCGAGTGCCGGGTCGCCCCGTCGCTCATGGAGGCGATTGATTTCGCCGGGCTCGATCGCATCACTATCACGGCATGCGGTTCGGCACATTATGCCGCGCTTGTCGCCAAATACTGGTTCGAGACTCTGGCAAGAGTGCCGGTGGAGGTCGATATCGCCTCCGAGTTCCGCTATCGCGAGGCGCCGCTGGCCTCGGGCGGGGTATCGATGGTCATCTCGCAATCGGGCGAGACCGCCGATACGCTGGCCGCTTTGCGCTATGCCAAAGGTTGTGGCCGGAAAACCGTCTCTGTCGTCAATATGACGCAATCGACCATTGCGCGCGAAAGCGACGTTGTTTTGCCGATCTTTGCCGGCCCCGAGATTGGCGTCGCCTCGACCAAGGCGTTCACCTGTCAACTCGGCGTTCTCGCCTGCATGGCGCTTGCCGCCGCCAGACAACGCGCCACCCTGTCACGCCAGGAAGAATGCCGTCTCGTTAGCGCGCTTGGCGAAGCGCCGCGTCATCTTGCCGCCATATTGCGCAACGAAGACGCGATCATCCCTATTGCGCGTCGTCTTGCCCAAACCCGCGACGTCCTGTTCCTGGGCCGCGGGATCAATTATCCGATCGCGCTTGAAGGGGCCCTGAAACTCAAGGAGCTGTCCTACATCCACGCCGAAGCCTATGCCGCGGGAGAGTTAAAACATGGCCCGATTGCGCTTGTCAGCGACGCCGTGCCGGTGATTGTGCTCGCGCCGCGCAATCGGCTGTTCGACAAGACCATATCGAATATGCATGAGGTTCTGGCGCGTGGCGGTCAGATCATTCTCGTCAGCGATCATGAAGGCCTCGCCGACAGCGCCGCTGATCGTGCCGATACGATTGTGGCGCCGCGCGCCGATCCCTTCGTCAATCCCCTCATCTATGCGTTGCTGGTTCAGCTTCTGGCCTATCATACCGCTCTATTTCGGGGCACCGATGTCGATCAGCCACGCAACCTCGCCAAGGCGGTTACCGTTGAATAAGGCCGTTCATTTCCGCAAGGGCGCGAGTGAAGGCCCGCAAAACCAAATTCGGAGGCGTCATGAAACGACGCGGGTTGGATTCGATCGGCGCAAGCATTGTGCTTGACAAGGCCGCGCCCGCGCGCTCCTGCTCACTCAAAGTCCGGCTTTTGCAAGACTCCGCATTTGAGTTCTCGTCACCCGATCGGTGGAGAAACTCTCTATGGCCTTGTTGAACAGGCGATAAAAATTGACTTCTGCCTGCAAGCGAATAAACACGCTGCCGAGCCCGACCGCGGCCCGGTCCATAAAGACGAATTCGCGCGGTATGCGCACCGGTCCTTTTTCCTTAAGCGCCCGGTGAACCGTAAAGGCCTGTTCGCGGCCATATTGCCCGGGGTTTACATCTTCCGCGATCGGCCTGACGCGATCCTCCAGCAACGGGCCGTAGATGAATCGCGCCCAGATGTTGAGTACATCGATCAACTGGTTATTGAGCCCGGTAAAGCCCCAGATCCGGTAGGCGTGGACGATACGGTCGCGATCATCATGACGCAATCCTTCATAAAGTTCGACCACCCCGGCGACAAAGCGCGGTGGAAAGATTCGGATACAGCCATAGTCCAGAAGGTTGATTCCGACCGGGTGTGCGCCATCGTCCAAAGCGACCGAATAATTACCGAGATGGGGATCGCCATGAATGACGCCATGGCGACAGAAGGGCAGCCACCAGGCGTTGAACAGCTGCGTGGCGATCAGATTGCGCGCTTCAAGGCTTGCTCCATTGCACTCAAGCAGCGGACGGCCTTCAAGCCAGCCCATGGTCAAAAGCCGCCGTCCCGACAGCCGTGGATAGACCCGTGGCACGCGAATGGTCGCGGTGTTTTTGAAAATTTCGCCGTAGAGCGCGATGTGACGAGCCTCGCGGGTATAATCAAGTTCCTCGCGCAGACGATCACCGATTTCCCGGTAAATTTCTCTGGTATCGATGGCCGAATCCAGCTGTCGGTGGATGGCGAAGATCCATTGCAGTTGTCGAAGATCGGCTTCCACTGCCGATGCCATGTCCGGATATTGCAGTTTACAGGCAAGCTGGGTGCCATCGAGCGCTTGGGCGCGATGGACTTGGCCGAGCGAGGCCGCCGCGACGGCCTCGCGGCTGAAACAAGCAAAGTTTGCCTGCCAGTCCGGCCCCAACTCCGCGGCCATGCGTCGTCTTATAAAGGGCCATCCCATGGGTGGAGCCTGCGCCTGAAGCTGCATTAATTCACTGGCATATTCCGGCGCCAGGGCGTCGGGGATGGTGGAAAGCAGCTGCGCTACTTTCATCAGCGGCCCTTTGAGATTGCCTAACGCGGTGCGCAAAATGCGCGCATTATCCTCGCGTCGTCCGCCAGAGCCGGTCATTCGTCCCGATACCAGCCGCGCGGCGACGCCGCCCACGCCCACCCCGACACGAGCATAGCGCCGCATCCGGCCCGAAAACCGGTTGCTCTCACGCTCGCGCGACGACAGTTGGGACCGTTTGCTCATCGGGGTCTGAAATTCTGGCTTCAGCCTTGCGCCTCCAGCCTGTCGATCATCCGCTCTATCACGCCAAGCCCCTTGCTCCAGAAAGCTGCGTCGCGCGCATCGAGGCCGAAGGGCGCTAGAAGCTCGCTATGATGTTTGGAACCTCCGGCTTTCAGCATGTCATGATATTTTTCGGCGAACCCGTCATGGCCATCCTCATAGAGCGCATAGAGCGAGTTCACCAGACAATTGCCGAAAGAATAGGCATAGACATAAAAGGGGGAATGAATGAAATGCGGGATATAGGCCCAGAATGTCTCGTAGCCCGGCCCCAGGGTGACGGCGGGGCCAAGGCTTTCGGCTTGAACCTGCAACCAGATTTCGCCGATTTGCTCAGCCGTCAGCTCGCCCTTGCGGCGCATGGCGTGGATTTTGCGCTCAAAACTGTAAAAGGCAATCTGGCGCACTGCGGTGGACAACATATCTTCCACCGCCGAAGCCAAAAGGGCCTTGCGCCTGGACGGATCGCTCCTTTGCGCCAAAAGGGCCTGGAAGGCCAGCCTTTCGCCGAATACGCTCGCCGTTTCCGCCAGCGTCAGCGGCGTCGAGGAGAGAAAAAGCCCTTGAGCCTCTGCGGCCAACACCTGATGCACGCCATGACCGAGTTCATGGGCAAGCGTCATGACGTCGCGGGGCCGACCCTGATAATTGAGCAGCACATAAGGGTGCGCATCCGGCACGGTGGGATGAGCGAATGCTCCCGGCATCTTGCCGGGACGCACCGAGGCGTCGATCCAGCCATGATCAAAAAATCTCCCGGCAATCTCGGCCATCCACGGGGCAAAGCCATTATAGGCGTCAAGCACGATATGGCGGGCATCCGCCCAAGCGATGCTGCCGGCGTCTTCCTCGGGCAGGGGCGCATTGCGATCCCAGTGAGCAAGCGTGTCCTGACCGAGCCATTTCGCCTTCATGGTATAATAGCGATGCGACAGGCGTGGATAAGCATCCTGAACCGCCCCGGCCAGCGCCTCCACCACCTCGCGCTCGACCTGATTGGCCAGATGGCGCGAATCTGCTATGTCGTCAAAATGGCGCCAGCGATCCGAGATTTCCTTATCCTTGGCGAGCGTGTTGGTAATCAGCGTAAACACCGGCAAATGTGCGCCAAGCGTTTCCGCCAAAGCCTGGGCCGCCGCCTTGCGTTTTTCCGGGCTGCGGTCGAGCAGCAGATCGAGTGTTGGCTCAATCTGCAATTCCTTGCCATCGACGTTGAAACGCAAGGCGGCTATGGTGTTGTCGAACAGCCGGTTCCAGGCGCTGCGTCCGGTGATCGATTTCTCATGGAAGAGCCGTTCAAGCCTATCATCGAGCTGATGGGAGCGCACCTTGCGCAGATCTTTCAACCACGGCGCATAATGGTCAAGCGCCGGATCGGCAATGGCGGAGTCGAAATCGGCATCGTCGATTTGATTGATCTCCAGCTCGAAAAAGATAAGCCCGGCCGAGATGGTCGTGAGTTGCGCCTGAATGTCGCCGAAAAATTTTGCCCGTTCCGGCGCGGCGGTGTCGCCGGCGTAATGAAGAAAGGCATAGGAGAAGACTCGCTGCGACAGGCATTGCAGCGCCTCATAGCTTTCGATGGCCTCGGCCAGCCGTTTGCCTCCGCCTTCGCCTGTCGCCAAAGTGATGACGGTGTCCCGATAGCGCCGCTCAAAAACCTTGCTGTCATTCGCGATCAGTTCGATATCGCGTTTCAATTCGACACAACCAGGCGCGGTATAAAGGTCATCAAGCGACCATTCCGGCAGCGCGGCCGGAGTGTTTTCACCGAAAACTATGCTGCCCATTGCAGCCTGGTCTTTTGCGTCTGTACGGTGTTTTGCAGATGAATGTTCCGTCATGTTCAGCGATCCTGAGGCTTTGTTGTTGACCATGTGTTCCATGTGCATTTTAGCGGCGGCGCTTTTTTTCGCCAGCCTTTATTTGAACCATTTTCATCCGGCGGTCTGGAAACGTTTGCAATTAAGGCTTTATTTGCGGATATAGCCAAGAGTCGTTTGTCGATTTATGAGCATGGTGGCCGGCCAAGGCAAAGGGATGGTCGATCTATGAAAAGCGCATTGCGGCAAAAGGAATCATACGCGCTGAACAGGATGATTGCGACTGTCTGTGTGTCGGTGATCCTCGCCGGAACGGCATTGAATGCTGGCGCCGTCACGTTGCGCAACCGGAATGGGGTATCGGCCGGTGGGCGCTTGTTCCGCCGCGTTCTGCCGCACCGCAACGCAGCTCTTGCAGGATTCGGAAAGGCCGTTTCCGCCTCCTTGGCAATCGACAGGGATTCAATGGTTCGACGCGATGGCGCCGATACCCTCCGACAGCCCGATGATTATGAACGTTACGTCCCGGAACCACCGGTATCGCTGGCCGATCCCTCTCTTAGCGCCGGAGAGAAACTTTCCGGCCTGCCCGCCGCCATTCTTTCCACTCTGCAAGGAGGGCAGGGGGCTCCCATCCTTCTGCGCCGCGAAGACCGTCGCCCGGTTCTCGATTTCTATGTCAAACGCGATTTCGCTCCACTCTGGGTCGGACCTCACGGCCTCGGGCTTCGTGCGCGACGTTTGCTCGCCACCCTGGGCAGAGTCGATGAAGACGGTCTCGATGCGAACGATTATCTGCCCGGGTTACTCTCCCGATTCGATGACAATGCCCTAGAGGGAGTGTATGATCGAGACAAGCTCGCACGGCTCGATATAGAACTCACGGTCAAGCTGTTGCGCTATGCTCATGACGCTTCAGCCGGTCGCGTCGATCCCGATAAACTCACCCGGTATAACGACCTTCGCCCCAAAGGGATCGAGGCGGCCGTCTTTCTCGCCACCATTGAACATATGGTGCGTCCGGACCATTATCTGACGACGCTGCACCCGACCCATCCGCTCTATCGGGCGATGAAAGCGGAATTGTCGCGATTGCGCGGGCTTGCCGAAAAGCCCTTCACACAGCGAAAGATTCCCGCCGGCGTCGTCATTCGTCCTGGTATGAAGGATCCGCGCATTGCACAGATTCGCGACAGGCTCGAATGTGAGGGGTTATTGGCCCCGCAGTTTGATTCTCACGACCGTATTGCTAAATTGCTCAAGCCCGATAACGGAAAAGTCCGTGATGCCGCCACTCGATCCAACCGCTATGGCGGAGATATGGCGGGCGCGGTACGGGTCTTTCAGAAACGTGAGGGGCTTGTCGCCGACGGTCTGATCGGACCGAAGACTCTTGCGGCATTCAATGGGCGCAATAGCGCTGAAAAAATACGCATGCTGATTTTGAACATGGAACGCATGCGCTGGCTGCCGCGCGATTTTGGCAATTTCTATATCCTTGTCAATGAACCGGCATTCGAGCTACGCGTTTACGACCATGGCGTCGTGGCTTATGGCGCGCGCGTCGTCGTGGGGCTGCGAGATCATCAGACACCGGCCTTCAGCGATACTATGACCTCTGTCGAATTCAACCCCTACTGGAATGTGCCGCGCTCTATTGTCCTTGAGGAGATGGTTCCCGAACTTTTGCGCGATCCCGACTATCTCGACAGCCATGGCTACCAGACGCTCAGTATGGATGGTTATGTCATCAATGCCACGGCAATAAACTGGAGCGAGATGAACCGGAAAACGCTGCGCGTTCGTATCCGCCAGACTCCAGGGCGCGACAATGCGCTTGGCAAGGTCAAATTCCTGTTTCCGAACTGGCATGAAGTCTATATGCATGACACGCCGTCAAAGGCCCTGTTTGAGAGCGATGTCCGTGCTTTCAGCCATGGTTGTGTGCGCGTTCAGAATGCCGACCGGCTGGCCGAGCTGCTTCTTACACGAGATGGCTGGACCGCCGCCGATGTCTCTCACTTCTTCAATGACGACAACACTCGGTGGATCGGGCTCAGGCATGAGGTAAAAGTCCACCTCGTTTATCTGACGGCGTGGCCCGGCGCCGACGGCCAAATCCATTATCTTGACGATGTCTACGGTCGCGATCGGCGTCTAGCGAGTGCGCTTGGAAACGGGATCATGGCCATGCTCGGGGTGCCGTCTTCTTCCGGACCCTCGCCCGACGGCCTCTGAAAGGTGAGGCTAACCCGGATTGGGGGTCTGTAGTTGCTTTAAGGGACCGGAATAACAGCCGTCTTCAGCCTTTCCGACCCTGCCGACCACAGAGCCGAAAAGGTCAAAAAGATCAAAATCAGAGCATCGAATACGAGAGACAAAGACCACCGGGTGTCCGACCGAACAGCCGGCCATGGTTCACGCTAGAGCGGTATTTGCGTTCAAATTGAATCGCAATACTGCTCTAACATTCTATTTTATAAGCATAATCTTGATCGTCCCTGGCTCACGCTTGGCAAGCTCGGATTGTGCTCTATAATTCTTGCATGGTCCAAGGCGTTGGATATATTGGCCGAGCTGATAATGAACCATTGGAGAGATGGCCGAGCGGTCGAAGGCGCACGCCTGGAACGCGTGTATACGATAACAGCGTATCGAGGGTTCGAATCCCTCTCTCTCCGCCATTTTCCTGTTACGAACTTTGAGCGACGCGCCTTGAGCGCCGGATTTCTCCCAAGTTTCAAAGGCGTTTAGCCGAGCCACCTGAGCCACTGAGACTGGCGAAGTCCCGAATTTCGGTCTCTGAACCGCTTTAGTCTCAAACCGAGCGAACCTCGTCTGACCCGGTTCGGCTTCGCTACGGTCAACGTTTTCAGCCAGTTCCGTCCATCGCAACGGCGCACATTCTGCGGCCGTTCTACCGGCTGGCGTCAGCACCCTGAGAACGCGATGTAGGCGTTCTTGATCGAAGTGAAGCGCAACGCGCTTGTCGGTGCTAGAGTGTCTTGATGCCGATAGTGTTACCGTCTTCAAAGACGCGACCATTATTCGGACTGAACCTATAGACCAACAAGCGGAAGAAGCGATGACCGTGGGACCAAATCCTTCGATACGATTTCTGAGAATAGAGGGATTTCGCGGCATCGAAAAGCTTGAATGGCGCCCGGCACCTGGCCTTAACGTCATCGTCGGGCCGGGTGATAGCTGTAAATCCACCATCCTCGAAGCCATCGGCGCGCTGCTCTCGCCCGCTCCCAACATGAACATATCTGAGTTCGACTATTTCCGCCGAGACATTGATAGGGGATTTGTGATCGAAGCAGCGCTCGCCGTGGGAGATGCGTCGATCCTCAAGAGCGACAGGTTTCCTCTGCCGCCGCTGCGCGGCTGGCGAGAGGGACAGTTCACCGATCTGCCGGACGAGGGTGGCGCCGAAGCTGTAATGGTCTGCCGCCTGACCGGCACTCAGGATCAAGAAGCCATCTACGAAGTGATCGGTGTAGACGATGAGACGCGCGTGCCGTTTTCGCGGGCATTGAGGCAGCGCATCGGCCTTATGCGGCTCGGTATTGCCGATCGCTGGGATCGCGATCTGAGGCTCGTGCAGGGCGGCGCGCTGGATCGGTACATGGAAGGCCAGCAGCTTCGGCAGTCGATCCTTCAGGCCATCCTGAACACGCCCATTCATGACCGGCTGGGCGATGAGCCGAAAGAGGCGCTCGTACGCATCGACGGGCATTTCAGCAAGCGCAGCCTGCCCAACCCCGTCCGGCTCGGGCTCGTTGGCACGCCCGGCGTGTCGCTCGCCGCCAGTGTCGGTCTGATGATCGGGGAGAATGACGAGACCGCCTTGCCGCTGCCAGCCTGGGGCACAGGCACGCGCCGTCTCGCGACGCTGGAACTTGCATCGATTCTCGCCGAAAGCGTTTCGCTCGCCGTGGTCGATGAGCCGGAAACAGGCCTCGAGCCCTATCGTCAGCGCGCTTTCATCGGGGATCTTCATCAGGAGGGAAAGCGGCAGGCGTTCATTACAACACACGCGCCCGCGATCCTTTCAGCTGGTGCAGCTGTGGGCGCGGTCATTTCTCGCATCAATATAGCGCTCCCGCCTGCAGGCGATGCCGGGCAAGCCGCGCCAGAAGAAGTTGTCGAGCCGGCGCGTGCGCCACGGGCGCACGAACTGACGGCGCTGGAAGGGAAGGAGATTGGAGAGTTGCTAGCGTCGAATCCGGAAGCCGTTCTGGCGCGGTTGCCGGTGATCTGCGAGGGAATTACTGAGGAAGGCTTCGCGACCCGGCTGCTGATCGCAAGATTCGGCGAAGGTTATCCCGTGCGCGGGATTTTCTGCGTTGACGGTCGCGGACATGACAGGGCGGTTGCCATCTGCAAGGCCATGCTCAAGGCAGGCTTTCAGATCGGGGCAGTGGCCGACGACGAAGGTCGCAAGGACGGGAGCTGGGAAGAAATCGGGAGGCGGGCGGCTGTATTGCGCTGGGATAACGGGGCGGCCCTGGAACATGCCGTGTTCGGCGCCTTACCCGAGAACGTTCTGCCGCTGGTCGTTGCCTGGCCCGAAGAGTTCGGGGGCAGACCCGCACGACACTGCCTGCCGGAATTACGCACAGCCCTTGGGTCCGAAGACAAGGACCGGTCTGCCGAACAGCTTCTTGCCGCTTACGGGCGCGAAGCATTTGTCAAGGCGCTGTGCAACGCAGCGTGCCCACCGCGCGACGGGAAGCGAAAACCGAGCGGATGGTTCAAGTCTTTTGATGGCGGGTTCCTGCTCGCAGACAAGCTGCTGGCTCTCGATCCGATACCGAAGGAATTGAACGAAAAGGTCGCGGCCTTTCTGGATACGATTGAACGGGAAACCGCTGCATGACGCGGGAAGTGGATGCAAAACTCCACTCCGAAGCGCCGGTCGTTATGATCGAGGCCGCAGGCGGCTGCGGCAAGACGACGAAGGCCGCCAAATATGCAGGTGAAGCCGCCGAGCGGCTTACGTCCGGCAAGGTCCTGCTGCTCTCCCATACCCATGCAGCGTGCGGCGAGTTCCAGCGCAAGTGCGCCGCGCTGGGCAGGAAGATCGATGTTGAGACCTGCGACAGCTTCTTCCTCAAAGCCATTGGCGCCTACGCGCAGCCGCTTGGCCTGCCTTCCCCGATTGAATCGCATTTGGGCAGGCCCGCCGACGGCATTCCGTTTTCCGCGCTGAGCGAGAAAGCGGTCGAGCTGTTCCGCCGGGCCCCAACCGTGGCGCGCGCTGTCGCCGCTCACTACCCGGTCATCGTGCTGGACGAACACCAGGATGCCAGCGTTCACCAGCACGAGGCGGTGAGGCTGCTGCGGGAGATCGGCAACGCGCACCTGCGCATCTTCGGCGATCCGATGCAGGCTATCCATCCGGGAAACGATAACGGCTATGTGGATTGGGATGCGCTTTGGGCTGCGGCGGACGATAGAGGATTGCTCGAAGAGCCGCATCGGTGGGCGGGTGCGCCTGAACTTGGCGAGTGGATCATGGCAAGCCGTGCGGCGCTGAAAGCTGGAAACCCCGTTGTCCTGCGCGATGCGCCCGCCTGCGTGTGGACGGTTTCGCACAATGCTCTGGCGGGGCGTGAGCGCTTCCGGGACATGCCGACAGCAAGCCGGGAGGTGCATGCCTTCCTGAACGGAGCGCCGGATAGCGCTGCCGTCCTCGCGTTCCTCGGGAATATGGCAAAGTCCTCGGCACAGGCCGGGGGTTGGCGTGCGCCTCTGAACGAAGGTGCGCAACTTGATGAGCTGGAAGTACTGACCCAAGGGCTGGAAGCGCAAGCCGGTAACGCGCAGGGGCTGGCCGGTGCCTTTCTCGATTTCCTTGCGGTCATCGGAGTCGGCCTGACCGCCGATCTGTCTGACGGGCTTCGCGGACGGCTAGGCGCCGCGATTAACCGCGATCGCGCGGGGCGCAACCAGATATCGTGGCTCGGTTGTTTAGAGCCGATTTACGCATCGCCCGATCATCGCGGCGTGGCGGTGGCGATGCGCATGGTCCGCGACACGCTGCCCCCCGGATACACAATCCGCTTCGCCGATCACGTGTGGGCGCTCTGCGGGTTCGATCGGACCGACGATCCACGTGCCTTTCGCAGCGCGCTCGGACGCATAAGGCGGCGGCGCAAGTGGCCGTCGCAGATGGTAAGCACCATTCACAAGGCGAAGGGGCTCGATTTCGACCATGTATTGCTCTGCCCCGTCGATCGCCATCAATACCCGGATGACGTGCTTGGCGGGCGCCTATTGTATGTGGCCCTCAGCCGGGCAAAACGATCGATAAGGCTGGTGCTGGCGAGCGATGCGCCGACCCGGCACCTCGTACCGAGATAGCGGATCGGGTGCGCATCTCGTTTCGACGGGGCCAAGGATAGGAGTTGTTGCGATCGGCGCTATTCTTGGGGGGCATCGAACACCATTTGCATCTGCTCCGCCCATGACCGGTCGGCGACTGCGGCAAGGTCGTTCAACGAAAGCGCCGGCGGCACGCGCGTGATGATTAGGTGTTCGAGCACCTCAGGCGACAGATAGGCGAGCCGCATCATTCGGCTCACGAACCGGTCGGAGACCTTCTCGGCTGCGGCTATGTCCTGAATGGTGGAGGCGGCACCGGTTTCCAGCTGCCGCCGCCAGTTCCAGGCGCGGGCGATTGCGCGTAGCACATGGGGGTCCTGTGAACGGTCATCCCGAGAAGTCAGATTGTCGGGCGGCAAGATCTTCGGCCGCCCGTTGCGTTTGCGGATCGTCAGCGGGATGACGACCCGGATGGTCTCCGTTGAACCGGTCATGCGCAGGCCTCCGTCTGGCGGGGTGCCATCATGTCCCTGAGAACCGAGCCCAGCCCCTCATTGCGCAAATCGACGGCGATGCCGCCTTCGCCGACGGTCACCCGCTCCACCAGAAGATGGACGATGCGGGTCTGCTCCGCCGGATAGAGCGCCGCCCAAAGCTGATCGAACTCGCCGAGCGCTTTCACGACTGCCTTCTCATCGACGGTCGGGCTCTCCTCGCGAAGGGCTTTGATCGTTCGGGCCACGATCTCGGGCGCGCGGATCATGCGGCGAATTTCGCCGACGACGGCATCCTCGACCATACCTGCGGGCAAGCGCAGCGGGCCTGAAGTCTCGCCGGTCGGGCGATTACGGATCAGGTCCATCGAGGCGTAGTAGCGGTAGAGGCGCGTGCCCTTCTTCGTCGCTGTCGGCGTCATCGCCGCGCCGGTGTCGGTGAAGATGATCCCCTTCAGCAGGGCTGGCGTTTGGCGCCGCGTATTCTTTGCCCGCAGCCGCGGGCTTTCCTGCAGGATGCTGTGAACCTTGTCCCACAGGCCCCGGTCGATGATGGCTTTATGTTCGCCGGGATAGGCCGTGCCCTTGTGGACGGCTTCCCCGAGGTAGACCCGGTTGTTGATCAGCTTGTAGAGGAAGCCTTTGTCGATCAGCTTGTCGCGTTTGTTCAGCACACCTTCGGCTGCCAGCGCTTTGGCTAGCGTCGTGGCAGAGCCGATGGCAACGAACCGCTCGAAGATCATCCTGACTGTCGCGGCCTCGGCATCATTGATCACCAGCTTGCGGTCGCGCACGTCGTAGCCGAGCGGGACGTAGCCGCCCATCCACATGCCGCGCTTGCGCGAGACCGCGACCTTGTCGCGGATGCGCTCGCCGATGACCTCCCGTTCGAACTGCGCAAAGCTGAGCAGGATGTTCAGCGTCAGGCGGCCCATCGACGTCGTTGTGTTGAACGACTGCGTGACCGACACGAACGTCACCTGATTGCGGTCAAAGATCTCAACCAGCTTGGCGAAATCCATCAGCGAGCGCGACAACCGATCGATCTTGTAGACGACGATCACGTCGATCAGTCCCGCTTCGACATCCTGGATGAGGCGCTTCAGGCCGGGCCGCTCCAGCGTGCCGCCGGAGAAGCCGCCGTCGTCATAACCCTCACGGATGGCCGCCCAGCCTTCCGCCTTCTGGCTCGCCACATAGGCCTCGCAGGCCTCGCGCTGGGCGTCGAGGCTGTTGAACTCCATGTCGAGCCCTTCCTCGCTCGACTTGCGGGTATAGATGGCGCAGCGCAGACGGCGAGTCATGACCGCGACGGCTTCCTGATGACGGCTCATCTGTCGTCCCTCCGGGCTTCGCGCAGGCCGAAGAAGCGGTAGCCGTTCCATTGCGTGCCGGTGATCGCCCGCGCCGCCGCCGACAGCGACTTGAATTTGCGCCCCTGCCAGTCGAAACCGTTCTTCATCACGGTGACGGTGTGCTCCACCCCGTCCCATTCGCGCACCAGCCGCGTGCCGACAACCGGGTTGCGGGGATCGGCGATGATCGACCTGTGCCTGGCTTGGCCCTCGATCTCGTCGGCCAGCAGGTCCAACGTCCGTCGCGTCTCGCGCGAAAGCCCGCCGAGGGTCAGTTCCTGAATCCGGTAGCCGAGCCTCAGCTCAAGGTAACTGCGGCTGTTATTCGGAGCGGACGAGCCGAAGAGGCTCTCCCACTTCGTCTTCAGCTCCACGACCGTCATTCGCTTGAGCGCTGAAAGCTGCATGACCACGCTCTCTTCCGCCGAGGCGCATTCGCCCGGCCGCCCCGGCGGGGGATCCATCTTTCTCTTTGTTCCTGGCATCATTGCCCTCCATCTCGGTTGCTCGGTTTGCGACGACCAACACGGCGTTTGAGGGCGAGAATGTCGAATGAACTGTCTTCGCCGACTGCAGATAAAGAACTGGACTGCTCTGGCAGAACACGCCTCAGCCCCGCCGCAATAATGCACGCGAGTTCATTGAGGCGTTCATCCGCCGACAGACGGGCGGGCAACGGAGGATTCGGGCCGGATCGAGATTCTTGCATGAGACCGTTCGCAACAAAAGATGATCAGCAAACGGTAGTCGCGAAACGGCCATATGTAATCTATTTCAATGACTTAACGTGATTGCACGCAATCATTCGAAGCGTGACGCAGATCGTATGGTCCTTGTAGGTGGCTGCTTCCTTCTGAAGGGAGCGATCAGTCATCGAATCGAACGGTATCGATGCTCTTGACGAAACGGAGCACCGCGCACACCGAGTCAAAGATGAACCGCGCCTCCGCCTTGTCGAGCAGCTCATTGTCATGAGCGAGGCTCTGATTATTCCGAACGTGATTGAACTTGTCGAAGACACCGATCGAATTCTTGATGATCTGCTCCGTCATTTCCCGGAGCTCCCGCTCCTGTTTCAAAGCCTTGACATACTTGCCGACGCGGCTGTGAAGGGGCTCGGTCCGATCCCAGGTGACGCCTGTCCGGTCGAGCAGGTGCCCAAACTTCTTTGCGCAGTAGGTATGTAGGCGATCCAAAGCCGCTGCGGGGCGATCGGCAATGATGTCGCGTTCTATAGCGGCAACCAGCTCGTCGAGAGTCTGGTCGACGGCGAATCGTTCGATCGCATCCGTTCGAGCGATTGTACCGCCGCCTTCTATACGTGAGAGAAGGTCGAAAAAATTTACTCCAATCTCACCGTCGCGCGGACCCGGCGACCGGGTTGCTTCACGGTACTGCCACAGGCTACGCAGCACTCGCGAAACGGTAGCTGGGGGTTCAACACGACAGAATGCCCGCAGACGGTTCATCTTCGATGTTCCGTTGGACTGGTACTTTCGATCATCGATATCGATTTTGAACTCGTCCTCGAAATACTCTCGAAATGTCCGGTCGGAGAAATTGAGGACATAGCCGGGGTCGGCCTGGAAGGCGTCATCGATAATTCGGATATCAGAATGCTTGAGGTCAATCATATTTGCGTCCACCGTTATTCTCTGACGCCAGCAATGAACTGGTCATAGCTGTCCCACGGCTCTTCCTCTTCGATGTCCGCTCCTCCACCGCGACCGTCGAACTGCAAAAGAGAAACCGAAATGCCGAGGCGATCAGAAAAGAAGGCGAGTTCCCGGACGGGCTCCGAGCCCCGGCTGAATGCCCAGATCCCGTCGGGGAATGATGTGGGCCGCTGTCCACCGGCCTGTTGCGAAGTGGGGCCCATCGCCATCACCGAACCATCCGGGATCGGCATGCCGGAACGGATGAACACGCCGCTCTTGTAGGCCGTCGTGCTGGCCCGTCCCCAAAGAGCGAAGCCGTCGCGTGCCACCACCATGGCAGCCCGGGCGTCGGTGAATTCGATCCACTTGCGTGTGGCGGCGAGAAGCGAGACCCCATATCGATCCGTGACGTGGCCGAGGAGATCGCGCGTCATTTCCTGGCCGCCAATCTGGTTGCGGTAGTCGTCGATGGGCATCAACAGGAAGGAGGCGAACGTGTCGGCCTCTTCCTCGCGCTCCCTCTCGGCGTCCTTCCAGTCGTTGGATTGGAGCGGAAGGCACTCGAAATCGTAGTCGTCGGACAGCTCGCCATCACGGTAGTGTTCGGCGGTGAGCGGGCGCCGATGCAGCAGGTAGTGCCCGAACTCGTGAGCCAACGTAAAACGCTCGCGCCCGCGGTAACGCGGCTGCGTATTGTAGAGAATCTGCCAACCGGGCTTCTTGCGCCGCGCGCGCAGCATGCCCTCGAAGCCGTCTATCTCGACACCCTTTACGGCCGTGATCGGATCTTCATGGTTGCGCGAGACCTCGAGCGCCAGCGCTTCGACGTCCACCGGGAATCGGTCCTCCCCCAACACGGTGCGGAGTAGAACCGTCAGATCGTTGGCAGCCCGCCGGGGCGTTTTTCGGGCTCTATCGGTCATTCATCCTCGTCGTCCAGGATCCTCAGCATCTCTCGAAGTCGCTCTTTCCCCTTGGGGTTCATCCTCTGATACTTGCGAAAAAAGGCCGTGTCGTCGGCATCGGCCTCAGTGACGGCTTCAGTGGTGAGCAGATAGTCAGTGGTCGTTTCCAGAGCCAAGGCGATCTGCTGCAGTTTCTCCGCAGATGGCCGCGTAACCTCCTTGTTCTCGATCTCCCACATGTAGCTCTTGCTCGATCCGACCCGCTCGGCCAGCGCTTCCAAGGTCAGACCTCGCTTCAGTCTGAGCTCTCGAACGCGCTCTCCCAATGGTGTTGGCACCGGTGTCCTCCTGTTTTTCAACGAGTTCGTTGTCGCGATACATCTAGTGCTTGACACGCCATACGCGCAATCCCTATCTTCCGCAGAAGTTCGCAAGAACGAACTGCAGTTAGCGCTTTTACAAGACAGGAGGCCGTCATGGCAAAAGGCAAAGGGTCAGGGACCCATCACGTAGTTCCCAATTCCGGCGGCGGTTGGGACGTTCGCCGCGGCGGGGCCGACCGCGCTAGCGGGCATTTCGACACGAAACGGGAGGCGATCGACCGCGGGAGGGAGATGAGCCGCAACGCCGGGACGGAGTTCAAGATCCACAACCAGGATGGCCGTATCGGCCAGTCCGATTCGCACGGGAACGACCCGCGCACCATCAAGGGCTAAGGAGCACCGATCATGGCCTCAGTGACGAGTTTCATCCGCAACATGCCTGCTTCGTCGCTGCAGGCCTGTTTCCACCATACCGGCATCGAGCTTCCGACCGAGGTCGGTTGGGAGGCGCCTGAGCCGGAGGTGGTTCGCGTCACGCTCCGCGCCGTCGACGAGATGGACGACGAAGCCCGCGCGCGCATCGTCAATGATGCCGACCGTGTTGGAGCTCTCGCCGACGATGCCGGGCAGACTGCACTCTATAGTGTTGTCGATGACCGCACGGTTCTCGACGATCTCGCGAATGGTCACGCCCGCTCGCTCTGGATGTTCCTGAACGAACCGATTCGGTTCCGTCACGCCGAAGAGGTCCGCTACACCGACGAGCGGCGGCGCGGCCGGAGTTGGGACGGGTTCATCGGTGAGCCGCACCTTGACCTGCGCCGCGACGAGGCATCCCTCGATTCCTTCAAGGCGGCGCTGCGCGAGCGGTTCGCTTCCAACAATATCCACATCGACATTTTCGGGCGCTACCGGCCGACCTTTGACGGCGAGGATTGCGAGCTGGTGCAGATCGCGATCTACCGCGAGGGGCTGCTGGACGACTTCCTAGCGTTCGACGATGGCGGCGCGCTCGTCCGTCGCGCCCGCCGCCCAGTGTTCGAGGCAGCGATGACCTACGAGCCGGCAACCGGCGTCATCGAGGTCGTGGCCAATGACCGTGAAAGCCGCGAGGAGATGGTGCGCTTCATGGCGCGGGACCTGCTCGGGATTGAATTCCAGAGTGAAAAGGTGCCGTTCCGGAATTACGATCTGGATGTTCTCCTGCACCCCTTTGCCTTCCCGACAGAGCCGGAGGACGGGATCGAATCCGTCGAGGTCAAGCAGCTGCGTTTGATGCCCATCGACAATAACGCCGAACGCGCCACCCTCGAATGCCTTCGGAAAGCCGACCGCATCATCTGGAGCATGTCGGCAGAGCGGTTCGGCGCCAACGATCCACTAGCCGGCGGATGGATCGCGACGCAGGCGAAGCTGACCATCAAATTCCACCCCAAGGGTGACGCGAAGCGGGGCCGGACGCTGCCGCTGACGATCACCATGCCGCATGGCTGCAATCTCAAGGACCAGACCGAGGAGGAGCAGCTGATCGGCGAAAAGTACCTGCGCCGTTGGGGCATTCTTTCCGGGGCAGATAGTGCCGTCGTCGATTGATCGAAAGGCGGCAGACCTGCTGCTGTCTGTGATCGAGACGCCGGATGCGGTCATCAGCGGCTCGGTCCTCGACGGCTACTATGGGCGCGTCGCGCCAGCGCTGAAGGCGGCAGGGATCCTTCAGCCGAAAGATCACTCGCGGGCGGCTGTTTCACTCGTCGACCATGAAGACGAGCCCGTAAATCTGACTTGGTCACCTGAACATCGGGCATATGGGTATTTCAGCCCGTCAGCGGGTTGGGTGAATGTCCCCGGTGATCAGTTGGCAACGTACCGTGTCAACTTCAACACGTTGCTCGAACAGCTGCTGGAGCGGCTGGATCTGTCGCCGCGAACCGGCCCTGTCGAACTCGTGCCCGACCTTCTGTGGGAGGTCGGCGACGCGCGACTTCCAGGACGCAGCAAACGTACATCCGTCTGGATTGGCCGTCGGCTCTGCGAACCAGCGATATGGAAAAGTTTCATCGATACTGCCCGCAAGCGTCCGGCGCTCGGCTTACGAATCGTCCTGAGCTTCACGCCTGGGAATCGCCTGCCGACTGACGTGCACCTCGGTCATACGCTGATCGCCGTTCGAGATGTCGCCGATCACAACGGTCATGCTGTCGTTCCCGACCTATTGGCTGCCCGTGTTGCGGCAGGCTCACAGCTGAACGACGACCTGATCACCATGGCGGCCGACGGCGCGTCCCTCACAGTTCGCGGAACACGGCATGCATTCTCTGGATCGAAACAGCGCGCAATCATCCGGCAATTGTATGACGCTTGGAAATCCGGCCATCCGGAACTTCTGACCGCCGAGGTTCTGGAGAGCGCCGGATACAGCACCAGCGTCAACACGCTGGCGAAGGCTTTCTCCGGGAGAGCTGAATGGCGTGATTTCATCAGAGAGGAGAATGGCCGCTGTTGGTTGTTCCTCTGATGCGCTGAATCTCTCAACTGCAAGGCCGCCCGATGGGGCGGCTTTTTTCATTTCTGAGCCGGTTTTTCCGACTCCTACCTTGAGCCCTACCTGGCTCCTCCCCGGCTCCTACCCGCCCGGCAGCCATCCTCTCCGCAGGTTTTCGACAAGAACCCAAGGAGACACATATGGCTACGAAACATCTCAACCAGATCGACCTGGCTGCGCGCTGGAACATCAGCCACCGCACGCTTGAGCGGTGGCGCTGGACGGGCGAAGGCCCGCGCTTCGTCAAACTCGGCGGTCGGGTCGTGTACCGCCTCGAAGACGTCGAGGAGTACGAGCGCGAGCAGATCCGCGCGAGCACCGCCGACACCCCTGCCAAGCCTGCGGCGTGAGGGGACGGTGATGACGATTTCCAACCGCATCTCGCTCGATGAGCTCCGGCGCATGGCCGTCGGCGACATCGCCGCTATGCCCGCTGAGCAACTCGCCCTCCTGCAGGACGAGGCCGCCGATGCCCTGCGTCGCGCCAAGACGATCTGCGACTGGCTCGATGGTGCCGTCGCGCTCAAGTACGGCGATCGTGCCCACGCGGCACGCCAGGCCGCCGGCAAGGACACCGGCACGATCCGCCTCGACGATGGCACGGTCACCGTGATCGCCGACCTGCCGAAGCGGGTGGACTGGGACCAGGACAAACTCGCCGCCCTTGTCGATCGCATCCGGGCCGAGGGCGACGACCCCGCCGAATACGTCGACGTCGCCATCAAGGTGCCCGAGCGCAAGTTCGCAGTCTGGCCGAGCCACATCCGCTCCGCCTTTGAAGACGCGCGCACCGTTCGCACCGGCAAGCCCAGCTTCCGCCTTTCCCTGACCAACGAGGTGACGTCATGAGCATCACGAAGAAACTCGCGGTGCTCCGCGAGCAGCATTACGGGCTGGAAAAGCTGCCCGAGAGCATCCGGGTTCCGGCCCTCGGCGGCCGTCGTGACGAGACCGTGAAGCCGGTCGGGTCGGCATCGATCGACGACCTGGCGTTCGCCCTCATCGGGCTGAACGAGCGGGCGTCGGCGCTCTACCGCGAGGTCGACGCGGTGCGCACCCTTCACGACGAGGGGCGCAAGGCCGGCGCGCTGGGTGCGGACATCGCGATCGATGCCCTGATCGCGGCGAAGGGAGGCAAGTGATGGCTCTCCCGATCATTTCGGCCGATCAGCGTCTCGCCGAGCCGCGCGGCATCAAGGGTACGATCTTCGGCAAGTCCGGGATCGGCAAGACCAGTCTTCTCTGGACGCTCGACCCCGCCACCACGTTGTTCATCGATCTGGAAGCGGGCGACCTTGCCATCGAGGGATGGTCCGGCGACAGCGTCCGGCCGCGCACATGGGCCGAATGCCGCGACTTCGCGGTCTTCATCGGTGGCCCCAATCCGGCGCTGCGGGACGACCAAGTCTACAGCGATGCCCACTACGCGGCGGTGTGCGAGCGCTTCGGCGATCCGGCGGCGCTCGACCGCTACCACACGGTCTTCATCGACTCGATCACCGTCGCCGGGCGGCTCTGCTTCCAATGGTGCAAGGGACAGCCCGAGGCGTTCTCGGACAAGACCGGCAAGCCCGACGTCCGCGGCGCCTACGGCCTGCACGGCCGCGAGATGGTCACGTGGCTCACCCATCTCCAGCACACGCGGGCGAAGAACGTCTGGTTCGTCGGGATCCTCGACGAGAAGCTTGACGACTTCAATCGGCGCGTTTTCCAGCTGCAGATCGACGGCTCGAAGACCGGCCTCGAACTGCCGGGAATCGTCGATGAAGTCCTGACGATGGCGGAGATCAAGGACGAGTCCGGCATGCCGTACAGGGCCTTCGTCTGCCAGACGATCAATTCGTGGAACTTCCCCGCGAAGGACCGCTCCGGCCGCCTTGACCTGATCGAGGAACCGCATCTCGGCCGTCTGATGGCGAAGATCCGCGGACCCGTGAAGCCCGCATCCGAGCGGCTGGCATATCGCAGCCCGCCTGCGGCCGCGACCGCGCCGACCACCGATGCTCCCACCCATTCCGAAAACACCTGAAAGAGGAGACCCCAGTCATGTCTGGATCCTGGAACGACTTCAACTCCGCGCAATCCAACACCAACGTCATCCCGAAAGGCACGCTCGCTAAAGTGCGCCTGACCCTGCGCCCGGGCGGCTTCGACGACCCCTCGCAAGGCTGGACCGGCGGCTGGGCGCGCCGCGCCGCTACCGGCACAGTCTATCTCGACGCCGAATACACGGTGCTCGAAGGCCCCTATGCCCGGCGCAAGGTCTGGTCGCTGATCGGCCTCTACAGCCCCAAGGGCCCGGACTGGGCCAACATGGGGCGCGGGCTGATCCGCGGCATCCTGAACTCGGCGCGCGGCGTGTCCGACAAGGACAACTCGCCCGAGGCGCAGGCCCGCCGCCGCATAAACGGCTTCGGCGATCTCGACGGCGTCGAGTTCATCGCCCGCATCGACATCGGCACCGACACCAACGGCGAGGACAAGAACGAGATCCGCGCTGCCGTCACCCCCGACCATCGCGACTACGCCGCGCTGATGGGGACGGTCGCGCCGCAGTTCACCGCCGCCCCGGCGCAGGGCCACGCCGCGCAGCAGCCCACCACGGCCACCCAGCCCAGCCAGCCCGCGTCCGCCCCCGGCGCCGCCGGTCGGCCGAGCTGGGCGCAGTAAGGGGGAGATCGGCCATGCGGCTGCGCCCTCGTCAGAAGACCTTCGTCGAGCGCAGTGTGGCTGCGCTCGCCTCCCGCGGCAACACGCTGGGTGTGGCGCCCACTGGTGCTGGCAAGACCATCATGCTCTCGGCGGTCACCGGCGAGATGATCGGCGACGGCGCCAAGGCCTGCGTGCTGGCCCATCGCGACGAGTTGACGGCGCAGAACCGCGCCAAGTTCCAGCGCGTGGTGCCGGGCGTCGCCACCTCGGTCATCGACGCCACGGAGAAGTCCTGGGGCGGCCAGGTCGCCTTCGCCATGGTGCCGACGCTGGCGCGGGCTTCGAACCTTGCCGACATGCCGCGTCTCGACTTGCTGGTCGTGGATGAGGCGCACCATGCCGTCGCCGACAGCTACGGCCGCATCATTGACCGGGTGCGCGAAGCCAATCCCGACGCCCGCATCTTCGGGGTCACGGCGACGCCTAACCGTGGCGACAGGAAGGGTCTGCGCGAGGTCTTCGACAATGTCGCCGACCAGGTGCGTCTGGGCGAGTTGATTGCCTCGGGCCATCTTGTGCCGCCGCGCACCTTCGTCATCGACGTGGGCGTGCAGGACGAGCTGCGTTCGGTCCGCAAGACCATGTCGGATTTCGACATGACGGAGGTCTCGGGCATCATGGACCGCGCCCCCGTCACCGACGAGGTGATCCGCCACTGGAAGGAGAAGGCGGGCGACCGGCAGACCGTGGTGTGTCTGCTCCACCGTCGCCCATGCCGAACACGTCACCGACGCGTTCAGGGCGGCAGGCGTTTCCGCCGCGCTGATCCACGGCGACCTGGCGGCCGAGACCCGCAAGGCGATCCTCGCAGACTACGCGTCAGGCGACATCCGCGTCGTCGTCAACGTGGCGGTGCTGACCGAGGGCTGGGACCATCCACCCACCTCCTGCGTCGTGCTGCTGCGGCCCAGCTCCTACAAGTCCACCATGATCCAGATGGTCGGGCGCGGCCTGCGCACCGTCGACCCCGAGGAACATCCCGGCATCGTCAAGACCGACTGCGTCGTGCTGGATTTCGGCACCTCGAGCCTGATCCACGGCACGCTGGAACAGGATGTCGATCTCGACGGCAAGACCGAGGCTGGAGAAGCCCCGACGAAATCCTGCCCCGGCTGCGGCGCCGATATCCCTCTGGCCGCCACCGAATGCCCGCTCTGCGGTGAGGCGTTCCCGCGCGAGGATCTGGATGCGGGCGAAGGCGGCGGAGCCGCGCCGCTCTCGGGCTTCATGATGACCGAGATCGACCTGCTGAAGCGATCCAGCTTCGCCTGGGTCGACCTCTACGGCACGGACGATGCGCTGATGGCCACGGGCTTCGCGGCCTGGGGCGGCATCTTCTGGCTGGACGGGGTCTGGTACGCCATCGGCGGGGCCAAAGGCGAACGCCCGCATCTGCTGGGAGTGGGCGAGCGCACGGTCTGCCTCGCGCAGGCCGACGACTGGCTGAACACGCACGAGACCGACGAGAGCGCCTTCAAGACCCGTTCCTGGCTGCGCCAGCCGCCGACCGAGAAGCAGCTGCAATACCTGCCGCCCGAGTGCCGGCACGACTTCGGGCTGACGCGCTACCGCGCCTCGGCGCTGATGACCTTCGGCTTCAACAAGCGCGCCATCCGCCAGCTGATCGACACGGCCGCCAGGCCCGAACGGAGGGCGGCATGACCCATGTCTACATCCACCCCCATCACAGCCGAGGACCGGCGGCGGCTCTGGCATCCGCGTGGAACGCTCTGTGCTGTCTGCCGGCAACCCACCCGTGGCTTTGGCTGGTTCGATCCGCACCGGTCGAAGCGGCGCCGGCCATCGGTCTGGTTCTGCTCGATGCCCTGCCAGTCCTTCTGGACGCGCTTGGCCAGGGAGCGTTTCGCCATGGTTGACCTGACCGAGGAAGAGCGCGCCGCGATCACCGCCACCATGAAGCGCGTGGCGCTGCTGATGGACGAGATCGGCTGGGCCACCCCGCTTTCCGATCTGACCGAGGCGCAGGTGCGCGCACTGATCGAGGAAGCCGTCGAGGGCTTCCGCGAGGCCATGTCCGACATCGCCAGGGCGCAGACGTCGGAGGTGCCGTTCTGATGTTGAACTACAATCACCGCCCCAGCTTCGCCGACCGGGTCAACGCCGCCGTCGATCAGACGCTCACCGCCGATCAGGCCACGCGGCCGCCCCGCGACTATCTCGGTGGCTCGCGCCTCGGCCATGCCTGCGAGCGGGCGCTGCAGTTCGAGTTCACGGCGACGCCGAAGGACGAGGGCCAGGACTTCTCGGGCCAATCGCTGCGGATCTTCGCCATCGGCCACGCCCTCGAGGATCTGGCCGTCGCCTGGCTGCGCGGCGCCGGGTTCGATCTCTACACCCGCAAGGGCAACCGCCCCGATGGCGGCCAGTTCGGGTTCTCCGTCGCGGGCGGGCGCATTCGCGGTCATGTCGACGGCATCGTCGCTGCCGGCCCCGAAGGCTTTGGTCTGACCGATCCCGCCCTCTGGGAATGCAAGACGATGAACGCGAAGAACTGGCGCGCCTGCGTCAAGGACGGCGTGACCAAGTCGAAGCCGGTCTACGCCGCCCAGATCGCGGTCTATCAGGCCTACATGGAAACCAGCGTGCCCGGCATCAGCGCCGCGCCCGCGCTCTTCACCGCGATCAACAAGGACACCGCCGAGCTTCACCATGAGCTGGTGCCCTTCGACGCCGACCTCGCGCAGCGCATGTCCGACCGGGGCGTGCGGATCCTGCAGGCGACCGACGCAGGCGAGCTTCTGCCGCGCGTCGCCACCACGCCCGACTTCTTCGAATGCCGCTTCTGCCCGTGGTCCGAGCGCTGCTGGAGGCTTCCGGCATGAGCGACGACGGCATCCTGCACTTCAACCCGTGGATGGACTTCAACGACGGGCCGCCGTCCGAGAATCCCTTCGGCTGCGACCCCGACCCCGAGCAGATCGCCGTCTTCCTCGATACCGTGTTCAGCTGGTGCGAGGGGCTGATCCCGCTCCGCGGCTTCGTCGACAAGGGTCAGGGCCGGGACGGCAAGCCGCACAACATCTGGATCCCGGCCGACGCCACCGCACCCGGCAAGCTCGCGACTTTTGCCGCATGGGCGAACCGCGAGGGCGCTGCCGTCTACGTCATTCCCGGCACGGTCGAGGAACAGGGCCAGGCCCGCGCCGCCGAGGTGCTGCAGATGCAGGCCATCGTCGTCGATCTCGATGCTGGCGATATCCCGGCCAAGCTCGAGCATGTCACCCACCATCTTGGCCCGCCCACGCTCATCATCGAAAGCGGCGGGCGCACGCCAGAGGGCGCGGCGAAGCTCCATGTCTGGTGGAAACTGACCGAACCCGTCGAAGGTGAGGACCTGGCCACCCTCTGCCGCCTGCGCGGCGAGATCGCCGTGAAGGTCGGCGGCGATACGCATTTCCGCTCGGCGCACCAGCCGATCCGGGTGCCCGGCACAGTCTATCACAAGCACGGCCATCAACGTCTCGTGCAGATCCGCGAGCATCGCGACGTCGAGATCGACCTTGCGGATTTCTCCGAAAAGGTCGCCGAGATGCCGCCGCTGCCGGGCGTAGGCTTCGCCAGCGACGTTGCCGCGCCGACCGCGAAGCCCGGCATCGACGCGGTGCTCACCACGCCGGTGCGCGAGGGCGCAGTCGACGACTGGTCCCGGTTCCAGGGGGCAAGCGCCGCCATCGGACACTACGTCCGCCTGGTGCACGAGGGCCGCCTCGACCCCTTCGCAGGCTGGGAGGCGATCTGCGGCTACAACGCCGCCATGCTGCGCCCGTCCTGGCCGCTCGATCGACTGATGGCCGAGTCCGAACGCCTCTGGACGCTGCATGTGAAGCGCAACGGTCCGCCGCTCCTGCGCGCAGCCCACGTCGATGCCCCGGCCAGCCCGCTGCCGACCTTCAGCCTCGGCGCTCTGCTCGACGACACGAGCCCCATGCCCGAGGACGTCATCGGGCCGCGCGTGCTGACGCCGGGCGGGCTCCTGGTGCTGGGCGGCGCGCCCAAGGTCGGCAAGAGCGACTTCCTGATCTCCTGGCTCGTGTATATGGCGGCGGGCGTGCCGTTCCTCGGCTTCACGCCGCCCCGGCCGCTGCGCGTGTTCTACCTGCAGGCCGAGATCCAGTATCACTACCTGCGCGAGCGCATGCAGCAGATCGCGCTGCCCGCCGCTGTGATCGCCGCCGCGCGCGACACCTTCATCGCCACGCCGAAGCTGAAGCTGCTGCTCGACGCGGAGGGCGTCGCGCGCGTGGCCGAGGCGATCCGGGCCGCATTCCCCGACGCGCCGCCCGACATCATCGTCATCGACCCGATCCGCAACCTTTTCGACGGTGGCCCCGAGGGCGGCGGCGAAAACGACAACACCGCCATGATGTTCTTCCTGAAGGACCGGGTCGAGCTCCTGCGCGAGGCGGTCAATCCGGACGCGGGCGTCATCCTCGCCCACCATACCCGCAAGGCCAGCAAGCATCAGGTCAAGGACGATCCCTTCCTCGCGCTCTCCGGCGCCAGCGCGCTGCGCGGCTTCTACACCTTGGGGCTGCTCATGCACCGGCCCGACGAGGACAGCAGCGTCCGCAGGCTGGAGATCGAGCTGCGGAACGGACCGGCGCTGCCGGGCAAGCTGATCGACAAGGTGAAGGGCGAATGGGTCGAGCTGAACCCGCTGAACGAGCGCCTGATGCGCAAGGAGGTCGGCGCCAAACTCGATGCCGAGCGGCTGCGCAAGCACGACGTCATCCTCGGCATGCTGCTGGATGAGGCGGCCAGCGAACGTCTCTACACCGCCATGCAGTTCGCCGAGACCTTCGAGAACCGGGGCGGTCTGGGCAGCAAGCATACGATCCGTGAGCGCCTCAGCGTGCTGGCGACCAAGGGCTTCGTGAAGTTCCTGCGCGACCCTTCGGGGTTCGGCTTCCCGGTCACCCGGTCGCGGTTCGGCTATCTCTGCGTCGAGGGCATGCAGTTCGGCGCAGCCGCCGATCATGTCGATCCGGCCACTGGCGAGGTCACCACGGAGGTCCGTCCGGTCCTGCCCAGCCACTTCAAATGCCCCCAATCCGGGCTCTGCCTGCAGGTCGAAAACCCCGCCGTCTGGGTCTACCCGGAGGGGCTCGAGGACGACCTAACTCATATGAGTGAGGCCTGACTCATATGACAGCGCCAACTGTGAACTCAATGAAATCAACGAGTTACGGGAAAATAAGAGTTAGGTCCCTAGCTCATGCCCGAAGACTTCATGAAGTCTTATTCCGCAATGATTTCAGCCACTTGTCCTCCCCGGAACAGTTAGGTGTCAAACCCCCATACTACGTATGGGAGGGCCACCCCACGGGGTTGGCCACTCCTCCCATACGTCCGGGCCAGCCGCGCGCGCCGCCGTGACGCTCCCTTGCGCTTCCCGATCCGACGACGGCGGCCCCGTACCGCCAAGCACCAGACCGCCGTCGTCTTCCACCACCACAGGCCACCGGCAAAGGAGACCCATCATGGCTCAGCCGACTCTGATCCCGAATTGCGACGGCGCAAGGTTTGAATCGCTGCCGCTCGACACCCCCCGCAACCGCTGCGTCCTGGCGCTCGACCTCGGTACTTCGACCGGCTGGGCAATCCGCGGCCATGACGGTCTGATCACCAGCGGCACCGTCTCGCTGCGCCCCGGCCGCTTCGACGGCGGCGGCATGCGCTACCTGCGCTTCACCAACTGGCTCACCGAGATCGATCGGCTTTCCGGTCCGGTTGCGGCGATCTGGTTCGAGGAGGTCCGCCGCCACGCTGGCACCGACGCGAGCCACATCTACGGCGGGCTCATGGCCACGCTGACCGCATGGGCGGAACTGCGCGGCGTGCCCTACGAGGGCGTTCCGGTCGGCACGATCAAGCGCCACGCCTCGGGCAAGGGCAACGCCGACAAGGCCGCCATGGTCGCCGCCATCCGCGCCCGCGGCTTCAGCCCGGCCGACGATAACGAGGCTGACGCCATCGCGCTGCTGCTCTGGGCGATCGAAACGAACGGGGGCGTCGCATGAGATGGCATCCCCATGGTTACGGCGGCCAGCGCCGGGATCCCGAACAGGTCAAGCGCGAGGGCTGGCGCGAGCAAGGACTGCTCGCCGTCTCGCTCGAGGACGCACGCCTGACATGGCCGGAACGCGAACTCGTCCGCCAGCTGGGTGAAAAGCTCTATGGACCGCCCCCCTCCAACGTGGGAGGGCGCCATGGATAATTGGACCCCGTCCCTCGTCGAGGCCCGTCTTGCCGAAGCGGCCCTCGTGCTGAAGCGCCTGCCCGAGCCGCGACGGCAGGGCTACTTCAGCACATGGCCCGAGATCGTCCACTCCTTCGCCGACAAGGTAGGCCAGGAGCCGAAGCCCATGCGCGTGCTGCCCTCGCCGCAGGCGATCAGCCGGATGGAGGAGACGCTTACCTGGACCGCGTGCCTCGACCCTGTCGATGGCAAGATCGTCTGGATGCGCGCCCATGGCGAGCGGTGGAAGACCATCTGCTGGACGGTCGGTCTGCAACGCTCGGCCGCCAACCAGCACTGGCTCTACGGGCTCTGCGTCATCTCGCTGAGACTCAACCGGCGTCGGTTCAATCGCAACCTGTCGAAGCGGAAGGTGATCGAGCTTGCCGGTGGCGCGTAACCGTGCGCACCACAGGGGAAGGTGTGCGGCGGACAGTTTTCGACGGGACAGAAAACCGGTTCGCGGGCTAGGTTCGGGATAAGCTCGGGAGAGGCGCGCGCGGCGCGATCCCGAACGAAACCATCCTTTCGTTGGCAGGTCCGTTGGAAAAGGAAAGGCGCTGATCCTTTCCTTTCGGGCCGCTGTCCGCCCCTGCCAAGCCCCCTCGGCCGAGTTCGCGGTTCCTTCCTGGCGACATTCGTATGCTGGCGGGCGAAGCGCGGGACATCGCCAGCGTCAGGGCCGGATTTTTGGGAAGCCACCCCGAAGCCGGACCCACGCGAGCCCCGCGCAAACACCAATGAACGCTGGCCTTCCGACCGGACACCGCTGGTAGCCGCTGGACCCCCTCGTGGAGTCCAGCCCGGCATCCGGAGTCCGGAAGCCACCGGCATCCACCCGACCGAGGAACCTTGCCCACCATGACGCTGAGCTTCGCCCCGGACGCGATCGAGACCTGGCCGCTTGCGCGCCTGCAGCCCTACGCGAAGAACGCGAAGGCGCACGGGCCGGACCAGGTTGCGAAGATCGCCGCCAGCATGGCCGAGTTCGGCTGGACCGTGCCCTGCCTCGTCGCCGAGGACGGTGAACTGATCGCTGGCCATGGCCGCGTGCTGGCCGCGACGCAGCTCGGGCTGACCGAGGCACCGGTGATCGTGCTGGGGCATCTGACGGAGGCGCAGCGCCGGGCGTACCGCATCGCGGACAACAAGTTGACCGAACTCGGCACCTGGGACGAGGCGCTGCTCTCGGCGGAACTGAACGACCTCCTGGCCGAGGATTTCGACCTGTCGCTGGTCGGTTTCTCGGATGGCGAGTTGGACAAACTGCTGGCTTTCGTGCCGGAGGGGGACGGTGAAGAAGGTGGCGCCGGAGGCTCCGTGCCGCCGGTGACCATTCCCGAGCCGCCGCGCAATCCGACATCGCGCACCGGCGATCTGTGGATCCTTGGCGATCACCGGCTGCTCTGCGGCGACAGCACCAGCGCGGCCGACGTGCGCCGCCTGATGAACGGCGAGCGGGCGATCCTGTTCGCGACCGACCCACCGTATCTCGTCGATTACGACGGCTCGAACCATCCCACCCGCAACAAGGATTGGTCCGCGTCCTACGGCACCACGTGGGACGACTCCTCGCAGGGCGCGGAGCTCTATGACGGCTTCATCTCGGCGGCCGTCGCCGAGGCGATCACCGAGGACGCCGTCTGGTACTGCTGGCACGCCTCGCGCCGCCAGGCGATGCTCGAGGCCTGCTGGGAAAAAGCCGGCGCCTTCGTCCATCAGCAGATCATCTGGGTGAAGGACCGCGGGGTGCTCACCCGCTCGCACTACCTCTGGAAACACGAGCCCTGCTTCATGGGCTGGCGCCGTCCGAACCGGCCGCCCAAGGTGGCCGAGGAAACGCTGCCATCGACATGGGCGCTGCCCAGCTTCGCCAAGGATGACCGGCCCGACCATCCGACGCCGAAACCGCTCGACGCCTTCGGCATCCCGATGCGCCAGCATGTGGCGCGCGGCGGGCTCTGCTACGAGCCGTTCTCGGGCTCCGGATCGCAGATCATGGCGGGCGAGGCCAACGGCCGCCGCGTCTTCGCGATGGAGATCAGCCCGGCCTATGTCGATGTCGCCGTGGAGCGGTGGCAGGCCGAGACCGGCCGCGACGCGATCCTCGACGGCGATGGCCGGACCTTCGCGCAGGTCAGAACCGAGCGGCTGGGCGACGATGCCGACGCTCCGGCCGATCCCCCGGCAACGGACACCGCCCCCGAACCCGCGCGAAAGCGCAAGACCGCCGCGTGACATGCATGACCTGGCTTTACGTTCCTCCGGACGCGCTTCCGGAGCCGGAGACGCATGCCTCTTCGGCCTCTCCCTCTGCTCCGGCGCAGGCGGCCTCGACCTCGGGCTCACCATCGCCATCCCCGGATATCGAACTTTGGGTTACGTTGAGCGGGACGCCTACGCAGCGGCCACTCTCGTGGCGCGGATGGAAGACGCGTCCCTGGATCAGGCTGTTGTCTGGGACGATGTTAGAACGTTCGACGGCCGCCCGTGGCGCGGCGCAGTGGACATCGTCACTGCGGGCTATCCGTGCCAGCCGTTCTCGGTCGCGGGCAAGCGGCGGGGCGCCGACGACCCGCGCCATCTTTGGCCGCATGTCGCCCGCATCATCGGCGAGGTCGAGCCGCCCTTCGTCTTCCTCGAGAATGTCGCCCATCATCTCCGCCTCGGCTTCCCCGAAGTCGCCAGCGGACTGGTCGGCATGGGCTACCGCCTTGCGGCAGGCCTCTTCACGGCGGCGGAAGTCGGTGCGCCCCACAAGCGTGAGCGGCTGTTCATCCTCGCCATCCGCGAGGGGGACGAGCTGGCCGACCCCGCGCGCCTGCTCCGGCACCCGCTCGAGTGGCGGGAACCGGACGGATCTGCTGCGGCTCTGGCCGACGCCTCGGGCCAGCGCCAACGAGAACCGGCAGACGAAGCTGACGCCGTCGCAGACAGCGGGCCAGCACGGGATGAACCTCGCGACAACGGCCGCAATGTGGCCGACGCCGCAGATCGACAGTTTCCGCAGCCGGGGTGGCGAGCGGAAAGACGAGAAGGGTCTGGACCGCATGGCGCGGGACTGGCCGACGCCGATGGCGAACGACGGATGCAAGCCGAGCGCGGGCAACCGACGGACAGCAGACCTGACCCATGCGGTCGGGATGTGGATGACGCCGACGGCGCGGGATCACAAGGACGGGGCGACGAGCTTGGCGAACACGCCGGTGAACGGCCTGCTTGGCCGCCAGGTCCTGGTGACGCCGATGGCTGGGAGCGATACCTCCGAGCCGCGCCGGACCTTGAACCCGCTGTTCGTCGAGGCGCTGATGGGCTGGCCCACCGGGTGGACCGGCTTCGCCTCTGTGGTAACGGCGTGGTCCCCCTGGTTGCAGCGCATGCGCTGCGAACTCTCGCGGCTGAACTGCTGGCCAATCAATGACGGGGCACCAGCATGAAGCAATCGCGCACCATGTCGCTGGTTGAATCCGTCACCAACGTGATCGTCGGCTACGGCGTCGCGGTGGTCACGCAGATCCTGATCTTCCCGATCTTCGGACTGCACACGACGCTGGCCCAGAACCTGAAGATGGGTGCGGTATTCACCATCTTATGCCGAGCTCGGCATAATACAGTTTATGCTGAGCGCATGATTATGTGGAGTCTGTGGCGCCGGTGATGGGCGCCACGGGGGCTTTTGGCGGTTGTCACTTCGCATAATTCCGGCGGTTGCTCGCGTCGGTCAGCATTGCCATCAGCTTGTCTGTCACGGTGAAGCGGCCACGCTGCAGCGTTGGCGGACCCACGGCGGTGAGCGCTTCAAGCTTTTCGGTCGGGTCCGCGCGCAGATACATCTCCGTGGTCTGGACGCTGGCATGGCCAAGCCAGAGCGAGACCTTGCGCACATTGCCGGTGGCCTGCAGCGTGTGCATGGCGCAGCTGTGGCGCAGGACATGAGGTGTCACCCTTTTGCCTGCGATCGACGGCTCCACCTTTGCCGCGGCGGTGGCGTGCTTGCGCAGGATGTACTCAAACCCCGATCGAGTCATCATTCGACCGGCGGCGTTCAGGAACAGCTGCGGATCGCCCTGCGACGGACGGACAGCGATCCAGCGCCGCAGTGTGCGTGCCGTTTCCTGCCAGAGCGGCAGGATGCGTTCGCGCCGTCCCTTGCCGATCACATGCAGGCTGGGCATCGCGTCATCGCCGAACTGCTCAAGCCCGAGGCCGACCAGCTCCGACACACGGAGCCCGGCGGCAAAGGCAAGGTGCAGCATTGCCAGATCCCGCAGGCCCGCCGCTGTGCGAGGATCGGGCGCGGCGAGAAGCGCCTGCATCTCGACCCGCGTGAGATAGCCGATGAGCGGCTGGACAGATCGCTTCATCGGGATCGCGTGGATCCGCCGGGCCTGCTCCAGGCAGGCGGGCACACGATATTCGAGGAACCGGAACAGCGAATGGATCGCCGCCAGCCGGGCGTTACGGCTCTTGGCCGAGTTGGCCCGCTCCGCCTCGAGATGGTCGAGGAAAGCACAAATCAGGGCTGCGTCCAGATCCTCGATACCGAGACGGCTCGGCCGGGTCTTCCGCCGCTCGGCGGCGAAGGTCAGGAGCAGCCGGTAGCAATGCGCATAGGCCGCGATGGTGTGCTGCGAGGCGCCGCGTTCGCGCGGCAGATGCTCGCACAGAAAGGCGGACAAGTACGGGGCCAGCGGTGTCATGCCCGGCCCTCCGCCATCAGGGCCTCACCAGCATCGGCGATGTGCCGCATCAAGCTGGGCGTCGCCTGCAGATACCACCAGGTGTGGCTGGGATCGGCATGACCCAGATAGGTCGCCAGCGCCAGCATGTGCCGCGAGATCGCACGCCGGTCGCCGCCGCAAGCCTCGAGCGATCGCACGGCGAAGGTGTGGCGCAGGTCGTGCAGACGCGGCCCTTTCTCGCCGGGCAGGCCACGAATGCCGGTCTCGCGACCGATCCGCAGGAACAGTGCATAGAGCGTCACATAGGCGGGCGATCGGCCCCGATCTCCGACGAACAGGGCATCGCCAGCCCTCGGGACCTGGTTGCGGCGCCGCATGTAACCGTCCAGCGCCGCCCGGGCCGATGGATGCAAGGGCACGAGGCGGCTCTTGCGGAACTTGGTCTCGCGGATCACGAGCCCCTCGGTGGTGACGTCCTGCAGGTCAAGGCCAAGCGCCTCCGAGACACGCAGGCCGGTGGCGGCCAGAAGGCCGATCAGCGTAGCGAGCATCTCGCCCCGGATCGTGCCCACAGGTCCGAGCCGCCGGGCCGCCGCCATCAGCGTGGCGATCTCTGCGCCCGAGTAGATATGCGGTATCCGCCGTTCGAAACGCCAGCGCCCGAAGGCGTCGGCGGGCGGAACCTCATGCGCCGGATCCGCGATGGCCAGATGTTCGGCGAAGCGCCGGACGATGGCCAGGCGATTGCAGGTCTGGTTCCTCGAGACGGTTCCGGCCGCCCAGTCGAGTGCGCGAGCGGTCCGAATATGCGTGTCGCCCGCCGCTTCCGCGAAGGCGACGAAGCTGCGCAGCAAGCCGCTTTGGGTCGTGAACTTCAGCCCGCGGGCGCGCTGCAGCACGACATAGGTGTCGAGATCGCGGCTCAGCATGGCGCGCCCTCCGGCCATGCCATTCCGAGGGGTGCAATGGGCGGTGCCTGCACCGGTTCGTCGGCCGGCCAGTCTTGTGCCACGGCGCCCAGCATGGCGACATCCACCTTGGCGTAATGCGCAGTGGTCTCCGTCGAACGGTGTCGCAGCACCGTCGCGATGGCGTCCAGCGTGGCGCCGCCGCGCAGCATCGTCGTGGCGGCCGAATGCCTGAGCAGATGGCTGCCGCGCGAGGGCGGGTTCTCGATGCCCGCCCGCTCGATCGCCCGGCGTACGACACCGCCCACCACGCCCGAATTGATCGGACCGAAAGGTGGCAGGAGCCGCAGGAACACGATGTCACCTGGTGCGGACGGCCGCGATACAGTCAGCCAGGAGATCAGGGCATCGCCGACATCCTGCGACAGCGGCAGCCGGACTGCCCTGCGGCCCTTGCCGCAAACGGCGATGGTTGCCGCCTGCCAGTCGAAGTCGGCGAGACGAAGCTCGGCCACGTCGCGCGCACGAAGCCCGAGGCGTGCCAGCAGCAGAAGGATCGCCCGATCCCGCCGGCCACCAGAGGTCCCCGGATCGCAGGATGCGACAAGGCGCTCGACATCGTCCGAATCCAGATAGCGCGGTAGGTTCGCCAGCCGCCAGGTCCTGGCCGTGGGAACCGCGCGTTCGAGGTCGGGCGCCGCAAGGCCGCGATGCGCCAGATGGCGCAGATAGAGCCGCAGCGCGCTCGCCACCATCTTGGGATAGTGCACGGACCGGGCGGACCGGGCGTGCTCGAGCAACCCGTCGCGGATGATCCGCGGCGTATAGCGGGACGGATCGGTGCCAATGAACGGCAGGATCTGCGCCAGCATCCGGCCATGGCGTTCGATGGTGACCGGTGCGAGCCCGCGTTGCCGGACCAGTGCATCGAGCCATTCGGCGACGATCGGCTCCATTGGCTCCCGTTCGACCGGTGGCAACGGTGCCACGACGCCTCCGTCCGCGAGGTGCCGTACGAACCGGTCGACGCGGTTGATGTAATACTGACCGACCGGGCGCGGCGACGAATGGCACCGGCACGCATGCGCGGCAAACCGGGCCACGATATCCGGCCCGATCTGGTCCAACGTGATGCCGTCCTGCACGAGCCAGGCGAGAAAGTGCCGCGCCGAACCCAGATGGATATGTACCGAAACAGGCGAAAGCCCTGTTCCGGAAAGATGCTGCCCGTAGATATCAAGCAGTTCTTGATGCGGCCTGGCATCCAGCAGCCGCCGTCGCCTGACCGGTGTGTTGTTCTCGTTCATGTCGTCCTCCATGAAAGGCACCACCGTGGCACCTCACGAAGGACAATCCGATTATGCGGACCGATGCAGGCCGCAAAACCGATGCTAGTCAGCTACTTGCGACACACATACCCGGACGACTCCACATAATCATGCGCTCAGCATAAACCGTTGTGAGCATCGCGCGCTCGTTTGCATTGCGGCGGGTGTTCGAGGCGATCCGGATGCGGAGCGCCAAATGATCGACCGCCGCCCCGGCGGGACGGCGGCCATCAACTTGTTGGGGTCTGGTGCGTCAGGCTGCGGGGAGTTTGTACACGCGCCCCCGGTTCTCGACCTTCTCCGAGGTCACCTCGAGCCCGAGTTTCTTCTTCAGCGCCCCGGCCATCGCGCCGCGCACCGTGTGCGACTGCCAGCCCGTCGCGGCCATGATCTCCTCGATTGTCGCGCCGTCCGGCGCACGCAGCATGGCGATCAGGGTGGCCTGCTTGGTGCCCTCGCGCGGTGTGCGCGTCTTGGGTGCGGCCTTCGGTTCGGTGGGGGTGTCCGGCGCGGCCTCCTCGGTAGGCGCGTCCGTCGCGCCCGCAGGCGCGGGGTTCGCGTCCTCGGTCTCGATCCCGATGGCGGCAAGGCCCGCGTCGGTGGCGACCAGCGTGACGCCGTGGCCGTCTCCGGTCTCGCGCCACATAAGCTCGCGCTTGCGCGTGTCGGCGTCGACCTCCTGCAGGAAGTTCTTCGCGAGCATCGCGCCGACCACCTTGGCAGCGGCGCCGCCGCGCAGGCTCTCGGGCAGCGGCAGGGCGATGCGGTCCTCGCGCTGTGCGGCGGCGCTGAGGATGATGGCTTGGGTGTCAGAAAGCTTGGTCATGGGGTCGTCTCCGTATTCGGGCCCGCGTCATGCGGCGCCTCCTACGACCCCGAGCCGCGCAGGGCGCGCGGCGGGAGTTCCGGCAGTGCCGGAGATCAGCGGGCGTGCTCGCCCTCGCCGAAGGCGCTGTCGGTAATGCGCTTCAGGAGGCTGGCGTAGTGTTCGAGGGTGCCGACCATGGCCCAGCCCGCCTCGTCGGGGGCGCAGTTGAAATGGTCGTCGCTGAGCGCCTGCAGGCGCGCGAGCATCTCGTCGATCTCGACCTTCTTGCCGATGAAGGCCGCGAGCGCGGCTTCCTTGTTCCGGCGCGCCTTCTCGGCGCGGAGTTCGTGGCGCGGGGTGGTGATCGGGTTCAGGCGGGTGGTCATCGTGGTGGCTCCTTGGTGAGTTGCATCGCTTCGTTGGAGTGACATTCCCTCTGTCCGCGAGGCTTATCAACTCGATAAGCACATGAATCTGAATGATAATCGGAGCCGTCGATGCAGGGCATGAGCGAGCGCCAGTACGCCGCCCGGCGTGCCGAGACGACGGACCCGTCCAAGACGAGGAAGCCGCTCGCGCCGAAGCTGAAGCCCGTTCCCGAGGCGGCGGTGGCCGCTGTTGGCGATACGTTGCGCGAACAGGGTCTGGCGGTTCCGGCGGTCGGCGGCGGCACGACCTTCCTGCAGGCGAAGACCGCGAACGAGGTGCTGAAGGCGCAGGAGCGTCGCATCCGGCTCCAGAAGCTGAAGGGAGAATTGATCGAGCGGGCCCGGGCGCTGGCGCTGGTATTCCGGCTGGCGCGAGAGGAACGGGACACGTGGGTGAACTGGCCCGCGCGTGCGGCGGCGCTGATGGCGGCCGAGCTCTCCGCCTCGTGCCGCGACGCGACGGGTTCGCAGATCACCGTGGAGCCAGCCGCGATGCAGAAGGTCCTGGAGAAACATGTACGCGCCCACCTCGACGAACTCGCCGAGGTCCGGCCCGACTTCCGGTGAGAGCGGCGATGGCCTGACGGACTTCGACGGCGCGGGCGAGATCCTGCGCGCCTGGGGCAGCGGGCTTCGACCTGACCCGGACCTGACGGTCTCGGAATGGGCGGACCGGCACCGGATGCTCTCGGGCCGCGCCTCGGCCGAGCCGGGCCGGTATCGCACGGTGCGCACGCCTTACATGCGGGAGATCATGGACCGGCTTTCGCCCGGCGATCCCACGCAGCGGATCGTGTTCATGAAGGCGGCGCAGGTCGGCGCGACCGAGGCCGGAAACAACTGGATCGGGTTCGCCATCCACCAGGCGCCGGGACCGATGCTGGCCGTCCAACCGACGGTGGAACTGGCCAAGCGCAACTCGCGCCAGCGGATCGACCCGCTGATCGACGAGAGCCCGGAGTTGCGCGAGCGGGTGAAGCCCGCGCGCTCGCGCGACGCGGGAAACACGATGCTGTCCAAGGAGTTCGCGGGCGGCATCCTGATCATGACGGGCGCGAACTCGGCGGTCGGGCTGCGCTCGACGCCTGCACGCTACATCTTCCTCGACGAGGTCGACGCCTATCCGGCGTCCGCCGACGAGGAAGGCGATCCGGTCACGCTGGCGGAAGCGCGGTCGCTGACCTTCGCCCACCGGCGCAAGGTGTTCCTGGTCTCGACGCCCACCATCCGGGGGCTGAGCCGGATCGAGCGCGAGTTCGAGGCGAGCGACCAGCGCCGGTACTTCGTGCCGTGCCCGCATTGCGGCGCGATGCAGTGGCTGAAGTTCGACCGGCTGCGCTGGCAGAAGGGCCGCCCGGAGACGGCGGAGTATCACTGCGAGGGCTGCGAGCAGCCCATCGCGGAGCATCACAAGACGGCGATGCTGGAGGGCGGCGAATGGCGCGCGACCGCCACGGCCGCCGATCCGACCACGCTCGGGTATCACCTCTCGGCGCTTTATTCGCCGATCGGCTGGCTGAGCTGGGAGCGGATCGTGCGGGCGTGGGACGCGGCACAGGGGTCGGACGAAGCGATCAAGGCCTTCCGCAACACGATCCTCGGCGAGACCTGGGTCGAGACCGGGGAAGCGCCCGATTGGCAGCGGCTCTACGACCGCCGCGAGCGCTGGACATCCGGGACCGTGCCTGCGGGCGGGCTGTTCCTGACGGCCGGGGCGGACGTGCAGAAGGACCGGATCGAGGTCGATGTCTGGGCCTGGGGTCGCGGGCTGGAAAGCTGGCTCGTCGATCACGTCGTGATAGAGGGCGGGCCCGACCGGCATGACGCGTGGTCGGAACTGACCGCGCTGCTTGACCGGTCCTGGCCGCACGAACGCGGCGCGCATCTGCGCATCGCGCGGCTGGCCATCGACACGGGGTACGAGGCTCCGGCGGTCTATTCCTGGTCGCGGGCGCAAGGCTTCGCGCAGGTGTCGCCGGTGAAAGGCGTCGAGGGGTTCAACCGCTCGAGCCCCGTGTCGGGACCAACTTTCGTCGACGCGACCGAGGGCGGGAAACGTCTGCGGCGCGGGGCGCGGCTCTGGACCGTGGCGGTGTCGACCTTCAAGGCCGAGACCTACCGCTTCCTGCGGCTGGCGCGGCCGACCGACGAGGAGATGGCCGACGGTGCCGCGTTCCCGCCCGGTTCGGTGCATCTGCCTCATTGGGTTGAGAACGAATGGCTGAAGCAGTTCGTGGCAGAGCAGCTGGTGACAGTGCGCACGAAGCGCGGCTTCGCCCGACTGGAATGGCAGAAGCTGCGCGAGCGCAACGAGGCGCTGGACTGCCGGGTCTACGCCCGCGCCGCCGCCTGGATCGCGGGTGCGGACCGCTGGCCCGACGAGAAATGGTGCGACCTTGAGGATCAGCTCGGGGCCGCTCCCACCGACACCGATCCCGCGGGGCAGATCAACCGGCCGGGACAGGCCCCGCAGGGCAAACGCCGCTCCGACTGGCTCGGGCGGCGTGGAGGATGGTTTTGAACATGACGGACTGGACTGAAACCGAACTTTCGGCGCTGCGCCGGGCCTACGCCAGCGGCACGACCCGGGTCAGCTATGACGGCAAGTCGGTGGACTACGGCTCGGCCGAGGATCTGCTGGCCCGCATCCGCACCATCGAGCGCGCCATCGCGGGCACCACACGGCCGCTGCCGGTCGCGGGGCTGGCAGGCTTCTCGCGCGGGGACCGGTGATGTCGGCGACCTGGTTCGATCACGCCATCGCATCGGTGGCGCCGCGCATGGCCGCACGTCGCGTGATGGCGCGTCAGGCGTTCGAGACCCTGACGTGGGGCTATGACGGCGCGGCGCGCGGGCGGCGGACCGAGGGATGGCGTGCGCCCGGATCCTCGGCCGACACCGAGATCGGCGTCGCCCGGGGCGCTCTTGCGCGACCGGATGCGGGATCTGGTGCGCAACAACCCGCATGCGGCCAAGGCCGTCGCGGTGCTGGTCAACAACATCATCGGCGCGGGGATCATGCCGCGCGCCGCCAGCGGAGACGACACGCTCGACCGCAAGGTAGACGCGCTCTTCGAACGCTGGACGGCGGAGTGCGATGCCGACGGCCAGCTCGACTTCTACGGTCTGCAGACGCTGATCTGCCGCGAGATGGTCGAGGCGGGCGAAGTCCTGGTCCGTCGAAGGCTGCGTCGGGCAAGCGACGGTCTGCCGGTGCCGCTGCAGCTGCAGGTGCTGGAGGCCGACTTCCTCGACGCCACGAAATCCGGCGTCCTCGGCGCGGGACGCCTCGTTCAGGGGATCGAGTTCGACCCGGTCGGCAAGCGCCGGGCCTACTGGCTGCATGCCGAGCATCCGGGCGACGCCTACGGCGCCTTGCAGAACGGGTTGCAGAGCCGCCCAGTGCCAGCGACCGAGATCGCCCATGTCTACGAGAAGCAGCGCACGCAGGCGCGCGGCGTTCCCTGGGGCGCACCGGTGATCCGCAGCTTGCGTGATCTCGACGACTATGAGGTTGCCGAACTGGTCCGCAAGAAGACCGAGGCCTGCGTCACCGCCATCGTCTTCGGCGACGACGAGGCCCAGCAGGGCATCGCACCCTCCGTGGTCGATGCCGACGGCAACCGGGTCGAGCAGTTCGAACCGGGGCTGATCGCCTATGCCCGTGGCGGCAAGGACATTCGCTTCAACCAGCCCTCGGCCACCGGCGGCTACGGCGAATACAAGCGGGCCAGCCTGCACACGATCTCGGCCGGGTTCCGGGTGCCCTACGAGCTGCTGACCGGGGACCTGTCTCAGGTGAACTATTCCTCGATCCGGGCGGGTCTCGTCGAGTTCCGCCGCCAGATCGACGCCGTCCAATGGCAGCTCTTCATTCCGATGTTCTGCGCGCCGGTCTGGCGCTGGTTCACGGAAGCGGCATGGGCGGCAGGCCAGATCCCGTCGCCAGTCGTGCCGGTCGAATGGTCGCCTCCGAAGTTCGAAGCGGTCGATCCGCAGAAGGATGCGATGGCGAACCTGCTGTCGATCCGCTCCGGCACCATGACGCTGGCGGAGGTTATCGCGAAACAGGGCCGCAATCCCGACGCCGTGCTGGCCGAGATCGCCTCGACCAACGCCAAGCTCGACGCGCTGGGGCTGGTGCTCGACAGCGACCCGCGGCGCGTGACCAAGACCGGCAGTGCGCAGAGCAACGATCCGGCCGCCGATCCGACAAACGATCCGGCCGACGACGAACCGGCCGCCGACGCGAACAATGACCCGTCGCAGGCCGACCAACAGGACTGACCCTCATGGACACGATGATCGAACTGCCGGCCATGCGCCGGACGGCGGAGCTTGCTCCGAACACCGCCGATGCCGACACCCGCACCGTCGAGGTGGTCTGGTCGGCCGGGGCCCGCGTCCGGCGCGCGACATTCTTCGGGGAGCCCTACGACGAGGAGCTGAGCCTCGATCCCGCCCATGTCCGGCTCGACCGGCTGAACGCGGGCGCGCCGTTCCTGAAGGTGCACGAGCTCGACACGCTCGACGCGGTGATCGGCTCGGTCGTGCCGGGCTCGCCGATGTCGATCACCGTGTAGCGGTCCGCGTCGGTCCGCCGGCTGAGGATCGCATAGACGCCGGAATTGTTGCGAATGTCGGCCATGTTGCCGAAGGGGCCCTCGAAGCTGTAGTTGCCGATCGTGATGGACATGCGTAGATTGCCTTTCGTCTAAGACAGTTGGACAAAGGACCTCAGGGTGTTGGCGCACCTTTGAGGCCCGGGATGGAGCCGGGAGCGTTAGCGCGCTTCCGGCTTTTCTTCGCGATCTCCCGCAGAGCCAGGTCGAAGAGCCGGCCCCGCGCTGCGCGAAGGCGGTCCATCACCTCGCTCTCGCGCCGTTCGAGCCGGGCGAGGTTGGCCGCGCCCTCGTCATGGTTGGCCGCGGCCCTAAGGTAAGCGTCGCGCTGATCGGCCAATCGCCTGACCTTGATGATGCGGCCATGCATATGACGGCATATCCTGGTGGTGCGCTCGTCCAAATGGGCGCGGACCTCGACGCGCTCGATGCCGGCGCGCCGATAGCCGGTGACCCGCCCCATCTCGCGGGTCTTGGTCGCGGTATGATCGGCCAGAACCTCCCAATAGCGTCGGCTGCGATCGCCCATCTGCGCGAAATCTTCGGCAAACCGCGCCGTCAAGCCTTCCCGCGTCATGCCTTGCGTGAAATACTCCCGCAATATCTTACCGATCCTGGGCGCGGTCTCGATGTCCCAGGACCGGCCGATCCAGTAGAGGTTGGCTTGTTTAAGCATATCGAGGCTGTCGAAATCGGGGCGCATGAAGGCAATATCGACGCCTGTGGCCTTGCCGACCTCGGTTGCGCCGAGCCGATAGAGCGCGTCGGACAGGTTGATGACCGGCTCCTTCATCGCCGCGGTGATCGCCAAAGCCTATTATCTCCCTTGGAAAATCGAATGTCAAAGCATCAATGTCGTGGATTCGGCCAAGGGGGTCGGTGGTGATATTACCGTTTTTAAGGGGGGCGAGGCTGTCATCAGTATCGAGGTAACGAGCGTGCTATCGACAAGGCCCGCATTCGCTCGACTTTCGCCACAAAAATTTCTCCCAACAGTATTGATGATTATCTGTTTTTTACGCCGGAGCCAAACCAACCGAGAAAGCGCGGGAAAGCGCCAGAGTCTATTTCGCGGCAGGCCACGAAGTCAATTTCGTTTCCATAGGGGAATGGATTCCAATGGTTCTCACTGTCTTGGGAGCCAAGGGCAGGGCGATATTTACGCAGAGCGTTACTGAGCTTCTCAGACAGAAAGACACACCCGCCACTTTTAAAATTGCGTGGAATAACCATGTACGGGTTATTGTCCCTTAACTTCGGTTGGGAGCGGGCAGTTGATTGCTTTTCGATTTCTTGCTTTCAATTGACATGTTACCAAGCGTTCGTTTTGAAAAGATACATGTCCGACCAGCATTGATCCTGGCTGGCCAATGTCGGCCAGTCCGCGTGCACGGTGTTGTTCAATTTTTCCTCTTCGGTTCATATAATGCGTGAAATAGGTGCAACAACCATCTTATGCGATGCGCTCGCCATGGTTTATGGTAAAGGAGTCCTGACCGAGGTTGGCGAGTGATCCCCTGATTCCGTCGCGATAATCAACGTCGATTGTCCTTGGCGCATTAAGACGGATGATTCTATGACGTTAGGAAAGTTTGGAGCGTGGCACGGGCACAGATTTGTTGAGCGCGGCAAACAGTAAAAATCATTGCGAGGGCAAAATGAGTGATAATAAAAAGCTTATAAGATTACAGCTTGAAGTAGACAGTATTTATCAGGGGGATTCCCTGGAACTGATCAAAGATGTTGCTACGGAGTCGGTCCATCTTATTCTGAGTGACATACCATATGGAATCGGAGTGGAAGACTGGGATGTTCTGCACACTAATACAAACACGGCCTATCTGGGATCAAGCCCCGCACAGAAAATGGCGGGCGCCGTCTTCAGCAAGCGCGGTAAACCCGTTAATGGATGGTCTAAAGCAGATAGAGCAATTCCGCGCCAATATCAGGAATGGTGTTCCAAATGGGCCTCGCAATGGTATCGTGTGTTGAAGCCGGGGGCCAATGTCCTGATCTTTGCGGGGCGCCGCCTCGCACATCGCTGCATGTGCGCAATGGAAGAGGCCGGCTTGACCCTAAGGGACAATTTGGCTTGGATCCGCATACGCGCTCCACATCGTGCGCAACGCCTGAGCATCGTCTATAACAGGCGTGGCGACACAGCCGCTGCGGAAGAATGGGAAGGGTGGCGTGTTGGCAATCTGCGTCCTCTTTACGAGCCGATTTTGTGGTTCACCAAGCCCTACAGAATTGGCACGACAATAGCTGACAACGCTCTGAAACATGGAAGCGGCGCTTACAATGAGAAGGCTTTTTTCCGCTATGTTGACGAACCCGGAAACGTCATCAAATGCGGCATGGATAAAAAAGAAGGTGGACTGCACCCGACGCAAAAACCCGTTAGGCTCATGCAGGCCTTGATTGAACTGACCACCCGCGAGGGCCAACTCGTCCTTGATCCCTTCGCGGGAAGCGGGTCGACTCTCGTTGCCGCCAAGACCCTCGCCAGACATTATATGGGCTTCGAGGCCGTTCCTCAATATGTCGAGACTTGCAGAAACCGGCTTGCCTGCAGCCCTCTCTCCGATTAGGAAGGCCCCATCAGAAGGTTATGCGAAACAGCTTTTATGGTTGCAATACGATTGTCGATCTTGTTCATCCCTATCAGTTGTTTTAATGCTTCTTTATGAGAAAGCCGCATAATCGACTCACGTTGACGAGCATAATGCTCAAATGCAATGTCCTTAGTGATTCTTATGCTCTCAATCATTGCTGTTTTTTCTGTTTCCCAGAGTTTGTCAATAGGTCCATTATAATCCAGCATCGTGCTATTAACGGCTTGCCAGTAGGCTATGGCATCCTTGGATGGGTTCAGAGATTGGACGGTTTTGAAAACGTTGTGAAGGAGATCGGTGACCGCAGCGCTACCCTCGCTATCAACCAATTGCGCCAAAACGGACAAATGTGAGTAAGAAAAGATACAGACGTTTCGTGAACATGCCTGCTGGTAAATCTGACTGTTGCGGGACGGAAGCTGATACAGCGGGCAAACAAGCATTGCATATGGTTTTCCGCGTTTCCAGCCGTCCATGGCCTGGATCTTGAAATCCTTTTGATTTTTGGCGGTTCGGCTCAGTCGGAAGACCTTTGCATCCGCCACGAAACTATAGTCGTTGCCTACGATTTCCACACCCGCGACGTCGGCCCGTTCGGCCAAAACCATACTGTTTAGGCCAAAATAGGAATAGGTGGCGGAGATAAGGGCATCCGTGTACTTGGAGTAAAGTTTTTCCTCGCTTGTGTCGTGCCCGTAAGATTCCGGGATCGCGGAACAAAGGCGCAAATGATCCAACAGTGCAGTCAAGCCTTCATCCCTGATTTCGTCAGACAACTTTGCTCCCATACGGCTTGAATCGGCGCCGAAATGACCACTCAGCTGCACAATTTCATCAATCCAGTAACGCCGCCTTTTCACGGCACTTTCTGCAATAATCTCATTCATCGAACCAACCTCGGAAAACTTTTTTAAATAGATTCCAATGGGTTGAGCACCGCTTTCCCGGTCATTTCCGTAAAATGAACATAGTCTTCACAGCACCCTAAATGAGATGCTATTTTTTGAGGTCCAAGCGTTTCAGCAGATCAACGGTTATGGGTCGCTTGTCAGACTAGAATACCATAGATTCGAGAAATCTTTGGCACGGATCGGAATTGAGCAGGTCGGCCAGGAAAGTGGCTTCGGCCTGTGTTGTCGTGCTAAGAAAGTATATCGTATCGTCAAAGACTACTAGCTTGCCTTCAATGGAGCCAACGACCTGAGAGTCCAGCCGCTTGTAGAACCCGGAGATTACAACCTTCCAGTCGGTAAAGGTGTAGTCGCCCACGCCGAAAACCGAGAACCTCGGTTTGTTGCGATAGATCGCGCTTCTTCGACCGTCCAGTGCCTCGGCGTATTTTTCGAGATATTGCCACGTCAGGGGAGCGAGGGAACGGATATAGTCTGTGGACTGTCCAATGCTTCTTTGGGGCGCCAGGACGTTCAGCGGTGTTTCCTTCACCCGCCCGTTGCCTAGATCGGAGCTTTTCATGAGGGGAAAAACACATAGACCCTCAATTTCCACGAATTCGCCATCATGCCCGTTTCTCAAGCCGCCATCGACCTTGCGCAACTCCATGACCTTGGCAAGGTCATGCTTCACGCCTGAGCGCCATGTGTAGTGTCTGTTCTCCGGCCCAAGAAATTCCTTATGCTCGTAAAACCTATCGACGCAGGAGAGCATTATTCCGTCGTGGTGTCCGAGGACGTTTGAAGCCTCTTTTGTGTCGAAACTATCGAAGAAGGCACAAGTAGACGATCTTCTTCCCTCATTGATCTTAAGCGAAGGGAAGCAGGCATCGACGGAAGCTGAAAGATGTTTCATGGCGTCGATTTGCATCATGTGGCTGTCTGTTATCGAAATGCCTGCCCGCCATGCATGGCGCAAGAGTTTCCGCGCCACTGCCGTTTTACAGAGCATAGCGAGGCAACCGCCAGAGCATAATCCGACTGGAGCGAAGCGAGAATCGACAAGATTATGCTGGAAAATAAGAGCGTTAGAGCGTGATTGCGATTCAATTTGAACGCAATCCGCTCTATGGTCGCCGATCCACTTCAGGTTCTGTATCAGCATCCACTCGGATATATCGAAATTCGTCTTTCCGGTAATGGCTTCGACGCCCGCATATTTTCGGAAATTCGATTTTTGCGGAAGATTGTCTCCTTCTCCGCGCCCAATATCGGCGCTCGTGACCCATGGCGGATTTCCAGCGATCAGGAAAGGCTGAGGAAATTCCGCAAGAAGGCTATCCCAATCCGTCCTGAAGAAGTCGGCTTCCCGCAGCTCGAAGCGCTTTGCGTCGGAGCGATCTTCTATCGCCGAGGATAAGCAATCCAGATATTCCACTTCGATTTCCACAGGCCGACAACCCGCCGGGCCTTGGGGTATGCATCCGCGGCAGCCAGAAGAAAGACCCCGACACCGCAGGTCGGTTCAAGAATCGTCTCGGGCTGAAAGTCGGGGTCAAATGCTCTCAAGTGAGCGATGGCTTGCCGCGCTAGCGCCTTGGGTGTCTGGAAATCGCCGAACTCCCATTTTTTTGCTTCTTTCGTCCGCGCCATTATGCAACCCTGCATACGCTTTCCACCGATCCGGCTTCATTAATGACCCGCGTGTATTGCAGCCGCCATCGAAGCGCATTGGAGAGTGTCAGATAACCTGGGCACTTCCGGAAACCTCGATTCTGGCGCATTACATCGTCGATGGACTTGTCTGCGATGCTCATTAACGCATTGAGTTAAATCCGCTTCTCGAAACCCCATCTCCTTGTACTGCATCCAGACTTGAGGTTTCCGGAGGTGTCCATCTTGCACAGGTTTGCTCTGTAAAAGAGCGTCCGCAATGTTGTCTGCCTCAATCTCATCGACGGGAAGATTACGGTCCGCAAAGAAGGCGATTAGGTCATCCTTGTTGCCATCGCGCTCCAAAATTTTACCAATCCCGCGTGTCGTTTGAAAATCGGCTGTGCGTTCTTTCTCGACATAAATCATATGCTTTATAGTGAGGTGACCGGTTCGCGCCGGGTGATTTTCGAATTCCTTGTAAACGAAGACAAGCGGCCCATACCCCAAGCCGAAAATTTTTTGACGAGCCGATTTGAATGAACACGAAGATTGCGGCTGCTTTACGCTTGGGGCCTTCATGTCGATTGCGAGGCCTTGGAAGTCGATTCCCGAGGCAGAGTTACCCGCTTCAAATTCATAATTTTCAACGAGGCAAGCCCTGAATTTGTGTTCCAGATAAGTGCCGACAGCCTTACCATCGGTGACGCCGTAAAGGGCAGGTTCGTCGGACCCACTTTCCACAAGGGCGAACGCCGCCGCTTCTTCCCGCAGTTTCTCAAGTGTCAATGGTTGCATATCATGACCTCAGTTTCTTTCGCTTCCCGCGATAGGCCACAAAGACCGTGCTACGTACGCCTGACGGGTTTTAAAAAATCATTGGTAAAATGCTCACTGCTTGTTCACGGCGCTTTCTAAAATGATATTGTTTATAGAATCATTTCCGGAAAAGATTAAGCCTAAACTAAGCTTAGTCTTAAAGAAACTTGTTCTGGCTGGTCAATGGCGGCCGGTAGAGCCAAAACCGGCCGGTCCGCGCGCAGTGTGGTCCAATCTGTCTTCACTGGCCCACATAATGCGCAAAACTGGCGCGATGACCATTTGCGCGATGCGCTCGCCATGCTTTATGGTAAAGGGGTCCCGACCGAGATTGGCAAGTAACACCTTGATTTCACCGCGATAATCGGCGTCGATCGTCCCCGGCGCATTGAGACAGGTCACCCCATAACGCCAGGCAAGACCGGAGCGCGGGCGTATTTGCGCTTCATAGCCCGCCGGCAGGGCAATGGCGATCCCCGTCGGCACTAGAGTACGCCCACCGGTTTGCAACGTCATTGTCCGGTTGGCCCCAAGAGCAGCACGCAAATCCATGCCGGCGGCCAATGCGGTTTCGTAAGCCGGCAGCGGCAAATTGGCCCCGTGAGGCTTGCGGGTGATTTTGACGGTAATCTCGGTCAGTTTCGTGGCCTCCGCTTTGATTCGGCAGGCCCATAATACTTATATCCCCCCTTGTCTTTCATATGCGAGACGATCCGCTTGAGCAGACGGCGCGCTATTTCTCGTTTTTCAAGCTTCGGCCAGTGTTCCGCGCCGTTCTTGTCGATCACGCAAACGGTGTTGTCGTTGCCGCCCATTGCGCCGGTCCGCGACGAGACATCATTGGCGACAATCCAGTCGCATCCCTTGGCGACACGTTTGGCTTTAGCATTGGCCTCCATATTTTCGGTCTCGGCGGCAAAACCGACCACCAGCTGCGGGCGTTGGCCGTCTCGTCCGGCAATGGACGCGCAAATATCGGGATTGTGAACAAACTGAAGAGTCTGATGCGTGATTATCGGCTGTTTTTTGAGCTTCCGTGCGGCCGGGCTTTCAATCCGCCAGTCGGTGACCGCAGCGGTGAAAATGCCAATATCGACCGGAAGGGCGGCCTCGCAGGCTGCCAACATCTCTTGTGCGGTCTCGATAGGGACGGTCTTCACCCCCGGCGGCGGGGCAAGCGACGTCGGGCCGCTCACAAGTATGGGATCGGCACCCATGGCCCAAGCCTCGACGGCGATCGCATAGCCCTGCCTGCCCGATGCGCGGTTGGACAAAAGGCGTATCGGATCGATCGGCTCCCATGTCGGCCCGGCGGTGACCAGAAGTCTCAGACCGGCGAGTGGACGGCTCTCCCCGCCGTGAAGCCGCTCGGCGATGCCCGCCATGATCGCTTCGACTTCGGCCATGCGCCCCTGCCCATATTCGCCGCAGGCCATTTCTCCCTCATCGGGTCCGATAAAAATGACGCCGTCGCGTCGCAAGATTTCGACATTGCGTCTGGTTGCCTTATGACCCCACATATGCGCATTCATGGCCGGGGCAATGAGCACGGGCGCGGCGGTGGCGATAAGAGTCGTACTCGCCAGGTCGTCGGCATGGCCATGGGCTATTCTGGCCATGAGATCGGCGGTGGCCGGCGCCACCACGACCATATCGCTCTCGCGAGCCAGCGCGATGTGACCTATCCTCGTTCCATCATCCAGGCTGAACAGATCGCCGAACACGTCCTCCCGCGACAGGCTTGCCAGCGATAATGGCGTCACGAAGGCCGAACCGGCTTGAGTCAGGATAGTACGAACCCTTGCGCCGCGCTCTTTCAGCCGGCGGATCAGCGACAGGCTCTTATAGGCAGCGATCCCGCCGCCGACGATCAGCAGGATCGTCTTGCCGTGAAAATCGTCCGATGCGCTCTGTCGTCTACCAACATTTTTCATATCAAGGGTTTTCATATCAAGGGTTTTCATACATTTTCGCCTTCGGTTTCCTTGGCGTTCGGCGCGATCGATTTTTCCGTGCTCACAAGAGTTGAACAAGAACAAGGGCGATAAGCGCCCCGACGCAGATCCAAAAGGCGATATGCCCGCTGTGGTTGCGGCGTCTTCGTTCATCCACCGACACCTTGATGATCGTATCGTCAAATCTTACGCCATCGGATAGCGCATTGTCGGCAATTTTGCGAATCATACGCTCAGTTTTACCCAGTAACCCGGGCAGGTCGCTCGCCAGATTTTTAAGTGTCTCCGCGGCTTCGGCAGCGTCATGTCCGGGAAGCTTTTTCGCCCAGTCGCGCAAGACCGGCTCGGTGGCCCGCCACATGTCGAATTGCGGATCGAGGCCGCGCGCGACCCCTTCCACCACCACCATGGTTTTCTGCAACAACAAAAGCCCGGTCTGTGTCGCCATGTTGAATTGCTCGGTGACGAGAAAGAGCTGGCCGAGCAGACGGGCCATGGAAATTTCATTGGCGGGTTTTTTCATGATCGGTTCGCCGATCGCTCTTAGGGCCTGGGCGAACAAGGCAGGGGACCGGTCATGCGGCACATAACCGGCTTCGAAATGGACCCTTGAGATTCCACTATAGTCGCGCCTCGTAAACCCCCACAGAATCTCGGCCAGAAACCGCCGTTCCCTTCGATCGAGCCGACCGGTGATGCCGAAATCCACCGCGACGATCGCCCCATCGGAATCGACGAACAGATTACCCTGATGCAGATCGGCATGAAAGAAACCGTCGCGAATGACCTGTTTGAGGAAACTCCGCATCAGCGTATCGGCCAGTTTTTTACAGTCATGTCCCGCTTCTTTGAGCGATTCGATATCGCTCAAGGCTATGCCCTCGATCCATTCGGTGGTGAGCACCCGCCTGGAGGTGCGGGACCAATCGACCATCGGCACGCGAAACCCGGCATCATTGGCGATATTTTCCGCCATTTCGGAAATGGCGGCGGCTTCAAGGCGCAGATCCATTTCGATTTTCACCGATTGCGCCAGCATTTTGACCGTCTCCACCAGCTTAAGGCGGCGCATGGCGGGAAAATTGCGCTCGATAAGACCGGCGGCGAAGAAGAAACTGTCGAGATCATCGCCAAGCCGTTTCTCAATTCCCGGTCTGAGGATTTTGACCGCGACAACGCGGTCGGCATCGTCGCCATTGATTCCGGCTGGTCTTTGCGCCTTGTGCACCTGGGCGATCGAAGCGGCGGCCACCGGCTCGCCGAAATGTGTAAACAATGTCTCGACCGGCGCAGCGAGGCTTGAGCGAATTTCATCGAGCGCCACTTGCCGCGGGAAGGGCGGCAATCGATCGCGTAAGGCGGCAAGGTCCCTTGCATGGACCGTCCCGACAATATCGGGGCGGGTGGCGAGAAACTGGCCGAGTTTGATATAGCTCGGCCCAAGCGCGACAAGGGCGGCGGCAAGGCTGTTCTCCTTGCCGCGCCCGGCCGGAATCAACCGGCCCGCAAGTCGCGAAAGCCGCATCATCCGGCGTATGCCGGACGGCAACTCCGCAAACTCCCACTCGGGACCGAAGACAGCATGACGGGCAAATGTCAACATGGCGCGCGCAAGACGAACGCTATGGCCAAGGGCAGTCAACATGGGGCGTTTGCGAGCATGGGTGTTTCAGATCCGCCATGCGGAGTGGATGGCGGCAATCCCCGCCGACAGGCCGCGATATTGAACGCGCGAAAAACCCGCCGCCGCGATCATGGTTTTGAATGCCTCGCGATTGGGGAAGGTGCGGATGCTTTCCACCAGATACCGATAGGGCGCACTATCGCCGGTGACGATTTTGCCGAGAGCGGGGATGGCGGCGAAGGAATAAGCGTCATAGAGCCTGTCCAGACCGGGCCTATCCATGGTTGAAAATTCCAGACATATGAACCGCCCGCCGGGCTTCAAAACCCGCCTTGCCTCTCTAAGCGCCCGATCGATATGGGTGACGTTGCGGATGCCGAAAGCGATGCTATAGGCGTTGAAACTGCGATCGGGGAAAGGCAGGGCCTGCGCATTGCCGAGCGCAAAGGCGCAATGTCGCGAAAGACCGGCCTCGGTGATTCGACGGCGACCCTCAGCCAGCATGGAAGGGGATATGTCGCACAAAGTGACGGTGCTTGCCACTCCCGCCAAACGCAATATGCGCAGGGCAATGTCACCGGTTCCACCGGCGACGTCGAGAGCGGCCCAGCGTCGGGGGCCTTTCGGCGGCGACAGCCGTGCAACCATGTCATCCTTCCATGATCGGTGCAGCCCGGCTGACATGAGGTCGTTCATGAGATCGTAACGGCGCGCAACACTTGTGAACACCGCATTGACGAGGTTTTGTTTGTCGCCCTCGCGGACCTGACGATAACCGAAGGCCGCTTTTGCGGTTTCGTCGTGGTCGGAGCCGTGATCGGCGCTATGGATCATGATTTTACCTGTATTATAATTTACGCCACATTATAGTAGAACAAGTTTCGATCCGATTGAACCATTTCTGTTTGTCATCCACCGAGGGATCATGCCCGAATTGCCTGAAGTCGAGACTGTGCGTCGCGGGCTTGCCGAAGCCATGGAAGGCCGGCGTTTCGCCGAGGTGACGGTGCGCCGCGCGGATTTGCGGTTTCCGCTGCCTGTGGATTTTGCCGCCCGTCTGCGCGGGCGACGCCTGATTCGTCTCGCGCGGCGGGCAAAATATCTCTTAGGCTTTGTTGAGGGTGGCGCGGCGATGATCCTGCATCTCGGCATGTCGGGACGCTTTATCATTATCGCGTCGCACAAATATGCAAAACAAGCCGGGCGATTTTACTATGATCGTTCCCCCGAAGCCGCAGCACCCCATGATCATGTGGTCTTCACCATGGAGGATGCAACGCGAATTATCTATAATGACCCCAGACGCTTCGGCATGATGGATCTGGCGCGTGAAACCGAACTTTCCAGCCATCAGTTGCTCCGCGACCTTGGGCCTGAGCCTTTGGGCGATGATTTCGATGCGCCTTATCTCGCCGATGCGTTCAAAACCCGTCAAACTTCGCTTAAAGCTGCCTTGCTCGATCAGAAGCTGGTGGCGGGTCTTGGCAATATCTATGTATGCGAGGCGTTGTTCCGGGCAAAACTCTCGCCATTGCGGACAGCCTCGAGTCTTGCCGGCGAAGGCACGAAGATAGTGCCGCTTGAAAGGTTAATTGTGGCGATTCGTCGGGTTCTGGAGGAGGCGATCGCGGCCGGCGGCTCCAGTTTGCGCGATTATGCGCGCACTGACGGGAGTCTTGGCTATTTTCAGCATAAATTTGCCGTCTATGATCGCGAAGGCGAACCCTGCCCAAAACCCGGCTGTTCGGGGACGATCGAACGTATCGCGCAAAATGGCCGCTCGACCTTTTATTGTGCGCAATGTCAAGAATAAATCGATTTTTCTTGACCCGATATTTTGTAAGGTTTAAAGCGACATAGAGTTAAAAAAGTTGAGTTTGTTTTGACTATGACCAATCTGGCGAGGCGAAGTTGGGTGCCGAAGGTTGGGATGAGGATGCTTTCATGTCTTACAATAAAATAACCGAAACGTTTGTGCGCGCCCTTGCTTTGTTCACGCGTGGTCTCTGTAGCGTCAACACAGTGGTCGGAAATGTCTTTTCCTGGCTGTCTCTGGCCATCGTCGTGGTCTGTTTCACCGTCGTGATCGAGCGTTACGTCTTTTCAGCGAGTTTCATGTGGATGCAGGATCTCTATGTCTGGCTGAACGGGGCCATGTTTACCGCCGTCGCCGGCTTCGCGCTCTTGCGCGACGACCATGTCCGCGTCGATATTTTCTACCGTCCCGCAAGCATGCGGCGCAAGGCGGCGGTCGATCTCGTCGGCGTTGTCCTCTTCCTTTTGCCTTTTACCGTCGTCGTCTTCACCCATGCCTTAGACTTCGTCGGCCGCTCATGGCGCTTGGCGGAGGCTTCGGCCAATATCGGCGGCATGCCGGGTCTCTTCATTCTTAAATCCTTCATCCCCGGTTTTGCGGTTCTGCTCGCCCTTCAGGGTGTGGCCATGGCGTTGCGCTCCATTCTGGTGCTGACCGACAACGGGAAATGCCTGCCGCCGCATTTGGCTTACAAAACGCCGCAAACGGCCGAACGAAAGCAGGACACCTAGATGGTTCCCTCACTCATCGGCGAAGTCCTGTCGGGTTTGATGTTCATCGGTATTATCGGCTTTCTGCTGGCGGGCTTTCCGGTTGCCTTCACCCTTGCCGGCGTTTCTTTGATCTTCTCTCTGGCGGGCATAGGGTTCGGTGTCTTCGACCCATCGAATTTCGCCAGCCTGGCCAACCGCTATATCGGCTATATGACCAATGAGGTTTTGGTTGCCGTCCCGCTCTTCATCTTCATGGGCGTTATGCTCGAACGCTCGAAAATCGCCGAACAACTCCTGCTCACCATGGGCAGGCTCTTCGGCAACATCCGCGGCGGTCTCGGGATTTCGGTGATCGTCGTCGGCGCGTTGCTCGCCGCTTCGACAGGCGTCATCGGCGCCACTGTGGTCACGATGGGCCTGATCTCGCTGCCGGCAATGCTGCGGGCTCATTATGATCCACGGCTCGCCGCCGGCATCATCTGCGCCTCCGGAACGCTCGGCCAGATTATTCCACCCTCGACCGTGCTCATCTTCATGGGCGATATGCTCTCCGGCATCAATGCCCAAGTGCAGATGTCCAGGGGCAATTTCGCGCCTGCGCCGGTCTCGGTCGGCAATCTCTTCGCCGGCGCGCTCTTGCCGGGGCTGCTTCTCGTCGGGCTTTATCTCATCTGGATGGTCTTCAAGGCGGTCGTCGATCCAAAATCCTGTCCGGCAACGCCCATTCGGCCCGAAGACAAAGGTCATATCGCCCGCGAAGTGGCGATTATGCTGCTTCCACCGCTGCTTCTTATCGTCGCCGTGCTCGGCTCGATCCTGGGCGGCATCGCCACGCCGACCGAATCGGCTTCCGTCGGCGCCGTCGGCGTCATCATGCTCGCCGCCCTGCGCCGAAAATTCAGCTTCTCAGTATTGCACGAAACCGCCATCGCCACGGCGACGATCACCTCCATGGTCTTTATTATTCTCTTCGGCGCAGCGGTGTTCTCGATCGTGTTCCGCCTCATGGGCGGCGATGCTCTCGTGCACGGCTTTCTCATCAATCTGCCGGGCGGCAAACACGCGGCCATCGCGATGGTGATGCTCATCATGTTTCTCTTGGGCTTCATTCTCGACACATTCGAGATCATCTTCATCGTTATCCCGATCACGGCGCCGAGTCTGCTCGCCCTCAATGTCGATCCGGTCTGGCTTGGTATTCTCGTCGGCGTGAATCTCCAGACCTCGTTCCTGACGCCGCCTTTCGGCTTCGCGTTATTTTATCTGCGCGGCGTCGCCCCGAACACCGTATCGACGGCAATGATCTACAAGGGCGTCCTGCCCTTCGTGACGCTACAGCTTCTGGCCATCGCGATTCTGATTTTGTTCCCGCAAATCGTGACCGTTCTACCGCGCGCCATTTACAATTAGGGCCGGTCTAAGCGCGGCGGGTGGCACAAGGCAAAAAAACCGACTTGGCCGGAGTCGGTCTCCCCGATATTGTGCGAATTCTTGCAAAACGACCCGGATCAAATTTTGAAATACGCCTTGCGCTTCGCGACGAAGGCATTATCGGTACCCTCTGTACGGGTGCGCAGGATGTTGAGCGCTTTGATAAAGCTTTCGGCCGTATTTTTGGTCGGCGCGTCTTTGGAAGAGCGCAGTGCCGTCAGCATCTCCTGTGACGCCCTGGCGCCGGCCTTGACGATATCGTCAGGGAAGGGGCGCACGATCACCCCATGTTTCTCGACCAGCGTCTTGAGCGCGCGCGGATCGTTGGCGTAGTAGTCGGAGGTCACCTGATCGTATTCCGCCTGGCAGGCGTCCTTGATGATCGCCTGCAAATCGGCCGGCAACGCCTGATATTTCTTCTTGCTGACCACAAGTTCGGTGGCGGACCCCGGCTCGGTGAAACTCGGAAGATAGTAGTTTTTGGCCACTTGGTAGAAGCCGAGGGCGAGGTCGTTGTAAGGGCCGACGAATTCCACCGCGTCAAGCGTTCCCGTCTGCAGGGCCTGGAAAACATCGCCGGCGGCTATGTTGGTGACGGTGGCGCCGAGCTTCTTCCACACTTGGCCGCCGAGACCCGGGGTGCGGAAGCGCAACCCCTCGATCGATTCTATTCCGGTCAATTTCTTGCGAAACCAACCGCCGGCCTGGGTGCCGGTATTGCCCGCCAGGAAGCCCTGAACGCCGAACTGACCGTAGACATCGTCCCAGATTTTCTGGCCTCCCATATAGCGCACCCAGGAGGCCAGTTCGCGTGAGGTCATGCCGAAAGGAACGCCGGTAAAGAAGGGGAGCGCCGGGCTTTTGTTCTGCCAGTAATAGGAAGCGCTATGACTCATTTCGGCCGAACCGCCGATCACCGCATCAAGCGATTGCAATGGTGGCACCAGCTCCCCGGCGGCATAGACCTTAATGGTCAGTCGGCCGTCGGAGGCCGTCGTGATGCGGTCGGCCAGACGCTGTGCGCCGACGCCGAGGGCGGGAAAATTCTTCGGCCAAGTCGTGACCATGCGCCAGGTCCGGTTGCTTTTGGCAATGGCCGGCGCGGAAAGTGCCGCGGCCCCGGCGCCAAGACCGGCAAGGCTAAAGGTTTTGATGAATGACCGTCTGTCCATGATGGTTGCTCTCCTAGATTTTTGAAGTCGAGTCTCTGTGAACAGCCACCGCCGGTGGCTGAATACACCCCATGGAATCAGTGTAAACTATATAAGACAGGTAAACAAGCATGCTTGCCATTGCCACGAGCTTTCGCGACGCTCTCGCAAGGCGCGACTGTCGCCTCTTATGGCTCGGTGCTCTGGTCTCGCTTCGACTTAAGGATGGCTCGCGCCCGCGACAGATGCGGGGCATCGAGCATATGGCCGTCAAGACCGATCACGCCGGCTTCGGGATTTTTGTCAAACGCCGCAATGACCTGTCTCGCCCAGTCTATTTCCGCCTGTGTCGGCTGAAAAGCTGCATTGATCACCGCGATCTGCGCCGGGTGGATCGCCATCATGCCGCTGAAGCCGTCGCGCCGCGCACGGGCGGCACAGGCTTTCAGCCCGTCAATGTCCTTGAAGTTCGGATAAACCGTTTCGATCGCGGCCACACCGGCGGCATGGGCGGCAAACAGCGCAAGGGCGCGGGCCATCTGGTAGGGTTGGGTATAGGCTCCGTTGTCATCGCGGGCGGCGGACGCACCGATAGCGGCGGGCAGGTCTTCCGCCCCCCAGGTGAGCGCGAACAGCCTGCTAGCGACATGTCGGTAACCACCAAGTTCGAAGATTGCCGCCGGGGTTTCCGTCGCAATCGGCATCACCGGCAACTTGTCATTGCCATACTCGCCGAGAAGCTTCTCAAGATCCTCGATCGAGGCCGACCCTTCCGCCTTCGGCAGCACAATGCCGTCTGGCCCCGCCGGTAATATGGCCTCAATATCCTCTTCGATCAGACCGCTCGTCAAGGCGTTGACGCGGACCAACAGCGGGATCGGCCTTTGTTCACGATTCAGAAATGCACGGATAGTCTCACGTGCCTGCGCTTTTGCCTCCGGCGCGACGGAATCCTCAAGATCGAGGATCAGGACATCGACATCGTACGCAAGCGCCTTTTCCATCCGCTCGGGCCGGTCGCCGGGCACGAAGAGCAGCGAGCGCGGCCTCGTGGCGATCATGACGGCGACTTTCTAAGCAGCGCGACCCTGAGACAACGACAGACAATTTTATCATGCTGATTGAATGCCTTGTGCTCGAAGGTGACAATGCCCGCCTGCGGCCGCGAGCGCGAGGCGCGGCATTTGACCACGGCGGTTTCCACATGCAGCGTGTCGCCGATGAAGGCCGGAGCGGGCATCGTGACCTTGTCATAGCCGAGATTGGCGATCAGCGTGCCGAGCGTGGTGTCGCCGACCGATATGCCGATCATCAGCGCAAAAGTGAAAGTGCCGTTGACGACGATACGGCCGAACTCGGTTGCCGCCGCATACTCCGCATCGAGATGAAGCGGCTGCGGATTGTGTGTCAGCGCCGAGATTATCAGATTGTCGGTTTCGGTGACCGTGCGCCTCACTGCATGCTCGATGCGATCGCCGACCTGCCATTGATCGAAAAACCGGCCCGCCATCGCTCATTCCTCCTTCTCGACGACCGCCAGAACATCGCCCTCATGCACCTGCGCGCCCGGCTTCGGCAGGCCGGAAACGACGCCGTCGAACGGGGCGCGGAGCGTATGTTCCATCTTCATCGCTTCCAGGGTCACCAGTTTCCGCCCCTTTCGCACCGTGTCGCCGTTCTTCACGTCGATGGCGACGATCAGCCCGGGCATGGGGGCTGGAAGGACGCTTTCTTCACCGTCGTCACGGCTGGCTGCATGGCTGCTGTCGGGCGGCCGGAAGGCCCAGCCCTCGCCATCGGCGAAGATGACCTGCTCGCCATCGATCATGGCAATGTCAATCTCGTCATGTGCGACTTTTGCCGCATCTATCCGGCATACGGTATCGCCGATCCGCACGGCCACCCGATGATCTGCTTCAGCCGCCAAGCGAAAGCCGGTCAGCGCCGTCCATGGGTCCGACATATCGCCGGGAACAAGGGCCCGCGCGGCGGCACAAATGACGGGGTCCTCCAGGGTGGAATCCGGAATCAGCCGGTCCCCATGGCGTTCGATAAGACCGGTGTCGAGTGTTCCGGCGTTGAAATCGGCATCGGCCAGAAGCCGGGCGAGGAATCCGGCATTGGTTTTGATCGGCCAGACCTGCACCTTACGGCAGGCGTCGGCCAGTTTTGCCGCGCATCTTTTGCGGCTTGGCTCATGGGCGATCAGCTTGGCGAGCATCGGATCATAGAAGGGCGAGACCGTGTTGCCCTGCCCAACGCCACTGTCGATCCGGATATTGACCGGCAGTCGCAGATGGCGGATCGGTCCGGTCGAAGGCAAAAAGCCGGAGGCCGGGTTTTCGGCATAAAGCCGGGCCTCCATCGCCCAACCGGAGATTGCAATCTCGCCCTGGGGTTTCGGCAGGCCTTCTCCGGCGGCGATTCGCAACTGCCATTCCACCAAATCCTCGCCGGTGATCGCCTCGGTGACCGGATGTTCCACCTGCAACCTGGTGTTCATCTCCATGAACCAGACGCGATCCGCCCGCAAGCCCTCGGAGGCGTCAGCGACGAACTCAATGGTGCCGGCGCCGACATAATCGACGGCGCGGGCGGCCTCCACCGCGGCGGCACACACCGCCCGGCGCGTCGCCTCGTCCATTCCCGGGGCCGGAGCCTCCTCGATCACCTTTTGGTGGCGGCGTTGCAGGGAGCAATCGCGCTCGAACAGATGGACGATCCCCCCATGGACGTCACCGAAGATTTGCACCTCGATATGGCGCGGGTTGGCGATATATTTCTCAAGCAAAACCCGCTCGTCGCCGAAGGACGCTTGCGCCTCGCGCCGACAGGAGGCGAGCGCGTCGGCGAAGGCATCCGGAGCATCGACCTTGCGCATGCCCTTGCCACCGCCGCCAGCGACGGCTTTGATCAAAACCGGATAGCCGATCTTTCCGGCCTCGGCGGCGAGATGCGCGCCGTCCTGATCGTCCCCCATATAGCCGGGGGTCACCGCCACGCCGGCATTGTGCATCAGCCTCTTGGCGGCGTCTTTCAGCCCCATGGCGCGGATCGCTTTTGGCGGCGCGCCGATCCAGACAAGTCCCGTTTCGATCACCGCTTCGGCGAACCCGGCGTTTTCCGAAAGAAAACCGTAGCCTGGATGAATGGCGGCGGCGTTGGATTTTCGCGCAGCGTCGAGAATTTTGCGCCCATCGAGATAGCTTTCCCGCGCCGCGGGTGGGCCGATCAGATGTGCTTCATCGGCTTCTTTCACGAACGGCATATCGGCATCGATTTCGGAATAAACGGCGATGGTACGAATCCCGAGCCGTCGGGCGGTGCGAAAGATACGGCAGGCGATTTCGCCGCGATTGGCGACCAGCAGACTGTCCATCATCGCATCACATCCGGAAAATGCCGAAGCGCGGCGCTTCGGGAATCGGGGCGTTCAAGGCGGCGGAGAAGGCGAGGCCCAGAACGTCGCGGGTTTGCGCCGGATCGATCATGCCGTCATCCCAAAGCCTTGCGGTGGCGTAATAGGGATTGCCCTCGGCCTCATATGTCGCCCGAATTGGGTCCTTGAAGGCGTCCTCCTCTTCGGCCGACCAGCTTTGTCCCTTCGCTTCCATGGCGTCGCGTTTGATGGTCGCGAGAACGCAAGCCGCCTGTTCGCCGCCCATGACGCCGATGCGGCTGTTCGGCCAGGTAAAAAGGAAGCGCGGCCGGTAGGCGCGCCCGCACATGCCGTAATTTCCGGCCCCGAAACTGCCGCCGATAATCACCGTCACCTTCGGCGCGGTTGCGGTCGCGACCGCGGTCACGAGTTTGGCCCCGTCCTTGGCGATACCGCCGGCCTCATATTTACCGCCGACCATGAAACCGGAAATATTCTGCAGGAACAGCAAAGGAATGCGACGCTGACAGGCCAGCTCAATGAAATGCGCGCCCTTGAGCGCGCTTTGCGAAAACAACACGCCGTTATTGGCGAGAATGGCGACTGGAATGCCCCAGATGTGGGCGAAGCCGCAGACGAGCGTCGTGCCGTAAAGTTGCTTGAATTCATGGAATTGCGAGGCATCGACGAGACGGGCGATAATCTCGCGCACCTCATAGGGCGAGCGCAGGTCTTGCGGAACGATCCCGTAAAGCTCTTCCGGGTCGAATTTCGGCGGGCGCGGCGGCGCAATGTCGATATCCGGCCGCTTCACCCGATTGAGACCGGAAACAATGTCGCGGACAATGAGAAGCGCGTGCTTGTCATTCTCAGCGACATGATCGACGACGCCGGATTTGCGTCCATGGGTCATGGCGCCGCCCAATTCCTCGGCGCTGACGACCTCGCCGGTCGCGGCCTTGACCAGCGGCGGCCCCCCTAAGAAAATCGTGCCCTGATTGCGCACGATCACCGTTTCGTCGGCCATCGCCGGAATATAGGCCCCACCGGCGGTGCAACTGCCCATGACGCAAGCGATTTGCGGGATTCCGTCCGCCGACATTGCCGCCTGGTTGAAGAAGATCGCGCCAAAATGGTCGCGGTCGGGGAAAACGTCTGACTGATAGGGCAGGTTGGCGCCGCCGCTATCGACCATATAAAGGCAGGGCAGACGGTTGTCGCGGGCAATCTCTTGGACGCGCAGATGTTTCTTGACGGTCATCGGAAAATAGACGCCGCCCTTGACCGTGGCGTCATTGGCGACGATCATGACCTCGCGCCCCGACACCCGGCCGATCCCGGCGATCAGACCGGCGGCCGGGGCCTCATCATCATAAAGCCCGTTCGCGGCCAGAGCGGCGATTTCCAGAAACGGCGATCCCGCATCGAGCAGCCGCATCACCCGCTCGCGTGGCAGGAGCTTGCCGCGTTCGGTGTGACGGGTGCGATGGCGTTGCGGCCCACCGAGCGCTGCCATGGCCGTTCTGTCGCGTAATTGCGCCGCCAGCGCGCGATTATGGGCGTCATTGGCAGCGAAGGTTCCGCTGTTCGCGGCGACAGGGGAGGGGGGGAGCGTCATTCGCCGATGATCTCCCGACCGATAAGAAAACGACGGATTTCATTGGTGCCGGCGCCAATGTCGTAGAGTTTGGCGTCGCGCAGGAAGCGTTCGACCGGCCATTCGCTCGTATAACCGGCGCCGCCCAGCGCCTGGATCGCCTCCAGCGCGGTTTTCACGGCATTCTCGCTGGCAAACAGGATCGCGGCGGCGGCGTCCTGCCTGGCGGCAAGCCCGGCGTCGCAGCCGCGCGCCACCGCATAGACATAGGCGCGGGCGGAATTGAGCGCCACATGCATATCGGCGACCTTGGCCTGCATCAGTTGGAAGCGACCGATCGGTCGGCCGAACTGCTCGCGCTCGCGCAGATAGGTCACAACGACGTTGAGACAGGCCCGCATGATGCCGAGTGGACCGGCGGCCAGCACCACGCGCTCGTAATCGAGGCCGGACATTAGAATTTTCGCACCTTCCCCTTCCTGGCCCATCAGCCGGCTTTCCGGCACCTGGCAATCGGCGAAGACCAGCTCGGCGGTGTCGCTGCCGCGCATGCCAAGCTTGTCGAGCTTGTTCGACACCGAAAATCCTTCCATGCCCTTCTCGATCAGAAAGGCCGAAATTCCCTTCGTCCCCGCGGAGGGATCCGTCTTGGCATAGACGATCAGCACATCGGCATGCGGGGCGTTGGTGATCCAGAATTTGGCGCCGTTCAGCACATAATGGTCCCCATGTTTTTCCGCCTTCAGCCGCATCGACATGACATCGGACCCCGCGCCGGCCTCCGACATGGCCAGCGCCCCGATATGCTCGCCGGAAATCAGCTTCGGCAGATAGCGGCGCTTTTGCTCCGGCGTCGCCCAGCGGCGGATCTGATTGATACACAGATTGGAGTGGGCAGCGTAACTCAACCCCACCGAGGCGGAGGCGCGCGAAATTTCCTCCATCGCCACCACATGTTCGAGATAGCCGAGGCCAAGCCCGCCGAATTTCTCCTCGACGGTGATGCCGTGCAGGCCGAGCGCGCCCATCTTCGGCCACAGCTCGCGCGGGAAATTGTTGGTCCGATCGATCTTTGCGGCAATCGGCGCGATACGGTCAGCGGCGAAACGGGCGGTGGTCTTGCGGATCATATCCGCGGTCTCGCCCAGAAGAAAATCGAAACTCACCCCAGTGTCCTCCTCCTTTGCAATCTCAGGCAAACAGTCTCTTCTCCGGTTGCGGGAAAAAGGCGTCCACTTCTTGCTTCCCGACATGACCGAGCGTTGCTGCCTGCCAGTGCGGGTTGCGGTCCTTGTCGATGATCGCCGCGCGAATGCCCTCGCGGAAATCCTCATTTTCGAGGACCGCGGCGGTCGCGGCGAATTCGCGCTCCAGACAGTCTTCCAAAGAGGCGGAACGCCGTCCCAGCCGCAACAGTCGCAACGTAACCTTAAGGCTGAACGGCGACCTCGACCGCAGCGTGTTCAGCATCTCGGCCGCGAAGGGACTGTTATCGTGCTCAAGAGCCGCGAAAATTTCCTCAACCGTGTCGAAGGTAAAGGCGCGGTCGATCGACCCCAGCCGCTCCCGATCAAGCTTTGTGGGGGGCGCATCTTCCGCGAAATCCTGGATCGCTGCCCCGATATTGGTGCCGGTCGCGCCGGAGGCAAGCCTGGCCAAGGCCTCGACCAGCGCCGGAAGACGCTCGGACGGGACATAAATATCGGCGAGACCGAGCGCGATGGTTTCGGCCGCGCCGAAAGACTTGCCGGTCAGCGCCGCATAGGTGCCGAACTCGTTGCCCTGGCGGCTTAGGAACCATGACGCACCGACATCGGGGAAGAAGCCGATGCCAGTCTCGGGCATGGCAAAGCGGGTGCGTTCGGTCACGAGGCGGTAGCGGCAATAGACCGAAATTCCAGCCCCGGCCCCCATGACGATGCCATCCATCACCGCGATTGAGGGTTTGGGATAGCGGTTGAGGCGGGCATTCAATCGATATTCCTCAGCCCAGAATCTCTTCGCTAGGTCGGGCCCGAGGCGACCGGCCTCGTAAAAGGCACGGAGATCGCCGCCGGCGCACAGGCCACGCTCGCCTTCGCCGCTGATCACAATCGCTATGATGGCTTTGTCGCGTTCGAATTCGTCGAGCGCGGCCTCAATGTCGCGCACCATGTCGAGCGTCAAACTGTTGAGGACCTCGGGCCGGTTGAGTTTGATGTGGCCAATGGCGCCTCTGCGCTCCCTCAGCAGTGAGGGAGCACTCTGCGATCGGCCAGTCTGATTGTGTTCGGGTTTAAATTGCATGCTTTTTTGTTTCCTGTTCCCGACGGGTCAGCTTGACTCTAGACCCTTGCCCCCCCTGACGTCCAGAGCGGTTCTCAAGGCGATTTCCTGATACGGCGTCAGCCCGCGATGAAGATCAGCGCAGGCGTTTCAAGAAGCGTCTTCAGCCGCTGGATAAAATTTGCCGCATCGAAGCCGTCGATGATGCGGTGATCGAAGCTCGATGACAGATTCATCATTTTGCGCGGCGCGAAACGCTCGCCGTTCCAGAGCGGACGGGTGGCGATCCTGTTGACGCCGATAATGGCGACTTCCGGATAGTTGATGATCGGGGTCGAAACGATGCCGCCCAAAGCGCCCAGCGAGGAGATGGTGATCGTCGAGCCGGTCAATTCCTCGCGCGTCGCCTTGCCGGTGCGGGCGGCGTTCGCCAGGCGCGCGACTTCTCCGGCGCATTCCCAGATGTCGCGCGCCTCGGCGTGATGGACGACCGGCGCCGTCAGGCCGGACGGCGTCTGCGTGGCGACGCCGATATGCACGCCGCCATGACGGCGGATCATATTGGTCTTATCGTCGAAGGTCGCGTTGATGTCCGGCTGTTCGGCGATCGCCCTCACCATGGCCCGCATCAGAAACGGTAAAATGGTGAGCTTCGGCTGGTTGCGTTCGCGGCCTCCATTCATATGCGCGCGCAAATCCTCAAGCTGCGTCATATCGATTTCCTCGACATAGGTGATATGGGGAATGCGCGAGGCCGAAAGCGCCATCTTCTCGGCGATCAGACCGCGCAGGCCGGTGAGCTTGATGTCCTCAACCGCGCTGTTGCGGACAAGGCCCGCCGGGACCGGCTCGGGAGCGCTGCGCCGCGCCAGAAATTTGTCGATGTCCTCACGGGCGATACGGCCCTCCGGTCCCGAGCCCGCAACCGCGCGCAGATCCACGCCGTTTTCCTGCGCATACCGCCTGACGGCGGGCGAGGCCAGCGGTTTGTCTCCGGCCGAGGTCGGCTTGGCGGGAGAATTTTCGGGGGCCGGTTTTGTTTCCGCCTCCGATTTCGGGGTCTGCAGTCGGCTTATAGGCTCTTCCGGCTTCGGTTCGGCTGCCGCCGCCTTAATCCCGGTGTCGATTTTCACCAGCGGGGCCTTGACCTGAACGGTTTCACCAACTTCGGCGCCGAGCCAACTGACGGTGCCAGCGACCGGGGAGGGAATCTCAACCGTCGCCTTGTCGGTCATGACAGCGGCGAGCGCCATATCCTCGCGCACCTTATCGCCGGTCTTCACATGCCACTCGACCAGCTCCGCCTCGGTCAGCCCCTCGCCGATATCCGGCATTTTGATGATAAATTCCCTCATTTTAACCTTCCATCAGATCGATTAATGCCCGACCGACACGTTCAGGGCCGGGGAAATAGTCCCATTCCTGCGCGTAAGGGTAAGGCGTATCCCATCCTGTAATCCGCATGATTGGTGCTTCCAGACGATAGAAGCAGTTCTCCTGGATGAGCGAGACCAATTCGGCGCCAAAACCGGAGGTCAGCCTCGCTTCATGGACGACGACGCAGCGGCCGGTCTTGTTGATCGAGGTCACGATCGTTTCGAGATCGAGCGGTATAAGGCAGCGAAGATCGATCACCTCGGCGTCGATTCCGCTCTCTTCGGCCGCCGCCAGCGCTACATGCACCATGGTGCCATAGGCAATCACGGTGACAGCCGCGCCGGATCGGCGAGTCTCCGCTCTGCCGAGGGGTATGGTGTAATAATCGTTTGGAACCTCGCCCAGCGGGTGGTTTGACCAAGAAACCGCCGGCTTCTCGTGATGGCCGTCGAAAGGGCCGGCATAAAGCCGCTTCGGCTCGAGGAAGATCACCGGATCGGGATCCTCGATCGCCGCGGTCAATAGCCCCTTTGCGTCATAGGGGTTGGAGGGAACGATCGTCTTCAGCCCGCAGATATGGGTGAACAGGGCTTCCGGGCTTTGGCTATGGGTCGGACCGCCGAGAATGCCGCCGCCGGTCGGCATCCGCAGGACAATAGGGCAGGTGAATTCTTCATTGGAGCGGTAACGGATACAGGCCGCCTCCTGCACCAGCTGGTCATAGGCCGGATACACGTAATCGGCGAACTGGATTTCCACGCAAGGCTTGAGGCCGTAGGCGGCCATGCCGATCGCCGCACCGACAATGCCGGTTTCGGAAATTGGGGTGTCGAAACAGCGAGTTCTGCCATGTTTCGCCTGCAAGCCCTTGGTGCAGCGGAACACGCCGCCGAAATAGCCGACATCCTCGCCGAAAACGATCACGCCATCGTCGCGGCCCATGGCGACATCCATGGCGCTTCTTATGGCTTCGACCATGGTCATTGCGGCCATTTCAGCACCCCGCCTGCCGGCGCTGCCTGATCATATGCGGGGGCATCTCGGCATAGACGCCCTCGAACATGTCGCGCGGCGACGGCTTGCCGCCGCCATGCGCGGTGCCGTGACTTTCGGCTTGCCGATACGCCTTGAGGACGCTGTCGGCAATTTCGGCTTCCGCCTGGGCGTGACGCTCCCGCGACCAGACGCCACGGGCGATCAGATGCTGTTTCAGCCTTAAAATCGGATCGCCGAGCGGCCAGGCTTCAGCTTCCGTTTTCGGACGATAGGCGCTTGGATCGTCGGAGGTCGAATGCGCCCCAGCGCGGTAGGTGACGTATTCGATCAGCGTCGGCCCCAGATTTCGGCGCGCTCGCTCGGCCGCCCAGCGCGCTGCGGCGTGAACGGCTGGATAGTCGTTGCCGTCCACCCTGAGCGCGGCAATGCCGAAGCTCGGACCCCGGGCGGCGAATGTTTCGGAACCGCCGCGCGCAATGCCCTGAAACGTCGAGATCGCCCACTGATTATTGACGATGTTGAGAATGACCGGTGGCTTGTAAGTCGAGGCAAAGACAAGGGCGGCATGGAAATCCTGCTCCGCGGTCGCTCCCTCGCCGATCCAGGCGGCGGCGATCCTGTCGTCGTTTTTGATCGCCGAAGCCATCGCCCAGCCGACCCCTTGAATGAATTGCGTCGCAAGATTGCCGGAGATGGTGAAAAAACCATATTCCCTGGAAGAATAGAGGGTCGGCAGCTGCCGACCCTTGAGGGGGTCTTTTTCATTGGAAAATATCTGATTTATCATCGAGACTAGCGGATAGTCGGCGGCGATCAGGAGACCCGCCTGACGATAGGTCGGAAAATGCATGTCGCCTTTCGCGAGCGCCCTGGCGAAGGCGCAAGCAACGGCCTCTTCGCCGAGACATTGCAGAAAGAAGGAGGTCTTGCCCTGACGCTGCGCCATCAGCATGCGGGCATCGAAAGCGCGCAACGTCATCATGTGGCGCAAGCCCGTCAGCAATTCCTTATCGCTTAATGCTCCGGCCCATGGGCCTGTGGCCTCGCCGTCGCGGTCCAACACGCGGATCATCGAACAGGCAAGGTCGCGGGTCGCTTCCGGTGCCGCATCGACCTCCGGCCGCTTCACGGAACCGGCCTTGGGAATGCTCATAGCGGAGAAATCAGGCTCGCTGTCGGGACGGCCCGCCGGTTCGGGGACATGCAAGCTCGGCTGCGGTTTTTCATTCACTTTTCGTTTCTCCTCATGGTTTCCGACTTATGCGCTTAAGGCTTTTTCGCCCGATACGGCAAGCTCGCCCGTCACAATCCACGGGCAATGACGATGCGCTGCACATCGCTGGTGCCTTCATAGATTTGGCAGACGCGGACATCGCGGTAAATCCGTTCGACCGGATAATCCGCCATGTAACCATAGCCGCCGTGAATCTGAATCGCATTGGATGAGACCTTTTCCGCCATTTCGGAGGCATGGAGTTTCGCCATCGAAGCTTCCGACAGGCAGGGCAGACCGGCTTCCTTCAGCGCGGCGGCATGCAGGACCAGCTGGCGCGCCGCCTCGATTTGCATCGCCATATCGGCGAGGCGAAAGGCGACGGCCTGATGCTCGAAAATCGGTTTGCCGAAAGCGCTGCGCTGCCTTGCATAGTCGCAAGCAGCCTCGAAGGCGGCGCGCGCCATGCCGACCGCCTGCGCGGCAATGCCGATACGGCCGCCTTCGAGATTCGAAAGTGCGATTCGGTAACCTTGGCCCTCCTCGCCGAGACGCAGATCGGCCGGCAGACGCAGATCGTTAAAGGCAATCTGGCAGGTGTCGGTGGAATGCATGCCGAGCTTGTTTTCGACCCGGATCACCTCATACCCTGGCGCGTCGGTCGGCACGATGAAGGCGGATATGCCCTTTTTGCCGGCCTCGGGATCGGTAAGCGCGAAGGCGATGAGCACCTGGCCGTTTTCGCCGGAGGTGACGAACTGCTTGGTGCCGTTCAGGATATAATGATCGCCGTCGCGCACCGCCTTCGTCTTGAGATTAGCCGCATCCGAGCCGGCCTGCGCTTCGCTCAACGCAAAACCGCCGATCCATTCGCCGCGGGCAAGCTTCGGCAGGAAGCGCCGTTTCTGTTCTTCGGTGCCGAATGTCACGATCGGCATGCAGGCGACCGAATTATGGACACTCATGATGGTGGAACAGGGACCGTCGCCCGCGGCAATCTCCTCCAGCGCGACGGCATAGGTGACGGTGCCGGTTTGCGAACCGCCCCAATTTTCCGGTGCCAGCATGCCGAGAAAACCGAGCTTGCCCATTTCCTTCAGCTCGTCTTTCGGAAAACGGTGTTCGGCGTCGCGGCCTGCCGCGCCCGGCGCCAGCTTGTCGCGGGCAAAGTCGCGGGCAATGTCCTTGATCTGTTCTTGCGCCTGCGTCAGGATCATATCCGCCTTGCCTTGCGAGTGTTGTCGTGCCGCTTTCAGATGCGTTCCAAAGCCATTGCCGTCGCTTCGCCTCCGCCGATGCAGATGGCCGCCATGCCTCGCTTCAGCTGGTGATGTTCAAGAGCGGCGAGAAGCGTAACGATGATTCGGGCCCCCGACGCGCCGATCGGGTGGCCAAGCGCGCAGGCCCCGCCATGAATATTGACCTTGTCATGAGGCAGGTCGAGCTCGCGCATTGCCGCCATGGTGACCACGGCGAACGCTTCGTTGATCTCGAACAGATCGACGTCCTTGAGGGCCCAGCCGGTCTTTTGCGAAAGCTTATTCAGCGCGCCGATGGGCGCAGTGGTGAAACGGCTCGGGGCCTGCGCATGAGTGCTGTGGCCACGAATCGTTGCCAATGGTTTTAAGCCCCGCTGCAAGGCATCGGATCGGCGCATCAGGAGGAGAGCCGCCGCGCCGTCGGCAATGGAACTGGAGTTGGCGGGCGTGACCGTGCCGCCGTCACGAAAAACCGGTTTCAGCGTCGGGATTTTCTCGGGCCTGGCTTTGCCTGGCTGTTCGTCGGCGCAGACAAGCTGTTCCGACTTGCCGTTCGTTATTGTGACCGGGGTGATTTCGGCGTCGAACACGCCATTTTCGCCCGCCTTGCGCGCTCGGGTCACAGAGGTGAGAGCGTAAGAATCCTGCATCTCGCGGGTGAACTGATAGGCTTCAGCGCAATCCTCCGCGAAAGTTCCCATCAGCCGCTCCTTGTCATAGGCGTCTTCCAGCCCGTCGAGAAACATGTGATCGATGACGCGGCCATGGCCAAGCCGATAGCCGCCGCGGGCGCGGTCGAGAAGATAGGGGGCGTTGGTCATGCTTTCCATGCCGCCGGCAACGACGCGCGCCGCGCTGCCGGCGACGATCAAATCATGGGCGATCATGACCGCCTTCATGCCGGAGCCGCACATTTTGTTGACGGTCGTCGCGCCGGTGGAATAAGGAATCCCGGCGCCGATCGCGGCCTGACGAGCAGGCGCCTGCCCCTGACCGGCTGGTAACACGCAACCAAACACGACTTCATCCACGGCCTTCGCGGCGAGTCCGCCGCGCTCCAGCGTCGCGCTGATGGCGGCGGTTCCAAGCACAGGCGCGGGTTTACGCGAAAACACGCCCTGGAATCCACCAATGGCGGTTCGGGCGAATCCCACGATGACGATTGGATCATCTGCCGTCATTTCGATCTCCTGATCGAACCTTTGTTTTTCCTGCATCGACTGGTAACATTTCTCGCTGTCCGCTTCAAGTGGAATCCGGTGGTCGCGATTGCACGGATAGCCAAGGGCTTCAGGATTTACATCAATGGTAAAGCCACGAATGACCCCGCGCTCCACGAGCTTGCGCACTCGTTCGGCGACGGCAGGCGCAGACAACCCGACCCGCGCCGCCAGCTGTTTTTGCAAAATACGCG